>JBAZTO010000054.1:0-25037 GCA_041661865.1 Phycisphaerae bacterium | reverse complement strand
GTGCGGTTTTCAGGGCGGCGGTAAGCTGCTCAACCTGCCGGCCGCGGTCGGCGGATTCGGCCTCGTGCTGTTGAACCAATTTGGTCAGCCGGTCAATTTGCCGGGCGCGGTCGGCGGATTCGGCCTCGTGCTGTTGAACCAATTTGGTCAGCCGGTCAATTTGTCGGGCGCGGTCGGCGGATTCGGCCTCGTGCTGTTGAACCCATTCGGTCAACCGCGAGATTTGCTGGGCGCGATCAGCGAGTTCGGCTTCTTGAGATTCAATGATTTTCCCGCGGTTGGTTTGGTCCGATGCCGCGACATCCAGAGCGGCTGAAACCGTCGCCAAGCGGGCAGCATGGAAGGCGACGTAGCGCTCCAGATAATCCACCTTGGCCGAGCTGGACAGGGCAGAGATGCGCTCAGGGCCCTTTGCTTTTTCCGCTTCCAACAACTTTTCGAGGAACAGCCCGTAGCTCCACTCTTTCACGGGATATTTCCAGATTCGATCTACCCAGTGACCATGCTTGAGATCGAGCCGGGAAGGGAGGGTGTAGGGAAAACGAAGGAGGGGATTTTGCGTGAGCGATCCGGAAGCGATTTCCTCGATGTAGGCGAAGAATGACAAAACTGGGTGTTCCCGGAAAATACAGTCCACCGGGTCGGAGGAAATTGCTCCGTAATCGATCAGCGTGGCGCCGCCATTTTCGAGGATTAGGGTGTTCCATATGCGAATGTCATTGTGATACAGACCAACGGCTTCCATTGCGGCGAGTTGAACAAGAACATCCCGGATAATACGCAGTGCATCATATCCCACTCCCCGGGCTTGAATCTCCGAGAGAAGCTGGCCGGAAATTTCCTCCCGGACAAGCCAGCCTTCATGTGGACCAAGATTCCAGGAGTGCAATTTTGGGGCGGGAACAAAACCCGCGGGAGGGGAGCGCAGGAACTCGGCCTCGTGGGTGAGTTCCAGCCGGTTGATGTCGCCGCGGCTGCCCTCCAACGAGAATTGTTTGATAAAAAGCCCGTTTCCGCGGAAGTAGCGGCGGGATTGCTCATGCGTACCTCGGGCGAATTGGTGGGATTCAGTCATGGAATCCTCGATCCGTCCGCAGCCATCGCCCAGTAGCCAAAATTCCGAGCTGGCCACAACGAGGGGTCGCTTGACAGCGGACAAATGGGTTGGGATACGATCCAAGGTGTGCCTGAACGAAAATGCGCTTAGTACCGACAGTTCGTTGGCCGGCAGTGATTGGGCCCAGGGCAGAGGTTCCCCTGCCGAAGCCAGCTCGAAGACGCCGACCGAAATGCGCTCTGCCAGGGTGGAAACAATCGCCTTCGTCCGGTCGAAACCCCTCGAGCTGCATAGATGGTGAAAGACACTGAGACCGAGAAACATGTCGAATCGCCCGGGCGCAATTTCCGGCAGGAATTCCTCAATCCCTATCGCCTTGAACATCACGTTGCTTTTCGGGATCTTTCCACGCAAGGCATTGCACAGGCGGACATTCGTCTCGAGAATGTCGATGCCAACCACCTCCGCACCGGCTTCAGCAAGATGAAGCGAGAAAAACCCTTGGGCGCAGCCGATATCCAGTACCCGGATGGGACGCCCCAGGCACTTTGAAAAGGCGGCGCATGCCTGGCGAATATGAGCAAGGCGGTCCAGGCAGGAACGGGCGGCATTCCGGGACAGTGCCGGATGCCGGAATATCGGTTGATAAACTTCGGGTAGACCCGCGACGAGCTGTTTCACTGTTGGCGAGTGCGGCATTTTATCGTCGTGCGACTACTTCAAAGGCAGCTTGCAGGTCGGTAATTCCCCAAAACGGCATTTCGCGGGATACGCAGATGAGGAGGGAATCGTAACGACGATCAAGCGGAGTCAGTTGACTCACCGGGTCGCCGGTGGAGACCCCGAAAGAAACCAGATAGTGACCGATATTGAGCGCTGCCGGCAGCGAGAACTTGAAAAGCAAGATCTCGCCTTTTACGACCGAGATGGTTTTCGCCCCGCGAGAGGCATGGAAGGAGTTGGTGCCGTAAAGGATGATTCCTTCTAGCGTCTTGATGAGAAATCCAGGCACAATAGCGGATGCCGCGTGATCAAAGCGTACCTTGAAATAAAATTCGGCCAGGGCCAGGCTTTCGATCTGAGGTGGGTAATCTTCGCCATTTACGGTCACAAGATAGTCCAGGATCTGCGCGCCACCATGACCCCAGCGGTGTTCTTCCTTGCGGTAGCCTGGGCGTGTGTGGAAGACATCCTGGTCGTCGGTCATCATCGCCCAGCTTGCGCCGGGTCTGGGGTTCGATCCGGTCGGCTTTCGCTTCCCAAAAAGGTCATCGAGATAAAGATTGGTCACTTCCCGGGGATCCCCATCCTTCTCCAGCAGGCCGTCCCGGAGGAACAAGGCGCGGTCACATTGCCGGACAAGATGCTCGGTGGCATGGGTAACAAGCAGGAGCGCCATGCCGTTTTTCTTGTAGTCGGCAATCCGCTCGTGGCATTTCGCCTGAAAATAGGCATCACCCACTGATAAGGCCTCATCCACGATCAGTATGTCTGGCTTCAACGCAGTGGCGACGGCGAAGGCCAATCGCAACTGCATGCCACTGGAATAGGTCTTGATCGGCTGTTCGATAAAGTCGCCGATCTCGGCAAAGGCGGCGATGTCATCAAAGCGCCGGGCCATTTCATCCTTGCCGAGGCCGTAAATCGCCCCGCTCAAGAAGATATTCTCCCGCCCTGTAAACTCTGGATTGAATCCACTTCCGAGTTCGAGCAAGGCTGCGACCCGTCCGGTGACCTGAACCGAACCCTGAGTGGATTGCATGGTCCCGGCAATGATCTGCAGGAGGGTGGATTTACCCGAGCCATTGCGCCCAACTATGCCCACGCTTTCACCAGCACAGACAGTGAAGGAGACGGCTTGCAACGCCCAGAAGTCGCGGTAGCTCCTTCCTGCTTTGCTCATGAGCCATTGCGCTGGCGCACCAGGGAGTAACCGGGCAGCACCCTCCATAAGTGGTGAGGTCAGGCGCGCGGTCGGACTCTCCCAGATCCGATAGGCCTTACCGATGTTTTCTACGGATATCGCTAGATCTGCGGACATGGATGAGGGGCGATCGCAGTTATAGGGAATTATTTCTCAAGCAACGCGAGGTCGGCATCCACCATCAGCTCGGCCAGGACCTTCATGCGGGTTTTGGGTTCCCAGCCAAGCAACTGCTTGGCTTTCGAGTAGTCCCCGATGAGCAGGTCCACCTCGGCGGGTCGCAGGAATTTCTCGTCGAACTTCACATGGTCGTGCCAGTCGAGGTTCAGCCGGCCGAAGGCAGCATCGAGAAATGCGCCGATGGTGTGGGTCTCGTTGGTCGCAAGGACGTAGTCGTCAGGCTTGTCCTGCTGGAGCATCAGCCACATGCCCTCGACATACTCCTTCGCATACCCCCAATCGCGCTTGGAATCCAGATTGCCGAGAACCAGCTCCTTTTGCCGTCCCTTCTTGATCCGGGCCGCTGCGAGGGAGATCTTTCGGGTGACGAAGCTCTCGCCTCGGCGGGGGGACTCGTGGTTGAAGAGAATGCCGCTGCATGCGAAAAGATTGTAGGATTCACGGTAATTGATGGTCAGCCAATGGGCAAAAACCTTGGCGCAGCCGTAAGGCGAGCGCGGATGAAGCGGGGTGGTTTCGCGCTGCGGGATTTCGTGGACTTTGCCAAACATCTCGGATGATGAGGCCTGGTAATAGCGCACTTTCTTGCCGATACCCGATTCGATGATCGCTTCCAGGATGCGGGCCGCGCCCACCCCCGTGATGTCCGCGGTGTACTCGGGAATATCAAAGCTCACACGCACATGGCTCTGGGCCGCGAGGTTGTAGATCTCGTCGGGCTGCAGATGGTAAAGGAGCTTTACCAGCGAGACACTGTCGGCGAGATCGCCGTAATGAAGGAACAGCCGCTGGTTCTGCCCCTGTTCGTAGGATTGCAGGTGGTCGATGCGGGAGCGGTTTATCGTGCTCACGCGCCGGACCAATCCGTGCACTTCATAGCCCTTTTCCAAGAGCAGTTCCGTGAGGTAGGATCCATCCTGACCTGTGATGCCTGTCACAAAGGCTTTTTTCATGAAAGTATGCCGAGTTCGGAAGTCACGAGCCGTTCGACCATTTCCTCAAACGGCACGGTATTCTGCCAGCCAAGGAGCCGCTTGGCCTTGCTGGAATTGCCGCAGGGGGCGACGGGCTCCACGGTGGTGAGCAGGGCTGCGTCCTGCCGCACATGATCGCGCCATTTCAGGCCGACGCACTCAAAGGCGCGGGCCACCAACTGCTCCACGCTGTGCAATTCACCGGTAGCGAGGACAAAGTCATCCACGTTCTGCTGCTGAAGCATCAACCACATGCCCCGGACATAATCGGGTGCCCAGCCCCAGTCGCGCCGTCCTTCCAGGCTTCCGAGCACCAGCTCCTGCTGCAGACCCTTCTTAATCCGCGCGGCGGCGCGCGCGATTTTCATGGTGACAAAACCGCCTCCCCGGCGGGGGGACTCATGATTATAGAGAATGGCGGAGCAACTGGGCAATTGGTAGGCGATCCGGTAGATGCGTCCCATATGCTCGGAGAAGGCCTTGGCCGCGCCGTAAGGCGTGGTAGGATTCAGCGGGGTCAGCTCATCCTGGGGCGAGTGGGGGGGGGAGCCGAAAACCTCGCTGCTGGAGGCGTATAGAAATTTCGTCGGCTCGGGGAGGTCACGCAGGATTTCCAACAGGCGGAGCGTGGCCATGCCGATGCTGTCCACGGTGCTTTCGGGTAGTTCAAGGCTCAGTCTTGGGCTCGATTGACCAGCCAGATGGTAAAATTCATTGGGTTTTGCCCGGCCAATGATGCGTCGTAGGTGAGTCGCATCCTCGAAGGCACCATTATGCAGGAACAGTCTTTTGTTCAACACCTTGGCATCCGCTACCAAATGTCGTATATTGCTGGCGGGTAATGCGTCAGGACGATGAACCAATCCGTGCACCTCGTACTCCTTCTCCAGCAGCAGTTCTGCGAGATACGAGCCGTCCTGTCCGGTAATACCCGTGATGAATGCGCGCGGTGTTAGCATGTTAATATTCACCGCTACTTGGAAGGAGGAAAGGCTTTTAGCTCAAGAGCTTTGTTTGGCCCCGGAGCGGGTCGGCTACGGCCGGTGAGGCCGCTAAAAAATCACTCCAGCAACCACAGGTGAAGGAGCGAGTCAAAGGAGGGGACTGGAATCAGAGCACGTCGGCGAAGGCCGGTTTCATTTTGCGAAAGGCCGCATGCCCGATATAACATGCGCCAAGGCTGACAGCATAAAGGTAGGCTAGGTGATTGGAATTGATCGGTCGGCCCCAGAGCGCGGCGTCGCGCGACAATTCGATGGCCAAAAGCACTGGATTCAAACGCATGTAATGCCAGGCCGGTGCAGGAATTTTCTGGGCGGAATAGAAGACCGCGCTGGCGAACATCAACGCCATGGTGATGAACTGCATGAGCTGTCCCACGTCCCGGAAGAAGACGCCCAGGGCTGCGAAAATCCAGCTGATGCCGAGGGCCAGGAGGATGACGGGAATGAGGATCACCGGCAGCCAGAGCGCCGAAATCGTCAAACCAGGCCCGAAGAGCAGTATACCCACCACCAGGAGCCCGAGGCTGATCATCATGTGAAAGACGGCCCCCAACACGTTGGCGGCGGGCAGAATCTCGAGGGGGAAGACCACCTTCTTCACGAAGTTCGGGTTGCTCACGATGATCCCCGGGGAAAGCCCCAGCACTTCGGCCACGAAATGGAACAGGGTCAGGCCGAAGAAAATACCCAGTCCATAGTCGATCCGGGTTTCGTCAGGCAATATGCCAAAGGATCCACCGAAAATATAACCGAAAACAAACACGTAGAGCCCCAGCATCATTAATGGACTGAGAAATGACCAGATGAGGCCGAGGTGGCTGCCTTTATGGCGCAGCTCCACGTTGCGCAGGGTGAACTGCCAGAGCAGTTCGCGGTGCGTCCATAAATCGGCGGCAAAAGGGAGGAGACGACGTAACATAGGAAACGACTGAACTCTCGGGGTCCGACGTTCAACCCTCAACTCTCACTATGCAGCCATTGTCACGGCAACAGAGCTTACGCCGGGGCTGGCCACGAGAGTGAAGGTGGGGATGCGAAGTTGCAGGAACCTGATCGGCTGGCTGCGGCTTTCCTGCCGCAGGACTTCACCGGCTGCCCTTCGATCAGCGCAGGGCAGAACCCGGCTAACTGGTTAAGCCGGTGCTACGGGCAGTCACGAATGATGATGGCAATGCAAACTAGAAGGAATCACCTGGTCACCTCAGGGATTCGCTTCAATTCGCGTGATTCGCGGAAACCTTCTCAATGGTTGGTCAAGATACGCAGGTGGTCTTTCCCATGACAATTTCGCCGGTGGAGTCCGCCTTCCGTTCAGAGGGAATCGCATAAATTTACTGGTTGCCAAGGCACAGGCTTTACGGCGACCTGTCCATTTTGCCTCCTCTTCTACCTACCATGAAAATCCTCAGATTGTTCCTCACGTTGCCGCTGCTGGTTGCAAATCTCCGGGCGGCGGATGCGGCTGTGAATGAACTGGTTCTGCCTGAGCAGTCCTTCCCGCAGCTGGGTGCCATCCTGCAGCAGGCCGTGCAGCAGTCCCCCCGGATGCTCAACCGCGCGCTGGATCTCGAGATTGCGGAAAACAGCCGCATTGCGGCCCGCGCCGCCCTGCTGCCCAGCTTCAGTGCCAGCGTCAGTTACTACAAGTCGGACGACCGCTCCTCCTACATTTACACCGATCAGAGCTCCTCTGCGAATTCCTACCGGGTCACCAAGACGCCCTATTCCGCCACCCTGACCCAGCCGCTGTTCCATTGGAATGAGCGCCGGAACATCGCGCGCGTGGGCGAGATCCAGCAAATGATCTCCCAGGGGCAGTATCGCGATGGCTACCGCCTGCTGGCCCAGGAATTGCGCACCGCCTACCTGCGGCTCATCGTGCAGAAGCTCGGGGTCAAGCGCGCCCGCTTTTTCCTCGAATTCACCAACAATCAGCTGAAACAGCAGGAGGAGCGCTGGGCCAAGAAGGTCATCTCCGACGCCGATATCTCCGGCATCCGCCTGTCGGCGGAAAGGGCGCAGATCGCCATGGAGCAGACGGAGTTCGATTACCAGGTGGCCAAGGAGTCCTTCGCCCGTCTTGCCGGCATGAGCGCCCTGGGGGACGACGCGATCCCGGACTCCATCCCGGTGGCGGTCCACCCGGCGGGTTCGTTCGAGCGCCTGCTGGCCGGATTCCTCTCCCAGAAGGATCCCCCTTCCACGGAAGCGGCCACGCTCCGGCGCCAGCTCGAGGTCGAGAGCCTGAATTACGCCAACACCAAGACCCGCCTGCGGCCGAAGATGAATGCGGTGGTGGGCGTCAGCCAGGACCAGCAAAACAACCTCTACGGCACCATCGACAGCTACTCGCTGACCTCGGTCTACGCGGGCGTCTCGGTCTACTGGAACATTTTTGACGGCTTCGCCACGGGGGCCGCGGTGCGCAATTCCCTGGCCCGGCGCCGCCAGATGGAAAACGATTACAAGCAGCTGACCGAGCGGCTGGCCGAGCAGGCCCAGAACCAGGCGACGCACGCGGGCTTTTCGGCGCGCAACATGTCCATCGCCGACCGCCTGTTGGTCAACAGCGAGGGCTCGCTCAAGACGGTGCAGGAGGATTTCCAGCGCGGCACCAAATCCGAGGCGGATGTGAGCCAGTTCCGGTTGCACCTGTTCGACGCCCAGCACAACGCCTACACTGCCCGCCTGGACTACCTCTGGAGGACGGGCGAATTCCTCGGCACCATCATGGAGGATCCGGTGCTGGCCAACCTCGCCGACCAATGAGCGACCAGAAGAAATCCCCCAACTGGCCGGTCCGCCTGATCGTGGCGGCCGTGGTCATCGCGGCCATCGGGTGGGGCATCGCCTACGCCCTGCGCCCGGTGGCTTTCGTCTCGGTCGCGGTCACGGGCCGGGCGACGCGCACCGTGCCGGGCACCGTCGAGGTGAAGGCGGAATATGCCGGCGAGCTGAAGAGCGAGGTCGGCGGGCGCGTCATCTCGAGCACGCTCGATGTCGGCCAGCGGGTGTTCAAGAACGACATCCTCGTGCAGATCGACACGGGCGACGTCGACCTCGAGATCGAGCGCATCAAGAACGAGATCGTGGCGGCCAAGCGCCGGGTCGAGCTGGGCTCCACCCTCCGCGCGGATTTTCTCAACAAGCGCGACACGATCGCCAACCTGGAAAGACAGGTGAAGACCGGGACCTTTTCCCAAGCGGAGTTCGACAAGGAGCAGCGCCTCCTCCAGCAGCTCGAGCAACGGGTGGAGCTCGAAGAGGTGAGCCTCAAGCTCATCCTTGAGACCAACCTGAACAGCCTCCGCGCCAAGGAGCGCGAGAAGGCCAAGATGACCATCACGGCGACCTCGGACGGCATCGTCACGAAGGTGACGGCGCGGGTGGGCGACCTGATCGGGAGCAATTCCCCCATCGCCACCATCATCGCCGTCGGCCGCACGATCGAGGCGAAGATCAGCGAGGAGAATTTCGCCGCCATCAAGCTGGGGCAGAAGGCCTCCGTGCGCTTCCTCACCTTCGGCGCCGACCAATACAACGCGGTCATCACGAAGATCCTGCCCTCGGCCGATCCGGCCACCCAGCGCTACACCGTCTTTCTGGACCTCGCCCTGCCCGAGGGGCGCACGCTGCTGCCCGGCCTGACCGGCGAGGTCAGCATCATCATCGCCGAGCGGGCCAACGCCGTGATCATCCCGCGCCGCGCCCTGATCGGCGAGCACGTCTATGTCGCAACGGGCGGCCGCCTGGAACTGCGCAAGGTCGAGAAGGGCTATGACAGCCTCAACCAGGTCGAGATCGTCAAGGGGCTGGCCGCGGGCGAGCAGGTGGTCGTCGAGCAGCAGGACCGTTTTCGCGAGGGCGACCGGGTGCGCGCCCGGCTTTTGCCCAACTAACCGCCGCCGGGCCCGCGCGCAGTGTCCAACAATCTTCGCATCGCCCTCCGTTTCCTGACGGCCCGCAAGCGCTCCATGCTGATGAGCCTGGCCGGCATCATCTTCGGCGTGGGTTTCTTCATCGTCACCCAGGCGCAGACGAGCGGCTTCGAGCAGTTCTTCATCAAGGTCATCCTCGGCACCAACGGCGCGGTGCGCATCGAGGACAAGATCCAGGACACCATCTTCGCGATGGCCGCGGGCGGCCACAGTGCCGACGCGACGAAATTCGAGGTGGCCGCCGACCGGGAGAGCCGGAAATACATCCAGGGCGTCGAGGACCCCGAGCTGATCGTCAAGGCGCTCAAGGAATTCCGCAATGTCTCGGGCTCATCGGTCGTGGTCGAGGGCTCGGTGATCGCCGACAGTTCCTTCAAGAATGACTCGGCCAAGGTCTACGGCATCAACCTGGACGCCCATCTGGCGGTTTCCGACCTGGCCAGCCAGGTCAAGCGCGGCAGCGGCAGCCTCGATGAATTCCGGACCACCCCCCAGGGGGTCCTGATGGGCAAGGTGCTGGCCGATCGCCTGAGGCTGGCGGTGGGTGATTCGTTGATCCTGCAGGCGGGCACCGAGCAGCGCCGCTACCGGGTGTCGGCCATCTACACGACGGGGGTGAGCGACATCGACAAGGTGCGCATCTACCTCCATCTCGGCGAGGCGCGCTCGCTCCTGAAGAAGACCACCGGCGCCTCCTTCATCCAGGTGGCGCTGTTCGACCGCGACCGCGCTCCCCAGGATGCGGCGCAGATGGAGGAGGTGCTCCGTCACGGCGCCCAGAGCTGGCAGGAACGGGAGGAAAGCTGGCTCCAGGCCTTCAAGGCCCTCCAGATCTCCGCCGCCCTGACCGTCTCGACCATCATCCTGATCTCCGGCCTGGGCATGTTCAACACGCTCGCCATGCTCGTGATCGAGAAAACCAAGGAAATCGCCATCCTGCGTTCCATGGGCTATTCCCGGCGCGATATCTCGCAGATTTTCCTCTGGCTCGGCGCGATTGTGCTCACGCTCGGCACGCTCGGCGGGTGGACGCTCGGGGTCCTCGTGACCTATGGCGTCTCCAAGTGGCCCATCCACATCACCGGCATCTTCACGGCGGAGACGTTCCAGGTCTACTGGTCCATCATGCACTATGTGGTCGCCACGGCCAGCGCCGCCGTCGTGGTGATGACCGCGGCCGTCATCCCGGCCCGGCGCGCCGCCCGGCTCGAGCCCGGCGACATCATCCGCGGCACTTCCCAATGAGCGCCCCGCACAACCAAGCCGGCTCCGGTCTTGCGCTCCGCTGCGAGAACCTCCACCGCTACCTCGGGCAGGGGGAGGGCCGGGTGCATGTCCTCCGCGGCGTGTCCTTCGAGGCCCGCCGGGGGAATGTCACCGCCATCGTCGGCCCGTCGGGCTGCGGCAAGAGCACCACGCTCTACCTGCTCGGGCTGCTGGACCAGCCGGACGACGGCTCGATCTGGATCAGCGACCGGCTCATGTCCAACAGCAGCGACCTCGACCGCACGGCCGCCCGGTGCGAGCACATCGGCTTCGTCTTCCAGTTCCACTTCCTCATGCAGGAATTCTCGGCGCTGGACAACGTCATCATGCCCATGCGCAAGCTGGGCCGCCTGACCGAGGCCCAGATGCTGGAGCGGGGCCGCGGGCTGCTGGCCGACGTCGGCCTCGGCGACAAGGGCCACCGCCTGACCACCCAGCTTTCCGGCGGCGAGCAGCAGCGCGTCGCCATCGCCCGCGCCCTCGCCAACCAGCCGGCCATCATCCTGGCGGACGAGCCCACCGGCAACCTGGACGTGAAGAATTCCGCCGTGATCTTCGACCTGCTGACCAAACTGGCCAAGGAGAACGGCCAGGCGGTCGTGCTCGTGACGCACAATCCGGACATCGCCCAGCGTTGTGACGAGATCAAGCCGATGCGCGACGGCGAATTTGTGAGCTGAAACGGGTTCCGGCGGTTCGGATGGGAGAGGACGGGTTCCACCATGGGACGGCGAAGTTTCGCGACCCGGCAGCCGGAAAATATTCGGTTTAGCGAGATAAAATCGCCTTCCGGACCGGGCTAATATTCACGGGGCGGGGGCGCGGTTTGGAAATTTTGTTTTACATTGGTTAAACGCCTTACTTCCCTTGGCGCGAATTTGAACCGCACACACACCGTGAGTCCGAATTGTTCGCGTAAATCATTCCTCGCCAGGCTGGGTGGCCTGCTGGTCGCGGGAGGATTCATGCCGGCCTGGCTGGGCCGGTCGGCCGCCGTGCCGGCCGCCGCCCCGGTGGTGCTGCGGGTTGAACCGCGTGCCGTGCCGCGCAAGGCAGGCAGCTGCTGAGCGCCTGTCCGGCGATTCACGCATCCTCCCCCGGGCCCATGTCCAAGATTTTCCCCAAATCCGCCAACGCACTGCCGCTGCAGATCGTGATTTTCCTGGGCGTGCTGGGCGGCGTGGCGGCGGCGGGCATCACCTATTACGCGACGCCGGCCTACCTGCGCATCGGCTACCAGCCGGTGCAGCCCGTCCCGTTCGACCACAGCCTGCACGCCGGCCAGCTCGGCATGGACTGCCGCTACTGCCACGCCGCGGTGGAGAAATCCGCCACCTCGAGCGTGCCGGCGGCACAGACGTGCATGAACTGCCACAGCATCGTCAAGCCGGCGAGCCCGCTGCTCGAGGTGGTGCGCCAGAGCTATGAGACGGGGCAGCCGGTGCCGTGGGTGAGGATCCACCGGAATCCTGACTACGTCTATTTCAACCACTCCGTCCACGTGAACCGCGGCGTCAGCTGCGTCGAGTGCCACGGCAAGGTGAACGAGATGGTCACCGTCTCCCAGACCAAGCCGCACAGCATGAGCTGGTGCCTCGACTGCCATCGCGATCCCGCCGCGCGCATCCGCGAGCCGGGCGAGGTCTACAACCTCGATTCCCTGTCGCTCGCCGAGCAGGGCAAGCGCGCCCAGGCGGAGGGCTACATCCATGACTGGAAGGTCAACCCGCCGACCAGCTGTTCCGGCTGCCATCGCTGATGAAACGCAAATTTGCCCATCCCCCTGGCCTGAGCTTGTCGAACGGCGCTCCCGCCCAGCCCGGGCTCGCCGGTCCGAAATACTGGCGCAGCCTCGACGAGCTGGCGGACACGCCCGGATTCCGCGAGCACCTGGCCCGCGAGTTCCCCGAGGGCGCGTCCAGCATGGAGGGCGTCGACCGCCGGCATTTCATGAAGCTGATGGCGGCCTCGTTCGCTCTGGGCGGCATGGGCCTTGCCGGCTGCCGCCGCCCCGAGGCCCACATCCTGCCCTATGGCAAGTCGGTCGAGTACGCCATCCCGGGCCTCCCGCTGTACTTCGCCACCGCCATGCCGTTGCGCAAGTCGGCCATCCCGCTGCTGGCCGAGACACACCAGGGCCGCCCGACCAAGCTCGAGGGCAACCCGAGCTACCTGCCTCATGGCGGCGCCAGCTCGCTGCTCGCGCAGGCCTCGGTCCTCGACCTTTACGATCCCGAGCGCGCGACCGCCCACACGCAGGGCGGCAATGTGCTGACCAACGACGCCGTCAACAAGCTGCTCGCCGGCATCAACTCGACCTACGCCGGCAGCGGCGAGGGGCTGGCGTTCCTGGCCGACGAGTCCGCCTCGCCGACCCGCGCCCGCCTCGTCGCGAAGCTGAAGCGGCTCTACCCGCGCGCCATCTGGGCCGAATACGAGCCCGTCCAGGACGAGCCGCCGCTCGCCGCCGCGCAGGCCGCCTTCGGCCGGAACGTGAAGCCGGTCTACCGCTTCGCGAAGGCCAGGCGCATCCTCTCGCTCGACGCCGATTTCTTCCACGCCGAGGCCGGGTCGCTCTACTACGCCCGCGACTTCGCCAAGGGCCGCCGCGTCACCAAGCCCGACGACGAGATGAACCGCCTTTATGTCGCCGAGAGCGGTTTCTCGCTCACCGGCAGCATGGCCGACCACCGCCTGCGCCTCGCGAGCAGCCACATGCTGGCCCTCGCGGCCGCGATCGGCGGCCAGGTGCTCGAGACGGACATCATGGCGCCGCTGGCCAAGGATCTCGAGGTCAACCGGCAGTGGATCGAGGAGTGTGCGAAGGATCTGCTGGCCCACCGCGGCGAGTCGCTCGTCGTGGCCGGCGCGCACCAGTCCATGCAGGTTCACCTCATCGCCTACGCGATGAATGCCCGGCTCGGCAACCTGGGCCGGACCGTCGATTTCGTCGAGTTCACCCCCACGGGTGCGTCCACCCTCCAGGCCCTCGCCACCGTCCTCAAGGCCGGCTCGGTCAAGACGCTCGTCATCCTCGGCGGCAACCCGGCCTACAACGCGCCCGCCGACCTGGATTTCGGCGCGCTGATGAAGTCCGTGCCGAATGTCATCCGGCACGGTTATTATGCCGACGAGACGTCGGCGCTGGCCGGGGTCCACCTCGCGGCCACCCACTATCTTGAATCCTGGGGCGACGCCCGCACGGTCGACGGCACCATCGTGCCGATCCAGCCCATGATCATGCCGCTCTTCAACGGCCTGTCCGAGGTCGAGTTGCTCGCCCGCCTGGCGGGGGAGGGGAGCGCCGACGCCTACGCCGAGGTGTTTGTCACCCACGGCGGCGACAAGAAGGTCTTTGAGAAATTCCTGCACGACGGCCTGCTCGAGGGCTCGGCCTATCCGGTGGTGAAGGTCGCCTTTGATGCGCAGGTTGCCCGGGACGCCTTCGGCCAGCCCCCGGCGCCGGTCGCGCTCTCGCAGGACAACCTCGAGGTCCGCTTCGCCACCGACCACAAGATGGACGACGGCCGCTTCGCCAACAACGGCTGGCTGCAGGAGTGCCCGGATCCGATGACGAAGATCTCGTGGGACAACGCCATCCTGGTCAGCCCGCGGCTCGCGAAGGAGCTCAACATCGTCCCCGCCGGCAGCCTGCTGCAGGTCGCCCGCAAGGAGGAGGCGGATTTTGTCCAGGGCAAGGAGAACGCCCGGGTCTTCGAGGTGACGGTCAACGGCCGGAAGGTCAGCGGCCCGGTCCACATCCAGCCCGGCCTCGCCAATTACACCATCGTCCTCCCGCTCGGCTACGGCCGCGGCCGGTCCGGCCACATCGGCACGGGCACGGGCTTCAACGCCTACGCGGTCCGCACGGGCGGCGGCATGGGTTTCGTCACGGGCGCGAAGCTCACCGACACCGGCCGGCGCATGAAGCTCGCCAACACCCAGGAGCACTGGTCGATGGAAGGCCGCGACATCGTGCGCGAGGCCAACCACGCCGAGTTCAAGGCCAACCCCAAGTTCGTCGACGGCATCGGCATGGAGTCGCACACGCCGCCGGTCCTCGGCGCGGACGCCGGCAAGGATCCCGCCTTCATCGCCACCACGACGCCGCGCGGCAACTCGCTCTACGAGATCCCCGACCTGACCGGCCTCCACCAGTGGGGCATGTCGATCGACCTCAACACCTGCATCGGTTGCAACGCCTGCATCATCGCCTGCCAGGCGGAGAACAACATCCCGATCGTCGGCAAGGAGCAGGTCCTCCGCGGCCGCGAGATGCAGTGGATCCGCCTCGACCGCTACTATTCCGACGGCTCGGCCGACGCCGAGGCCTTCGGCGCCGAGGGCAACAAGCTCCTCCCCGAGGACCCGCAGGTCTCGATGCAGCCCATGACCTGCCAGCACTGCGAGCTCGCGCCCTGCGAGACCGTGTGCCCGGTCAACGCCACCGTGCACGACGAGGAGGGCATCAACGTGATGGCCTACAACCGCTGCATCGGCACCCGCTACTGCGCGAACAACTGCCCCTACAAGGTCCGCCGGTTCAATTTCTTCGACTTCAACAAGCGCGCCACCGACGCCCTTTACCTGGGCCCGCTCGGCCACCAGAGCGAAATGCCGGAGCTGGTCAAGATGGTGAAGAACCCCGATGTCACCGTGCGCATGCGCGGCGTCATGGAGAAGTGCACCTATTGCGTCCAGCGCGTGCAGCAGGCCAAGATCGCGCAGAAGCGCCAGGCCGGCGCCAGCGGCGACGTCGTCATCCCGGACGGCACGATCAAGGTCGCCTGCCAGCAGGTGTGCCCGGTCGAGGCCATCGTCTTCGGCGACATCAAGGATCCCAACAGCGCCGTCTCGAAGGCCAAGGCGCAGGACCGCGACTACGCCGTCCTCGGCTACCTCAACATCCGCCCGCGCACGACCTACCTGGGCAAGCTGCGCAACCCGAACCCGGCCATGCCCGACTACGCGGCGCTTCCGCTCAGCCGCGTCGAATACAACAAGAAAAACGGCACCGGCGCCGGCCATGGCGAGAGCCACGGCCCGGAGCAGCCCGCGCCCAAGAACGGAGGGCACGGCTAACATGCTTTCCTCGCTCCAACTGCAAAACAGGGGGGCGGCGGTCTCCGCCCCGACGCCGGTCGCCGACACACCCCGGCGCTGCGCGCCACCCCTCTTCATAGAGGGGATTTCAATCCTCGCAGCCGAAGTCCCCTCTATGAAGAGGGGTGCCCGACAGGGCGGGGTGTGTTGGTTCGGGTCTCGCGATAATGCAAGCGGGCCGGCCATTCTTTCCGGAGGGCATTGCTGATGAGCGCGCATTCCACCGATCATGCCGCGCCGGCGATCCTCGCCGAGGTCAGGCCCGCGGTGATTCCGCGCCGCGAGCTCGTCGAGCACGGCCGGGACTTCCACTGGATCACCGAGAAGGTCTGCGGCATCGTCGAGGGCCCGACCCCGCTGTGGTGGTGGTGGTGCTTCGGCGTCGCCGGCTTCGTCGCCTCGTTCACCGTCGCCGGCCTGACCTACCTCGTCGCCACCGGCGTCGGCGTGTGGGGCCATGCCAACCCGGTCAACTGGGCGTGGGACATCGTCAACTTCGTCTTCTGGATCGGCATCGGCCACGCCGGCACGCTCATCTCGGCCATCCTCTGCCTGCTGCGCCAGAAGTGGCGCACGTCCATCAACCGCGCGTCCGAGGCCATGACCATCTTCGCGGTCGTGTGCGCCGCGATCTTCCCGGTCTTCCACGTCGGCCGCATCTGGTTCGCGGTGCTGCCGGGCTACCTGTTCCCGTTCCCCAATTCCAACGCCATCTGGCAGAACTTCCGCTCGCCGCTGGAGTGGGACGTGTTCGCGGTCTCGACCTACGGCACGGTGTCCGTCCTCTTCTGGTATGTCGGCCTCATCCCCGACCTGGGCACGCTGCGCGACCGCTTCACCGCCAGCGGCAAGCTGCTCAAGGCGCGCATCTACGGCTTCTTCGCCATGGGCTGGCGCGGGTCCAACCGCCAGTGGAGCAACTACGAGATGGCCTACCTCATCCTGGCCGGCATCGCGACGCCGCTGGTGCTCTCCGTGCACACGATCGTGTCGTTCGACTTCGCCGTCTCCCTGATCCCCGGCTGGCACACGACCATCTTCCCGCCCTATTTCGTCGCCGGCGCCATCTTCTCCGGCTTCGGGATGGTGATGACGCTGATGCTGCCCCTGCGCGGCATCTACCGCCTCGAGGACCTGATCACGCAGTATCACATCGACTGCATGTGCAAGATCACCCTGGCGACGGGCACGATGGTCGGCTACGCCTACTCGATGGAGTTCTTCATCGCGTGGTATGGCGCGAACCCCTACGAGGGCTTCGCGTTCATCAACCGCGCGTTCGGCCACTACGCCTGGGCCTACTGGATCATGATCGGCTGCAACGTCATCACGCCGCAGTTCTTCTGGTTCAAGTCCGTCCGCGAAAACACCACGCTGGTCTGGGTGCTCTCCATCTTCGTCAACGTCGGCATGTGGTTCGAGCGCTTCGTGATCATCGTCACGTCGCTCGCCCGCGACTTCCTGCCGTCGAGCTGGGGCTACTATTCGCCGTCGATCGTCGAGATCTTCACGTTCTTCGGCACCTTCGGCGTGTTCTCCTTCCTGTTCCTCCTGTTCATCCGCTTCGTCCCCATCATGCCGATGTCGGAAGTGAAGGCGGTCATCCCCGCGGCCGATCCCCACCATGGATCGTCACACCATTAAGGAGCCGCCGCCATGAACAAGCCCTACGGCCTCATCGCCGCCTTCGACACCACGCCCTCGCTGTACCACGCCTGTGAGCGGGTGCGCGACGCCGGCTATTCGCAGTGGGACGCGCTCACGCCGTTCCCCGTCCACGGCCTTGACGCCGCGATGGGCGTGCGCCGTTCCAAGGTGCCGCGCTTCTCGCTCGCCGGCGGCATCACCGGATTCATCACCGGCATGTCCTTCATCTGGTGGGCCAACGCCTTCCAGTATCCGCTCGTGGTCGGCGGCAAGCCCTACTTCAGCCCGATGTTCGCCTTCCCGGTCTCCTACGAGCTGACGATCCTTTTCACGGCCTTCGCCACCATCGGCGGCATGTTCTTCCTGAACGCCCTGCCGATGCACTACCACCCCGTGCTGAAGGCGCCCCAGTTCGTGCGGGCCATGGATGACCGCTTCTACATCGTGATCGAGGCCCAGGACCCGAAATTCAACCCGGCCCAGACCCGCGCCCTGCTCGAGCAGGCCGGCGGCAAGGACATCGCCGAACTCGAGGAGTAAGATGCGTTTCGCCTACTACACGCTCGCCTTCCTCGTGGTGCTCCTGATCTCCGTCATGGGCTTCCGCGGCCTGGTCTCGACCCGGCCGCCGATCGAGCTGTTCCCCGACATGGACCACCAGGCCAAATACAAGCCGCAGGCCGCGTCCAAATTCTTCGCCGACGCCCGCGCCGACCGCCCGATCCCCGCCGGCACCGTGCCGTTCGGCCGCGACGCGGCCAAGGCCGACCCGGCGTTTCTCCGCGCCGACGACTTCCACTATGCCGGCAAGGCCGCCGACGGCTCCTTCGCCCGCGGGTTTCCGCTCCCGGTGGACCGGGCTCTCCTCGCGCGCGGCCAGGGCCGCTACCAGATCTATTGCGCCCCCTGTCACGGTTCGCTCGGCGACGGCAACGGCATCACCAAGGCCTACGGCATGGCCACCACGCCGACCTACCACGACGACCGCCTCCGCACGATGGCCGAGGGCGAGATCTTCAACACCATCTCGAACGGCAAGAACACGATGATGCCCTACGCCGACAAGCTCTCGCCCGACGACCGCTGGGCCGTGGTCGCCTACGTGCGCGCCCTGCAGCGCGCCCGCCACGGCACCGTCGACGACGTCCCGGCCGACCAGCGCGGAGGGCTGAAGTGACATGAGCGCCCCCATTCCCACCGCCACCCTGGCGAACAAGTTCCTCGTCGCCGGCCTTGTCGGCCTGGCCCTGACCGCCGTCGGGCTCGCGGTCTCGCCGGCGCAGCACGTCGCGCTTTCCTATCTGGTCGGCGTCTCCTACTGGACCGCCGTGGCCATCGGCATGCTGCTGCTGGTGCTCATCCACCACATCTTCGACGCCGGCTGGTCCGTGGTCATCCGCCGCCAGTTCGAGCATGGGCTCGCGTCCTTCAAGTGGCTCTTCGTGCTCTTCCTGCCGCTGCTCGTCACGATCTGGGTGAATCCCGGCCTCATCTGGTCCTGGATGGACACCACCAGCGTCATCCACGGCGGGCACACCGTCGGTGCCGACCCGCTTTATCTCAAGAAGGCCAGCTTCCTGAACCGGAACATGTTCACCGGGATGACGGTCGCCTTCTTCGGCATCTGGATCTGGCTTTCCTACCGCCTGCGCAAGGCCTCGTTCACCCAGGACACCGACGGCGACGCCCGGTGGACCTTCATGAGCCGCAAGACCGCGGCCTTCGGCATCCCGCTCACCGCGCTGTCCCTGAGCTTCGCGGCCATCTACTGGATGAAGAGCCTCGAGTATCACTGGTTCTCCACGATGTATGGCGTGTGGTTCTTCGCGAACTGCATGCGCGCCGGCATGGCCTTCGGCGTCGTCATCACCTGGTGGCTCGTCACCCGCGGCGACTACAAGGGCATCTTCAACACCAACCAGCTGCACTGCCTCACGGCGCTGGCCTACGCGTTCGTGGTGTTCTGGGCCTATGTGACCTTCTCGCAGTATTTCCTGATCTGGAACGCCAACGTCCCCGAGGAGACCTTCTGGTATAACATCCGCGAGCACGGCGACTGGGTCTGGGTCGGCATGCTGCTCCTGTTCGGCCATTTTTTCGTGCCGTTCCTCCTCTGGCTGTCCTACCGGCGCAAGACCACGCTGCTGCCCGCCCTGCGCGTCAGCCTCTGGATCGCCGCCATCATCCTGGTGGACCTCTGCTACAACATCCTCCCGGCCCTGAAGGAGCACGACGAGCCGCTGCCCTTCCTCTCGATCAACCTGCTCTGGGTGCTGACTTCCGCCACCGGCATCGGCGGCGTGTGCGTCTGGGCCTATCTCCGGAGCTTCGCCACGACCCGGCTGATCCCCATCCGCGACCCGCGCATCGTCGAGTCACTCACGCACCACGAGGCCACCGCGCCATGAGCGATACCTCCTCCAACTTCTCCTTCCCGCACCGCACGCCCGTGTTCACCACGGTCGTCGTGCTGGTGTGCTTCGCGCTGTTCGGCTGGCTGGTGCGCAAGGTCTACACGCCGCACGCCGCCACGGTCGACCGGATCGAGGGCGTGCGCACCCCCGCCGACCGCGCGGCCCTGCTCGCCGAGCATCGGGCCAAGGAACACCACGAGGCCACCACCTACGGCTGGGTCGACCAGCCCGCGGGCGTCGTCCGCCTCCCCTTGGACCGCGCCATGGAACTGACGGTGAAGGAGCACGCCAAAAAGTGACGCCGCCGATGAATTCCACCCCCGACAACGGCCGCACGGAACAGATGGAGATCGACGCCTCCGCCAAATGGCCGGTGCTCTTCATCTTCGCCCACGCGCTGGCCTGGCTCATCGTGGGCGGCGCGCTGGAGCTGGCCTCGGTCATCCAGCTGCACACGCCCGCCTTCCTCGCGACCTGCGAGTGGTTCACCCACGGCCGGCTCGCCCCCGCCGCGCAGAACGCCCTCGTCTACGGCTGGGGCTTCAACGCCGCGTTCGCCTTCGGGCTCTGGCTGATGGCCCGCCTCTCCGCCACGACCCTGCGGCACGGCGGCTGGCTGTTCGTCGCCGCCAAGTTCTGGAACGTCGGCGTGTTCCTCGGCGTGGCCGGCATCCTCGCCGGTTACTCGACCTCCTTCGAGCTGCTCGAGATGCCGCGCTTCGTGACCTTCCTCCTGCTCGCCGCCTACGCCATCATCGGCGTCTGGTGCGTCACCACCTTCAGCATCCGCAACACCGAGAATGTCTTCGCCTCGCAATGGTATCTCTTCGGCGCGGCCTTCTGGTTCCCCTGGCTCTACGCCGTCGCGCAGCTGATGCTTTTCCGCGCCCCGGGGCGCGGTGTGCTCCAGCCGGTCGTCCACACCTGGTATGTGCACGGGCTCTACGGCCTGTGGTTCGTGCCGGTCGCCCTGGCCGCCGCCTACTACCTCCTGCCCAAGATCCTCGGCAAACCCATCTCGAACTACTACCTCGCGCCACTGGCGTTCTGGTGGCTCGCGATCGCGACCGCCTTTGCCGGCGGCAGCCGCCTCATCGGCGCCCCGGTGCCGGTCTGGATCCCGACGCTGGGCACCGTCGCCAACTTCATGCTCGTGGTCCCGGTCGTCCTCATCGGGCTCAACCTCTTTGGCACGCTCGCCGGCCGCTACGCCTCGCTCTCCGGCAGCGTCACGCTCCGTTTCGTCCTGGTGAGCATGCTGGCCTTCGTGTTCGCCTCCGTCCTCAATTTCGCCTTCTCGCTGCGGGGTTTTGCCGAGACCGCCCAGTTCACCCTGCTGTCCGGGCTGCGGGACTGGCTCATCTTCTACGCGTGCTTCTCCACCGCCATGTTCGGCGCCGCCTATTTCATCATGCCGCGCCTGACCGGCCAGGAATGGCGTTCGCCCGCGCTGGTGAAGATCCACCTCGGCACGACGGTGTTGGGCGTCGGCCTGCTCACCGTCGGCCTGGCCTGGGCCGGCTGGCACCAGGGACGCCTGCTCAATGACCCCGCGCTGGCCTTCACCGACGTTTCCAAGGCGATGGTCCCGTGGTTCACCTTCCGCACGGGCGGCCTCGCGCTGCTGCTCCTCGGTCACGCCGCCTTCCTTGTCAACTTCGCCCTGATCGCCTACCCGTTCAACCTGTCGGGCACCACGCCGGCGCAGATCAATCCTCCGCCTGACCTGAGCCTGTCGAAGGGTCCGGCCTTGGAGGTGCTCAAGGCATGAAAAACGGACTCGCCCTCTTCTTTGGCGTCTTCGCCGCCCTCGCGCTCTCCTGGGCCGGCCTCCTGCTGACCGCCCACCGGCAGATCGGGAGCCTCAGCCAGTTCAAGGACCCGGCGGACGAGACCCTCCACCCGCAGCCGATGTCGGGCCTGGCCAGCCAGGGCCGCCTCGTCTACCAGGACCTCGGCTGCGTCACCTGCCACACCCAGCAGGTGCGCCGGGAGGGCTTCGGCTCCGACCTCGCGCGCAAGTGGGGCCAGCGCGGCAGCTACGCCCGCGACTATATCCGCGACGAGACCGTGCTCCTCGGTTCCAGCCGCACCGGTCCCGACCTGCGCAACGCCGGCAACACCGAGCTGCGCGCCTATGCGGACGCCGGCTACTTCTACCAGCTGCTCTATGCCCCGGCCTCCGTCGCCCCCGGCTCGCTGATGCCCGCGCATGCGTTCCTGTTCGACGTCCACCCGGTTGCCGGCCGCCAGCCCTCGGCCCTCGCGCTCAAGCTGCCGTCCAAATTCTCGCCCGGCCCCGGCCTGGAGGTCGTCCCGACCGCCCGCGCGCAGGCCCTCGTCGCCTATCTGCAGAGCCTGAAGGACACCTACGACTATCCGATCGAGCGCTCGCGCAACGCGCCCGCCGCCAAGCCCAAGGAGGGCGGACACTAAGATGAGCGCCGAACCCGACAAGAATTTCCGCCTCGAGCAGGCCTGTGCGTCCGACGACAGCATCCAGCAGGTCCACGCCCAGCTGCAGAAGACCAAGCCCGAGAAGAAGGAGGGCTATCCGCTCCTGCCGCTCGGCATCCTCGGCCTGATGTGCACCGTCGTTTTCTTCGGTTCCATCTACCTTGCGCACAATTCCATCCGCTTCGACCCGCTCGTCTTCAGCGAGGAGGCCAGCCGCGAGAAGCCCGGCGCGCTCAAGATCGTCCCGCTCACCCGCGCCCAGCTCGGCAAGAAGACCTACGACATGACCTGCATCGCCTGCCACCAGGCCACCGGCCTGGGGGTGCCCGGCCAGTATCCGCCGCTCGTCGGCTCGGAGTGGGTGCTCGGCAGCGAGGAGCGGATCGTCCGCATCGTGCTGCACGGCCTCAACGGCCCGATCACCGTCGAGGGCAAGGAATACAACAACGTCATGGCGCCGCTCGGCGGGGCCCTCAAGGACGAGCAGATCGCCAACGCCATCTCCTATGTCCGGGCCAGCTGGGGCAACAACGCCCCGGAGGTCACGCCCGAGACCGTCGCCAAGGTCCGCGCCGAGACCGCCGGCCGCAACACCTACTGGACTGCCGCCGAACTCGAGCAGGCCGGCAAGTGAGCCGTCGGGCCTATCGCGGCGAAGCCCTGGGCGAAGGCGGATAAGTTTCAGTCAGAACTACGAACACAACAAAAGGCCGGGCGAAAGCCCGGCCTTTTGCGTGAGGGATGTCGGGCATAAAGCCCGACCTACATTGGGCCTGATGTTTCTGTGGGTCGGGCTTTACGCCCGACGTCTTATTCCAACCACTCTGGCTGCGGACGATCCTCCTCGGTCAATTGACCAGACCAAGTCCAATCCTCCGAGCTACAATAGTAACCGGGCCATGACTTATCCCCCGGGAGGAGTTCCTTGCGATAGGGGTTGAGGAATATGTAAAGGAAAACCGGCAGCAGTTCATCCGTTGGACGCAGGCGGTGGTCGAAGAAACTTTGCTGCCAGGCTGCCGCATGTTTTCTCAGCAGTGGTGCCATTCGCCCCTTGAAGCGGCGCATGGCGGAGGAAAGGGTGTCGGTGTCGCCCAGGGTGACCAGCAGATGCTGGTGATCGGGCATAACTACGGCAGTGTGCACCGCCCAGGCCTGCTCGCTCTCCAGGCGGCGCATTTCAGCCAGGCAATCCTGCATCAACCCGGGGTCGGCCATGGCGGCCGATGGTCGTTGGAGGCAGGCGGTGAGGAAATAAACGGCCCCGGGCGATGAGTGACGCCCCTTGCGTAATGCCCCATAGCCTTTGAATGGATCCGACAAGACAAGGGGAGTCTATCGTCGGGCATAAAGCCCGACCTACATGAAAACAGCCTGATTGTAGGTCGGGGTTTATCCCCGACAACAGCGGCGGATAGATAGGTCGGGCTTTACGCCCGACGCTACCTGCTCACCCGCCCCCGAACGGGTTCATCCCGCCGGGCATCTGGAATTTCTGGTAGCCGGCCGGCGGGGCGAAGCTCGAGTCCGGCTGCGGGCCGGGGGCGATCTTGGTGACCTCCATCTTGTAGGTCTCCTTGTTCGAGGCGTTGCGGGAGATGACGCGCAGGGGGAAGCCGCCCACGCCCTTCAGCGCCTGCTCCCACTTGCTGGGGGCGGGGGCGCCGCCGCGTCCACCGCCGCCGAACGGGCCGCCGCCGCCGCCGCTCAGGCTGCCCATGAAGGTGCCCAGGCCGTCGGCCAGCCACATCTCCGTGACGGTGCCCTTGTCCTTCACCAGCACCTGCTGGCACTTGTAGCCGAGGATGGTCTCGGTCTTGCCCGTCTTCTCGATCTCGGCGGTCGACTCCATCTCCTTGGCCTTGGCCATGGCCTCGGGCGGCAGCTTCATCGGCATCTGCATATACATCTGCTGGTCGTGCATGAGCATCAGCATCTCGCGCTTGTTCATGTCCATGATGTTGCTGACCGAGCCGCCCTCGGTCTTCATGTCCATGCGGATGACCGAGCCCTTCATGGTGTAGTCCATGACCTGGCTGGAGCCCTTGCCGGCCGACATGCTGAAAGTGACCTTGCCCTCGAAGGCATCGGCGGCGGAGGAATGCACGGCAGTGAGCAACGAGCCCACGACAATAAAGCGGAGTAGGAGGTTCATGGGGGGAGTCTAGGCGCCCCCCGTCCCGGTTCAAGCCAGCGTTGAACGGCATTGCCTCCCGTCGCCGGCTGCGGAATCCTCCCGCCATGCCCTCCGAGTTCAGCATCTCCCGCACCGTCGAGTTCGCCGAGACCGACATGGCCGGCATCATGCACTTCGCGAATTTCTTCTACTGGATGGAGTCGTGCGAGACCGCGTTCTACCGCTCCCTCAAGCTCCCGCTTGTCTCCTTTGTGCCGGGACAGGTGCCCGGCTGGCCGCGCGTGAACGTCAGCTGTGCCTACCGCGCGCCGCTGCGGTTCGACGACACCGTCGAGGTGAAGCTCTTTGTCAAGAAACTGGGCACTCGCTCCATCGTCTACCTCTTCCAGTTTCGCAAGGACGGCGTGCTCTGCGCGCAGGGCGAGGTCACCGCGGTGTGCGTGACGGCCGGCGAGAACGGCGCCATGGTGCCGGCGCCGATCCCGGCGGAGGTCCGGGCCAAGCTGCAGGTGGCGCCGGAGTCGGCGTGGAAGGGATAGGGTTTGGCCCGCGAATTACGGGTATACGGGCAATTGGGTAGGGGCCGTTGCCCTCAACGGCCCTTGCGTGTAAAGGGCGGTTGAGGGCAACCGCCCCTACCGATAAAACGCAGAAATTCGCGTTGATTCGCGTGATTAGGACACGTTTTCAAATGTGTGGGAGGGGCTTTATGCCCCGACATCTGATGTCGCGAGTATCCCGTCGGGGCATAAAGCCCCTCCCACATTCCAGCAGCGGAAGAACCAGGACATGACTTTGAAGACGTGCCCTAGTGTGGTGTCCCGTAAATATCCTTCATTTGTAGGTCGGGCTTTACGCCCGACATCGCGCACCCTGTCGGGGATAAACCCCGACCTACAACCCACGGATTTCGCAGAGTTATTTCCGGGACACAGC
>JBAZTO010000053.1:0-26418 GCA_041661865.1 Phycisphaerae bacterium | reverse complement strand
GTCATCGGGCGCGACCAGGTCACCGGGCCGACGAGCCACGGACGCCGGAGCCGGGTAAGCTCGCCGGCGGCGGCCGAGTCGACGTGGAAAACCGTGTTCAGGTGCGTCTGCAGGAAACTGGCGGGCAGGGCCTCCGTCGGAGGATTTTCCACGGCGCTCGCGAGCGCCCCCGCCTTGGCCTCGCCCCAGGCCAGCAGGACGATGCGGCGCGCCTCGAGGATCGTCCCGACGCCCATCGTGATGGCATGGCGCGGCACATTGGCCTCGCCGAGGAAATCCCGGGCGGCATCCCGCCGGGTCAGGGCATCAAGCGTGACGAGCCGCGTGCGCGAATCGCTGCCGGAGCCGGGCTCGTTGAAACCGATGTGACCCGTGCGGCCGATGCCCAGGATCTGCAGGTCGAGGCCGCCGGCCGCCTTGATCTTCTCCTCGTAGGCGCGACACCACTGGTAGACCTGGTCGCGGGCGACCATGCCGTCGGGGATGTTGATGTTGGCCGGCGGCAGATCGACGTGGTGGAAGAGCTGCTCGTGCATGAAGCACCAGTAGCTCTCGGGATGGGTGCGGGGCAGGCCGTAGTATTCATCGAGATTGAAGGTGATGACGTTCCTGAAGCTCAGCCCCTGCTCGCGATGCAGGAGGATCAGCCGGCGATAAAGCGGCACGGGGGTGGAGCCGGTGGCGAGCCCGAGCACGGTGGGGCGCCCGGCGGCATCGTTCGTCCGGATGAGCCCGGCGATTTCCTCCGCCAGCAGTTCCGAGGCAATGGCCGCATTGCCGTGGATGACGGTCTTGATGCGCTCGCATTGCTCGCATTCGGTGCGGAGGCGGGAATCTGGATTCATGGCAGGAGGATCAGGCCCCGGTGACGGCGGGTCACCGGGCGGTGCGGGCGAAGTGCTCCTCGATCTCCTCGAGGGTCTTGCCCTTGGTTTCCGGCAGGAAGAATGCCGCGGTGATGAAGTAGATGACGGTGCAGCTGGCGAAACCGTAGAACAGGGTGGAGTAGCCAAACCGTCCGACCAGCGGGAGGAAGGTGGCGGCGATGCCGGTGGATACCGCCTGGTTGAACAACAGCGCGATGCTCATGCCGTTGGAACGGATCCGGGTGGGCATGAGCTCCGAGAGGGCGAGCCAGACGCAGACGCCCGGGCCCGCGGAGAAGAAGGCCATGAAGCTGAAGATGGCGGCGGCGGTCAACCAGCCGTTGCGGGTCCCGGGAATCGGGGTGATCAGGGCGTTCTCGATCTGGAGTGGTGCCGTCCGGGCCGCGGCAAGGTCACCGAAGGGATTGCTGAAGAAGGCGACCACCCGGTTGGCCGGGATGCTGCCCTCCCGGGTGATCGCGAGCGCCTGCGCGTTGAGATCGTCGGTGCGCAACACGGTGGTCGCGGCGCGGAAATCGCCGTAGGAATAAATCACCACCATGCCCAGTTCCTGCCCCGCGATCGCCCGGCCGGGCTCGCCGGCCGCCGCCAGCAGCCGGTCGGCCCCGGCCCGGTCGAAAGTAAGGCTCACGCCCTGCTCGCCGGCGACGAGGGCCTGGACCGCCGCGCGGCCATCGACGCGGTGCCGCTCGGTCCGGTGGAAAAGCCCGCCGGCGGCAAGGAGCGAGGCGATGATGCCGGCGGTGCCAACGGAAAGGAGGAATTTGCGCCCCTTGCGATCGACCAGGAGCACGGCACCTATCGTGAAGACGAAGTTGACCGTCGTGAGGATCACATAGGCCCAGTGCGCCTGCAGGTCGGACAGGCCGGCCTGGATCAGGATGTTGGTGCTGTAGCCGATGACCGAGTTGATCCCCGTGGCCTGGGTGCACACGAGGATGACGCAGGCGAGGAGGAAAGGAATGAGGTATTTGCGGCGGAGGAGGGATTCGCGGGCCCGGGCGCCGGACGTCCGGAGTTTCTCGGCGTCGAGGACGCGGGCCATCTCCCCGAGCTCAAGTTCGGTCTGCTCGGCGGGGCGGGAGCGCAGCAAGGCGGCGCGCGCGGCGTCGATCCGTCCCCGGCGATACAGCCAGCGCGGCGAATCGGAGACCAGCAGGCAGCCGAGGACAAAGAGCACGCCGGGCGGGAGTGACACCCAGAAGATGCTGCGCCAGGCGCCGTCCTTGAAGGCGAGGAGTTTCGGGGCATCGCCGAGCTTCGCGACTTCCGCGACGCGGAAACTGAAATACATGCCGATGAGGGCGGCGGCCACGATGCCAAGGGTGAGCAGCCACTGGAAGATGGCGGTGCCCTTGCCGCGGTTGGAGGCATCGAGGCATTCCGCCAGGTAGAGCGGCACCACCACGCCGATCAACCCGGCGCTGATCCCCTGCAGCAGGCGGCCGAGGATCAGGGGCAGGTAGCCGTCGGCCAGCGCGATGGTCGGGATGCTGATGACAAAAAGTACACCGCTGAGCATCATGAGCAGGCGGCGGCCCATCCAGTCGGCGAGCGCTCCCGCGAAGAGGGTGGAGATCACGCTGCCCAGCAGCACGGCGGCCACGACAAAGGAAAGCTGGCCGGAGGTCAGACCCGAGCTGGCTTCCAGGTAAGGCAGGGCGCCGGCGATGATGCCGACGTCAATGCCGTAGAGCAGTCCACCCAGGCCGGCGACGAGCAGGAGGAAGCTGTTATAGCGCGCCGGGGCACGGGGTCGGAGGGCTCTCATAGGGTGCCGTGGCAGGTTAGGAGCGGGCCGCTAGCGAGCGGCCGGCCCGGGAGAATGTTTTTCGTCCAATGCGCGGGAGAGAAACGCGGGGTAGGTTTCTCCGGTGGCCGTGCCTTCGCCGGCCATGTGCACACCACGGGTGATGCTGTCGCCGAAACAGACGATCCGCCGGCGAGAGGAGAGATTTTCCCGGACCATCACTTCCGCCACCAGGCCGCCGATCAAGCGATAGCCCGCCGCCGTGGGATGGATGCCATCCTCCTTGCCGCTGTTCGCGGCATTACGGATCAGCGAAGCCGGCCGTTCGGACGCGCCGCCGGCCTGCTGGAAGGCGTCGAAGAGCTCGACGACGGGCAGATGATTTTCCCGCGCCACTTCGTGAACCACGGCATTGCCCGCGGCGAGGCGAGGTGCCGGCCCGCCGCGGCCATAAAACTCCGCCGGATGACGCTGGAGCAAATAGGGCGGGTAAACCGGCGGCATGGTCATCAGGACCAGCCTTATGCCCTTCGCCTGGATCCGCCGCACCAGGGCGCCTAGGTTCTCGCGATATTGCGCCAACGGGACTTCATTGCGAGAATTCAGCAAGTCGTTCGTCCCGGCCAGCAGCACCACCAGCTCCGGTGCGTGCGCGAGGACATCGCGATCAAGCCGCGCCAGCAGGTCGGCCGTGTTGTCGCCCCCGATGCCGGCGTTGATGATTTCCCGGTGCTCCGCCCCACCCGCCGCCAGCGCCACTGCCGCCAGCAACGGCCCCGCGCAACCGGCGGCCAGTCGTGAAATAAATCTGCTGCAGGGAATTTTCATGTGAGGTTGTTTCCGTGACTCATTTTGCGGCGGGTTGGCCAGTCCTTCATAAAAACAACGGCGGCGACGGGAATCCGTCACCGCCGAGGGAAATCAGGCTCCGAATCCCGCCCTGGTTCCAACGCATCTGCGGTGAAACCAGGATGCAAGGGATCCGGCCGTGTCATCAGAACGTGGTGCCGACGCGGAAGAAGATCTTCCGGCCGTCCGATACCGCGGTGTTACCCTCGTAATAAATCTTGTCGAAGATATTGTCGGCGTTCAGGGCGAAGGTCGTCTTGTAGCGGCCGAACTGCTTCGTGTAGCTGACCATCGCACTGGCGACGGTGAACGAGGGATTGGTGAGCAACGTGGTGAGATCCTGCGGGCGTGGCTGGATTTCGCTGGTGTAGCGCACACCGAAGCCCGCGCTGAGGCCGATGGCGCGTCCCTTCTTGAAGTCATACTTGTTCCAGAACGCGAAGGTATACTCCGGGGTGTTCTTCAGGCGGCGGCCTTGATTGTAGGTCCGCTCGTAGTTGACCGTTGCCGGGACCACGGCCGGGTCATTGACCACGCGGGATTCCCACATGTGCGACGCGGACAGCAGCATCTGGTAGTGGCGGACCGGGGCATAAACCAGGTCGATTTCGACGCCGCGGGTGCGCTCCAGGCCGCCGGGGACCGTGAAACGGACCGAGCCCGGAAGGGAGAGACCGTTGATATTGCGCGGATCAGCCACCTCGCGTGCCGTGTCGGCGCGCGGCACGTTGGTGCGCTCCACCTGGTAGACCGAGATCGAGCCCGTCAGACGGTTGTCGAGCCACTCGCTCTTGAGGCCGAAGTCATAACCCTTGCCCAGTTCCACGGGCAGATCCCGGGCATTATCGGTAGGCAACAGCCCGCCACCCGACGCGGTGCGCAAGCTGTTGGGGGCGAAGTTTTCGCTGTAGCTGGCGAAGAGCGCGATGCCGTCCACCACCTCGAACGTGGCGCCGAAGGTCGGCGTATCCGCCTCGCGGCGGAGGGTTTCGAGCACCGGCAGGCCGAGGCGCTCGCGGATGTCCTTTTCCCGGCGGATCCCGACCATGGTTGTCAGGCGCCCCGAATCGAACCACTCGCCAAACCAGCTGAGGGCGTAACCGCGGGTGAAGTTCTTCTGGTTCTTATCGGAGGTCAGGTTCCCGACCGCCACCGGGACCTGGGAGATCATCAGCGGCGGCATGGTGTAGGCATTGTATTGCGTGATCCCGGTCGTGCCACCGAACGGATAGCCGGCCGGCGTGAAGACGCCGGCATACTGCAGGTTGCGGTCGCGGGTGTATTGGAAGCCGAGCACGAATTTGTTCTTCACGAACGGCAGGTCGTATTTCAGCACGGTGTCCAGCTGGTGGCTGTCCCAGGTCTGGTTGTCGCGTTGGTTCTGCAGCGCGAGGTTGATCGTCCGGTCGGCATTGGTCACCCCGAGGGAGGCCACGAGGTCGAAGCGGTCGTGCTTGAAGTAGTTGCCGCCGTAGCGGAACGAGATGTGGTCGTTCAGTTCGAAGATACCCTCCAGCGTGATGCTGTGCGTCTCGTGGCTGTAATACTGCTCCGGGCCGCCGGCATTATACTTCAGGCCGCGGGGGCTGATATCGAGGATGTAGTCGGTGATGCGAAAAGGCATGACGCCGGTCCAGGCCAGGCGGTCGTTGATCCAGTTGTTGATCGTCGTGCGCCAGCGGGCCTGCAGCTGGGCCGCCGTCAGGCCGGTCTTGGCGATGGCCGCCGCCGGGGGATTCTCGTAGTCGGCGATGAACTGCTTGTTGCCGATCGCGGTGTAGGGCGGGTGGTTTTTCTTCACGTCCGCATATTCGTAGTCGAGCGTGAACGCCAGGCGGTCGGTCGGCTTCCAGGTGATAGCGGGGGCGAAGACGGTGCTGGTGCCGCCGACGTAATCGCGCCAGTCGTTGGCGTCCTCGTGCGAGGCGAACAGGCGGTAGCTGAGGCCCGTGTCACCCAGGGGACCGGTCACATCGAGCCGGGCCTTGTTGAATTCGTAGCTGCCGTAGGTGTAATCGAGCGTGGTCGACTGCTTGTCGGACGGCTTGCGGGTGATGACGTTGACGAGGCCGCCGGGCGCCGCCTGGCCGAAGAAGACGGAGGCCGGACCCTTGACGATCTCAATGCGCTCGACGTTCTCAGACATGAGGCTGGCCGGACGGCGGAATCCGTTGCGCAAAAACATCGAGGGCACGAAGCCGCGGATGTTGAAGGTGCCGGAACCCTGGATGTTCATCGTGCCGGCATCGATGTTCAGCGAGTCGCCGTGGACACCGGAGACATACTTCAGGGCGCCCTGAAAGTCGCGCACGCCCTGGTCGCGCAGCAACTCGCCGGAAACGACCTGGATGTTGAGCGGTGTCTGGATGATCGGGATGCCGACGCGCGTCGCGGTGATGGCGTTGGTGGCGCCGTAGCTGGAGTAAGCGCGCTCGGTGACAACGAAGTCCGACAGGCGCACGATCTCCTGGTCATCCGGCTTGGGTGTCTCCTGGCTTGCCTGGCCGAAGAGCGCCGTCGCCATCAGGCAGAAGCTGGCACAAGAGAGGGGTAATTTTGTGGAGGATCTCATGGGGTTGGATTGGTTGGGTAGGAAATCTGCCGTCCACAGCCGGGCTGCGGACACTGGGGGCGTGAGCTGATACCATCCACAGTGGATGTGCCGGATCATTGCTCAATCCCTCACGCTGCGAGATAGTGGGCGAAGAGTTAGGTTTTTCCGGCGGCTCGCGCTCCAGCCGTTTTCCCCCACGAAGCACGGCCACACGTAAAATACCCTGCTCGCGCGAGTGAATGCGGGGCATACCTCGCACTGGCTGCGAGGTTGTCGCAGCTGATGCCGCTGGGAATGATCAAGCAAACGCCGCAGTCCTGAGCTTTGCCCGCCGTCGATGCACCTGTATGCCGGTGGGCGATCGCAGAACTCCCGTGAGAATCGCAACCGGGCTATTCCTAAAAATGCTAACTATTTAGGCAATTTCGCTCATTGATGACCCTTGAGCGGACGCCTCCGCGTTTAAATCATTCTCCTAACCAAGGTCCGCGCCATACTGCACTCTCCTTGGCGCAGGAAACGATATCCCAGATCCCCGACCTCACCCCCACCTCTATATAATATGATCAAGCATGCCCGAGCGTTCACGACGGTGGCGGTGGTTCTTGCCGCGGGCGCATCGCTGACGGCCCGGGCACCAGCACCGGCACCGGCATCGCGCCACGATGTGGTGGTCTATGGCGGCACCAGCGCCGGCGTCATGGCGGCCATCCAGGTGGCACGCGCCGGAAAATCCGTCGCCCTTGTCGAACCGACCAACTGGCTCGGGGGATTGACCACCGCCGGTCTGGGTTTCGTTGATGCCGGCAAGCCGGCCGCGGTCGGCGGGCTGGCGATCGAGTTTTATCACCGACTCTGGCTGCACTACAAGGCACCCGGGGCCTGGACCTGGAGCCCGCCCATGGCGTTGCTGCCTCAGCATGGCGCCACCGAGGACGAAACGACGATGTGGCTGCACGAACCGTCGGTGGCGAAAATGATCATCGAAGGCATGGTGGCCGAGGCGAAGGTGACCGTGGTCCGGAACGAACGGCTGAACCGCCAAACCGGCGTGGTGAAAAATGGTGCCGGGATTTCCAGCATCGCGATGGAATCCGGTCGCGTGTTTAAAGCGAATGTCTTCATCGATGCGACCTATGAGGGCGACCTCATGGCGGCGGCGGGCGTCAGCTACACCGTGGGCCGAGAGGCCAACGCCCAATACGGCGAGACGATGAACGGCATCCGCCCGATGCCCAGGCGCGCCGTGACCCTGCGCATGGACCCCCATGTGCGCAAAGGCGACCCGAAGAGCGGGCTGCTGCCGCGCGTGCATGCCACCCTGGGCGGCGAAGAATTTGCCGCCGACCAGGGGGTGCAGGCCTATTGCTACCGCATGTGCCTGACGGATGTGCCCGAGAATCGCGTGATGGTCGGGAAGCCGGCAAACTACGACGAACTCGATTACGAGATGTTCCTGCGCTACCTCGAACAGGACCATGCCCCCGCCCCGCTCGAGGCGCCTTTCAAACTTTCGCTGCTGCCCAACCGCAAGACGGACTCGAACAACAACGGCGTGGTTTCCACGGATTACAACGGCATGAGCTGGCAGTGGCCGGAGGCGGATCATGCGACCCGCGAGAAGATCGCACTGGCGCATGAGAACTGGCAGCGCGGCCTGATCTGGACGGTGCAGAATCACCCGCGCGTCCCGGAGCGGTTCCGCCAGCATTACGCCCACTGGGGCCTCGCGAAGGATGAGTTCGCGGACAACAGCAACTGGCCCTACCAGCTCTATGTGCGCGAGGCGCGCCGGATGGTGTCGGAAGTGGTGATCACGGAGCCGATGGCGCTGGGCCTGGTGCCGCCTCCGGCGGACAGCGTGGGCCTGGCGTCCTACAGTTTCGATTCGCACGGGATCAAGCATTACGTCGATCCCGCGAGCGGGTTTGTGACCACCGACGGCGGCCTGCCACGCCCGCCAACCCCGATCGATCCGCCCAAGCCCTATCCCATCAGCTACCGGGCCATCGTCCCGAAGCGCGGCGAATGCAGCAACCTGATCGTGCCCGTCTGCCTCTCGGCCACCCACGTCACCTACGGCTCCATCCGCATGGAACCGGTGTTCATGATCCTGGGGCAGTCGGCGGGTTCCGCCGCGGTCCTGGCGATCGAGCAGCAGGTTGCGGTGCAGGATGTGCCCTATGCCGCGCTGAAAAAAGCCCTCACCCATTCCAAGCAGGTGGTGGAATAGCCCGCCGCGGTCTCTCCCCACTTCCCCAAACGCCCCGTTCCCTCAATGAGTTTGTTGCACTACTACTTCCCTCCCGCCCAGCCGACCCAGACCCGCAAGGTCGAAGTCGATCTCTGCGCCTATGGCAGCAGCCCCGGCGCCATCACCGCGGCCGTCCAGGCCGTGCGCCACGGCCATTCCGTCGCCCTCGTGATCAACAGCGCGCACCTGGGCGGTCTGACCGCCGGCGGGCTCGGCAACACCGACATCGGCAACAAGCAGTCGATCGGGGGCCTGGCGCGCGAATTTTACCGGCGGGTCGGCGCCCACTACGGGGTCGAGGAGGAGTGGCGCTTCGAACCGAAGGTGGCGGAAAGGACGTTCCGCGAGATCCTGACCGAGGCCAATATCCAGCCGTTCATGCGCGAATTTCCGTCCACCGTTGATAAAACAGGTGGGTGCATCCAGTCCGTCCGTTTCGAGAGCGGACTCGAGATTTCGGCAAAGCAGTTTATTGATGCCTCTTACGAGGGCGATTTGATGGCGCTAGCGGGCGTAAGCCATGTCGTGGGCCGGGAGTCCAATGCGGATTTCAACGAACTCCTCAACGGCGTGCAGCTTCGCGAAACCCACCAGTTTGAGACCAGCATCGATCCCTACGTCGTGGCGGGCGATCCCGCCAGCGGCCTTTTACCCGGGATCGAATCCGCCCCGCTGGCTCCCATCGGCAGCGGGGATGACAAGGTGCAGGCCTATAACTTCCGCATGTGCCTGACACAGGCGCCGGACCGGCTGCCTTTCCCCAAACCGGCGGACTACGATCCCCGGGACTACGAACTGCTCGCACGCTATCTCCAGACCGGGTGGAACGAGTCGTTCAAGAAATTCGACCGCATTCGCGGTGGCAAGACCGACACCAACAACCACGGGGCGATTTCCACCGACCTAATCGGCGGCAGCTGGGGTTTCCCGCGCGGCGGCTGGCAGCAACGGGAGAGGATATTCCAGCACCATGTCACCTGGCAGCAGGGCCTGATGTGGTTCATGTGCCACGACCAACGCGTGCCCATTGCCTTGCGGGCGCAATACCGGACGTGGGGGCTGCCTGCCGACGAGTTTGTTTCCACGGGCGGTTGGCCCCCTCACCTGTACATTCGCGAGGCGCGCAGGATGCTTTCGGACTACGTCATCACGGAACACGATTGTCGTGGCTTTGTCCGGGCGCCTGACTCGATCGCCCTGGGTGCTTATGCCATGGACTCGCACAATTGCCAGCGTCTGGTGATCAACGGAGTTGTGCGCAACGAGGGCGATGTGCAGTCGGCGGGATTCAGACCTTATCCAATCCCCTATCAGGCCATCACGCCGCGCCGCTACGAAATCACAAACCTGCTGGTGCCGGCCTGTCTGTCGGCCACGCACATAGCCTATGGCTCCATTCGCATGGAACCCGTCTTCATGATCCTGGGTGAATCCGCCGCGCATGCGGCACACCTGGCGATCAGTCAGAGCCTGGCGGTGCAGGAGGTGCCCTATCCTGAACTGCAAAAACTGTTACTCACCGCGAAACAGGTGATCAAATGGCCTGTCTCGGCCGCCCCGCAGGAAGATGAAGTTATTTATGAACCCGAGGCTCCGCCGCCCCCCGAACCGGTGCGCCAGCCGAACCCGAAGTCCAGCATCACCACCTGAGCAATGCCGACCATCGAAGCGCCCCGGGTTCGCACATTATCAGGCCCGGTCTTGAGCCCCCAGGCGGGGGTGCCCTGGGCCGACACGATGCTGCTGAATCCGACGATCATCGACGATCCGGCCAGCGACACCCTGCACATGCTCTTCCGGGCCACGGGTCCCTGGCCGCAAAGTCAGACTCCCGGCCGGCCCCTGCCCTACCCGATCTTTCTCGGCTACGCCACCAGCGGGGATGGCGGGAAAAGCTGGCAGGCGGATTTTTCCCGCCCGTGCCTCGGCCCCCTGTTGCAAAACGAGCTACACCGCATCGTGATCACCGGGGCGGATGGCCGGCAGCACATCAACCATGCCAACGGGTGCATCGAAGACCCCCGGCTTGCCCGCCTGGACGGGGAGCTCTATCTCACCACCGCTTGCCGGATGTTTCCGCCCGGGCCCTATTGGGAACATGACGAACCCACGCAATGCGCCCCGGCTTGGGCCACGAGCGGGAAGCACTCCCTCGGTCCCGCCGCCACGAAAAACCTGACGGTGACGGTGCTGTGGAAGGTTAATCTGCCGCAACTTGCCGCGCATAACTACGCGGAGGCTTTCACCTACATCAGCCCCATCAGCGATCCGCTCCGCGGTGACAATCGCGATGTGTTCCTGATTCCGCGGAAAATGCAGATCGAGGGACGCAAACAATACGTATGCCTGCACCGTCCCTACCATCCGGAACTTTACGACCATCGCTTTGCTGGGTTGCCACCGAGCATCTTCGTGGCCTGCGCGGACCGGCTGGAGGATCTGGGCGGTCCGCTGGCCGCCCACCGGCTGCTCGCAAAGCCCGTGTTGCCCTGGGAGGTCGATCGCGTGGGGGCCAGCTGGGTCCCCATCCCCCTCGGGGGCGGAGAATGGCTGTTGCCTTATCATGCCAAGCAGGACGCCGTGGTGGGTTACACGCAGTCCTTCATGATCCTGAAGGAAGGGGCCGATGGCTGGCCGGAGGTGATCCACCGGTGCCCCGACCGCCTGATGTTCGCCCGGAAGCCGTGGGAACTTGCAGGCCGCTTCAAAACCCCCTGCGTGTTCACCTGCGGCGGGCTGGTGCGGGGCGACGAGCTGATCATGAGTTATGGTGCCGCCGACACGGTGGCCGGGATGGCGTGGGTGAATTTACCGCGGCTGGTGGCCCATATCAGATGCTTTGACCCGGTCGGCGGGCTGCTTTAAAAATGACAATGCCCGCTCCAGATTCGCCAGGACCTGCCGCGACGAGGCCCGGCCTGCGCTACTGGGCGATCATCGTGCTCCTGTTCGGTGCGAGCATGATCAACTACGTGGATCGGCAGAGCTTGTCGGTGCTGAAGCCGCTGGTGAAAACCAATCTGGGCATAAATGACGAAAGCTACGCATTTCTCGTAAACATATTCACGTTTTGCTACGCGGGCGCCTATATTGCCACCGGGTGGCTGGTCGACCGTATTGGTCCACGGGTGGCGTTGTTTTGGTTCATCACCCTGTGGTCACTTGCAACGCTGGGCTGCGGCCTGGCGAACACCTTTGTCGCGTTCGCCATTTTTCGCGCGCTGCTCGGGCTGGCGGAACCAGGCAATCAGCCGGTCACGGTCAAGGCCCTGACCCTGTGGGTCCCGTTGCACCGACGGGGCCTGATCATGAGCCTCGTGGGCGGAGGCAGCACGGTTGGCTCCATTGTGGCGGCGCCACTCATCGCCTGGCTGGCCACTCGATTCGGATGGCATGCGGCCTTCTTTGTCCCCGGTGTGATCGGGTTGGGTATCGGTTTGATCTGGTGGTTCGTTTACCGGGATCCACCCAGGCGCGCGATTGAAACCGCTACCGCGGCATCGCCACCCGCCCCGTCACTTCCCTGGAGCCAATTGTGGCGGACGAAAAGCCTGTGGGGCATCGTCATCGCCCGGTTCATCAGCGACCCGGTGTGGTATTACTGCCTGTTCTGGATGCCCGGCTACCTTCAGGAGGACCGCGGACTCTCCCTGATTGAATCCGGGCGGATCGGCTGGATTCCGTTTGCCGCCGCTTCGCTCGGGGGCATCAGCGTGGCGGCTTACTCGGACCGGCTGGGCCGGAAAATGGGTGATCCATGCAAGGCAAGGAAGCGGCTTCTGCTGATTCTCGCCTGCTTCGGCCCCCTGTGCATGTTCGTGCCCCAGGCCGAGGGCCTGACGTTGACCGTGGGATTGCTCTGCGTGGTGGCGGTGGTCTGCCTCGGCTGGCTCAGCCTGCTCGGGCCGCTGGTGGCGGACACGTTCCCGGTCGGCAATGTGGGCAGCGTGTGGAGCATCGCCGGCGCCTTTGGAGCGCTTGGGGCGATAATCTTCAACTTTCAAGTCGGGCAGATCACGACCGCCATCGGCTCGGCCAAGATGTTCCTGATCCTGGGCGTTCTTCACCTGCTCGCCGCCGCAATCCTGCTTTCGCTGGTCCGGAAGGTTTCGCCCCGGTCCGGTCCCTCATTGGCCTGAACTTTTCCCTCACAGCCCACCGCATACGTCACGGTGGCGCCTTGTCGGCCATCCTCATTCCATCAGAAGTGCGCCGAGTGCAATACTTGGACCCGGAAGTTGCGAGGCGACAGACCGAAATGATTCTTAAACCAGGCAGAGAAATCCGAGAGCCGCTTGAATCCGAGGCTGAACGCCAGTTCCTTGATCGGAACGTCGGAGCCCGTGAGCATTTCGCGGCAATAGTTCCGCCGCCGCTGTTCGAAATACTGCTTGGGAGTCTCATCCATTTCCTGGCGAAACAACCGGACAAACTGGCTTCCCCCAAGCCCCGACTCCTTCGCCAGCCAACCCTCGGGCAGGCGTTCAGACAGTGCGACTGAATCGAGTCGCTGCAAAGCGGCGATGATCCGCTCGTCATGCACGCCAATCCGTGCGGGCTTCACCCCGAGACTGCAGAGGGCGGTATAGAACTGGGCGAGCCAGCGGATGAACATCATGTTCACCACGATGTAGCGCTCAAATGGCACCGCCTCCTGGGCCAGCTCCACGGGCTCGGTCGGAATAATCGCGCCCGCGCTGCGCAGAATCTCACGGGCCAGACGCTCCAAGCGGGGGAAGTCCTTCGCCGGAAATTTGAGGCTCAGGCCCTTTTCGAACAACGGCTTGTTGTCTGGCCACGCCGCACGAAACCGCACCGACAAGATCTCGGCATCACTGCTGAATTCCTGATAGCGGAAACCCGGCCACGGCACCAGCCACTCTCCGGCCGTTGCATTCACGGTTTTGCCCTCCTGGCGCAGAAGAACGCTGCCGCGCTTGATCAGCCATGCCCCCATGTGGTCCGGGCTGAAATTACCGCGTTGGAATTTGGGCAGCACGCCGCCCTCATAGATCCAGGAAAGGTTTGTCCGCAGGTTGATCCACTCGCGCCAGCGGACGGCCGGTTCCTGAGCTACACGGGAGGTGGGGTTTCGCGCCATACGAGTGCCTTGGAGTGTATGCTCAATATTCCTAACTTTAGGCAAGCGAAAGAGCACCCTCCTGGGTTGAGCACCCCACACGATGCCGCCGCGGTGAGGCATGGCCGCCGTTTCCCGCCGCTTGCCTGCTTTTGACTGGCTTCGGATTGTGCCCCGGCTGGCAGCTGCCTTGCCGGCCATCATGATCATCCTCCTGGCGGTGCTGGCATTGGTGGTGGTGCGGGCAGCCCTTGGGGCCTATCCACCATGACCGTCACCATCCCGCTTGCATTCATGATGGGGCCGGCTTTGCGCAGGCTGCCAAGCCGGGTTGGCTTGGTGACGGCCCTGCGTCCTACTCCGCACGGCGCGTCGATTGCGTCAGTGTGGAATATCACTCTCCGGCGGCCCGGGCCGTGGACTTCACCGCCGGCAGGGAACTGGTTTTGTCAGGACGGAATCCCGGATTATTCAGGGCGCACGAGGCTGGGAGCGATTCCTAGAAAAGCTGAAGCTTGGAATTGAAAATGATCCGGATCGGTCCGGTTTCCGTTTTGGCCTCAAGGCGCACGCGGCCCGTCCAGTCTTTGGGGGCGAAGTGGTTCAGGTCGATGAGGACTTCCTGCGCGGTGCTGCCTTCCGTGATTTCGAACACGTGCTTGTGAACCGACGGAAAATCCGTGGCCCGGCTATAGGTGATCCAGAGCTCGGGATTCGCGGCGCCCTTTGGCCGCGAGGCCTGGATTGTCGTCACGGACAGGCCGGTCGCCTCGATCGCTCCCCCGGCGGGAATCTCAATGGCCGTGCCGCTCTTCTTCGCCCCGCTTTCGAAGGAGAGGATGACCGCCCCGCCTTCGAACGGGGTGCCTTCCGTGACCGCCGCCGTGGTTGTCTGGGCATCGGGGCGGGCCGCGAAAACCGCGGCCTTGCGGCTTTCGGCGACGGCCGCCGGCAGGGGCTCGTCGGAATGGATTGTCTTTTCGTCCTTCGCGCCGGTCGCGGGCAGCAGGAAGTGGGTGGGTTGCGAGCTCTTCGCCACGGCCAGTTTCGACGCCTGGGTGAACATCAGGATGGTGAGGTCGCTCGGTTCCATCTCGAAGGTGCGCATGAAACGTCCGTCCTTGGGATACGGCAGGTTGCCGACGAACGAGGCGTTGACGCCGCGCAGGGCGGCGCGGCCGGTGCGCGCAAATAATGCCGCCGCCTGCCTCTCCGTGAGCTTCTCCGGGTTTTCGATTTCGAGGTCAGCCAGTGTTTTCGGGTCAAAGCGCCAGACGTGCACCGGTTTGGAAGAATCGAAACCGTAGGGCGTCAAGTCGAGGCTCACTTCCGCGCGCTGGGCTTCCTTGCCGCGGTTGTAGATCGTCAGGAGACCGGCTTTGCCGAGCCGGAGCGGATAGACCTCCATGTCGGTCTTCTCCCGCCACCAGCACGGCGACCAGTGGGCGGCGTGCATCAGCTCGGCGCCCTCGATCTCGAGCAGCGCGTCGATCAGCGGCCAGCGGAGTGGTTCGAATTCACCGCGCATATCGAACCCGCCCGGCTTGATCGCCAGCGAGTAGCAAAGCTTCGGGTAGCTTTCGGTCGTCCAGCCCTTGTCGTCCCAATACAGCGGGATCGTGCGCTTGTCGTTCGGGCGCTGGTAGATCTTGGCCAGCACGAGGCGGTCCGAGCGCGCCTGCCAGTGCTCCCGGTGGGGGTTGTAGCCCTCGTAGTAGCCGAAGTCGCTGTAGAGCGAAAAGAGATTGGGCACGCCGTTGAAAAAACTGCCGCCCCCGTTGGTCCGCGCGATGTCGCGAATGCCCTTGTAGAGCAACGCCCAATCGTAGTCCTGCGCCGACCGCTTGCTCCTCCAGTCCAGCATCGTGATGCCCCCCTGGCCCGTGTCCATGTAGATGAAATCGAAATTGTAGATCTTCATCATGCCGGCAAACTGGCCCAGGATGAACTCGCGCGCTTCCGGCGTCAGGAGTTGCGGGGAGGCCTTTTCCTGTTCCCACGCGGACACGACGACCGGCGTCTTGCCGTCGGTTCCATGCACGCTCCACTCGGGGTGTGCTTTGTAGACCGGATCCTTGTCCTTGAAGGCCCACTGCCAGGTGATCGGCCCGACCTTGATGCGCGGGGAAAGCGCCTGGAGTTCGCGCACCCACTTCTGGAGCTGGCTTTGGGCGATCGGTTCCCCGTAGGCGCCCGCAATCGGGTCCGCGGTATAGGCCCGGGTGTTGTGAAACACCCCGCGCACCAGCACCATGATATAGCCGTCCGTCATGCTGTCGGCCATGGCCTTGAGCCGGGGGTAATCCGCCGGTCCCGCCTGAGTGGGATCCCAGCCGGTTACACCCTGCGGGCCGCTTCTCGTGTAATCCCAAGTAACGACACCCTTGACCTCCTTCATCCAGGCGGGGACCTCGGTGTTCCAGGTGGCCTTCCATTCGGGCAGGTCAAGGTAGGCCGAGTGAAACGCGAGATGATCGCCGTCGAAAAGCTGCCAGCGCACGTCGCACGAGAATCCATCGCCCCGCTCCTTGGAAAGCCACTTGGCCGCAACCGCCATGCGCCAGCCCTCGGGGGAAAAGAAGAGGCCGGGCTCGTAAGTGTAGGATGACAGCGGATGGGAGAAATGACCGTCCACCTTGAAGCGGTATTGCGCGAGGCCGCGCTTCGCCGCCGGATTCGTGAAGATGACGAGCCGGTGGTCGGCGAGGGGGTTGATGTCGGAAACCCGGAACTCCTTCTCGATGGCTGAGACTTGGAAATAAGGCAGCGCTGTGTTCACCACGTGGCGCGTGGGATTGTTGAGGTATCCCTGCTTGTAGAACTCCCGAGGCACATTGGTGCCCGTGCTGTAATGAAGGAAGCCCAGGTCATTCTCTTGCGGCTGGAATTTGACGTGCTTGGTCACCAAGCCCTGCTCCACCGCATAGGATTTTTCGATGATAATACGCGGCAGCTTCGGGTTCTCGCAGACGAAGACCTCGCCGCGTCGTATGACCACGCGATCTTCCGACTCGCTCGCGGTCAGTTTCGTTTCGGGGGTGGTCTGCAGCGTATAGGCATCGTAGCTGGGCCCGGCCAAAAGCCTGCCGTCTCGGAGATCGGTGATCCCCTGCAGGGCACCCGTTGAGTCATCGACCCCCACGGCGAGGCGGCCGCTTTTCAAAGCCGCTCCGTGAAGCGGGGCCGCCAGGGCGATGAGCGCGGCAAGGAGCAAAGCGGTGCGCCCCTCAAACTCGCGGTGCGCGCACGGATCGGATCTGGGAGCCTTGGGACTGAATGTGAACATGGATTTCAAGTAATGCCGAAGCAAGCGATGCCCGAGCTCACCTGGGCGCTCACGGTGTTTTCGGACAGGCCGATTTCTTTCCTCATGCACCTGAACTTCCTCGGTAGCCGGGACGCACTCAAGTCGGGAGAGTGTTGATTTGCTTGCCAAAAGTTAGGAGTTCCAAGCAGGCGCTTCGCCTGACCCGCAAAAGCCATCAGCCCGCTTGAGAGAGCGGATTAATTTTCGGACCAGTCCGTCCGGGACCCACCAGAGAGGCATGAGATCGAGGCTCCCGCGAGGCAATTTCAGCCCAGATCTGCAAATCGACGGGCTCCAGCACCCCTATCCGCAGATCATATCACCCGATAGGGAGCCGCCGCGCGTGCGCTTATTGTAGGGCCCAAGGCTCGACACGCGTCGGCCGGCCCGCGACCTGAACGGCATCGTTTTGATTCGAGGCGGCGACCGTAACAATGGATATCTGTCCCGATGCTTCTGGTGCGCGTCAGGCGATAGGTTTGTCTGCGAAAAGCGGAAAGGGGGCATGCACTTGATGTTGGCCGGAGCCGATGGCGCCTAACAACCCGCCCTGCTCCGCCTCCAGCCTGATCTCGGTGTGTTTGAAGAGCCGGTAGATCAATGCGAGGTGCTGGCCCTTGAAGCCGAATTCAGAGAGGTCTGGAGGTGCGTTGAGGCACCGGGCCCAACTCTTCTTAAATAACCGGGCTGAGGTTATTGGTCGTTGTCCCAAGGGGCACGGCTGGAAATTACATTGCCTAAATCGTCCAAGACACGAATCGCCGCACCTCACCCGATTTGCACGGTCCAGTTAGAACCTTGATTTAAGCGGAGCGTTCTCAGCACACGCAACGTGCTTGCTCCATTGTGATAGCGAAAGTGCCCCAACCTTAACATGCCCCTGTCCCCAAACTTTGGTGTAGACCCGACCCGCCGGGGGGCCGGTGGCACCTGGCGGAGAGGGAGGGATTGGCTGCCTGCCGGCAGGTGCCGGGCACTCGCGCTCCGCGCGCCCCATATCCGTCCTCTGCTGTCACTTCGTGCCAGCCCACCGCGTCCCGCGGTGGCGCCATCTTAGCACAGCTAGAATGGCGGTGCGGAGGTTTCTTAAATGAGAACCCAATCGAATCAAGTCCGGGCCGTCGCTCGGGGGAATGGCCAGGGGACCCCGTCGATTTAAGTTCTATCCCCGGACGGCAAAGACATCTCCGGTCGGGCGCTCCCGCGAAGCGAATTGGCCGGGATATCCAAGCTCGTAAAAACCCAGCCTCAACACCGGATGACCGACATGGGCTACCCCATCGTGCCGCGCGAAATCAACGCTATGCGTTGGTCACCGTATCGTCGGCTGGGGACTCGGGGACGGTCTTGATCGGCCTTACCACCGTGTCGGTGTGCAGTGCCTTTCGGAAGGCCTCATCAAAGGTCTTCTCCTGCAACTCGGGCTCCATGACCGCCAGGCGCATCAGGTAAACAAGCCCGAACTGGCCCAGAACGCTGAGCGGGGCCGCCTTGAGCTTCTGCTGGATACCGGACCGCAGGCCACACAAGCGCAGGTGATAGGTAACCCAGGAGGGCTTCTTGCCGAACTTGGCGGCAATATCCTTCTTCAGCATGCCCTTTGCTCGCATGGCGACCATCGCCTCCATACGCCACAGGGGATGCTGGGCCCGTGCGACCTCCTCCGTGGAAGCCTCCTTGGAGGGGAAGGCGTAAACCTCGGCTTCGGTGGCGAACGGCTCAAGCAGACGCACGACGTTGCCCTTGTTGCCAGCCTGCCGGATTTCCACGACGAACGTCGTGGGCACCAGCTTCGGCTGGCCGCCCTTGGTTTTCGCGGCCACTGACCCCTTGCTGGGAGAGCTGATCATGTGGAGGCCGCACGGGTTCAGGGTTATGTCCAGCTTCAGAATGGATGAACTGGCCGGCAAATGCTTGAATTGCGGCATGGAGCGATGATTGAGCCGATGCACCACGATTTCGGCGACCAGCAATTGGACCAGCTCTTTCATGGCGGAGGCCGGAAGCTGCGCCGCCAATTTACCGAAGTCGGCCAACGCGCTGACGACCACCTGCGCCGACGGGGCCGCGGCATGGGCGGCCTCGCGCTTGCGCCGCAGGTCGGCCATCTCCAGAATCACGGCGTCGAGCTTCGCCTGGACCTCATTGTAGCGCTGCTCCATTTCGGTCCCGATCTTTTTGCCCGCAAACTCGAGCATCCGGTCGATCGTATTCTTCTTGGTCCGTTCCAGCGCCGCGCGCTCTTTTTCGAGGAGCGCCGCGCGTTCCTCCAGACCTTGAGTCAGCCCCTCCTTGTTTTTACTGGCGAGGGCGGTAATCCCATCGATGAGATCCGGGCGCTTCGGCAGGTCACTCAAGAAGCGCATGACCACGGTTTCCATGGCCTCCGCCGGCACGCGACGGACCGTGCATTTCGACTGCGTGCCCAACTGTTTCATGCTACGGCAGGCATAGTGCCGGATCGATTTGCCGCTACCAGAGGTCGAGGCACCGACGTTGAGCGGCAGTTGGCAACAGCCACACTGTAACAACTGCTGGAGCAGATAATCCGTGGAAGGACGGCCTGCCCGTGTATTGGTCCTGGTCTGGCCTCGCCGAATCGCCTGAATCTTTTCCCACTGCGGCAAGGGGAAGATAGTCTGATGCTCCGACTTGAAATACCGGCGGCCATCGGGAAGCACCAGATCAGGCGCAAAACGAACCGTATCGCCGTTGACCGCACGGGGCGCAGGCACGAAGCCGGCATAGACTGGATTTTGCAGCACCGCGGCAATCCAGCGCAGGGTGATAAGTTGCGGTTTGCCCGTATTTTCTGGGCGACGGGATACGAACCCGCGGCGGGCCCGCTCGCGGTCGAAGCACACCCTCGGAGTGATGGGCGCGTATTTGATTCCCTGTTTGTTCAACTCCGTGAGGACCCGGAGGTAGGATTTATGCTCCTCGTAAACGGCTGCCATTTCTTGGAGCAACTCCGTGGGAGGCCCCCACACCGGCAGCAGAATGCCGGCTTCAAGATCGCAGGCATAGGGAGGGGGCCCACCTTTCCACTGGCCCTTCTGTGCCCGCTTGGTCTGGCCCTGGATGGAGTTATCCCGGTAGATGCCGCGCTCGGCCTCAGCTCCGGACATGGCGTCGGTGAAGATTTTCCGCCCCTTGGTCGTCCGATAGTCGATACTGGGCTGGCCGATGTCGATGATCTGGATGTTGGCCGCGGTCATTGCATCGAGGAACTCCAGACCCTCCTTTGTGTTTCGCCCCAAGCGCTTCAAGTCGCGCCCCAAGATACAGGCGGTCTTGACCGTTTCCTTGTCCCTCCACAGGCGGTTAATATCCGGGCGATCAAAAGTCTTCCCCGTGTGCGCAGGGTCAGAGTAAATCCTGATCTCCCGGTTCTCGAACACATCAGGATGGGCCGTGATAAAATTGCGGCAGGCCTCGATTTGGTTCTCGATCGAGTCACCCTTGGCCATCTCCTCGGTTGAGACTCGGGCGTAGATCGCGATGGCCCCTTCAGGAATCTCCTCCTTCTTTAGAACGCCGAGTTTGTTGGCAAAGGAGCTCATGCGGCAGCGGACTGGCTAGGTTGGGCCAAGCGGTAGACCCGCTTCCGGGTGCTCCCCTCGCCAATGAGCACGCCCTTGGCGAGCAGGCGATTCAGCGCCTTGGTGCAGGGAGTGCGCTGAAGACCGAGCTTCGCGCGCAGCGCGGCGGGGGACGTGCACCCGCATTCGCGCAATTCCTCGACGATCTGGTCATCAAGGCTGGCGGGACAGCGCGTGGCCCCGCTGCCGGTGGTATGCTTTGAATCGCCCTGAGTCGGGGCGCCGGGGCGGGAACCTTGACCCGTCGATGAAGGCAGGGTGCTGGCCATCATGCCGATGACGGCCTCGGCCAGCAGGGCGCAAACCCGATCAAATCCAACCGGGACGGCGGCCGCGGCGACACCATTGCCTTGATCGCGGTGCTTGGATCCCCGTCCCGCCTCCTGCTGTGCCCGCTTATTCGCTCCCGCTGTGGTCAGCGGCGTGCCTGGCGATGGCACCAGTGCCGGACCGGCGTTCCCAGCGATCACAGCGTCATGGCCCACCGCCTCTCCGTTAATCGGAGAAGACGGGGTGCCGTGAACGACAGGATACTGAGGCTGACCTTCCATTGGGGGGGTGGCGGGGAGATGGGATGAGCGAGGGGAGACCGGCGGATGATCTTCGTATGCTATGCGGTCTGATCGGACTGACTGGCGCGCGGCGGGAACGCCGGGCGATGGTTAGGTTTGCAGGGGATTAGCATGGGAATTGGCGATGTGGACCGGCGCGTATACTAACAATGGATGGAGCATCTCATCAGAGCAGCGGCCGCTACCTGGTTCCGGAGGATTGGCTATTCGCGCTTATTAAAGGCACATAATGTTCGATGGCATTGGTTTAGGGATACATTGATGAATCAGATCGTCTGCGGCCTGTAGGTCGGCGGGTTGCGGCTGAGGCGCCGCCTCACGAAGCTGCCTGTTCAGTCCGGATCGGCGGGATATCCTCCGTGGGCACGAACAGCTGCTGGCGCTCGTCCCAGACGGAGGGGCAACAACCGTTGGCATCGGCCGCGGCGAGGTGGCCGCACTCACCATCCACCTCGACAGAGTAGTAGCGCTCGCAGGGGATGGCCTCGTAGTCCCCGACGAGGATCCGCAGGAGGTTCAACGTGGTCGCCACGCTCCATTCGCCATGGCGGGCGATCAGGCGGTGTTCGCCGCTGTGGAAGGCCTCCGAGAGTTTCGGCCCATCAAAATCAAACCCCGGCGAGGCCACGCCAGCCATGGACGCAATAAGGCTGAGGGGCAGACGACCACCGGGACCCTGCTCGGCGTGGTATTCGGTCAGGTCGAGGTGCGGGTGGCCGTTCGGGCGATGCAGGGCGGCGAAATTCTGGTTGGCGCAATGAATCTTCCGTGCGCTCATGCGCGCGAGAATGAACGGGACATCGTAGGCGCGCCCCTTGGCGTGAACGAAGGTGTTGCGGAAGCTGGCGATGCTGCGGTTGAACTCCGCCAAGAGCTCCTCCTCGCCGCCCTGGTAGGACTTCAGGCGCATCACCGGGTCGCCGTCGGCGTTCTCGGCGATGTAGCCGAGAGAGATGCAGATGATGCGCCCGAAATCCGGATTCAGGGAGGCATACTGCTCGTAGGTCAGGCCCGGGAATTTGGTCCGGGCCTGCGCCACCAAGCGGTTGATGTTGTCCTGCACGTGCGGTTCGTAGTCGTGGAGCGCGAGGCTCGGCACTGTCTTGATGGCGAGTGCGATGTGGCTGATCTGATTAATGCTCTTCATTGTGGTTTTCATGGTTAGGAGAGTGGGGAGCCGTTGTGTCTGACCACTGTGTGGAAGTCCTTAAGCACCCGCGGGTTCCCCGGTTCGAGGCTCGATGTGACTGTGGTCATGCCTAAGAGATAGCGGCGGGGTTGGAGGCCCGCCGCGCCAGCCGGGGAATACCGCCGGGGACCACCCAGGCGCCCCCCCGGGAGCCATCAATCACGCCCCCGGCAGGAATCACCGGAGGGGCGGTGGCCGGGCCGCCAGCCACGTAGCACCGCGGTGTATCTGCCCAATCCGGCCCCGGCTGGCGGGATAGGGACCCGGCCCAGGGGGTAGGCTGCCCCGTCAATTTTCCGATATTGTTACTGGGGGTGGCGGAGATCGGCCAATTCCGGTCGTCCCCGCATCTTATCAACCCCATGTCCTACGAAAGTTCCTTCATTCCGGGCACCCGCAAGGGCGCCCACTACATCAAGGCCGGTGGCCGAGGCACGTCCCTCGCCGAGTTGCAGGCCGCCCTCGAAATCACGCAGGCCACGTTCATGCAGATCCACGGCGCGGACGGAGCGTTGACATCCGGTCCGCCGGCAATGTTGACGGGCCTCCTCGCGGTGGCGCAGGCGGGGCCCGCGGATTTCCGGGTGATCTTGCTCACCCCCGGCAACGCCGCCTTCCCGGGCCGCAACGTCTACGCGGACCTCGTGGCCGACGAGCTGGCGACCCGCACTGTGGGCAACCATCAGCCGGTTCACCCCACCCCGCCCGAGTTAAAGGCCCGGCTGCTGGCCGACCTGGCGCGTTCACTCGATCCAGGCGATTTTGTCCACCGCCAGCCCGAGATCGCCGCTGCGCTGGCGGAGGCCGGCACCGGCCCGGCGGCCGAATCCATCGCGGCATTTGCCGAGGCCGTCGAGCGCTACCGCGATGGCGAGATTGACGACCCTTATCTTCCAATCGCCGCCCACTATGGCACCCAGCCCGAGGCGCTTCGCCTCCAGGACGAGAATTTGGGGATTTTCATCATCGATCCCCCGCAGATGGACGGTGGGCTTCCCCCCGAGCTGGAGGAAGAATTGCCGGTTCTGCCGGAGATGGTGGAGCCGGACGAACACGCCGAGGTGGAGGCGGTGCAGGCGTCGTTCGATTTTGACCAGGATCCCTGAATCTGTGCCGCGAACCTCCGGGGCACGGCGTCCACGAGTGCCTCGCCAAGGCTGGTTAGTCCAGGTGTGGCGAATACTCCGGGACCGGCGATTATTCGGTAACCTGACACCTTGGCATCACCCTGCCGGCCGACGATGGCGACGGCGAACCGATCATCGAATGTGGGGAGTCACCGGGGAATCTACTGCCCCCAGCTTTTTTAACCGGCTCAGGCGAGACAGGGCGTCCCGGGCGAGCTTTTTCCCGCTCGAACCAGAGCCATTTGTGGCGCAGGATCTCCTCCCGTTCTGCCATGAATTTCTGGTAGAGCGTCGAGTGCTGCATCTCGCCAGGCCGTCTGGTCCGGCCGCGGAGCAAGGGATGTACAACCAACAGTGGCATCTCTCGTGCCCCAGTCTCTCTGCAGTCAAACCGTGCCGGGGTGATAGCCGAAATCTGGTGAGTGGCGCCGCGCATGGATATACAGCCTTGCCTGCCAGCCGGGCCGAATCTAACTCTTCATAAGTTTATCCGTTGAACGAGCCCGCCCCACTCATTACCGTTGGAGATATTGCGAAGCTGGCTAAGGTCAGCCGCACTACGGTGTCGCTGGCGCTGCGTAACAGCCCCCGGATCAGCGAAAAAGTGTGCACCAAGGTGCAGGCCGTGGCCCGCAAGTTGGAATACTGGCAAAATCCGTTGGTGACGGCGCATATGTCCTACGTGCGTTCACTCCATCCCCGCTATACCGGCCAATGCATCGCCCTCGTGGGCAACCAGACCTTCGCGCAGATCGAGGCGGACACCCGCCGGCCGCTGCATAAGGTGTCCGCCCTCGGATCCACCCAAGACGCCGATCTTGGTGGAGTCGAAGTTGTATTCCGTGGCGTGCGCGCGAAGCCAGCGGAGGGCCTCGGCCGGAAGACCGACGCCGCCGGCTGGCCCGTCGCCATGACCTCCGACAGCGTCGCCGTGGCCGAGCCCCCGCGCGCCGACAACGCCCCGCCGCAGGCCCGCGGCAGCCTGGGCGGCGGCCAAGGCCAGTGGCAGCGGCCGACCTGGGCCCAGTTCCTCGAGCGCAACGACGCGAACAAGGCCGGCAAAGTGATGCGGGACGAGCTCAAGGGTCCGCCCCGGATCTTCGAGATGCTGGACCGCAACAAGGACCGCGTCATCGTCAAGGAGGAGCACAAGCAACCCGGCCGCAACTGAGCCTGGCGGCCAGACGCTCCGACCAATGCCTTCCCGGACACCCGCCCCTGCTTCAGATCGTTCATTCGCCCGTATTCCCGTCGCCGTGGTGACGGGAGCCGGTAGCGGTGTCGGCCGCGCCTGCGCACTCCGTCTGGCGGCGGCGGGCTGGCGCGTCGCCCTCGTCGGCCGCCGCGTCGAGGCGTTGCAAGAGACCATCGCCGCGACCCGTCGTGCCGACCGGGCCCGGCTCATTTTTCACCCTTGCGACATCACCGCTCCCGCGGCGGTTGCAGTCATGGCGGCCGCCGTGTTGTACCGTTGGCGACGGGTGGACGCCCTGGTCAACGCCGCCGGCACCAACGTCCCCCGGCGTCTCCTCCGGGAACTTTCAACCGAGGACTATCACCGGCTCCTTGGCACCAATCTCCACGGCGCCTATCACTGCATCCAGGCCTTCCTGCCCGCGATGCGCCGGGCCCGCGCCGGCACCATCGTCAACATCGTCTCCGACGCCGGCCTGCTGGCCAACGCCAAGGCGGGCGCCGCGTATGTCGCATCCAAATTCGCGCTGACCGGCCTCACCCAGAGCGTGAACCTAGAGGAGGGCTCCGGCGGCATCCGCGCCTGTGCGATTTTCCCGGGGGACATCAACACCCCCCTCCTGCGCAACCGGCCGGTACCCCCGCCCGCCGCGGCACGCCGGCGCATGCTCCAGCCCGCCGACGTGGCCGAATGCGTATGGCTGGCCCTGAGCCTGCCGCCCCGCGCCGTGGTCGAACAACTGCTGGTTCGCCCGAAGGCCGTCCACTGAATCCAACCATGCGCGCCCTGCTGCTCACCGCCCCGAACGAATTGCGCCTGCAGGACGTGCCGATGCCCGCGCCCCAGGCGGACGAGATTCTCCTCCGCGTCCGGGCCTGCGGTATCTGCGGCAGCGATGTCCACGGTCTCGACGGCCGCACGCGGCGCCGGATCCCGCCGCTCATCATGGGGCACGAGGCCGCCGGCGAGGTGGCTGGCGACGGCCTGGCCGATTGGCCGGCGGGCACCCCGGTGACGTTCGACTCGACCGCATGGTGCGGAGGGTGCTGGCACTGCTGCCGGGGGGAGGTCAACCTGTGCGACCGGCGGGAGGTCGTTGGGGTTTCCTGCGCCGATTATCGCCGCCACGGCGCCTTCGCCGAGTATGTGAGCGTGCCGGTCCGTACGCTGCACGCCTTGCCCCCGGGCCTGGATTTCGTGCCGGGCGCACTGGCGGAACCGGTGTCCGTGGCGTTGCACGCCGTCAACCGCGCCACCCAGATCACTCCCGACACCACCGCTGTGGTGGTGGGCACGGGACTCATCGGTCTGCTCGTGGTGCAGGTGCTGCGCGCCCGCGGCTGCGGCCAGATCGTGGCGGTCGACCTCGATGCCACCCGGCTGGCCCAGGCGGCGCGGTTCGGCGCCACGGTGACCTTGGACGCGCACCAAGCGAATGTCGCCGTGCAGGTCAAAGAAATGACCGCCGGCCGCGGCGCGGATGTCACCTTCGAAGTGGTCGGCGCCACAGGCACGCTCAACACGGCCATCGACTGCACCCGCAAGGGCGGCGAGGTGGTGCTCATCGGGAATCTCGCGCCTCAGGTCACCCTGCCACTGCAGTCCATCGTGACGCGCGAGCTGCGCCTGATCGGCACCTGCGCCTCGGCGGGGGAATATCCCGCCGCCCTCGCGCTCATCGCCTCGAGCCGGATCAACGTCGACGAGCTGATCAGCGCCCGTCCCCCGCTAGAGGAAGGCACGGAGTGGTTCCGCCGATTGCAGGCGGGCGAGGCCGGGTTGATGAAGGTCGTGTTGTGTCCGTGAACGCAGTTGAAATGGCAGGGTGGGATCAACGATCCCGCCCTACAGCCAGACAACGACCGCAAACAAAACAGGCGGGACTTGCGTCCCGCCTGTTCCTTGACCCCAGTACTAGTATCCCGTAACAGCTATAATTTGTAAGCGTCCGGTCGGGTGCCTTGTAGACGGCTCGTAGTGGTGGCTACTACGAGGAGATCGCCAACGAGGTGGCCCTTGTAATGGCCACCATTCCAAGAGGAGGCTACGAAG
>JBAZTO010000052.1:0-27420 GCA_041661865.1 Phycisphaerae bacterium | reverse complement strand
GAAAATGAAAGTGCCGATAGAACAAGCGCCGATGGCTTAGAACTGGACCTCGCATTGGTTTGAAACGTAACCGACCGTTGCATGGGCCCTGTACTCCCCGAACATGCGAAGTCAAGACAGCCGCTTCATCCGAACGACAGCGCTACCGAGACTGGCAGCTGGATACCCCCAAGAACCGAGGCACACCCGCTCCCTGCATCCCTTGGACGGCGCCATCCTGACACACTCATTTCCGATCGTCAACGTAAAATGTGCCAATTCAGAAAATAATCTTTGATGTTGGCACCGCATGTGAAGTATCATTCGCGCGGAAGGTTTCGGGACGCAATAGATCATGGACGGGGAGCAATTTCATGGGTAATCATGTCCGCGGGTCATGGAGGACGACTCTCCTTGTATTGATACTGGTCGCTCTGTCCCCCCTCCTGGGAGCGGCGGACATCAAAGGCAAACGGCCCTCGCCGAAAGTTGCCGATGAAGCCCTGATTGAACTGAGTTTCCCGCCCAACGTGGACGTTCGCGTCCTGGTGGAATACGTCAGTAGCCGCCTTGGCGTAAACATCCTCTACGACGATTCAATCCCCAAAAAGACCGTCACCATTTCCTCGCCGACGAAGATCCCCAAGGATTCCCTCATGGGCCTGCTCCAGAGCGTCCTCAAGACCTCGGGATTAATGATGATCGACGCGGATCAGCCCGGCTGGAAGAAAGTGGTAATCGACAAGGATCTGCTGGGCTTGACCGAAACCATTGAAAAGGACCCCGCTCGCCTGGACAAGGCTGAGTCCACCACCGTTCTGACGCAAGTGGTGACCCTCGAACACGTGCAGACTTCGCAGGTGGAGGAGACGCTGAGGCAGTTCCTCAGCAAGCCGGGTGGCAATCTTCTGTCGATCCCCGATCAGAACCTGATGATCATTACGGATCGTGCCAGCTATCTGAGGCGGGTTCTGGAGATTCTGGTTCTGATGGACAGGCCGGGCAAAATCGTGGAAACCCGCTTCAAGCAGATTCGACACCTGGAGGCGACCGAACTGGCCAAGCAGGTTTCCAGCATGCTGGCGGAGAAGGCCAAGGTAGCCGGCAGCCAAGGCAAAACGCCGCCCCCGCCGGCCTTCGCACTGATCCCCGACGCCAGAACCAATCAGATCGCCATCATCGCCATCGAGGGCGCCGATACCGATGCGACGCGGCTCATCGAGACCCTGGACGTACCGACCTTTCAGCTGCCAAGCCCGGTTTGTTTCTACAGGATCGCCAACGTGCCGGCGACCGACGTACTGGCGACGATCACGGCCTTGGAGGGAAGCGAGAACGGGTTGGCGGACATCGCATTGCCCCAACAAAACGCGGCGACGAATCCGCCCCAGCGCGAGCAATTCACAGGCCCCAATTTCCCCTCGACGCCTAGCGCGGGCCTGCCCTTGCCACGAAGCTACTATGACGCCAATGCCCCCTACCAGGGAACGCTGCGGGAGACCTCCTCTTCTCCGCGGCACCTGTCGGCAAAGACCAAAGACGCCACCATTGCCGTCGACACCAACACCAACACGCTGATCGTGGTGGCCCCCGAGGCAGTCCAGATGGCTTACAAGAAACTCATCGCCATGCTGGACAAGCGGCGGCCTCAGGTAATGGTCGAGGTGACGCTGTTAACACTGGATACCTCCAACGGTTTTTCGCTGGGGGTCGAGCTGGGATACAAGAACTTTCACAACAACGCGAAGGTCTTGACCTTCAGTTCGTTCGGCCTCAGCAAGCCGGACGTAACCACGGGTGCGATGGCCTTGAACCCCGGAGCGGGCTTCAACGGGGTCGTGGTGGACACCGACACCTTCACCGCCATCGTCAGGGCACTGGCCACCAGCGGAAAAACCAAAGTGCTCTCCGCCCCCAAGCTCCTGGTGAACGACGATGCCACCGCGACACTGACCAGTCAAGCCGAGTCGCCTTTCACCAGCGTCAACGCGTCCAATACGGTGGCCACCACCAGTTTCGCAGGCTACGCCTCGGCCGGCACAAACCTGACGGTGACTCCGCATATCAGCGAGGGCGATCACCTTCAGCTCAAGTATACCATCTCGCTCAGCAGTTTCAGCGGCTCGGGCAGCAGCAGCGATAGCGTGGTCGTGCCTCCTCCCCGCCAGACCAACAGCCTCAATAGCGAAGTCACTGTGCCCGACGGCTACTGCGTCATCATTGGCGGGCTGAATCGCAAGGACCAAGCCGAGACCGTGTCCAAGATCCCCATCCTCGGGGACATCCCCATACTCAAGTACCTGGTGAGCAGCCGCAGCAAGACCGATTCAGACAGCACTCTATTCGTTTTCATTCGCCCGACGATCTTGCGCGACGATCAGTTCGAAGACCTGAAGTTCTTCTCAGAGCGTGACCTGGAAGCGGCTAAGCTGCCGCGGCAATTCCCGCAGAATACGCCCATGTTAATGCAGTAGCTAAGTAAGAGTCTCAACCTGCGATGGATACTATTCACGATAGATTCACCTCCGCACTCAAGGCCCGGCTCAATGGAAGCAGCCGAAAGGCTCTTCCCCAAGACGGCTCTGCGGTTTCGCCTTGCCAGATCCCGCGAGAACATGCAGAGCCGTCGATAATCGCCGAAGCGACGGCCGAAGCGACCGGCAGGCCTTTCCTGGCCAGTCTCGCGGCAGCGCAGGTCTGTGCGGAATTCATCGCAAGCATCCCTATTTCGTATGCGCGCCGGCATGGGCTTGTGGGGCTGGCGGGCGGGAACGGCGCCTTGACGGTGGCGGTTTCGGATGTGGCCAAATGGCCCCATGCGGCGGGCGTGGGCAGAAGTTTAGGCAAGGACATCGATCTGGTCTTCGCCCCTCGCGAGGAGATCCTTCGCGTCATCAACTCCGCCTACCAGCAGCAGGGCGACCGGGCCGCACAAATGATCTCGCAGATCAGCGACGGCCTGTCGCTGGAGCAGCTCCATCCGGGCGGCGGCAATGAGGACCTGTTGGACGTTTCGGCGCGTGCCCCGGTCATCAAGCTGGTCAACCTGATGTTGCTGGAGGCCGTCAAGCGTCGCGCCAGCGACGTTCACGTGCAGCCGTACGAGGACGATCTGGTGGTTCGCCTGCGGGTGGACGGCGTCCTGCACGACGTGTTCCACCCGCCGCATGCCTTGCACGAGGAAGTCATCAGCCGCATCAAGGTCATGGGCGGGATGAACATCGCCGAGCGGCGTCTGGCCCAGGACGGCCGGGCGACGGTGGAGGTCGGCGACCGCGTGGTGGATCTGCGCATTGCGACGCTGCCCACCAGCTTCGGCGAGCGCGCGGTGATCCGTTTGCTGGACAAGAGCGTGCGGCTCTACGACCTGGGCGAACTGGGCATGCCGACGGGCGTGCTGGAGGAGTTCCGCTCCTTCATCCGCCGCGACCACGGGATCATCCTGGTCACCGGACCCACCGGCAGCGGCAAGAGCACCACGCTCTACGCCGCCCTCCAGGAGATCAACTGCCAGCAGATGAACGTGCTGACGCTGGAAGACCCCATCGAGTACCGCCTCAAGGGCATCAGCCAGACCCAGATCAGCGACCGCAAGGGCATGACCTTCTCCAGCGGACTGCGGCACGTGCTGCGACAGGATCCCGACGTGATCATGGTCGGGGAGATTCGCGACGCCGAGACGGCGCGCATGGCCATCCAGTCGGCCTTGACCGGCCACCTGGTCTTCTCGACCCTGCATACCAACGACGCCGCCGGGGCGGTGGCCCGGATGCTGGACCTGGGGGTGGAACCTTATCTTCTGGCCAGCAGCCTGCTGGCGGTGCTGGCCCAGCGGCTGGTGCGGCGGATTTGTCCGCACTGCAAGGAGTCGTTCAGCCCCGCCGCCTCAGACTTGTCGGTGTTGGAGAAGAACGGCAACGGCAGCTTCCACGGGGCGCTCTACCGCGGCAAGGGTTGTATCGAGTGCATGGACACCGGCTACCAGGAGCGGGTCGGCATCTTCGAGCTGCTCAGCGTCACCGAGGATACCCGGGAGTTGATTCTGCGCTCCGGTCGCGCGTCGTCCATCAAGGCGGCGGCGATTTCCGGGGGGATGAGATCGCTGTGGTCCGGCGGGATTGCCAAGGCCGCCGAGGGCGTGACCACGATGGAAGAGGTGGCCCGAGTGGCCTCGAAAGATGAGATTGGGTAAATTAGCCTTAACGAATAGCAAGCGGGGATGAACGCAGATAAACGCGGATGAAAGAATGCGCAATAATTGTTCGTATCTGTGTTCATCTGTGTCCATCCCCGCTCTTGGGTCTTTGGATTTAAAATCGGCAATCAACATGGCGGTTTTTGAATACAAAGCGATCGACCTGGACTCCTCCGCCACCGGCGGGACCATCGTCGCGGACTCTCCCAGCCAGGCGCGGGAATTGCTGCGCGCCGGCGGCTTGACGGTGACGCGCGTCCTGCCCTTGCGGCAGAAGAGACTTCTCTTGCCCGGCCGCAAGTCGCCGCGCAGCCAGCGAGAGGTGCTGGCCTTCGTTCGCGAACTGGCCACGCTGCTGCGCGCGGGCATCCCGCTCCTGTCCGCCCTGGACACCCTGTCCCAGCAGCGCGGCCGACACTTCGGCGCGATGGTCCAGGACCTGGCCGACAAGGTGACGGCGGGCGTGAACCTCGGCGATGCGATGTCCGCTCACAAGGAATACTTCGACGATCTGTGCGTCTCGATTGTCGCCGTGGGCGAGAACACCGGTTCGCTGGATGCCGCCTTGCAGCGGCTGGCCGACTACAAGGAGAAGTCCGCCGGCCTGTCCAACCGTCTGACCACGGCCCTGATCTACCCCGCCATCGTGTTGGCGCTGGGTCTGGCCGTGGCCGTCTTCCTGATGAGTTATGTCGTGCCCAACCTGCTGACGGCATTGAATCAGGCGGGCCGGGAGCTGCCCGCCGTCACGCGGGCGGTCAAGTCGATCAGCGATTTGCTGCGAGGGTGGTGGTGGCTCCTGTTGATTGCCGCGGCCGCCGTGGCTGTAGGGGTCCGAGCCCTTCTGGCCACCGACCGTGGCCGCCTGGCCTCCGACAGGCTCATTCTTCGCCTGCCGTTGATCGGGCCCCTGGCGCGCAAGGAGAACACCAGCCGCCTGGCGGTGATGCTGGCGGCGTTGCTGCGATCGGGCCTTCCGTTCGTCGAGGCGCTGCAGATCGCTCGGGGCACGACCAGGAACCGCGTGTTCCGCTCGGCCCTCAGCGATTACCAGGAGGCGGTAATCGCCGGGGCCGACGTGGCCGCCCCGCTGGAGAAGTCCGGCGTCTTTGCCCCCATGGTCGTGCAGATGCTTGCCGTCGGCCAGAAGAGCGGCCAGTTGGAGGAGATGCTGGAACAATTGGCCCAGGCGTATGATCAGCAGGTGGCCACGGCGACCTCGCGGCTGACGGCGGTGGCCGAGCCGCTGCTGATCGTCCTGATGGCGATCCTGGTGGGCTTCATCGCCTTTGCGACCATCCTTCCCATTTTGGAGCTGAGCAATGTATTGTGAATTGCCGATTGCCGATTGCGGATTGCCTATTGAGAAGAGGCAATCCGGGTCACGGACGATGCCCCATCGACCAGGCGTTGATCGGCGGCAGGCGGCTTTCTCGCTGGTCGAGATCATGGTGGTCATCGTGATCATCGGGCTATTGGCCAGCGTGGTGACGCTGAATGTCCGCGGCTATCTCAACAAGGCCAAGGCCAACACCGCCCGCCAGGAAATCGCCACGGTGGTTCAGGCGTTGGAGACCTTCTACGCCACCTACGGGCGCTATCCGACCAATGAAGAAGGCATCGAGGTTCTGACCAAGCCGGGTGAGAAACTGCCTGAGCAACTCCTAAAGAGCGTGCCGGTGGATCCCTGGGGTCATCCTTATCAATACAACTGCCCTGGGCGGACCGGGCCTTTTGAGGTGATCTGCTACGGCTCCGACGGGCGCGAGGGCGGCACCGGGATCGACACCGATATCAGCAGCGACAAGCTCAAGGAGTAACGGCGGTGAAGGGGCGTGCCTTCAGTCTGATCGAGCTGACGCTGGTGCTGCTGATCCTGGGCATCGTCGCCGCGGCGGCGGGACTGAATTGGCACGGCCCGTTGAAGGCGGCGAGGTTTAGGGACGCCGTGGCGCAGGTGGCGGAGTTCGACCGGTTGTCGCGTGCTTATGCCCGGCAGAACGACAGGCCGGTGCAGATGGCCTTGGCCGCTGACGGCAGGCGACTGGAGCGAACGGGCGCCGACGGCCAGGCGGCGGGAATGCCGCTGGAGCTGGGCAGCGACGTGCAGATCAGTCAGTTGTCCGTCGCGGGCGACAAGGATGGCACGGCCAAGGCCGTGCCCTGCGGCAGCCATGGCTTTACGCCAAGCTATGCGATGCTCCTTGAAGGTCCGGCCGAGCGAAAGACCTGGCTGGTGGTGGCGGGTCTGACGGGACTAACGCTTGAGACAGACGATGACAATTACGTGGAAAAGATCCTTGCCGCCAAGAGCGACGGGAATGACGCTCGTTGAGGTTCTGGCCGGCTCGGCGCTGCTGGGGATCCTGCTGGTGGCCATCGTGGTGGCCAACGCGCGTCTGACGGCCCAGACCCGCCGAGCGGCGGATCACGTTGAGGCGGCGGAAGCAGCCGAAGGCCTTCTACAGTACCTGTGGATGGACAGGGATGCATTCCCTCGCACCGGCGGCGGTGATGTGCCCGGGCATCCGGGCTGGAGTTGGCGAGCAATGAGAATCGACAACGCTGACGTGGCGACTTTGGGCGGAGAGGCGGTGTCCGTGGAGGTCTTTTCTCCCGGTGAGTCAAATCAAGTCCCTTCGGCCAGAGTGGAACTGGCCCTGCCGCCGGCAAAAAAGAACCGTCAGGGCCTGGACCCGAACACGGCTACCTCAAATCCTGCAATCACGCGAGCGACCGCATGGCAATGAGGACGAAACTTTCCGGCATGACGCTGATCGAACTGCTGGCGGCAATGGCCATTGCGGCGGCGGTAATGGCGGCGGCACTGACGGTGACCGCCGGGTTGTCCAAGGCGGACTTGAGGGCCCGAGCCGGCGATGGGCATGAAGCACTTCGTGCCGGCCTACGGAATATATTGACCGTGGACCTGACACACGCTCAATGGTTCCGCAACACCGCCAACGGCTTTGAACTCAGAACGCTAGCGGCCCTGGAAGGGCAAGGCGCAGAGCTGCGGCATCTGGATACGACCGTCGCGTACGCTGTCCGGCCGATCAACGGAGTCCAGTGGCTGATCAGACTTCAACGAATTACCGGCGGGACATTGCAGATTACCGCGATGTCGCCGGCGATAACCTCTGTGGAGATAAAGGTGCCCATTGACCTCGCAACGCCGGCGGATCCCAACGGCTGGCGAGCAACCCCCAGCTTATTGGCAGTGGTGGTGCGATCAGGCGGGGAGGGGGAACCCGTTCAGGCCCTTACGTTTCAGACACGGTGAGATGGCGACAATAAGCAATAGATCGGGCTTCATCCTCTTGATGGTGCTGGCAATCCTTGTAATTGCCTCGACCGTCCTGGCCGCGACAATCCGCCGCTCCAGCCGCGAGGTAATGGACGCGGGGACTGCCATGCAGAACCTACAGCTCCGCTGGGGAACCCTCAGCTTACGACAGCTTTGCATGGCTTCGCCTCAGTCGGAACTTGTGGCGCCGGAATCCGGTGAACCCTTGCCCTGCCTCCACAAGACCCTCAAGCTCGGCAACCTATCCTTCCATCTGGTCTTGGCTGATGAGCAGGCCAAGGCCAACGTCAACATGCTGGCGGCACGGTACGGCGACAGCGACGCCCTGTCGATACTGACGAGGCTACAGGCACAGCTCAGGCCGATCGCCTATGCTCAAGGAAGCGGCGCAGGCAGGATCCGCCAAAGCTGGCACGAGGTGTTCGAGTACCGTCACCCGCGTGAACTTGTCGATTGGGCAGGGCTGCAGCCCTCGATTTCCGATCGCGTCACCTGCTGGGGCAGCGGCAGGGTGAACTTCAAGACGGCCTCGAGCGAAATCCTCCAAACGACCCTGGCCGACGTATTGTCTGAGGCCGACATCGCGAAAGTCCATGAATTGACCGTAGCCCGCCCTTCCTGCACCCTCGAAGAGGTGTTCGGGTTGCTCCAGTTGACCGCGCAGGACGCCGCGAAAGTACGATCTGTGTTGACCGACCGCTCCGACTGCTTTAGCCTTTGGGTGATCGCCCAAGGGCCCACGCGCAGTTGGTATCGTCTTTACGTGCGTAATCGCATGGCCGCGGAGAGCGATGCTCAGACGTGGGCTTTTGAATGGTAAAAATAACGCTCCATCAACGAGAACGCCTGCTGCAAATCGCCAGCCTGAGCCTGGCGGGCGGAACAGTTCTTGTCGCCGTTCTATCGCTGGCATGGCCTTTGGCCGGAACCGGCCCGTTGCAGACGCGTGCCGCCGGAAAAACCGGCCCCGCGACACAGCGTGCGTCCAGTCCGCTCCCCTTCACCAGCTATGACGCCATTTGCCGAGTCGATCTGACCAAACCGCTGTTCGATCCCCCCCCCCCTAAGGCGCCGGCCGTTCCCGATGTTCCGCCACCCAAGCTCAATATGCGATTAACCGGGACCGCCAACGAACCCGGCTACGTCTGCGCTTTCTTCATCACGCCACAAGGGGCTATCAAGGTGGTACGAGTCGGCGAGACGATCGAAGGGGCGGAGGTAATCGCAATCACTGCCGGCAGCGTGCGTCTGCGCCAAGGCGGACAAGAGGTCACAATGACATTGGCTGCTCAGGAGGGTCAATGACTCCATCCGTGGCTATACTCCTGACCGTATACAAGGATCATTGGCAGTTGCTGCGATGCGGCGGCGGACAGGTGGATTCGCACGATATCCCCGTGATCGGCCAAGAGGGTTCCGCCAAGGCTGCTTCCCAGCTGGTCGAAGTCTTGACTTCCTGGGGTTGCCGCGAAGTCCCAATCGTCATAGGCCTGCCGTCCGATATAGTCCTGTCCGCGGCTATCGATTTCGCCGACTTGCCCCGAAAAGACCGACTCACCGCGATGCTCTATCGGCTTGAAGAGCAGATGCCCATAGAGGCCGAGCGGGTAACGGCGGATTTCATCCTCACTTCATCAGGCAAGGCGTTGGGCATCGGCGTCCACAATGAGCGACTGGCGCCGGTATTGGAGCAGATAGCAGCCGTGAGTGTGCATATATTGGCCATCTGCCCCATCGTGCTGCTGGCCTTATGGGACTGCTGCCGGGATAATCGACGGGCCAGTGACTACATCGTCATGGACAACGCCGGGCGGGCAGAAGTGTTTCGCATGGACGGCCAGCGCCCGGCCACATGGTACTCAACCGCGAGCTGCCAGATTCTCCAATGCATCCAGTACGATCTGCTGGCTCGTCCATTGGCTGATGCGGCCCCCACCGTCGCCACCATCGGGGCCGTCCCGCGGGATGCGATCGATCAGTTGAGGGAGAACGTGTCGGCGAATATGGACAACAAGGAGGAGTTCGACCTCCCCCATGCGGCGGCACGGTCGGCCGCAGCCATCGCTTCTGGAAAAACCGCCGGATGGGTCGACCTGAAACGAGGTTCGCTTGCATCACAGAGTCCGTGGGAGCCGGTCCGACCATGGCTGCGAGCCACCGTGGCCTCGGCCTTGGCATTCCTGATGGTCTTGACTGTCGGCCTGCAATGGCGAGCGGCCCGCTACTCTGCGATGCTTGAGGATCACCAGCGACAGCAGGCCGCGGAGTTCAAGCGGCTCTATCCTAACCAGCAACTTCCCCTCAGCGTCGCAAGCCGCATGCGCAGCGAACTGTCACGTCTTTCCGGCATGGCCGGCGCAGGCGGACAGATGCCCCGGCAGGCCAGTGCCCTCGAAACGCTGCGCAGGCTAGTCAGCGGCCTGCCGCAGGGGTTGCGATTCCGCCTGACTTCCCTTCAGATCCAGCCGCTAACGCTGATCCTGGAAGGCCAGGGCCGAAATCACAGCGATGCAGAGACCCTCGCCATCAGCCTCAAACAAGGTGGATTCGCGGTGGAGCCGCCCCGTAGCGAAAACCTTCCAAAGGGCGGCGTATCCTTCACCTTGACGGGTAACCCCCCACCGGCCTCTGTGGCGGGAGGTGTACGATGAAGAGTCGCGCCAAACTTCTGACCCTCTTGCTGGCCTCAGTGCTAGGGGTCACCGCCATCTGGAGTTACGGACAGATGGCGTCCAGGCGAGAGGCAGCCTTGGCCGCCAGAGAGGACCTTCACGAATGCCGCTCTACCGCGGCCAGGATTGAAACCCTTCGCAAACGTCCGGCGATGGCCGCTGACCGGGAACGGCAGTCCGGCGAAACGGCCAGCGCCATCGAAATGGCGGCCCAATCCGCCGGCATTGCGTCTGAACAGCTTCTGCGGATCAGCCCCGAACCGCCCCAACGACTAGGCGACAGTGCCTATAAAGAAAAGCCCATCGCCGTTACTCTACGGAATATAAGACTCGATCAATTGGTCAAGATGACCTTCGCGCTGGAAAGCGGCGAGTTGGGTCTGAACACCCGGAACATTCGGCTCAACGCCGCCGAAGCCACCGACGGCAGCGGCCTTTGGTCGGCCGATGTCGTGATGACGTACTTGATCTATGAGCCCCAGACTGCAAAGGAGTGAGTGAGAATGCACGGACGAACGCTGATTATCCTGGCTTGGGCGGCTCTGGCCTGTGGATGCCAAGAACCCGATGCCATGAAAGCCAAAGAGTATGAAACACCCGTCAGTGGCGACCATCGCAATAGCGACCTGGCCAGCGAACTTTGCGCCAAGGCCGCCAAGCTGATTAAGCAAGACCAACTGCCAGCCGCTGAACGTGAGTTGAAAATGGCGCTGACGGCCGACGCCTTCTTTGGCCCCGCCCATAACAACCTGGGCATGGTCTACTACCAGCAGCAGAAATACTACCTGGCGGCCTGGGAGTTCCAGTACGCCGCCAAGCTCATGCCCACCAAGGCCGAGCCCAAGAACAATCTAGGCATGGTCTTCGAGGCGGTGGGCCGACGCGACGAAGCTGCCCGGAACTTCGAAGAGGCCTTGGCCCTGGATGACGACTGCGTGGACGCGATCACCAACTTGGCCAGTATCTACGTCCGCCAGAATCGCAAGGACGAAAAGACCCGCGCCTTGCTCAACGACATCGTCCTCAAAGACACGCGCCCCGAATGGACCGACTGGGCCAGACAGCAACTGGCACTGATGGGGCCGGCTCGGAGCGCCACGACAAAGGCGGCAGAATGACGGACGCACCGCGAGAGCAGGTCACCGGGAGTGGACGGAGCGGACGTTGGGCTCCTCGAAATGCTCCAACACCAACCGGCCCTAGGAGGCCAGGACGCTGCCGAGCGTGTGTCCTTGCCTCGCACGGAGCTTTGTCTATGGTGCTTGATAAAGGCGCATTGGGCGATCGTATCCTCCAAGCCACGGAGATGTTGTCCTGTTGCGAATTCTGTGAGCGCCGCTGCAGAGTTGACCGCCGTCAGGGGCAGGAGGGCGTGTGCGGGGTGGGCGTTGCGTCGCACGTCTATCGGCATTACATCAGCTACGCCGAAGAGATTGAACTGCTCCCCAGCTACATGGCCTATTTCTCCGGCTGTAATTTCCGATGCGACTCCTGCATCCAGGCACCGCAATGTCTGGAGGCCGGCGGCGTGCCCGCTGATGCGGAATTCTTGAGAACGATGGCTCGCAACGCCGCGGCCCAAGGGGCACAGACGCTCAATCTGGTCGGGGGCGAGCCAAGCCTTCACGTCCACACCATTCTCGAAATGGCGGCCGATGCAATTCCCCTCCCGCTGGTGCTGAACTCCAACATGTACATGACGCCAATGGTGCTGGGCTGGCTGGATGGGATAATCTCGCTTTACCTAGCGGACTTCAAGTTCGGCAATGATAATTGCGCCAGTCGGATCGCAGGCGTGGGCAATTACACCGCCGTCGTAACCCGCAATCTTCAGCAGGCATCCAGCCAAGGCAGATTGCTTGTGCGACACCTGCTGTTGCCCGGCCACGTGGAGTGCTGCCTGCGGCCGGTGGCAACGTGGATGGCCCGGAACCTGCCCGATGTGCCGTTGCGCGTGATGTATTCTTACACACAGGGTTGGCGCAGCGGCGAGAGCCAGCTCAATCGTCTGGTCAGCGGCGCGGAAATTTCCGCCGCTGGGGACATAATCAAACAGTCGGGAGTTCGAGAATATGAGCCCACAGCCACCTGAGAAAGATAGCACTTTACCCACTCCGGACATTACAATTACGTTTGGTCCGGATGGGCGGATTCTGCTGCACGATCTGACCGCCCGCTTCATTCCGGTGGCCTTGGCCATTTGTCCTGACGATCAGGACCTGGCCCAGCGGCTCAACATCAGTCAACAGCACGGGGAGCAAAGATGAGCAGTGCACCGAAAGGCAGTGAAGCCGCCAAGACCCGCACGCCCGCGGCCATGCAGGACGACCTGGAGCTGCTGATCCGCTCGCGATATCCCATCATCTACGTGCTGACGTGGGAGGAGTACCGCGTCGAGCAGCATCTGGCAGCCATCGCACAGCGGCGAGGCAAGCAGCTTTATTGCTGGTCGGTCACCTCCGGCATGACCCGCGCGGGCGGCGCGCCGGGCGCGGCACGTCAGAAAGGGCTGTCGGATCCCATCGAGGCGCTGGACACGGTGATCGAGTACAAGGATCCGGCCATCTATCTGTTCAAGGACTTCCATCCGTTCATGAAGGACGGCCAGGGCAATGTCGCGGTCATCCGAAAGCTGCGCGAGGTGGCCCAGGCCTTGTCCAACAGCTACAAGACGCTGGTCATCACCTCGCCGGTGATGGAGTATGCAGGCGAGTTGACCAAGGACATCACGGTGCTGGACTATCCGCTGCCGACAGCCAACGACTTTGACGCCCTTTACAAGCGAATCTCCCAGGACATTACGCCGTCCAATAACGTCCAGCTCTGCAAGGACGGCAAGGACCTGGAGAACCTCCTGCGGGCGGCCCTGGGCCTGACGCTCCAGGAGGCAGAGAACGTCTTCGCCAAAACCATGGTCAGCGAAGGCCGGCTGACAGGCGATACCGTCTCGGCCATTTTCGCCGAAAAGCAGCAGATCATCCGCAAGAGCGGGTTGCTCGAATACTACGAGTCTGCCGCGGGCGTCGGCGACGTGGGCGGTCTGGACAATCTCAAGGAATGGCTCAACCGGCGTTCGCTGGCCTTCTCCGAGGGCGCCCGCAAGTTCGGCCTGCCCGCCCCCAAGGGCGTGCTGCTCATCGGCGTGCAGGGTTGCGGCAAGAGCCTCTGCGCCAAGGCGGTCAGCAAACTGTGGAACATGCCGCTGCTGCGATTCGACATGGGACGGATGTTCTCCAGCCTGGTCGGCTCGTCGGAGGAAAATATCCGCCGCGCCATCTCGGTGGCCGAGAGCATCGCGCCCGTGGTGCTGTGGGCCGACGAAATCGACAAGGCCTTCAGCGGCGCGCAGGGCTCGGGGATGACCGACGGCGGCACGACCGCCCGCGTCATGAGCACGTTCCTGACCTGGCTGAACGAAAAACAGAAGCCCGTCTTCGTGATGGCCACCGCCAATGACATCTCGCAGTTGCCCCCCGAACTGCTCCGCAAGGGCCGTCTTGACGAGATATTCTTCGTTGACTTGCCCAATGTTACCGAGCGACGCGAAATCTTCCGCATCCACATCACCAAGCGGGGCCGAAAGGTCGCCAATTTCGACCTCGACAAGCTGGTGGAGGCCTCCGAGGGCTTCAGCGGCGCGGAAATCGAGGAAGCCATCATCAGTGCCCTCTTCGACGTGTTCTATCTCGACAAGGAACTGGAGACGGCCGACCTGCTCAAGAGCCTCGGCGAGACCGTGCCGCTGTCCAAGACCATGAGCGAGAAGATCTCCGGGCTGCGAGCCTGGGCCGATGGGCGGGCCCGCCCCGCTTCCAGCCCCGACCAGGCCAAGGACAACCGGGCGCACCGGAAACTGGAATTCTAACCCCAAGGAGCCTGACATGAGTGCCGTTTGCGTACTGACGCCGATTCTGATCGGGAGTTGGCCGGCCATCTCCGCGGCCATCGCCAGCGCGGCCGCCAGCCTGGGGTTCGCCATCGCGACCGCCAAGAAAGACGAGATCGTCGAAGTCCCGGCCGACAATACCGTCGAGACCGTCCTGCCCAACAGCCAGGTCATGGACGACATCAAGGGCCGCTCCGAAACCCTGCGGATCGACAAGGACGGCATCTCGATCATCTTCAAACGCGACGAGCGAGGCGCCTGCACCTTGTGCGTCAGCGGGCCTCTGAGCAAACGGCAGCTCGAGCAAATCGGCCAGGAAGTGGCCGGGCGAGTCACGCAGCAGTTCGCCTATCACAAGCTGATGACCGAACTCAAGAAGCACAATTACTCCGTCGTCGAGGAGCGGGTCCAGAACGACAGTTCCATCCGCGTCCGCGTGCGGCTCAACGGGTAAATTGACGAGAGGACGTGCAACATGCAACAGCCGGAATTCGACATCACCATCGGCAAGGACGGCAAGCTCAAGATTCACGTCAAAGGCGCCCAGGGGGCCAAGTGCCTGGAACTGGCCGACCTGGTTCGCGATATCGTCGGCAAGGAGGAAAGCCGCCAACTGACCTCCGAGTACTACGATCCCGGGCCCAATGTCCGGATGAATGTGGACGTGCGGAATCGCAACGCGTGAACTGCTGACGGCGAGGTAGCCGCTGAACGGCCCGCGTATGGAATGCCCTAACTGCCAGTTTCAGAACACCCCCGGAATCGCCGTCGCCGTGCGGTGCGCCACCGCGCTCAACCTGGGCGAGATCGATATCCATCCTCCGCGCAGAGGCAAAGGGCTTTTTAGGCCCATCTATTGGCCGCGCCTGACGAGGCTCAAGGCAAGTATCGGGCTCCTGCGGATCCCTATTCATTGGTCGGTGCGCAACGTTTTTTGGTTTCTGATTCCTGGCTTGGCCCAGAAGGGACAGCAACCGCGATGGTTGGGCAAATGGCTCTTGAGGGGCTGGCTCCTTTCATTGCTGCTGTGGGTTCTGCTGGCGGGTGATAGTCTGAGCATGTTCATGTACGGTATTGCTCTTTCGATTCATTGCACAAGCCTTGGTTTGTGGTTCAACAATTCCTTGGCCCGCCTAAATATAGCTGCGAGAGTTCTCGTTGGGCTTGGGCTGTTCGTAGGCCTACATTACGTCGTCTACGGGGCAGTCCGATACGCCGGCACCGGATTGGTCGTCCCGGTCCGTCTGGAAGGGATACGATCGCAGGGGTTGATTCAAGACGGCGACATCGTATTGCGTCAGGGATGGTTCTTCCGTCCGGCATCATTCGACCGGGGCGATCTGGTGATGTATGAAGTTGGAGCTACCGGCGGGCATCAATACGCGGCGGCAGGAATTGGCGCTGATCGGATCATCGGCAAGCCGGACGACCATGTCGTATTCAAGGACGGTCAGCTCCTGGTGAACGGTAAACCTGTGGCGGCCAGCCTTCGCCCACTTGAGCCGCTTCCGGGTGTGAGCCTGGATCTGCGGGCTGGGCCAGGGCAATACATCATCATCCCGTCTTTGTTCATCCTTCAAGCTCATGGAGTGGGTCAAAGCCAGATCAATGCCCTGTATGCCATGCAATCAAAGGTGCCAGAACGTGCGATTGCGGGTAAACTCTACTGGCGGCTGCGGCCGCTGAGCAGGTTCGGCCCATTGGAGTGATCGATGCCCGGCAGATTCAGCCATCTTGAGTTTGACGACAACCGTCGGCGGCAGGAGCGTCAGCGCCCACCCGGCGTCGAGCAGCCCTCGGCTGCCCAGTATCTGCAGTTGGCCGACGACGAGCAGCACTGGGGACGTTTCGAGCCGGCATTACAGTTCTATACCAAGTGCCTGGAAGAGAATCGCCGCACCGTCCCTGCCTGGGTCGGCCAGGTACAGATGCTCGTGCAGTTGAGCGAGTACCACGAGGCCCGCCTGTGGGCAGACAAGGCCCTGGAGATCTTCCGCAATAACGGCGAGTTGCTGGCTGCCAAGGCCCAAGCGTGCCTGCGCCAAGGGGACCGCAAGGCTGCCTACGCCTGCAGCGACGCCTCGCTTCAGGTCGAAGGGTCCTCGCCCTGGCGATGGCAGGCTCGCGGCGAGGTGTTGCTCGAGAGCGGCGAGAAGCTGCACGAAAGCTGCTTCAAGAAAGCATTGGCCGAGGCGGGTGCCGATTGGTTCGACCGGATTATCATTGCCCAGATGTACCTGTTCTATCGCAAGGCGAGTGCCGCTTTTGAGTACGCACGCAAGGCAACTGAACTGCGGCCCGATGCCGGTTATACTTGGTTCGTCATGGGCAACACACAACGGGCGCTCGGCCTGGCGGCAGCGGCCGACCAGAGCTACTCGCGCTGCCTGGAGCTTCGCCCCGACTTCCTTGAAGCCAGGGCGGCGATGACCGACAGTTCCGCCGACTCATTTATTATTCGCGTCCTGCGAAGATTGGGATGGAGGAGATCATGAACCTGGCTTCACTGATCCGCGCCGGCAGGAAATTCGGCGCCAGCGACATCCACGTGGTGGCCAACCTTTCGCCCGTCTTCCGCATCGACGGCGAGATCGTCACCTCCAAGGCCGAAACCATCACGCCCGAACTGGCTCGGGCATTGGCTTACGAATGCCTGAACGAGGAGCAGAAGCGGCGGTTCGAGGCGGAATGGAAGCTGTGCTTCTCGACGCAGATCGACGACGCTGGCCGCGCGCGGGTCACGCTCTACTTTCGCAATGGCATCCCGGAACTGTCCATTCGCCTCAGCGAGCCGGCCATTCGCACGCGTGCGGAACTCGGCCTGCCCCCGGTCATTGACGAGTTGGCTCGCAAGCCCAGCGGGTTGGTCATCATCACCGGCCCGACCGGCGTGGGCAAGACCACGACCTTCCACTACATGATCGACCTGATCAATGCCGAGAGTCGCTACAAGATCGTCACCATCGAGGACCCGATCGAGTACGTCCACCCCTTCAAGCGGTCCATCGTCATCCAGCAGGAACTCCTCAGCGACGTCCATAGCTTCGGCGACGCCTTGGTCCACGTGTTGCGCCAGGATCCCGACGTCATCGGCATCGGCGAATTGCGCGACCGTGATACGATCCACACAGCCCTGATGGCCGCTGAAACCGGGCACCTCGTCATCGCCACGCTCCATACCCCCAGCACCGTCGAACTGCTCCAGCGGATGGTCTCGACCTTCCCCGAGGGTCAACAGGGCGAGATCCGGTACATGCTGTCCAACACGCTGCAGGGCGTCGTCGCCCAGCACCTGCTGCCGAAGGCCTCGGGCAAGGGACGCGTGCTGTGCTACGAGGTGCTCGTCAGCACGGCGGGCGTCCGGACCCACATCCGCGAGAACTCCACCCACAAGATATACTCCGAGCTCCAGGGCGGACAGAAGTACCAGATGAGCACGATGGACCACTGCCTCCTGGACCTTTACCAGGCCGGCGAGATCACCTACGACACGGCCGTGAGCATGGCACGGTATCCCGACACGATCCGCGAGCGATCCGCGTAGGCGGGGTTTGCCATCCTGAGCAAGGGGAGATATGGCCAAAGGGACTTGTCACAGGCATGACTCGGTGACGGCGGGCTGGTGGTGCGCGATGTGCCATGCCTTATGGTGCAACCCTTGCGCGGGCGTAGGAGGCAAAGCCACCGCCAAGGCCACTTGCCCGCAGTGTGGCGGCAGAGTCAACTCGCTAGCCCCCTCGCCGGAGGCTCCCGCGCGCCCCATGCGTGCTCCTGCCGAATCGAGCAAACCCGTCGTCGCGGAGTCGGCCGAGCCGCGGCCATTCTTCGTCCAAATCGGCGGCGCGTTCTTGTATCCGCTCAAAGGCAACGGGCCCTGGCTGATTCTCGGCTACGTCCTGTTCATGATCGCCAGCTACTTGTTGTCGTATGCTCAGGGAACCGGCGCGACAATACTCTCTTTGCTGATTCCCAGCTACCTTTGCGCCTACGTCTTCAAAATCGTTCTGACAACCGCTGATGGGGAGGCCGAGCCACCCGACTGGCCGGACTTCGCGCACTTCTGGGAGGAGATCGTGCAGCCGGCGGGCCTGTTCATCGGCTCGCTGCTCTTCTGTGCCTTGCCCGCCATCGCCTATGCGATCTCAAAAGTCTCTTTCAGCGACGAAGGCGACCCCCACTTCAACGGCTCGATGCACATGGTCAGGTCGCTCCTTGTCGTCGGGTGCGTCTTCCTGCCAATGGCCGTGCTTTCGGCTGCAATGCATGACTCGCTGCGCGGGCTCAACCCGCTGTTGATCCTGGGGGCCATCATCAAGATCCCGCTGCAGTATGCCGTGGCCGTGATGGCGCTATTGCTGGTGCTGGCCCTGTCGGTGGCAGCCGGAAGCCTCCTTCAGATTCCGCTGGTATCGATCGTCGCCTACTGTGCGATCGTCCTGTATGCGATGATGGTGGAGGCGCGAATCATCGGCCTGATCTATGCCGCCAACGCCACACGGCTGAACTGGTTCGACGAGGCCAGCGACCGACGGCGGGACTCTCAGAAGGTTCACTAACCGTCAGGCCAAATATTGACCACTACAACCAAGGCGATCACGGCAAGTACCCCTGGATCGGCACGACCAGCGCCGATTCTCCCGGCATATCTGTGACGACCTTGACCGCTCCGCGCACTGCACCCAACGTCTGGCCGCACTTGCCCAGGAACGACACCTTGAACATCGCGTGACGAGCCCCATCATCGGGCAGCACGCTAATCTGTCCATCTAGTCCATTCAGCCCTGCGAAGTTGACATCCAATATGCGAAAACCTGCTCCGGAACGACTCGCTACGGTAATCACGGATACCCTCGCTTCTGCAGGGCCGTCCTCGTCTGCGATCAGATAAGCCGGACATGGCTTGGCTAGGATATCGCCTCGGATGCTTGCCGTAACCGGCAGTCGTAATGAATTCAGCGTTTCATCTGTGACGCCGATATGTATTATGCTGCTCACTCTACCTACAGGAGCATTACTGTCTACCATCACTCGAATTGAACCCTCCCGAGCATAGGCGCCGTCAACGATATCATGCCCTCTATCCACTATCGCTACATGCACATACGGAGAAGTCGATTCTGCCTTCGTAATGGCGAACGTCTTTGACCGGCCCTTTACTGCAACTTGCTCGGATGCGATCTGTCCAAGGCCTACCTCGCCGAACTCCACGACTGGCTTGCCCATCTCAACCAACTGCATTACCGTGGCGGACAGGCTCAGGCGAGTGACCGGGTTCTGTGGATCATTGGAGGCGACCCTAATAGTTGAGTGCGATTCACCCCCTCGGCCGCGCACATCAAAGGTGACATCGAGCACACCCTCCTCGCCTGGATGCAGTACATTCCTAGGCATAGCCGCCGTCGTGCAGCCACAATCGGCCTTGACGGATGTGATGACGAGGTCTCGGTGCCCTGTATTTGTGAATTTGAATTGATGCTTCTGAACGCTGGCTTCGTCCACACGCCCGAAATCCCACGTCGCGTGAGAAAACGTTATGCTGGGCGGTCCGGTCTGATCGCATTGTCGATCGTCGCACCCACCACTCGCCATCGCCAACACACACAGCGCATGGCACACCGCTGGTCCCAGTAGATGCCTACAGAATTGACGTAGCATGGTTTCTTCCACTATTGGAGTTGGAGCGGACGACCACGAAAGAACGCCGGGATCTCCGCATTGACGAAATGGCTTGTTTTCTCCTCAGTAACCAGAGGGTAGAATATGGGGGCCTTGACATCTGGATCGTAAACAAACACCATTGACGTCGTGACAAATGGATAAAGCCGCCTGCCTGAAGGCGTGGTTCTGGCGGCCGAATAGACGGTCACAACGGTCATCTCTTTGTCTAGCCGTGTTCTGGTTTTGTCGTTCAAATGCGCAACGGCGTACTCGCCCAAGATATCCAGCGGCCGGTCCCTCGTCACGACAAAGGGAATATCGGCAAATCCTGTTGCCTGAATAGGCCTGCCCGGTTCTGCCCTGCGTTGCTCCTCCAACTGATGCGCCGACACCGGGGGCGGATTGGAGAGTACCTCGCCATACAAAAACTCGTGTACTTGCCGTTGTCGCCACATAAAAGCCTCGGCGTTGCCCTCCAACCGCCAGCGAAATCCTTGATACACGGCCTGCTCCAAGGCGGCACGCAACTCCGGTGTTAACAGACGTTTTGCGGCTTCGCCCTCATAATGTGGCGCAAATAATGCATGGATATCAGACAGTTGAATTGTCTGGAAAGGTAGGAGGGTCGATTCGTTCTGCAAGAACGTAGCATCCATATTTCCTGCAAGTTCTCTGACTGATGTGCCTGCATCGTCTTTGTGAGTCAATACACGGCATGTGGGTTGCGAGTCAATAGAGGGCCCTTGCGCCCTGACTGACGGCAGACCCGCTGGAGAAGTGGAAGCGGAAGGAACCACAGGTTGGAGCGGGGGGCGACCTCGACCTGGCAAGACAAGCCAGAACACACCTGCAAGCACCCCGAGGCTAAACAGGGCCATGACCATCCATAATTTCATCGTTATCTCCTATTCTACGTGGATTGTATCAATACGCCTACACACAAGCAACACCAGCCAGTCGAAGGCACGACTGGCACAGCACCTTAGCATGACATCACGCGAAAGAAAGACCGAACGCACCTGTTGGTCCCGGCCAGGCGGGCAGATCGCTTTGGCGACCCATCTCGTCCCATAGGTCGGCCAACCCGGAGGACGGTTTTCCCGAGACGCTCACCAGCTTCCCAAGGCCCCGTTTGACTAGCTCGCCAATTGATCTTTGAACAGTCAATGAAGCAGATCAATAGCTCGAAAACGCCCGCCTTCATTGGCAACCTTCCACAGTGCGTTACTTTGAAAACGCAAACGTCACTAACAGGATTGGTAGTATGTTCTACTCGTAACGCACTTACACAATCCAGGGCACCCGGAGATGGCGTGGCAGTCAGACCACTCAGTCACCTGCTGTTGACCGCCAATACAGGGGCCGTACTCATTAAATATACAGTTTTCGCAAGTTGTACAAGCAGCCCCTACTACCGTAGCGATAAGACACACGCCGATAATCGCTAGAATCATAATCGTCGATAACGATTTCATACCTACATCCTTTCTTGGTTAAAATAATGCCGCGCTCAGCCTTGCCTTCGACTACAGGTGACGCTCATGTATTTTGTAGATACCCTGCCCTACGCAGGCACATACAAGACCACTCTTGGGCGACTGCACCACTACCTCAGGTCACTCATGGAAACCTCACAAAACCAGCCTCACCGGTTTCTGCATCAACGTCCACGACCATCAGGTGTGAACCGCCAAACCTGGCGAACTGATCGTCTGTTACCTTCAATACTACGCCCCAACGCCGGATCCCTACGCTCTTCTTGTCGAGACCGTCGTCCTCAGAAAGCAAGACACAATTATAAACAACCACGGCGACGGCCTTTGAAAATCTGGCAAGCACCATCTCTTGCGCAATCTCTCGGGCATGTGTCTCTTCTACCATGCTTTTCCTGCCCCGTGCCACATGAACCGCTCGAATAGGACGAGGTTGAACCCACATTGCTGCTTCCGAAGTTGTAGGCACCCCGTGCCATCAGTCCGGCGGGGTCGGTGTAACGCAGCGGGTTATTGCGGACGTAGGCGTAGTAGCGGTTGCCCCCACAATTCAGCCGGCAACAAGCTTACAAGCCTCTTATAGTACCCACCTCACCAGTATCGTCGGAAACAATGACAATAATCTCATTTACAGATTCGACCACATTCTCACTCTCCATAACTGACAAATGCACAATCCATACGTCCCCCTGGAACCGATCAATTCCGATGAGGCTCTTGGCGGGCATCCTCATGGCACGAATACTCCGTTCGTCAATCCGTAGCGTCTTCTGCATTACATGATCTCTTGCAATCTGAATCGCCTGATTCTGTTCCATGCGGAGTTCCCTTTCACCTGACAGCTATGGCTGGCCGCATGAGTGTTCTTGAGCCTTCGTAGCGTTGTAGTACTACTTCCCCTTCTCAGAACGTGGACGGTAGTTAGGATTCGGGATAAATTCGCCGACTATCTCACCTGCGGAGCCCACCTTCCAAGCTCCCGCGATTGCATCCGGTGGGACTGCGGCGTCCGGATCGAATGCTCCGTCAATTACATATACCCACCCATTAGGGCGTTTCCTCGCTTCGGCACGCGCTGCGTCTGTCGGTCTCATCTTATGGTTCATTGCTCGATACCCGCTATTGTATTGCTTATCTTGGCCTATAGTTTGGGTTGCATATCGAAATGGCAGGCCTACCATTGGGCCCCAGGATTGTGACTCCAGGAATATTCACCGCATCAACATGCCATGGGATAGAGATTTCCTCCATCGGACTGTGTTTCCACACAAGCGCGTTTGTGTTCAATCCATTAATGGGTCGTACGGCGTAAACATATTGAGCGTCACTAGAACCGGCTGCAAACTCGAAGGACTTTGTTGTCGCAATGAACGCACTTGGTGGATTCATATTGTCCAGGAGATGACCGGACAAGTCCAAGTTTGTCCCTCTCGCTTGGAAGCCACCCGCAAAAATCACCTCTGGGTCACGTGTGTCGCTCCGAAATACCCAATCAGGCATGTTCGTGGCCAACCGGGATCCACCAAGGGTCTTCCATGGTTCAAGAGCAGCCTCGTTCATACCTCGAAGGTTTATCTTCTGATTGAGAGTCAGGCCACTATTGGGGGCATGCGTCACCACCGAGGACCGAGTCCCTGCCGACGCTATGCTCCTAACACCACCATATGCGGCCAGGTAGGTGAGTCCCAGTCCCATTCCGAGATCACCCTTTTCTCGCCAGGTGGTGTCACTTGACAAGGCTCGGTCGATGCTCCGTCCGCCGGCAAGTTCATATGAAGTCCGGGCATAACCAGCCGCATAGGCTTCAAGTATATTACCGCCGGATTGGTAAACTTTCACGGCAGACTGATATCCATCATAATACGACGTGGCCACATGCACGGCCGCATCTTGCACAAGATTCTTCGCATCTCCGACCGCCAGCAGAGGATTGGAGTAGTAGTCGCCGATGCGGCTTACAGTGCCGTTTACGGCCTTGTTGATACTGTGCGTCACGCCCAAGCCAAGGTCCATCGCCTTCCCAAATCCCGTCGTAGGTGCTTGATAGGCGTACCGGGGGCCTGACTGGTCATAGCCCGGATTGTAGAGGTCAAGCGGCTTCTCTCGCTCCGACTGGATGTAGTCGGCCGCGATTTGAGCCAATTGCGGGCTGCGTGTGCTGGACAGGGATGTGTTGCCATAGGCGTTGAATCCGCCGGTCAGGGAGCCGCCGAGGCTCGTACTCAGGAGCGACGATCTGGAAGTCAGCCCGTCGGGGTCGGTGTAGCGCAGCGGGTTGTTGCGGACGTAGGCGTAGAGGTTCATCCCGTCACGGTAGCCGGCGGGGTCGCGGGCCAGGAAGCGCCCCAGGCCGGGATGGTAGTAGCGGTTGCGGTAGTTGTGCAGCCCGCTCTCGGCGTCCCATACCTGCCCGGTGTACAGCACCGCCGTCAGGCCCGGCGTGTGGGCCGTGTCGACGCCGTTGGCATCGACGTTGTAGACGGCGCCGAAGGCCGAGTAATGGTACATCTCCACGATGCTGCCGCCGGTGTTCACCAGCGCCCGCGTGCTGCCCAGACGGTCGCGGGCGAAGTAGTACAGCGAGTCATCACTCTTCCGCGTCGCGATGGCCTTGTCGCCGTCGGAGGAGTAGATCGTCGCCCACCAACTGGCGCCTTCATGCACCACCAGGTCGCGCGAGCCGTCGTACACGTGCACGTCGGTCGTGCCGCCGATGACCTGCTTAACCCGGCGATTCATCGCGTCGCCGTCACAATCACGTCAACTCTCATCTCGAACAGCTTCGACTAAGGCATCCGGCTGCGACGGAATTATCGACCAAGGCGGGCATTGTCTGCTCATTCGTCCTGTGCCTTCTCGAACTCGGTCCAGTAGACGCCTCCGCCTGGATGATGATAACCATCTACGACGACATAGCAGCCCTTTTCAATCCTCTCAATTCGGTATCTCTTTCCGCTCTCCAACCTCACCCCGTCCTCAAGATCGTACCCGCGTTGGGAAGGTGCGTATACCACGTACTGGCCAGGTTTGAAGGGGCATTTATCCATCTCTTACATCCTAGGGCAAAGGGTTAGGTGGCGACACACTACCAGGCGGCGTCCCAAGAGGGAATTGAACTTCGGGCAAGCCGCCAGGTTGCCCAAACGCAGGGCGAGCCACCGGGTTGACATTAATCAGAATTCCTTGCGGTGTCGTTACGCTATAGACTGCATTCGGAGGCGTCGCATGCGGAAGTGCTAACCCGCTCTGGGCCTGGAGCCCGGTTAGACCTCGGGCCGTCGTGCCATAACCTCCCGGCCTAATACCATTGGCAAAGTTGCCTGCGTGCTCACTATACCCATAGTGCTGGAAGGTCTCTCCGGCACCTGTGTACCGGAAAGTGCTTAATTCTGTGCTTGTTGCCCCACCTGGAGCCTGCATCACCACCGAGGACCGAGTCCCTGCCGATGCTATACTCCTAACACCACCATATGCGGCCAGGTAGGTGAGTCCCAGCCCCATTCCGAGATCACCCTTCTCTCGCCAGGTGGTATCACTCGACAAGACTCGATCTATGGTCCGTCCGCCAACAAGCTCGTATGAAGTCCGGGCATAACCAGCCGCATAGGCTTCAAATATATCACCGCCGGATTGGTAGACTTCCGCGGCGGACTGATATCCATCATAACACGACGTGGCCACATGCACGGCCACATCTTGCACAAGATTCTTCGCATCCCCGACCGCCAGCAGAGGATTGGAGTAGTAGTTTCCGATACGCTGCACAGTACCGTTTACGGCCTTGTTGATACTGTGCGTCACGCCCAAGCCAAGGTCCATCGCCTTCTCAAATCCCGTCGTAGGTGCTTGGTAGGCGTACCGGGGGACTGACTGGTCATAGCCCGGATTATAGAGGTCAAGCGGCTTCTCCCGCTCCGACTGGATGTAGTCGGCCGCGATTTGAGCCAACACTGGCGACTTGTTGCTCGAATAGGAGGGCATGTTGCCGAAAGCGTTGAACCCGCCGGTCAGGGAGCCGCCGAGGCTCGTACTCAGGAGCGACGATCTGGAAGTCAGTCCGGCGGGGTCGGTGTAACGTAGCGGGTTATTTCGGACGTAGGCGTAGAGGTTCATCCCGTCGCGGTAGCCGGCGGGGTCGCGGGCCAGGAAGCGCCCCAGGCCGGGATGGTAGTAGCGGTTGCGATAGTTGTACAGCCTGCTTTCGGCAGCCTGCTTTCGGCGTCCCAGACCTGCCCGGTGTACAGCACCGCCGTCAGGCCGCCTGACGTGTGGGCCGTGTCGACGCCGTTGGCATCGACGTTGTAGACGGCGCCGAAGGCCGAGTAATGGTACATCTCCACGATGCTGCCGCCGGTGTTCACCAGCGCCCGCGTGCTGCCCAGACGGTCGCGGGCGAAGTAATACAGCGAGCCGTTCTTCTGCGTCGCGATGGCCTTGTCGCCGTCGGCGGAATAGATCGTCGCCCACCAACTGGTCGTAGGTCCAGATGGTGGCAAGGAATTCATTATCGCTGACGCCATTTTGAGGCTGCTTTCTTCAGTCCCAGGTAGATAACAAGTGATGTCAGTGGAATCATAGCAACCGTAAAGGCCACACCGATAAAAGCAAGGCCGACATGCTCCAATGTCTTGTTCGGCGTAATCATATTCAGTCCTAGGCACACTATGGCAATCCCTATGCTGACGGCGGCACATACCAAAATAACGTTTATTGGTTTGATCTTTTTCATGTTAGCTTTCCTATGTAGCTAAACTGATTCTTTGTAGTCACCAGACCGATAGGAATGCTCAGTTGCCTCCTCCAGAAGATGGTGGTGTCGCAATCCTATATATTCCGTACCCTGTGCCAACGGTAATCGCCGCATCGGTACCGTAAATCAAGACCTGATTCCAGTTGACACCTGTGCGTGTAAATGCCCCGGTGGATAAGTTAAGTACTCCGTTCGCGGTATACTGTTGCCCCGTGAGCCATTGCCATGTGGTCATAGGCCCAATCGGTCTGACGCTAGAAAAAGCTGCCTCGCCTGCCGAAGGAATTCGAACGGCGGCCTCGTAAGCGCCCGGAGAAAGACCGGTTCGAAGTGTCACCCCAAGACCACTCTGGCCGGCGTTGGAAAGCGGGCCTGCGTAAATGTTTCCCCGCAACACTTCAGATTCATTGATGAGCGCACCGGCCTTTCCATTTGTGAGATGCACCAGTCCGCCACTACTTGGGGCCTGCGCCCCAGCCATCTGTCCCACGCCCCAAAGCATTGCTCCGGCGTTAAGGGTGTTGAAGGTCGCACTGGTGTAGTCTCCTTGCCGGTAGGCGCTGTAGCCCTGACCCAGTTGGTATCCGCCAACTGCCGCCATCGCATACGGGGCAACAGCCGATGCACCTTGCACGAATGCCGCACCCGTCGGCGTGGCCATCACTGCCCTGCCGATACCCAACGCCGTCCCACCGCCTATCGCAGACGCGACTAAGCCCGTTGCGCCACTGAACTTCGCAAATCCGTGGCCCACTGCTGACCATGAGTCGCCGGACGTTTGGGCCTGGGATATGTAAGTCTGCGAGTGAGAGTTCAGATAATCGTTCAGCCCCAAAGTAAAAGTGTTCGCCGCAATTGTCGAACTCTTGACCGCGACTGCCCCCACCTCCTTCGTGAAGTCCAATGCCGTTCCACCAGCCTGCTTGACAATCCCTGCGTCCATCCACTCCCCAGTCCAAGCCAACGCGTTCAACTGACCACCCAATGTATTCACGTGGTCTGCCGCCGCAACGGCAACGCTCCCCACCGCATTGGCTGCACTACTTATTCCATTTCCGGCCCAACTGACCGCGCTTGTCACGCTGTTCCACGCTTTGTTGGCCGTCGATGTTATGCCGCCCGATGCCCAGCTAGAAGACCCCGAACTCGATGGCATGGCCGTCGCTGGCGTGAACCCGCTGCCCAGGGAGCCGCCGATGCTCGTGCCCAGGAGCGACGATCTGGAAGTCAGCCCGTCGGGGTCGGTGTAACGTAGCGGGTTGTTGCGGACGTAGGCGTAGAGGTTCATCCCGTCGCCGTAGCCGGCGGGGTCGCGGGCCAGGAAGCGCCCCAGGCCGGGATGGTAGTAGCGGTTGCGGTAGTTGTACAGCCCGCTCTCGGCGTCCCAGACCTGCCCGGTGTACAGCACCGCCGTCAGGCCCGGCGTGTGGGCCGTGTCGACGCCGTTGGCATCGACGTTGTAGACGGCGCCGAAGGCCGA
>JBAZTO010000051.1:0-28144 GCA_041661865.1 Phycisphaerae bacterium | reverse complement strand
TAGCCTGAACGGCGCGTTGGGGCGTGGGCTTCTTCGGTCGCCCTCCGGGCTCCCTGCGAAGCCCACGCCCCGAAACAATCATCGGAATATCAAACGTTAGTGACAACCGGAAGCCAGGACTTGACAGGACCAGGGAAAAGGGAAGGTCGCAAGTGCATCTCGGGAGGTGGGGTTCCTACCCCACCTCCTGTGCTTCATCTTTCGCCCCGCGGTTATCGCGGCAGAGTAGGAACTCCGCCGCGCGTCTGCGACGGAACGATTCCGCGTGCAACAAGTTGCACGCCCTACGCCTTGGTAGCACAGGCGTCTCGCCTGTGTCTTCGCATCTCGGGAGGTGGGGTTCCTACCCCACCTCCTGTTCTTTATCTTTCGCCCCGCGGTTATCGCGGCGGAGTAGGAACCCCGCCGCGCGTCTGCGACGGAACGATTCCGCGTGCAACAAGTTGCACGCCCTACGCCTTGGTAGCACAGGCGTCTCGCCTGTGTCTGGTTCGGCACGGGTGCTGCCAAGGTTCTATCGGCGGACGGTGGCGGTGGCGTCGAGGTCGAGATTCGCCACGCAGCCGCTCTGGAACAGGTGGTAAGCCAGGCCGGCGGTCTGGGCGGCGTTGTCGACGCAGAATCGCATTTCGGGCAGGCGGAGCGCGGCGTGGCTGCGGTGGGCCAGTTCGGTCATCGCGGCGCGGAGGGCGGAGTTGGCGGCCACGCCTCCGCCGAGGATCAGGGTCCTGGCCCCGATCATTTTGGCGGCGCGGCGGAGCTTGATCCGCAGCACGTCCACGACGGCGGCCTGGAAACTGGCGGCAATGTCGGCCACCTCCTGGGGTGCGAGGTTGGCGGCGCCTTTGCCCTCGCCGGCGCCCTGGTGTCCGGCGCTGCGGCGCTTGCTGCCGGGCACGCCCTGGACATGATAAAGCACGGCGGTCTTGATCCCGCTGAAGGAGAAGTCCAGCGACTCGCCTTTGAGCAGTGATCGCGGGAAATGCACAGCCTGGGGATTGCCGCCGCGGGCGATGCGGTCGATGACGGGCCCGCCGGGGTAGCCGAGGTTGAGGATGTTGGCCACCTTGTCGAAGGCCTCGCCGGCGGCGTCGTCGAGGGTGCTGCCGATGAGTTCCAGCTCGGCCGGGCCGGCGCAGCGATAAAGCGCGGTGTGCCCGCCGCTGCAGATCAGCGCGACGGCGGGGTATTCGATCGGCTCGGCGTCCAGGGCCGGCGCGTAGGCATGGGCGTAAACGTGATTGACCCCGATCAACGGAACGTCCCATAGCCACGCCAGCGTCTTGGCGGCCATCAGGCCCACCAGCAGCGAGCCGATCAGGCCGGGCTCGTGCGTGACGGCCACCGCCGAAATGTCGCCGGGTGACAGTTTCGCCTCGGCCAGGGCCGTTTCGATGACCGTGTTGATGGCCTCGATATGGGCTCGCGAGGCGACCTCGGGCACCACGCCGCCAAACCGCGCGTGCAGATCGATCTGTGTGGCCACGGTGCTGGACAGCACCCGCCGGCCATCCTGCACGACCGCGGCGGCCGTCTCGTCGCAACTGGACTCGATGCCCAGGATGTTGATCGCGCCGGTGGGGCGGGCCTGCTCTGTCGAAGCGATTGTCATGTTCCTGGCCTGCTCGCTGGGGTCGCCTCGGCGCCGACCGGTTGGCTGGCCGGTTGGGTGGTTTCCTGGGCCTGCTTGAGAATCTCGTCCATCTGCTCCGGGTCGGCCAGGAGTTCGACGGCCCGGGCCAATTGCCGGTCGCCGTGGATCGACCGCTGCGCCATGGACGACTCGCCGGGCAGCATCGACGCCGCGCGGGTCGCACCCGGCCTGGTGGCGGGCGCGGTGGCCGGCTGGGGCAAGTCCTGCGCGGGCATTTCCGCCAGGGCCCACAGGTGCATCATCCGCTCTGCCTGGGGGGCTGAGACGGTCACTTCGACGTCGGGGTCCACGCCCCAGCGGTCGCTGCCGGGCTGGCGGCCCAGCGGCCGGCCCTTGCCGATGAAAAACTCGCCGGTGGTGAGGTTCACCTGGCCCAGGTGGCCGGGCAGCGGGATCATGGTCTGGATGCACCCTTTGCCGCGGCTTCGCGTGCCGACGACGACGGCGCGGCGCGCCGCCTGGAGCGAGCCGGCCACGATCTCGGCGGCCGAGGCGGTCTCCGCGTCGATCAGGACCACGATGCGGATGTCGTCGGGGAAGTTGCCCTCGGCGCGGGCTTGGCAAAGCCTTGTGCTTCCGTCGCGGCCGGCGATGGTCACGATGGGGCCCTCGCGCTGGAACAGGTCGGCCACTTCGATCGCCGAGGGCAGGCGCCCGCCGGGGTTGCCGCGCAGGTCCAGAACCAACCCGCGCATCGCCTCGACCTGGCGAAGGGCCATCTGAAGCTGCTCGGACGTGGTGGGGACGAACTCACACAAGCGGACGTAGGCCGCCGGCATCTTGCCGCCCAGGTCGTAGACCCAGCGGCCTGCCTCGTCGCGATACAGTCCGCGGACCGACTCGACGGTCAATTCCTTTCGGGCGATTTCAAGGGTCTGGCTCCGGGAGGCCGCCGGGGCGGTTTCCGCCGCGGGGCGCGACAGGGACAGTTTCACCGACGTTCCCGGCGGGCCGCTGTTGATGGCGATCCGGGCCTCGGCGACGGTCATGTTGTCGGTGGGACGACCGTCAATGGCCAGGAGGGTTTCGCCGCCGACAATGCCGGCCTGCTGGGCAGGCGAACCGTAAGAGGCCTTGAGCACCCGCAACTGTCCGTGCCGGCTGATGAGACTGATGCCCGTGGAGACTTCCGTGCCATCCATCCGGCGCTGGAACGAGTCAACCTTGCCGTCGGGGACATAGCTGGAGAACTCGTCGATGGCCGAGACCATGCCGCTGATGGCGCCGCGGAGGAGCGTCGCGTCGTCGAGGGGGCGGTAGCTGCTGTCTTTGAGGACGTGGTAGACGCCCTGCAAACCTTCAAGGGGGGCCGATGGTTCCGGCGTGATGGGTAGCGGGCGGGGGCGCTGGGCCACCCAGAACATTGCGACGGCGACGACCAAGAGGCTCGCCACCCAGATCATGTTCCGTTTCGTCATACCGATTGGTCCGCCGGAACGCAGAACCTCAAGAGGGCCCCTCGTTTTTCCCGCCGCCGGGCGGCGCCGGTTGCGGGTCGGATTACTCGGGAAATGGGCAGGGGCGGAGTTGAACCGCCGACACCGTGATTTTCAGTCACGTGCTCTACCAACTGAGCTACCTACCCGCGTGCTGCCTGCATCCCGCAGCCCAACCCAGCCATCGCCGGGCTCGCCGCAAACCGTCTACTCTATCCATCCGGCCGACGCTGTCAAGCTACTTCTCCTGGCCGCGTGGATCCTTATAATCGAGCCGCTTGACGAGGTTGCCGTAATTGAACCATTGCATACGGTTGAGCCATCGCTGATTCTCTTCCAGTTGCGACGACAATTTCGGCGCGGCCTCGCCCAGGGCCTTCTGGACGGCCGGCTGATAACCGATCCGCTGCATCACCACCACTTCCTTGATCGAAGGCAACGGCGCTACGCCCACCGCCGGCGGTGTATCACTATAGGGTGGTTCGGGGTTGGCCGGGGCGAGTGCGAAGGCGGCATCCATGAAATCCCTGGCATGGTTGCCCAATTCAAGGCCCGGCACCTGCGAGTATGTGGATTCGTACGGTTGCTCGACGGCCATGTTTCTTGTCGGCATACGGCCGGTCATCTGGGCGTACATGAACAGTTGCTCCAGTCGTGAGCTGAGCGTTATCCGCGGGATCAGGCCCGTCTCGCTGGTGGTGAACTTGCCGGCCTTGGCCGCGGCGGCCAGGCTGCTCTTGGAGGCCTGGGCGGCAAGCTCCTGTGCCCGCTTGAGGGCCAGGTCAAAGGCGGCCTGGAGCTTGAGATCCTTGATGACGAGGTCTCGCAGTCCTTCGATGTCGCTGATGTTCCTGGGCGCGGAGGAGAGTTCCGCCTGCATCAGCCGCCACAGCAGCCGGCCGCCGCCGGAGGCCTTAACCGTCATGCGAGGGCCGTCTTCGCCGACCTTCACCGACGAGCCGCCCTTGCGGCCCTGGGCGAAAGCGGGCGAGGTGAATACAACCTGGGGCAAAGGCTCTTCGGCCATGCTGGCGGCTGTGCTCAGCACGGGGTCCAGGCTCATGGCCTCATAGTCCATCAAGGGCGTTTCCTTGACGCTCACGGGGCCGAAATCCACCCCGCCGTCCTGGGCCACCGAGAACAATACGCCTTCAAAACCGGTGAACATCGCCCAATGCAGCTTGGGCCACTTGATCTGGGTCGCGACCTTGTCCAAGGCTTCCTGGAGGGTCAGGCTCTCGGCCTTGAGGGTGACCTTGACGTTGGGGTCCAGCACGTTGTCTCCCTGGCTGGTCCAGGGGAAGGCGATCGCGTTGAGGTTGGCCTTTTCGGCCAGGACGGCCATGGCCTTTTCAAGCGTCTGGCCCTCGATGTTCAGGTCCTGGATCTTCTGGCCCAGGGCGGCATCGGCCGGCAGCATCATGCGGGCGCGGGTCCACTGGTAGGCGTTGAGCTTGGTGGCCTCGGTGCTGGTGGCGTAATCCCGGATGAGCGTCTCGGCTCGTCCCAGGACCTCTTCGACCTTCTGGCGGGCCACGGCGGCGGACATCTGCTCGATGATGAGCGGCTTGGCCTGGGCAAAGGTCATCTGCTCGGTCTTGAACTCCGTCGGCGCGGAGGCCGGCTGGGTGGTCTTGGCGCCCTTGCCCGCCTCGGCCGGCTGGCTGGAGGCGACGGGAACCTTCCGGACCATCTTGGAAGCATTCTGGCGGTAGAAGGCTCGCACCGATTCTTCCGAGGGGCGCGAGACCCGCTCGATCACGTCCTGGCGGACCAGCAGGTAGAGGATCCTGGCACGGTCAGGCTGCTTGTAGCCAAAGCCGAAGGGGTTGTCCTTGTTGGGGTCACCCTTGAGCGCCTCGCGATAGGCATTGAACTGCGCGGTGATGGCCTGATCGTTGGGCTCGGCCACTTCTTTGAGGAAATCCTCGGCCTTCAGCGTGACTGTCCGCAGATCGATCTTTTCATTGAGGTCGCGGAAAAGGTGAATGATCGTCTGTTCGGACGCGGGGGTCATGACGGCCGACTGCATGTAGAACTTGCCGATCGTCGACCAGCGTCGCGCCGCAGCGCGAAGGGTCGATTCGTTCAGGCCTTCGCCGAAGATCGTGCGCAGCTGCGTGAGGTAGGCTTGCAGGTTCGCCCCTTCCAGGCCTCGCTGCTTGAGAAAAGCGTTCTCGTCCTCGGTGCCCACCGCGACGCCGGACTTCTGGGCCTCCTTGAGCAGCAGGGCGTAAGACATCTCGGGACGCGAACTGCTTGCGATCATGGCCTGGAAGTCCAGATCGTTCTGGTTGAGGTAGTTCAGCAGCCGCAGATCGCTATCAGCCAGTTCGAGATCATCCACCGTGATGTTGCCGTATTTGGTGGCGCCCAGGGACTGCTTGCCATGCTTGCCCTCGGTCAGGGAACTAAGGCCCTGGAAGCCGACCAGGAAGCTGACCATCAAGATGGCCATGATAATCATCACCATCTTCTGACGACGACGAAAGAATGCCAGTGCCATACAGGCTCCTAAACGTTAAGGCCGCTCTGGGCCGACATAGGCCATTACGAGTCGGTCTAGTATAGGGTTAGTCGGCACTTTTGCAATACCGGAATAGCGGGAGGGCTTCAATCATGCCCAGGGGCTTGAGCCGCGCGACCTTGCGGGACAGGCTTAGTGTAGTGCATCCGACTTGCCGTCACTGGTGTCAGCACCGTCAGGTGCGTCTTGGATAGCCCCGGGCATAGCGAAGCAAGCCCGGGGAAAGCGGCTCTTGCTGGATTCAAGCTCCACAGGAGCGTCTTGAGCTTCAAGACGCCCCTGACGGGGCTTGAGAAAGAGAGTGGCCTCACCCAGGGCTCGCCTTCGGCTTCGCCCTGGGCTAAGAAAGACGCCGCTCTGCGGCTTCAAGGCGAGAAGACAAGTTTACGATCTATTGGAGACACTGCACCAGTTTCGGCCGGGAGGTGGCCTTGACAGGGGGTATTAGTTTGGCTAAACTGCGCCAGTTACCTATAAGGCTAGCTCATAGGCGCGGGCACAGGGCACAGACAAGGCGGCGGCATGAACCTGGACGTGATGAAGACGTTTTGCGACCTGGTGGAGACGGGCAGTTTTTCCAAGGCTGCCGAGGCCAACTACATTTCGCAGTCGGCCGTCTCGCAGCAGTTGGCCAAACTCGAGCAGGAACTGGCCACCCAACTGATCAGCCGCGGCGGGGGGCTGGTCGCGCCCACCGAAGCGGGCAAGACCTTCTATGATGGCGCCCGCACCATCCTTCGCCGCTACGAGCAACTGGTGGGGGAGGTCAAGTCCGCCGCCGATGCCGTCCGCGGGGTGCTCCGCGTGGGCACCATCTACTCGGTGGGCTTCTACCTGCTGGACCCCTACGTCCGCAAGTTCCTCCAGGCCCACCCGGAGGTCAACCTCCACGTCGAGTACACCAAGTGGAACCGCATCTACGCCGCCGTCGTCAGCGGCGAGATGGACCTGGGCGTGGTGGCCTATCCCGAGAAGCACCGCTCCATCGAGATCATCCCGCTCACGCAGGAGGATCTGGTGCTGGTCTGCTCGCCCAGGCACCGCCTGGCCAAGGCGGCTCGCGTCAGCCCGCAGGACCTGGAGGGCGAGAAGTTCGTCGCCTTCGAGGAGAACATTCCCACGCGGCGCTACATCGACCGCCTTCTCAAGACCGGCGGGGTCGAGGTGAGCGTCGTCAACGAGTTCGACAACATCGAGCTGCTCAAGCGGGCCGTCGAGATCAACACCGGCATCAGCATCCTGCCGCGCGGCAACGTCGAGCGCGAGGCCGAGCACGGCGACCTGGTGGCCATCGGGTTCCGGGACGCCCAGAAATGGGTCCGCCCCCTGGGCATCCTTCGCCGGCGCGGCAAGGCCCCCAGCCCGGCCGAGCGAATGTTCCTGAGCATCTTGCGGGCCAAGGGCTGAGCGGGCAGGGACGATTGTTCTGTCGCTCGTTCAGGTGCCGTGGTCGCGGCGTTTGCGACCACGAGGGAGCAGAACGATTCCGCGTGCAACGAGTTGCACGCCCTTGTATCTTGCCAGAGATGATCCCATTCGATACCAATGGTGTCAACGGTGATCGGTTGGATGCCCCCGGCCGGGGGCATCCAACGGCCGGCGAGAGATCGTCACGCCCTCGGTCTACAGGCTACACAGGAAACAACAACATGAGCACCTACGAAGACAAGCATGTGAAGGCTGCATTCCAGTCTGTCCAGGACTTCTACGGAACCCCCGAGTCAGTTTCCCAGTACGCTAAGGTGGCACGTGAAAACGGCCTCTACCCGCCGGAACTGGCCATGGTTGAGAGTTTCATGGCTCCGCCGGCCACAGTCCTCGATGTGGGGTGTGGCGCCGGCAGGGAAGCATTCGCATTAACACGCATGGGATTCTCGGTCACAGGAGTGGACATCACGGCCTCTTTGGTCGCCCAGGCAAGAGCACTCGCCGCAGACTTTGGGCTCAACATCCCGTTCCACCTTGGCGACGGGGTGTCGCTCGACTTCGCGCCGGAATCATTTGACTACGTCACCCTGATTACTCAAATGATTCACCACGTTCCTCTGCGTCCAAACCGTGAAAGACTATTTCGAGAGGCGGCGCGGGTTCTCAAGATGGAGGGAACGATTCTTCTGACGTACCACGATTTTGATGTTCAGAAAGACCACCAGCCATGGGGGTGGAAGAAGGGACGGCAGCGTCGGGCGTGTGAGCCCGAGAGCCTCCCAGACACCCTTCGCCTGCTGGAGAGCGGGGATTACTTCACGGGCGATTGCCAAGGGCACGCCACGGCCGCGTTGGGGTTCGGGCATTGCTTTACTCGACGGGAGATGGAGGAGGAGGTGGTTGCCGCCGGACTGAGAATCGTGGACAAGGCCGGATTCGAGACCATCGCTGGTGGAACACCGGACACCTTTTGGAAGCCGACGCAGATCCTTGTGTTAAAGAAGACGTGAACAGTCCGTAGGGCGTGCAACTTCCTGCGCGGAATCTTTTCCCGGATAAGACACAGGCGAGACGCCTGTGCTACCTGGTGCAACCCCCACCTCTCTGATATGCGGGTGTCAGGGCCGGCGACAGCGCGGCTGCGCAACAATCGCGGCGCGAAAAATGAGGGGCCGCGCGACAAGGTTTGCGCGCTAAAGCTGGGCGATTGCCCCCGTACGCAGCAAAAACGCGGGATAATTCGCTTTCCTGATTCTTGCCAGGGTCAGCCATTTGCGCGCACAAATGTTGATTGTTCCACGTGGAACATTTTGAGAAGGCTTCTCGGCAGCGATCAGATCATGCCTGACAGACCGCTAGCCGTTCTTTCTCGCGCCGGTCCAATGCCACTGGGCATTGTCCCCGCCGAGGTGGCTGGAGTCGCCGTGGGTGAGGATGATAGCCTTCTCGTCTCGGACGCGGACGATGCTCAGGCTCGTCGGCTGCATGACCGGCGGTTTCCAGAGGTCCTGGGTGGCTCGTGGCTCGTAGTGCGCCATGATGGTCTTGAGCGTCGTGGCGTGCGTGACGACCAGGACATTGGCCTTTGCGTGCCGGGCGACCAGGGCCTCCATGAAGGGCACGACGCGATCGCGGAGTTGGGCGAAGGATTCCCCGCCCTGCGGCGGCTGATAGCGGTGGGGGGCGTGCCAGAAGGCGTCCAGTTCCGCCGGCCAGGCGCGCCGGACCTGCTCGTTGTCCAGGCCTTCCCACGGCCCGAGGTTGATCTCGCGCAGGGCCTCGTCCAGGACAATCGTGATTTCGCGCCCTCCGCGGACGATCTGCGCGGTGTGGCTGGCCCGTCCGGCGGGACTGGCATAGATGGCCTCGAAGGTTATGTCCTTGAGTCGCTCAGCCAGCGCTGCCGCCTGCTGCAGGCCCAAGGCCGTCAGGGGTGAATCCCCGTGGCCCTGGAATCGCCCCTGTATGTTCCATTCGGTCTGCCCATGCCGGGCGAGGTAAAGCGTTGTCATTCCAACTCCCTGCGCGTCCCTGCTGGAGGTAAAGGCTTAGTATAAGCCCCTGGCCCCCGGTTGCCCAAGCCAGTTCTCCGGAAGATTTGCAATCCCCGCGGGCCAAGAGCCGGAAATGCCGGCGGCCAACATAAAATGGACCAATCGTTTCTCGCCGGACCGAGGAAATTCGCGCCGCGCGGGCGAGGAGTCTTGGTCTCCTGAGGGCCCAGCCGCGTGGGCGACAGGGCTATCCCCTATTTTGTTTCGCCCCCCCAATAAGGACCGGAGGCATGTCTATAATAGATGGATGTACGCAGGCCGTGAGCCGCGGCCCAGGGGCAGTCTTGGCCGGCATTATGGTGGCAAACCCTTGCGTTCGGTCCTCCGGCAGGGATAATGGCTTACCGAAGTAACCGCCGAACATTTTTTCCTGACCAGGGCAGTGGTCGTCGTCACGGAGAAAAACGCCTTCGACGCGGATAGTACGCGGCGTGGCTGTTGCTCCAGGCGATTTATCATGCAGAAGTTGTGGCGTTGTGGATATACTGTCGCGACTTATGCTGGTTTTGTAACTACCATCGAGGTGGGCTATGAGAGTCTTCATGTTGGGCTGGGAGTTCCCCCCGCACATCAGCGGCGGCCTGGGCACGGCCTGTTTTGGCCTGACGAAAGGATTGGACGAGGTGGGCGTGGAAGTAGTATTCGTGCTGCCCACCGCCGTCCCGATCGCCTCCAGCCATGTCAAGATGCGAACTGCCGCCAACCTGACTGGAACCCGGCCAGGCTCAGCCTTCTCCGCCGCCTCATCATCGTCCACCGACCCGACGCAGCACGTTTTTCACCACGTTGAGCTACGCCAGGTAAACGCCGTGCTGCAAGCCTACGCCAATCCGCGGGTGTCCTCGGCCGCTGTACAGAAAATGGTCGCCCAGGTGGCGTTGGGAAAGAGCGCCACCCCGCAGATGCTGGGCATGTTCCAGACCCAGATGGCCGCGGCGGCCCTTGCCGCCGGCGCGGATGTCCCCAGCGGCCAGTTTTCGCAGGGCGCCGGGGCCCACTACAACGGCGACCTGATGGGCCAGGTTTACCGCTATGCCAGGCTGGCCCTGGAGCTGGCTGAGCGTGAGACCTTCGACGTGATCCATGCCCACGACTGGATGACCTACCCGGCTGGGCTGGCGGTGGCTGCCGCCACTCACAAGCCGCTGGTCGTCCACGTCCACAGCACCGAGTTCGACCGCAGCGGCGACAATGTCAACCAGCAGGTCTACGACATCGAACGGGCCGGCATGCACGGGGCCGACAAGGTCGTCTGTGTCAGCCACCTGACGCGCACCATCGTGGCCTCCCGTTACGGCGTGCCCGCCGACCGGCTCGACGTGGTTTACAACGCGGTGGACCTGCCCAACGGCGACGAGTGGCCGATGAAGCCCATCCGCCAGGACGAGAAAATCGTCCTGTTTCTGGGCCGGGTCACCATGCAGAAGGGGCCCGAGTACTTCCTGCGGGCGGCCAAGAAGGTCGTCGAGAAGTTCACCGACGTGCGCTTCGTGATGGCCGGCAGCGGCGACATGATCACTCGCTGCATCCAGGACGTAGCCGACCTCAAGATCGGCCGCTATGTCACCTTCACCGGGTTCCTGCGCGGCGACGACGTCGGCAAGATCTTCCAGATGGCCGACTTGTACGTCATGCCGTCAGTCAGCGAGCCCTTCGGCATCGCGCCGCTGGAGGCCCTTTCGCACAACGTGCCGGTCATCATCTCCAAGCAGTCGGGCGTCTCGGAGATCCTCACGCACGCCTTGAAGGTGGATTTCTGGGATGTCGACGAGATGGCCAACAAGATCCTGGCCGTCCTGAGGCACCCGCCGCTCCAGCGGACGCTCCGCCAGCACGGGCATATCGAGCTGAGAAAGTTCTCCTGGCGTGACAGCGCCCAAAAGCTCTCCAGCATCTATAGTAGTTTGGCCGATAGGAGAAACTGACGGGCCGACCGAGGAGGAATTTTTCTTTCCCCGGGTGAAATATGGCCGCCCCTGACGCTGTAAGAATAGGCCTATGGCATCGGTAGTTTTCTACTTCCAGGTTCATCAGCCCTTCCGGCTCCGCCGCTACAGCATCTTCGACAGCGACACCACCTACTTTGACAATTGGCGCAACGAGACCATTTGCCGCAAGGTCGCCACCAAGTGCTACCTGCCCGCCAACCGCGCCATTCTGGACATGATCCGCAAGCACGAAGGGCGTTTCCGCGTCAGTTATTCGCTGACCGGCACGGTCATTGAGCAGTTCAAACGCTGGGCGCCGGAGGTGCTCGATACCTTCCACGAACTGGCCCGCACCGGGTGCGTCGAGTTCATCGCCGAGACCTACTATCACAGCCTGGCCTTCCTGTACAACCGCGACGAGTTCGTCGCCCAGGCCAAGAAGCACCGCGCGTTCATCGCCGACCTGCTGGGGCAGGAGCCCCGGATCTTCCGCAACACCGAGCTGACCTACAACAACGACGTGGCCAAGGTGGTCGAGGAGATGGGCTACGACGCCATTCTCACCGAAGGCGCCGACCACATCCTGGGCTACCGCAGCCCCAACTTCATCTACAATCCGCCCAACTGTTCGCACCTGAAGATGTTGATGAAGAACTACAGGCTCAGCGACGACGTGGCGTTCCGCTTCTCCAACCGGGCCTGGACCGAGTGGCCTCTGACGGCGGAGAAGTTTGCCGGCTGGGTCGACCAGATCAACGGCAACGGCTACGTCTGCAACCTGTTCATGGACTACGAGACCTTCGGCGAGCACCAATGGGCCGACACGGGCATCTTCGAGTTCCTTCGCGCCTTGCCCGAGAAGATCCTGGCCGCCGGCAAGAACGACTTCCTGACCGTCTCGCAGGCCGTGCAGCGCTATCCGTCGGTGGGCGAGGTGGATGTGCCCCACATGATCTCCTGGGCCGACACCGAGCGTGACATCTCGGCCTGGCTGGGCAACAGCATGCAGGCCAACGCCCTGCACGACCTCTACAGCTTGGCCGACCGCATCCTGGACACCGAGGACGCCACGCTCATCCACGACTGGCGGAAGCTGCAATCCTCCGACCACTTCTATTACATGTGTACCAAGTGGTTCGCCGACGGGGACGTCCACAAGTATTTCAACCCCTACGAGTCGCCCTACGACGCGTACATCAACTACATGAACATTCTGGACAACGTCCGCACCCGCATCAGCACCCGCGCCAAGAGCTAAGCCCGCTCGACCGTAACAACGGGTTTCAAGGCGTCTTGGCCAGATGCGCCTTATTGTGAAGACCGTCGCACATACTCTTGAGCATATTCAAAAACCTTCTCCCCCATTTCGCTGCAATTTCCTTTTTCGTAATACCCCCCGTCACCCATGCGTAATCTCTGGTACATGCAAGGCATTTCCGCTTTTTGCGCCCCAGAAGAGAAGTCAGGCGTGGCTCCCAGAAACGATGAGCGGTCGAGCGGCCGCCGTGCGGCTCGGTAAGAGGGCAATGCGATTGCACTGTAGTTGAAGATGGGATGACTTTTGTTCTCCTCTCTCCACCTCCTGTAATCATCCAGCACCTTCCGTTGAGCCTCGTTGCCAGGGATTGCCACTCCTAACGCCTTGTCGCAAGCATAACTAATGAGTGACCAATTCATGTCGCGACCAAATGCCGATCGCGCTTCAACAAGCTCCGGAAGACAGGAGTCAACTGAACGCTCTCCAACCAGCAGAAATTCAGAGTAAAGACGGAGGGCGAGCGGATAGATGGTTCCAGACCCATCACCATCCATCGGCCATGCCCGCAGTCTTGTCAGCGATTGCCCCTGGTTCCGTAGATCGGCAAGACGTTTGGAATCCTCCTTTATCATTTGTGAGAGAAATGCCTGCTGCCCCGGCGAGAGGCCTGTCGCTGTGTCCTCCAGCAGCTTCGCAAAGCGTCGGCAGAAAATGACCCGCTTCAGACATGTTGGCGAGGCCAATGTCAACATGTCGCGATCCTGCGTTACAACAGTTAGGTAATTCGTCCGGAAATTAGCCATCATGGAGAGGGATTGCTCAAAACTTTCCTTGCCGATCATCTGGGCGAATTCTTGCTCCTGGTTTTCCCAACGTCTCCGGGCGACTGTTAAGTCATGTGGATCAGCCTCTTCCATGGCTTTTCGCGAAATCGAGCGAATGTCGTCAGATAAGGCGTCTTGCGACGGCAATGATGTCGCAACCGGGGCAAGGTGATCTTCGCTCTTAATGTGTTCCCGTTCGGAAATTCCGGTCTTTCCAACCGTCGCTGGTGCCTTCTGTGAAGTGCCCTTTAGAGTTAGGAAAATCAAAACAAGACTGAGTACAAGAACCAACGTCACGATGACTGGCGTGCGTAGGGTCCGCATTATTGTCTCCCTGGTGTGAAACGCTTATTCAGCAATGATACCATGTGCCACCAGGCGACGCACTCACGAATAAGCTGTGACGGGCAGTGTCCGTCCGATCTGGTTGCTCCCGGATCCCTCGCGGCCAGTCCCGCAAGTGGGTCCCAAGCTCCTTATAATGTCTGTGAACCTCTTCGGCCGATAGGAAAGCATATATGACTGCCAACCGCACGCCTCAGCCGTTGCCGCCCATGACCTTTCACCCCGCGCCGGACACGCTCAACGCCGACTTGTCGCGGGAGTGGCTGCTGCCCAACCGCATCGGCGCGTACGCGTCGTCCTCGATCGTCGGCTGCAATACGCGGCGGTATCATGGCCTGCTGGTGGCTGCCGCGACCCCGCCGGTGGGCAGGATCGTCACGCTCTCGACGGTCATGGAGCAGGTGCAGATCGGCGAGCAGATGCACGAGCTGGCCACCAACGAGTTCGCCGAGACCTTCTCTCCGCGCGGCGTGACGTACCTGGCCCAGTTCGTCAACGACGCGGCGGTGCGGTTTGTCTACCGCGGCGAAAAGTGGGAGGTCGTCAAGGAGATCATCCTGGGCGACGCGGCGAACGCGGTGGCCATCCGCTACACCTACCACGGGCCGGCGGCGCTGTTGCGGCTGTGGCCCTTCGTGGCCATGCGGGACTTTCACGGCCTGCGGAAGGTTTCTCAGCCTCACCAGATGGTCTTCGAGGGCAGCGGCCACTCCCTCAAGATCGAAGACCGCCTGCGGCCCCAGCACGCCCTGTACCTCTCGTGCGACGGCTCGTTCGAGCAGCGGTCGCAATGGTGGTATCGCTTCCTTTACCGCGCCGACGTGGCCCGCGGGCAGGACGGCTTTGAGGACCTGTACACGCCGGGCCATTTCACCTGCCCGGTGAGCGACGGGACCCTCTGCCAGATCACCGCCAGCCTGGATGAGCCCACCGTGGTGGAGTTTGACTCCACCGTCGCGTCGCGGCGCAGGCGGCTGGAGGAACTGGCGGCTTCGGTGGGGCAGGACGCCGACGACACTGCCCGTCGCCTGGCGGTGGCCGGCGATGCCTTCGTCGTCCAGCGGAGCTTTCCCAACGCGCCGCCATCCTGGACCCTCCTGGCCGGATATCACTGGTTCTCCGACTGGGGCCGCGATGCGTTCATCGCCTTGCCGGGCCTGTTGCTGGCCACGGGACGATACGAGCAGGCAAGGCAGGTGTTCAAGACCTTCGCCGGCGCCCTCAGCGAGGGGATGATCCCCAACCACTTCGACGATTATTCCACCGCCGCCCACTACAACAGCATCGACGCGTCGCTGTGGTTCATCATCGCCGCCGACCGCTACGTCGCCGCCACCGGCGACCAGACCTTCTGGCGCGACGTGCTCATGCCCGCCGCCCACGCCATCCTGACGGCCTACCGCAACGGGACGCGGTTCGACATCCACGCCGACGCCGACGGCCTGCTCTCGGGCGGAAGCCCTCAGACGCAACTGACCTGGATGGACGCCAAGCTGGGCGAGGAGGTCGTCACGCCGCGCCACGACAAGGCCGTCGAGATCAATGCCCTGTGGCACTGCGCCCACCGCATCATGGCCGACCGCTGCGAGAAGATCGACCCGGCCCTGGCCAGCCATTACTGCCACCTGGCTGAACTGATCGCCCCGGCCTTCGGGCGGGTGTTCTGGAGCGAGCAACTCTGCTGCCTGTACGACTGCGTCACCGGCGGCAAGCCCGACGCGTCGATTCGCCCCAACCAGATCCTGGCCGTCTCGCTCCCGCATAGCCCGCTGCTGCCCCAGCAACAGGCCGCCGTCGTCCACACCTGCTGCCGGCAACTGCTGACCCCGCTGGGCCTTCGCACACTCTCGCCCTCCGACGGCCGCTATCGCCAGGCGTATGGCGTTTCCTGGGAGTCGCGCGACCGGGCCTACCACCAGGGCACCGTCTGGGCCTGGCTGATCGGCCCGTTCATCGAGGCCTATCTCAAGACCGAGCCCGACGCCGCCCACGCCGTCGCGCAGGCCCGCCAATGGCTGGCCCCCTTCGACGCCCACCTGAGCGAGGCGGGCATCGGAACCATCAGCGAGATATTCGACGGCGACGCGCCGCACCATCCCCAGGGCTGCATCGCGCAGGCCTGGTCGGTGGCTGAGGTGCTGCGGGCCAAGCTGCTGGTGGCCCAGTACGCCAAGGCGGGGCGGAAAACGTCGTGAGTTTCCGCTCGCTTTGCGCTCGCGGCTAGTTGAGGGACGTCGTCAATCGCTTCATTCCGCCGTGGCGATGGCGGCGGCGATGGGCTGGACGATGTTGGGGATGACCAGGCGGACGACCATGTCCTCGCCGGTGGAGTACTGCTGGTCGAGGGCCTCGCGGACGTTCATGACCTTCCCCGGCCGGGGATATTGGCGCAGGGTGAAGTAGATGCTGATGGGCTCTTCCTCGTAGGCGGCCATGCGGACCTGGTAGCTGCTGGAACGCGTCTCCAGCGTCACGCGGGCCTGGAGGTAGCAGGCATCTTCCAGGGCCAGCACCAGGCTGGGCTCGAACTCGATGGCCTTCATGCCGCCGCCGCTGACCAAGGCCGCCAGCGGCGAACCCTCCAGCAGCGCGCGGGCCGCCACGGCGTCCCTGTTGCCGCGGAAGTCCAGGTTGAAGCCGAACAGGATGTCCAGGCAGTCGACGTCCAGGCCGCTGACGCCCAGGAAGTAGACGCTCCGCTCCAGCAGCCAGGAGTGGAACTTGTAGGCATCGGCCAGCGTCGGCGGGTTGAAATACCCAGCCGACAGGCGGTGATTCTGCATCTCCATCCACAGGTAGCTGCCTTCTTCGTGATCGCTCTCCAGCACGTACTCGCCCGTTTCCCGCTGGTAGAAGCTGGTCATCGTGCGGAATTCCTTCTGCACGGCCTCGCAGAACTGCAGCACCGTCTCGCGCGAAGTGGGAAGGGCGAGGGTGGTCTGAAGGTTCATGTTGACGAAGAAGTCGTCGGCAATGCTACTGAAGTCGAAGCTCATCTTTAGTTACCTCTGAATCCACATACCATTCTAACGCAGCGGCGGGTCAATTGCCTGCTTTCTTCTTGCTGCGGACGTTCAGTTCGGGCGGCGGGCTGGAGACGGTGGTGTCGGCCGCCACCGAGGCGGTAATGAAGGTGTTGCCGCCGATAGTCACGCCCTTGCCAATAACCGTCTGGCCGCCCAGGATGCTGGCGTTGGAATACACCGTCACGTTGTCCTCGATGGTCGGGTGACGCTGCAGGCCCTTGATGACCCTGCCCCGCTCGTCCTTGGGGAAGCTCAATGCGCCCAGTGTCACGCCCTGGTAGAGCTTGACGTTGTCGCCGATCCGGCTGGTCTCGCCGATGACCACGCCGGTGGCATGGTCGATGAAGAAACTCTTGCCGATCTGCGCGCCGGGGTGGATGTCGGTGCCCGTGACGCTGTGGGCGTACTCGGTCATGATCCGGGGCATCAGCGGCACGCCCAGGGCCAGCAGTTCGTGGGCCAGGCGGTAGACGGTGACGGCCAGGAAGCCTGGATAGCAGTAGATGATCTCGTCGATGCTCTTGGCGGCCGGGTCGCCGTCGTAGGCGGCCTGGGCGTCCAGCGCCAGCATCGCGCGGATATCCGGGATGCGCGCAAGGAAGTCCTGGGCCAGTTGCGCAGCCTTCTGGGTGTCGGGGTCTCCGTGCTTCTCGGCGGTCTCGTAGCACAGGCAGTTGCAGATCTGCTCGGTCAACTGCTCGCCCAGCCGCACCAGCAGGCTGCCGACGTGGAACCGGGCATTCTCGTTGGTGAGGATCTTGGCGCCGAAATAGCCGGGAAACAGCAGTCGGCGGAGATGCTCAATGATCTCGACAATCCGTTCCCGCGAAGGCAGGAAGCGCTGGCCGATCCGCTGGGTCCGCGGGTCGGAGCGATAACTCTTGAGGATCTCGTCCGTCAGGCCCTCGAGGGCATTGTTGAGGATGTCATTCATGGGCATATTCCTAGGAAACCGTTTGTCGCCATCATTGTACGCAATATCAGGCGGCTTGAAAAGGTTAGAGGTGAGAGTGTGTCATTTCTGACTCGGGCTTGCCACAATCCGCCGGTGCATCCCGCAAGTCCCGCTGCTCAAAAAACGCTGGCTGGAGGCGGGGCCGGCGTGATATCATGCACCGTTCCAGCCGGTGTGGTTCCGGCGGGTTTTTATGGAGAGTTTTGATGGCTTGGCGTACGGCAATCATGGGCGCCACCGGCGCGGTCGGTCTGGAGTTCCTCAAGGTTCTGGCCCAGCGGAATTTCCCGCTGGCGAGCCTGAAGTTATTGGCCTCGGGCCGCTCGGCCGGCAAGACGCTGGAGTTCAAGGGCGAGAAACTCGTCGTCGAAGAGCTGACCGACAAGAGCTTCGCGGGCATCGAGCTGGTGCTGGCCTCGGCCGGCGGGAGCATCTCCAAGCAGTTCGCGCCCGCAGCCAACGCCGCCGGCGCCGTCATCGTGGACAACACCTCGGCCTTCCGCATGGTCGAGGGCATTCCGCTGGTGGTGCCGGAAGTCAATCCCGGCGACATTCAGAAGCACAAGGGCATCATCGCCAACCCCAACTGCTCGACGATCATCATGAACGTCCCGGTCTGGCCGCTGCACCAGGTCAACCCGATCAAGCGCCTGGTGGTCAGCACCTACCAGGCCGTCAGCGGGGCCGGCGCGTGGGGCATGTGGGAACTGGACGAGCAGATGAAGGCTTTCGCCGCCGGCAAGCCCGCCCAGAAAAACAAGTTCCCGCACCAGATCGTCAACAACCTCTTCAGCCACAACTCCAAGGTGTCCGAGAACGGCTACAACGAAGAAGAGAACAAGATGGTCAACGAGACGCGCAAGATCTTCCATTGCCCGGGGATGCTCGTGACGGCCACCTGCGTCCGCGTGCCGATCATGCGCGCCCACAGCGAGGCGATCAACATACAGTTCAGCCGCCCCATGAGCGAGGCCCAGGTCCGCGAGATCCTGGCCAAAGCCCCGGGCGTGAAGATCATCGACGACCGCGCGGCCAACTATTTCCCCATGCCGCTGGAGGCCAGCGACCAGGACGACGTGCTGGTTGGACGCATCCGCCAGGACATCTCCCAGCCCGACGGCTGCGGCATCGAGATGTTCGTCAGCGGCGACCAGATTCGCAAGGGCGCCGCCCTGAACGCCGTGCAGATCGCCGAGCGACTGTAGTCGGCGGCGGCATCTGGCCGACTAAGAGATAGAGTGCACCACAAGGTGCGGCAGAAATGGCGTTCTTTCTGCTCGAAGTGTTCCTGTTACTCTTGGCAGTTGAATTTCGAATTACGAAGCACGAATGACGAATCAATCACGAAATTCGAATGATCGCGCCGGGCGTCAAACTGCGTCCGGGTTCTGCGCACTATTCGTCATTTGGATTTGACTCGTCATTCGAGTTTCATCATTCGTTATTGGAAAAGTTCGAGGCGCATCATCATGCGTAGAAACATAGTTCATGCCGGGGCGGGATCGTTGACTTACGCGATCCGCGAGATCGTGCAGGTCGGCTACAAGTTCCGCGACCTGGGGCTGAATGTCACGTGGGAAAACATCGGCGACCCGATCCAGAAGGGCGAGAAGATCGAGCCCTGGATCCGCCAGATTCTTCGGGACGTGGTCGACCAGGAGATGTCCTGGGGCTACTGCGACACCGCCGGCGTGCCGGCGACGCGGGCCTTCCTGGCCGACGCGGTCAACCGCCGCGGCGGGGCGAAGGTCACGCCCGACGACATTATCTTCTTCAATGGCATTGGCGACGCGGTGGCCAAGGTCTACGGTTTTCTGCGCCGCGAGGCCCGCGTGCTGGGCCCCACCCCGGCCTATAGCACCCATTCCTCGGCCGAGGCCGCCCACAGCGGCTACGAGCACATGACCTACGAGCTGGACCCGCACAACAACTGGATGCCCGACGTCGAGGACATCCGCATGAAGGTCAAGTACAACGACTCCATCGCGGCCATCCTGCTGATCAACCCTGACAACCCCACCGGCGCGGTCTATCCGCGGGCGGTGCTGGAGGAGATCGTCGCGGTGGCCCGCGAGTTCGGGCTGTTCGTCATTTGCGACGAAATCTACACGCACATCGTCTATAACGGCCACAAGACGCTGCATCTGAGCGAGGTCATCGGCGACGTGTGCGGCCTGGTGATGCGGGGCATTTCCAAGGAATTCCCCTGGCCCGGCAGCCGCTGCGGCTGGATCGAGGTGCTCAACCGCGGCCGGGACGAGATGTTCAACACCTACGTCAACTCGCTGCTGGCCTCCAAGCGCCTGGAAGTGTGCTCGACGACCATGCCGCAGTTGACCATCCCGCAGATCATGGGCGACGCGCGTTACCCGGCCCACCTGGCCAAGCGCGCCGGCACCTACGAGGCCCGCGCCAAGGAAGCCTGCCAGTTGCTCAAGGGCATCCCCGGCTTGCAGATCAATTGCCCCAGCGGCGCCTTCTACCTGACGGTGATGTTCGAGGACGGCGTGCTCAATAGCGGCCAGACACTCAAAATCGAGAACCCCAAGGTCCGCGCGATGGTGGAGGACCTGACCAAAAAAGTGTCCAACGACTTCCGCTTTGTCTATTACCTGCTGGGCGCGACGGGCATCTGCGTGGTGCCGCTGACGGGTTTCTGCTGCAAGCGCGACGGCTTCCGCGTGACGCTGCTGGAGTGCGACGACGCCAAGCGGCGCTGGACCTTCCAGACCCTCGCCACGGCCATGCGGGAATACTTGGGATCGTAGCAGCACCGGACTACCGAAGACCGGATACCGAGAGACGTTTGCGCCTGGGCCGACTAGCCGCGAGCGCGAAGCGAGCGGGAGTGTCGCTCTTGTACAAACGCGAAGCCGATGCGTGGTCGCAAACGCCGCGACCACGGCACCCGGCCCTTTTCCCTTTTGCCCATTCCCTATTCCCTGGTCCCTTTGATGTCATCTTGATGTTCTTGCCCATTTCTGGCAAAATGGCATCTTCCAGGCCCCGCGTCGGGGCTGATCTGAGGAACCGACCTTGCCCGAAAACACGATGCAATTCCGCGTCCGCTACAGCGAGACCGACCAGATGGGCACGTTCTACAATTCGCGTGCCCTGGAGTGGTTCGAGTGTGGCCGCACCGAGTTGCTCCGCTCCATCGGCCTGCCCTACGCCATGATGGAGGAGAAAGGCTTCTTCCTTCCGCTGGTCGAGGCGCATCTGGAATACCAGGGCCGGGCCCGTTACGACGACGAGTTGACCATGACCACCTCGGCGGCCATGAACGGCAAGGCCTCCATCCGTTTTGACCTTCGTATCGTCCACGCCGACAGCGGCCTATCGGTCGCCAGCGGCTACACTGTCCACGCCGTCACCGACGCAGCGGGCAAGGCCGTCCGCCCGCCGCTGTGGCTGATCGACGCCCTGGCCGGGGAAAGCAGTGAATGAAAGCTTCCGATCAAACCCTCCCGCGCATGCCGATCAGCGGTGACGAGGCCATCGCCCAGATCCAGGCCCGCGGGGTCAATCCCATCAAGGACGTCGAAATGTTCAATCTGGTCAAGGCCTGAGCTGTTGGTACCACAGCCGTCCCGGCTGTGGATGAAGACTGAGGAGACACAGGCGAGACGCCTGTGCTACCAGTGCGATACGCCGAGAACTGAAAGGCCCTGCTGATCTAGAGAATCACTTGACAGCCCTGGGATACCGGCCTAAGATAGCTTTCAACATGGCACACGGCATGCGTCAATATGGCGTCACCCTTACCGGCCCCGCGGCTGGGCGTCTGTCTGTGCTGCCGGCTCTGTATGTAGTCGCTGTACTCTAGGTCGCTGCGCGTGCTGCAGGCGTAGCGGCCCTCCCCAAGCCCTTTCGGGGCAGTTCCACGGCAATGTTTTCGCGGTGATTTTCCGCTGCCGCTGGTGCCCCTGGTTCGTGTAACATTTCGGAATCAAAGGAACTAGCACTATGCCAAAGAAGATAAGCAGGAAGGCCAAGGCTCCGGGCCCCAAAGCCAGGACAGGCGGCGGCAGCTTGGCCGGTCAAACCGGAGCCAACGTTCTCCACGAGATGCTCCTGTCCGAGGGCGTCGATGTCATGTTCGGATTTCCCGGCGGGACGGTGCTGCCGATCTTCGACGTCCTGTACAAGAGCCCCATCAAGTTCGTCCTGACCCGTCACGAGCAGGGCGCCGGCCACATGGCCGACGGTTACGCCCGCTGCTCGGGCAAGGTCGGCGTGGTCCTGGCCACTTCCGGCCCCGGCGCGACCAACCTGGTCACCGCCCTGGCCACGGCCAACATGGACTCCATCCCGATGGTGGCCTTGACCGGGCAGGTCCGCAGCCCCCTGATCGGCAACGACGCCTTCCAGGAAGCGGACATGACCGGCATCACGCGCCCCATCACCAAGCACAACTTCCTGGTCAAGCGGGTCGAGGATCTCGGCCGCACGGTCAAGGAGGCCTTCCACCTGGCGCGGACCGGCAGGCCCGGGCCGGTGCTGGTGGACATTCCCGTCGACGTCACGACCACCCCGTGCGAGCAGGAGCCCGAACTGGCGCTGGACCTGCCCGGCTACAAGCCGCGCGCCATCGGCCACAGCCGCCAGATCAAGACGGCTGCCGATGCCATCAACGCCGCGCAGCGCCCGGTCCTTTACGTCGGCGGCGGCGTGGTCACCGGGCAGGCCACCCCGGAGCTCCGCGCGCTGGCTGAGAAGGGCAGAATCCCCGTCACCACGACGCTGCTGGCGCTGGGCGCCATCGACGAGCGCAACCCGCTGGCCATGCAGATGCTGGGCATGCACGGCTCGGCCACGGCCAACTATGCCGTCCAGGAGTGCGACTGCCTGATCGCCGTCGGCGCGCGGTTTGACGACCGCGTCACGGGCAACCTGGCCCACTTCGCGCCGCACGCCAGGATCATCCACATCGATATCGACCCCTCGTCGATTTCCAAGAACGTGGTGGTCGACATCCCCGTCGTCGGCGACGCCCGCGACATCCTGGGCAAGATGCTCGAGTTCATCGAGTCCAAGGACCGCTCGGCCTGGCTGGACAAGATCGCGCAGTGGAAGGCCCGCTACCCGTTCAAGTACGAGACCGACGGCAAGATCAAGCCGCAGGAAGTGATCTCGCGGCTGGGCGAGCTGACGCGGCATGACGCGATTGTCGCCACCGGCGTCGGCCAGCACCAGATGTGGGCCGCTCAGTTCTACGGGTGGCGCAAGCCGCGGCAGGTCATCACCTCCGGCGGGCTGGGAACGATGGGCTTTGGCTGCCCGGCAGCCATCGGGGCGCAGTTTGCCGCCCCCGGGGCCACCGTCATCGACATCGACGGCGACGGCAGTTTCTGCATGACGATGGTCGAGGTCATCACGGCCGTCCGCTACGGCATGCCCGTCAAGTTCGTCGTGCTGGACAACAGCTACCTGGGCATGGTGCGGCAGTGGCAGGAGATGTTCTACGGCCGGCGGTATTCGTCGGTCGATCATCCGTGCCCGGAGTTCTCGCAGATCGCCCAGGGCTTCGGCGCCACGGGCATGAAGGTTTCGGACCGAAGCGAGTTGGACGACGCCATCGTCAAGATGCTCAAGACCGAAGGCCCCGTCGTGCTGCACGTGATGGTCGAGCCCGAAGAGAACGTCTACCCGATGGTCGCCACCGGCAAGGGCCTCCACGAGATGGACCTGGGCAAGCTGGCCTGAAAAGGCAGGGTGGGACACTATGGCATACAATGCTCAGAAGGCGCGGGAATTTTACGACGTTCGCGCGCAAAAAGAATGGGACCGCCTGGATAGCGACGCATGCGGGCGGTTGATGTGCGTTGCGCACCTTCACGCAATCCAAGATGTGGTATCGCCTGATGCGCGAGTGCTGGAGCTAGGGGCCGGTGCAGGTCGTTTCAGCGTCGAATTGGCTCGCCTCACGCCAAGACTTTCGGTTACAGACATCTCACCAAGCCAGTTGGAATTCAACCGTCGGAAGATGACGGAGTTGGGCTTGGGCGAACGCGTTGAGTGCTTTGCCGAAGCCGACATCTGCGATCTGTCACAGTTCCAGGACGAGTCGTTCGATGCGGTTGTGTGCATCGGCGGCGCTCTGAATTATGTGTTTGAAAAAGAGACCCAAGCGATGGGCGAGATGCTTCGCGTGTTGGCCCCCGCGGGCGTATTGCTGCTGGGTGTGATGAGCCTGCGCGGCGTGATGCGCTGGGCTATGGGCGGGCTTGTGTCCGACTATCGCCGTGGCGGACTGCCAATTGTGGACTGGCTGCTGCGTACCGGTCAGCAGGACGAGGAGCATTACGCCCCGCCAAACCGTCATTATGTACACATGATGCGTGAAGAGGACGTACGCCGCCTTTGCCGCCAAGCCAAGGCGAAGGTTGCGAAAACATGGTGCGGCGGGTTCTTGGCGCACTCGGATGCGCAGGCATTGCAGAATGTTGCGGCAACGCCTGAACTATGGAATCGGATTGTCGAAGCTGAACTTGAATTGTGCCAGTGCCCCGGCCTGCTGGAGGCGGGCACTCATATGCTCTTCGCGATCCGAAAGCAAAACAAACGCAAGCAGGAATCTCCACAGAAGGGAGAAAACGAATGAGACACGTCATCAGCGCATTGGTTCAGAACCAGCCCGGCGTCCTGGCCCACGTGGCCGGCATGTTCGCGGCGCGGGGATTCAACATCGACTCGCTGGTCGTTGGCCGCACCGAAGACCCCGGCCTGTCGCGCATGACCATCGTCGTTATCGGCGACGACCGCGTGCTCGAACAGGTCCGCAAGCAACTGGCCAAGATCGTCCCGGTGGTCAAGGTCCGCGACTTTGAAACCGTCACCTACCTGGAGCGCGACCTGATGCTGCTGCGCGTTTCGGTCAAGGCCGACAAGCGGTCCGAACTGGTTGACATGGTCAACCTCTTCCGCGGCCGGGTCGTCGACGTCGCCCGCGAGAGTGTCATCATCGAACTGTCAGGCCCCGAAGACAAGCTGGAGGCCTTCATCGAACTGGCCCGGCCCTACGGCATCCGCGAACTGGCCCGCACCGGCGTGATCGCCATGGCCCGCGGCGAGCAGAAGGACAAACCAGCTCCGCCTGAGGAAGATTAGATCGTGCTATGTGACTCGTCAAACGGTGGCACCCACCCCGCAGTTTCGTAAGACCGCTCAGCGACGGGACGCGGCGGCGCGATAGAGGTTGAGCGTCAGGTCCACCTGCGCGATTTCCATCCCTAGGCGGCGGGCGATATCGAGGCGGGCAAGCCCCTGATCGTGAAGGTTCAGCACCTGTTCGACAGGCGAAAGGCTCATGCTGCCGGCGGGGGCGGCGCCGGGCTTTTCGGCAGCGCGGGGCGCCGGCGATGATCCGGTCAGGCGGCGCAACTCGGCGATCCTGGCGTCGGCCTCATCCAGCAGACGCTGCAATCGCTCCAGGCGATCATCGACGCGGGCCTCGACCTGGTTTGCGAACTTGTCCAGTTGCTCGGCCAGGGCGGCCGCATCGTGGGCGAGGCGATCGGCATCGGGCTTCCCGGCCCGGCGGGCCCGGGCGAGGCGTCGGTGGCGCAGCAGGGCCGCGGCAAAGAGCATTATGACGCCGGCGGCCGCCAGCAGCGGCGGCAGGGCATCCAGCAGGCGCTGCAATTCCTGCTCGCTCATGGCCGCCCCTTGCGGCGGTAGGCCTCCGCAGCCGATGCGAGCACTTCCCGGACCGGCACGTGGTGGCTGGCGGCGGCGGCCAGGCAGTCCTCGAACTCCGGCGAGGCGGTGATTTCGCCCGCCGGGCTCGAGCCGACCTTCACGCGGATGGGCCCGTAGGGCGTCTCGACCGTCTCGTGGCGGCGAGAGAGCTTGGTGCGGCTGCACGCGTGGCGGCGGATGCCGAAGGTGGTGGTCTCGCTGAAGATGATCTGTTCCATGGCCGCGACGTCGGCCGGGCTGCACAGGGCTGAGAGCATCCAGGCGGGTCGCGATTTCTTCATGACCAGCGGGCAGGCCCAGGCGTCGACCGCACCGGCGGAGAGCAGCTTGCCGACCGTCGCGCCGAGTACCTCGCCGGTGCAGTCGTCGATATTGGCTGACAGTTCCACCACGGCGTCGGCCCCGCCGCCCTGGGAAAGGCGGCCGATGAAGACGCGGAGCAGGTTGGGCAGGTGGTGGCTGTCCCGCGTGCCGGCCCCGCACCCGACGGCCAGGACGTCCATGGCCGGCAGCGGGCCGAAGGATTCAGCCAGCGTGGTCAGCACGGCCGCGGCGGTGGGGGTGGTGGCCTCGCCGTCGATGTCAGCCTCGGCGATGGGCACGCCGACGAGCAACCGGGCCACCGCGGGCGCGGGAATGGGCATGACCCCGTGATCGCACTTGATGACGCCGCGCCCCGTCGGGATGGCCGAGCAGCGGACGGTGTCGATGTCCAGCAACTCCAGGGCCAGGCACGCGCCGACGATGTCCACGATGCTGTCGACGGCCCCGACCTCGTGGAAGTGGACCTGCTCGACGCCGGTGCCGTGAACCTTCGCCTCGGCCTCGGCCAGGCGGGTGAAAACTTTCGCGGCCCGCTCGGCGGCGCGGGCGGGCAACTTCGCGGAGTCGATGATGGCCAGGATGTCGGCCAGGTGCCGGTGGCCGTGGTCGTGGGCGTGCAGTTCGACGTTGAACTTCGTCCCCGCCAGGCCCGCGCGGCGGACGGTCTCGACCGAGAGGCTGTAACCGGGCACTTGCAGGCGCGAGAGGTGAGCCTTGAGGGCCTCGAAGTCGGCCCCGGCATCCAGCAGCGAGCCCACGATCATGTCCCCGGCGGCGCCGGCGAAGCAGTCAAAGTAGGCTACTGGCATCGAAGTCCCTTTCCTGAGCTTACGGTGCAGTGTAGCGGAATTGGAACCAAAAGCAAGGGCGCTGGCGACCGCAATCAGGGCCATCGCATCTAAGAGTGAAGTAAGTGGGTCGCCCAAGAAATCAGCCGCGAATTCCGCGAAGACAGACGCGAAAAAGGAAAAAATCATAAGCTCGATCCAGCTTGGTTGTTTTCGCGAAATCTTTCCAGGCCTTACTGTCAGTTCTTTATCTCCTGGAATTCGCGTAATCTGCGTAATTCGCGGCTAAGGTCTCTTTTTAGATATGTTTGCCCTGCGACCGCAATGGCGTCAGCTATTTCATAGGAGTCGGCCCGGTCATCCGCCGGCGACGCCGCAGCTGCGCCACGCCGCACCTGTGCAGGGAAAATTCGTCTGCACGCTGGACAAACCTCCGCCGCGCGATATGATTCTGCTGTTGGCCCATCGCGCTCGGCGGAATCGTCCGCGGGCGTCGGCCGGCCAGGAGCGTTTCTCGCGAAGCGATCCAGGTTGCGGGCGTAATTCAGTGGTAGAATGCCAGCTTCCCAAGCTGGACGTCGTCGGTTCGAATCCGATCGCCCGCTATGTTGTAATTCCCTGCCCCACAGGGCACTCCAGGCCCGCCGACGTTCGGCGGCACAGCTCGTAACGACCCCGCAAGTGTGTACCGTACACACTTTGGCATCCAAGCGAGCGAGGTGCCGCATGCAACAGCCCCATTTCAAAGTTTCCAGTTGTCGATCTGTACTTGTTGTCCTTGTCAGACAGTTGTCGGACTGCGTTTTTTCATTGGTGTGGTTCACTGGAGAGGGAGTGAATCATGATCCGAAAAATCAGGATTCCAGAGTACTGCAACCACAAGGCTCGCGGGCAGGCCTACGCCAGGCTCAGCAACGAGTTCATCTACCGCGGCCCGGCAGGCCAGCAAAACGGTCCCAGCCTCAACGAGATCCTGTTGGCCTACTGGCATCATGCGGTGACGTATTATGTTCACCCTGATGGCAGCTTCACCCGGGATCCGTCACGCCGGACAGTACGCCGCAAGCCTGAAGGTTTCAATCCACGCCCCCGTGAAGGGGGCGACCCACCGGCACGTAGTTGCCATGGTTCGTCGCGTCGTTTCAATCCACGCCCCCGTGAAGGGGGCGACATCAGCGAGGTCGAACGCGCCCGGATCCAGAATGTTTCAATCCACGCCCCCGTGAAGGGGGCGACCCCCAACCGTCGCTACATGATCGCGATGGACCCGGTTTCAATCCACGCCCCCGTGAAGGGGGCGACCCATTGCCAGGGCGTGCCTGTAACCGCCAGCGTGTTTCAATCCACGCCCCCGTGAAGGGGGCGACCGTTCTACGCACTTCGCACTCCGCACTTGGAATCTGTTTCAATCCACGCCCCCGTGAAGGGGGCGACGACGGCGATCGACGGCGGTTTTGCAGTCCTTCGGGTTTCAATCCACGCCCCCGTGAAGGGGCGACCGGGCTGCTGGAGATCGTCGGCTTCAATGACAACCCCAAGGCGACGAGAATCCGCTACAAGCTCCTACAGAACCTCTCGCCCGCCACGCAACCCGCCGGGCCTGCAACTTCGTCGCACGCGGAATCCCAGCCGGCCACGCAGGGGGCGGATAGATCGCGCTCCCCTGCAAGGGAAGTCTATGTCATGGGCGATGTGAAGAGGCCGGGCGTTTTCGGCCTTCCGAAGGAGTCAATGACGCTCAAGCAGTTGCTCGCGGGGGTCGGGCCGGATTCCGGCACAGCATCAGCCTTGCTACTGCGGCTGGGCGAGGGCAAGACCTTTAGCCCGCATATTTCACACTGGGTGCTGAGGGCGTATATAGAGGGTAGAGGGGTGTGGGCGGATGGATTTGTGGTG
>JBAZTO010000050.1:0-28298 GCA_041661865.1 Phycisphaerae bacterium | reverse complement strand
AATGGTTGAGACATCTTGTCGGTCCTCCATGACCGGATAAATCGTCCTTAACCACTCTTTCGGCAGGATGTTGAATAACTGTTCAAACATTATGGCAGGCAGCTTAGTACCGGCCGCCCCGGCCGCCACCACCACCGCCGCCACCACCGTAGCCGCCTCGACCGCCGCTGGGACGATCCTCGCGGGGCTTGGCTTCGTTCACCGTCAACGCGCGGCCGGAATACTCCTTGCCGTTCAGCGCGGCGATGGCCGCCTGGGCTTCCTGATCGCCGGACATCTCGACAAAGCCGAAGCCCTTGCTGCGGCCGGTCATTTTGTCCATGATCACGACGGCGCTTGCCACCGTGCCGTGCTGCGCGAACAACTGGTTGAGGTCCGCGTCGTTCACATCGTAACTGAGGTTTCCGACATACAGTTTCTTGCCCATAACATTCTCCTGCCGTGTAGGCGATTGTCGCCATGCCCTGGCGTTCGAGGATCCCGCGATGGCAGCCCCTAAAGTTGGGGGCGGCGCCGCCTGATCCAGTGACGCTACATTATCACCCGGACTAGACCGAGAATCAAGGCCGTAGTGCGGTCAATGATCTCCGGTGCCCTGTCACATCTTACTGATAGGTCGTTGGATGAGTGACGGTCCGCTAGGCATCCAGTTGCCCGTGTGCCAGGCCAACTGGCAAGGCGGCGGGGCGCTGGGTGGTGCTTTCGAGCATCGCGTGCTTGTTCTGGCTGGAGGCGTCATGGAAGGCGTGCATCACATCCAGCACGTGGTAGGCCAGTTCGCCGCTGGCGCGGTGCGCCCGGCCGCTACGGAGGGCGTAGGCCATGTCGGCCACGCCGATGCCGCGACTGTTCTCGGCGTAGCCGTGCGTCAGCGGCATCTCCTTCCACTCGACCTTGCGCTCCGGCGGGTAATACTTCACCACGCCGCCAAAGCCGTTGGGATCGGGCACCGACAGCGAGCCGTTGGTGCCGTAAATCTCGATGCGCGGCAGGTTGGCCCCCCACACGTCGAAGGTGGTGATGATCGTCCCGACGGCGCCGCTGGCGAAGTCCATCACGCCCGCGACATGCGTGGGCACGTCCACCTTGATCTTCGTGCCGTTCTTGGGCTGGGACGTGATGGTCCGCTCGGGGAAGGTGACGCGGGCCGAGCCGGTCACGCGCTTGATGGGCCCCATCATCGAAACCAGGGCCGTGAGGTAATAGGGGCCCATGTCGAACATCGGACCACCGCCGACCTTGTAGTAAAACTCGGGATCGGGGTGCCAGCTCTCATGTCCGCGGCAGGTCATGAAGGCCGTCGCGGCCACCGGCTGGCCGATGAGCCCGTCGTCGATGAGTTTGCGGCAGGTCTGGAGCCCGCCGCCCATGAACGTGTCCGGCGCGCAGCCGACGCGGACGCCCTTGGCCTTGGCGGCAGCCAGCAACTTCTTGCCCTCCTCGCGGGTGATGGTCAGGGGCTTTTCATTGTGGACGCTCTTGCCGGCAGCCACCGCAGCCATCGCCACCGAATAATGGGCGTTGGGGATCGTCAGGTTGACGACGATCTGGATCTCAGGATCGGCCAGGAGCTGCTCGACGGTCATGGCTTGGCAGCCGTTGGCCTCGGCGGCAGCCTTGGCGCGATCTGGCATGATATCCGCGCAAGCCTTGATATCGAGGATCTCGAATGTCTTGCCCGCCTTGAAGTAGATTCCGCTGATTTTGCCGCAGCCGACGATTCCGATCTTGGTCTTTTCCATATCCTATTCCTTTAGAGTCTTGATACGGGTAGGGCGGGCACGGCCCGCCGCTCTTCACGCGGCGGAGTAGGAACTCCGCCGCGCCTGTATCATGGGGGTCACAGAGTACGTCGCTATCCTGCCGCCTTGGCGCAGGCGATCGTGTTTTTCAGGAGCATGGCCACGGTCACCGGCCCCACGCCGCCGGGCACGGGCGTGATGGCCGCGACCTTGTCCAGCGCACCGTCATAATCCACGTCGCCGACGGTGATGATGGCATCCTTGCCCTTGTCGTTCTTGAGGCACTTGCCCTCGGCGTCGAAGCCCTTGGGGATACGGTTGATGGCCACGTCGATGACGATGGCGCCCTCACGCAGCATGTCGGGGCGAATCAGCGGCGAGAGGTCCGGCGGAGCAAGTTCGGGGTCCTTCTTCTTGCGTTTGAGATAGCCCAGGTAGCGGGCCTGGCTGACGCCGGTGGCCACGAAGAGGATGTCGGCCCGGCGGGTGTGGTAGGCCAGGTCGCGCGTGGCGACGTGGCAGACGGTGACGGTGGGAGAGGCCGAGAAGCTCTGGAGCAGGATCATGGCGATGGGCTTGCCGACGATCTCGCTGTGGCCGACGACGACGACTTCCTTGCCCGCGATGTCCGGGCAGGTCTGCCGGAGCAACTCGACGGCCGCCATCGGCGTGCAGGGCGCCACGATGCCGCCGCCGTAGAACAGCCGGCCCATGTTGACCGGCCCCATGCCCTCGACATCCTTTTCCGGCGAGATGGTCACCTGCACCGTGCGGGCGTCGATCTGCGGCGGCAGGGGCATCTGGAGGATCAGGCCCGAGACCTTCGGGTCGTTGTTGAGCTGCCCGATGCGGGCCAGCAGGTCGGCCTGCGTCATGTCGGCCGGCAGGTTCAGCAGTTCGTAGCCGATGCCGACGGCCTGGCAGTTCTTGGCCTGCATGTTGGTGTAGACCTTGGAGGCGGGGTTCTCCCCGACCTGCACGGCCACCAGGAGCGGCGGCTTCCCGGCTGCGGTCAACGCCGCAGCCTCCGCGGCTGTCTGCTGATTCATCTGGGCTGCAATACTTTCGCCGTCAATAATCTTCGCGGGCATCATCATTCCTTTTTAAACGGACTGTCCAGCAATTCTCTCAGCCGCTTGGCGGCGGCTGCGTCAAGTGTGCCTTTTCGCTGCGCCAGGCCGACGGTCCATTTGCCGGCGGAGCGGTAAAACTCGTCGAGATCTGCCTCGCTGCCGGCCAGGGCCTCCAGGTGCCGCCGCACGGTGGCCACGTCGCCCCGGGCGATGGGCCCGGTCAGCGCCGAGGCCGCTCCGGCGGCCAGGCAATTGTCCACCGTCGCGCGGACCAGCGGGCCCAGGGCCTTGCCGGCCGTCTGGGCGTCGATGCCGGCGGCGCCGCACAAGGCCAGGGCCGCGTCCAGCAGGGCCGCCACGTAGTTGCACGCCATCACGGCCGAGGCGTGATAGAGCGGCTTGGCCGAGGCGGCGATGTGTACGCCTTTGCCGCCGATATCGCGGGCCAGGTCCTCCAGCACAGCCGCCGCCTCCGCGTCGCCCTCGATGAAGCAGTAGGCCCCAGCCATCTTCTCCACCGCCGCCTGTGCCGACGGGAAGGTCTGGAGCGGGTGCATCGAGCCGACGTGGCAGCCGGCCCGGCGGGCCGAGTCCAACACGCTGCTGTCCAGCACGCCGCTGCAATGGGCGACGACGGCGCCGGCCTCAAACGCCCCAGTCGCGGCCAGTGCGTCGCACACACTCGCGATCGCTTCATCGCTGACGGTCAGAAGGACCAGCCGACCCTTGGCGGCGGCCTGGGCCGGCCCGCACGCCTCCACCGAAGGTCCGATCGCCCGGACGGCGGACTGGGCCTTGGCTAGGTCGCGACCGCCCACGGCGGCCACGCGCCAGCCGGCACGCACGGCCAGGATGCCAATGGCGGCGCCGACCTTGCCTGGGCCGATGATCGCTATGTCCGGCGTTGTCTTCATGTGGGCGTCAAAACATCAAGAATAAGGCCTCCGGGGCCTTTGCGTCAAGGTTCACTGGAGGTGGCTCGCTTGACACACGATTATGCCGGGAAGTTGGGGCCGAGAATGAGCCTTTCGGGCAAGAATGTCGGGCATACAACAAGTTGCACGTCCTACTGACTACGACACGGTTCTCCGGCCGCGTCAATCGGTCAGGCCGATCTGTGCGGGCGGCGGGTGAACCCCTACTTCGCCGGCCCCAGGAGGTCTTCGACGGCGGCGGCGATATCGTCCTGTCGCATGAGCGTCTCGCCGACCAGGATGGCCTGCACGCCGGCGGCGGCGAGTTTTTCCACGTCGCGGCGCGTCTTGATGCCGCTCTCGCTGACAACCGGCAGGCGGCGGTCGCCCATATCGGCCAGTTCCGCCAGGCGCAGCGTCGTGGCGATGTCCACGTGGAACGTGTTGAGGTTGCGATTGTTGATTCCCAGCAGGGCGAAGGCCGGCAGCGGCATGCCGACCATCTGTCGCACGCCCATCAGCTCAGTCATGTCGTGGACCTCCACCAGCACCGTCATGCGCAGCTCGGTGGCCAGGATCATCAGGTCCATCAGCGTGCCCAGCGGCAAGGCGGCGGCGATCAGCAGGATCGCATCGGCCCCGGCGGCGCGGCTCTGGTAGACCTGCCATGGATCGATGATGAAGTCCTTCCTCAGCAGCGGAACAGTCACCGCCGCGCGGATGTCGCGGAGGTAATCCAGCTTGCCCTGAAAGTACTGCTCGTCGGTCAGGACGCTGATGGCGTCGGCGCCGGCGTCGGCGTAGCGGCGCGCGATGGCGACGGGGTCGAAGTCCTGGCGGATGACGCCGGCTGAGGGCGAGGCCCGCTTGACTTCGGCGATGAGATTGACCGTGCGGCGCGGCGTTTGGGTGACGGCGGAAAAGAAGTTCATCGCCGGCGGCGCAGCGGCCGCTGCGGCCTGCAGCGACTCCAGCGTAACGTCGCGGCGGAGTTGCTCGACTTCTTTGCGCTTGGTTTCCAGGATGGTCTGCAATATATTCTGCGGCATAGTTGCCTTTCCTGACGTCCTGATGCAATTCCACGTTAACCGGATGAATCAAGCGATGTCAAACGCATTGTCGCTGCTGGGGCAGATGCAATCCGTGCTGGGCACGGCGGGGTCGGCCACGCAGGCGACGGCCCCCACGAGCCAGTGGTCGCAGCGCCCCACCGTTGCCGAATCCCTCATGCTGGCCCTGGTGGCGATGGGCCTGGTGGTCGCCCTCGTGTGGGTACTTCGCCGCCTGGCCAGACCCTCCAAGTTGAGCCTCAAACGCACCCCCGGCCGGATTAACACGCTCAACCCCGTCCACCTGCTCCTGATCTTTGCCCTCTGGCTGATCGTCACCTCGGGCGCGTCGGCCTTGTTTGGCGGCGTGTGCTCCCTGGACAAGCTGCACGTCCTGACGCTCTCGGGCATCGCCGGGCAGACGGTCTGGCTGGCCGCGTCACTGATAGTGGCAGCCGTGACATTCCGCGGGGGCCTGGTTCGCGGCCTGGGGCTCAGTGCCCGTCACTGGATCTATGACAGCGGGCGGGGGATCCTGGCTTACCTGGGCATCTGGCCGGTTTGCATTGGGTTGCTGTCAGCCTCCGCAGCCCTCTTCATCCGTATCTACAATTTCCCGCCGCCCGAACACCGAATGCTCGACGCGATGGAGTCCCTCACGCTGCCGTGGAAAGTGGCGGCGATCTTCTCGGCCGTCGTGCTGGGGCCGCTGGCGGAGGAAGTCTTCTGTCGCGGCCTGCTCCAGTCCATGTTCCGCCGATACCTGGGCAGTCCCTGGCTGGCCATCCTGCTGGCCTCGGCAATCTTCACGCTGCTGCACTGGGACAGCTTCGACCACAACGGCCACGCGATGGCCAACTGGACGCCGCTGGCGCCCATGTTCGCCTTGGCGATGTGCCTGGGCTACAACTACGAACGCTGCGGCAGGCTCCTGCCGCCCATCCTGACCCACGCGATTTTCAACGCCATCAACGTGGTGCTGTTCCTGTGCCAAAGATAGGTCGTAGTTCGTAGGTCGAAGAAAAGAAACAACTGTCGGCGGGATTTCTTGGTCCAGTCTCCGCGGCCCCTTTACCGCTTGTGGCCGCCGGTCAACAGGTTGATCGCCTCGGTCCGCGTGGCCAGCTTGGTCTTGAACAGCCCGCGCATGGCCGAGGTCACCATCACCGAGCCGGGCTTCTGCACGCCGCGAATGGTCATGCACGTGTGCGTGGCCTCGATGACCACGCCGACGCCCTTGGCGTCAAGCCGCTCCATCAGCAGGTCGGCGATCTGGCTGGTCAGACGCTCCTGCACCTGCGGGCGATGGGCGCAGGTCTCGACCACGCGGGCGAGTTTGCTGACGCCGATGACCTTGCCCTTGGGCAGGTAGGCCACGTGCGCACTGCCCATGAAGGGCAGGAAATGGTGCTCGCAGATCGAATAGAACGGGATGTCGCGGAGCACCACCATCTCGTCGTATCGCTCGTGAAAGACCACGTTGAGGTGCTTGCCGGGGTCGTCGTGCAGGCCGCTGAACAGCTCGGCATACATCCGGGCCACCCGGCGCGGCGTCTCTTTCAGGCCTTCGCGCTGGGGGTCTTCGCCAATGGCCGTCAGGATCGTCCTGACAGCCTGTTCGATCGTCGCGATATCCACTTTTCTCTCTGCGGCCATGCTCGTCATTCCTTAAATCTCGCGCCGCGCCGGCGTCGGTGCTCAATGCTCGAATTCAACCGGACAGGCACCGCTCCAGTGTAGCGACGGCTCGTGACACAACAACCCCTTTTGCCGCGCCGCCAGCCAACGGCCCGCCGGTTGCGACCGCAGAGACCCTCATCGCAGGCGATCAATCGCCCAGCGGACCAGCGGGCCCAGGTCATCCCGCGATTCCAGTTTCCCCAGCAAGGCAGCCAGTTCCCCTCGCCCGCTGTTGCCCGCGGCGATGACCGCGTTGCGAAGGAACATCTCGTAGCCGGCGCGGCGCAAGGCTGAGCCTCGCGTCCGACGGTCCCAATTTTCCGGCGTCCAGGCCAACACCTCAGCCAGGTCCAGCGGGGCCGCCGCCTGCTCAAACATGCCGCCGACAGGCGCGGGCAGGCCTCGATTGTGCGGGCAGGCCCGTTGGCAGGCATCGCAGCCGAACAGCCGCACGCCGAACTTCTCCCACAGTTCCGCGGGAACCCGGCCACGATTCTCGATCGTGTGATAGCTGATGCACCGGCGGGCATCGACCCAGCCCCGCGGACTGATCGCGCCGGTCGGGCAGGCGCGAATGCACGCATCGCAGCCGTCGCAGCCGGCTCTCAGCGGGGAGTCCGCCGCAAGCGACAGGTTGCAGAGTATTTCGCAGAGCAGGACAAAACTGCCCGCGCCCGGCACGAAGAGGCAGCCGTTCCTGCCGACCCAGCCGAGACCCGAAGCGGCGGCCAGGCTACGCTCCATCACGGGGGCTGAGTCGACGAAGGCCCTGCCGACGAATTGCGGCTGGTCCACGCGGATGCGGTCCATCAACGCGATGCACTTCTTCTTGAGAAACTTGTGGTAGTCCTTGCCCCTGGCGAAGGCAGCCACCGGTTCCTCGCGCTCCCCCGCCGCGCCGCAGCGGGCGGCCAGGCAGATGACGCTCGCGGTGCCTTCGACCAGTTTTTGCGGGCAGAGCCGCTTGTCCAGGTTCCGCCGCATGTAGGACATTTCCCCGCAACAGCCGGCGGCGAGCCACTGGTTCAATGTCGCTGCCTGCTGTGGCGCGACGGGGCCGGCGGCTGCGATGCCGACCGCATCAAAGCCCGCTTGCAGGGCCAGGGCCTTGATTTGCTCTGCCAGGTTGTCAGGGGAGGCCATGCCGGAAGTTTACCTCTTCCGGGCGGCGGGACCAAAGCCTTCTGCTGTCGCTATCACGACGGCCCCCGCTCCTCATGTCTCTGCGATAGCGGCATCCGTGTCAATACCGCGAGACTCCCAAGGGTTCTCGAACATGCAGCCTATAATGTCCCCGATAGAGGAGACCTTCCATGAAACACATCAAATTAGGCTTGGCTGCCGTGATTGCGTCACTGGTTCTGGCGGCGTTGCTGGCCGTCGCCGGGTGCGACGACGACGGACATCACCACATGCGGCACGACAGAGACCATTCGTACCACAGGGATTGACAGACCGGGCCGAAGAGGGCGGGCCGGCGGCACAGAGGAGCTAGGAAACAACTATCACAAAGTCCACGAAGATCACCAAGAACATCAAGATCACAAAGGAAACTTTGAACAAAAACTATCAGGAGGCTGTTCTTCTCGCTCTTTGTGGACTTTGTGGACTTTGTGATTGCCGCTTCTTCTGGTTGCGGCTTGTCTATTCAGCAGATTCGGGGCAATTCCTCGCCGTAGGGCATCTGCACGACGCGGCGGCCGCCGGCGGTGGTGACCAATTCGACCAGCGGGTCGTCGCTGGCGGCCCCGACGGCGCCGATGACGGCGGCGCGACGCGCGATCTTGAACTTCGAGAGTATCGCGATGGCCTTGGCCGCGGCGCCGGCCTCCAGCACGGCCACCAGCTTGCCCTCGTTGGCCGCCGCCAGCACGTCCAGGCCCAGCATCTCGGCGGCCGCCCGGACGGTCTTGTTGGCGGGGATGGACGACTCGACGATCTCCAGGTCGCGGCGCGCGCCGACGGAAAGCTCAGCCAGCGTCGCCGCCAGCCCGCCGCGGGTGGGATCGCGCATGAAGTGCACTGCCGGGCCGAATTCCTCCAGCAAGGCTGCGGTCAACTGCCCGATGGACGCGCAGTCGCTGACCAGGTCGGCGGAGAAACTCAGGCCCTTCCGCTTGCTCATCACGGCCAGCCCGTGCTCGCCGAGGGGGCCGCTGAGCAGGATGGCATCGCCTTCGTTGACGCGGTCGAAGCCCAGCCGCGCGGCGGGATGCACCAACCCAACGCCCGAACTGTTGATAATCAGCCCGTCGCACGCGCTGCGGTCGACCACCTTCGTGTCGCCGGTGACCACGTGCGCGCCGGCAGCCTTGGCCTCCGCGCCCGCCGAGGTCAGCAATCGCCGCAGCAGTTCGATCTCGAAACCTTCCTGGATAACCAGGGCCAGGCTCATGCCCAGCGGATGGGCCCCGACTACCGACAGGTCGTTGATCGTGCCGCAGACGGCCAGCTTGCCGATGTCTCCGCCGGGAAACTCCAGCGGCTGGACGACGTAGCTGTCGGTGGTGAAGGCCAGGTGCCCGTGCGGCGCTTCCAGGGTTGCCGCGTCGGTGAGCTGGTGGCTGTGCTGCGGGCCGCCGATGGCGGGCAGGATGACCTGCGAGATCAGGTCGGCGGTCAACTGCCCCCCGCCGCCGTGAGCCAACTGGATGTGCGTGGTGTCCATCGGTCCTCTTTCTATTGCCGGAGCGAGCGAAACTCCCGGCGAAATACTCTGCTATGGCTGCTTGTCGCCCCGGCCGGCACTGGCGCGGCCGAAGCGAAAACCACCGTATTTATAGGCCGCCGCACAGGCGCCTTCGGAAGAGACCATGCACGGCCCCACCGGGTCCAGCGGCGTGCAGCGCCGTCCGAACAGCTTGCACTCCTCGGGCAGCGTGCGCCCGCAGATCACGTCGCCGCAGCGGCAGCCGGGCAACTCGTAGCTCTCCATCTCCGGGACGCTGAATCGCCTGGCCGCGTCGAATGCGGCGTAATCGCCGCGCAGCGACAGCCCGCTGCCGGGGATCGTGCCGATGGCGCGCCACCGCGCGTCGGTGACCTCGAAGACCTCCGCCAGCAGTTCGCGGGCCGCGGCGTTGCCGCCGGCGCTGACGGCCGGGTAGACCGACGTCGCCTCCAGCTTGCCGCCGGCCAGTTGCTCCAGAATGACCACGACGCCCTTGGCCACCTGCAAGGCGTCGAAGCCGGCCACCACGCACGGCCGCCTGTACTGCTCGACGATGGGGGCGTACGCGTCGTAGCCGAGGATCACGCTGACGTGGCCGGGACAGAGGAACGCGTCGAGCTGCAGATCGGGGTCCGACAGCAGCACCCGCATCGCCGGCAGGACGAGCTTGTGGGCCACCAGGCAACTGAAGTTGTCCAGGCCCTGGGCCTTGGCCCGCATGACGGCCAGGGCCGTGCCCGGCGCGGTCGTCTCGAACCCCACGGCCAGGAAGACCACCTGCCGCCCCGGCGTGCGCTGGGCCAGTTCGACGGCCTGGTCGGCGGAGTAGACCACCTCGATCGCCGCGCCGCGGGCCCGCGCCTCGCCCAGCGACCCGACGCGCCCCGGCACGCGAACCATATCCCCGTAGGTGGCGATGATCGGCGGGGCAAAGCCCTTGGCGTCGGCCAGCCAGACGGCCTGGTCCATGTAGGATTGGTCGGTCACGCACACCGGACAGCCCGGTCCGCTGACCAGGCGCAGATTTTTCGGCAGGCGCTGGCGCATGCCCGAGCGGGCAATGGCCATCGTGTGCGTGCCGCAGACTTCCATGATCTGGATGTTCCGCCCGCCCCTGGCCAGGCCGACGCTGAGCTGGGCAATGCGGCCGTAGTATTGCTCCATCAGGTCCCGCATGGACTGCTCGGTGGTGGAGGAGTCGGCCATCAGGTCTTCTTCTCCTCTTGGGTCCATGCGGTGGAGGCGCGTTTGACCTCTTCCTCGTCCACCTCGATCTGGGCCAGCAATTCGTAGGTCTCGCGGGCCTCCTGGGGGTCCAGGATCGTCAGCGCATAGCCGGCGTGGACAAGAACCCAGTCGCCCAGCTTGGCCTCGGGAACCAGCGCGAGCGAAACGTTCGTTCTGCTGCCGGCCAGGACGACGGTGGCGGTCTTGTCTTCCATCTTCTCGATCTGGGCTGGAATGGCCAGACACATATTCGGTACTCCTCAAGGGCCGGCCCTCAGCGACTTGGCGGCCGACAAATGCACGGGATATTATAGCTGGGAAACTATTTCCGAACGTAGCCTGGGCATCTGCCGTTTGCAGCAGTGTCGACGCTATACACGGCTGCACACAACGCAGCCGTGGCACCCTCAGCGCGGAATATTATAGCTCATCGCCTGCCCTTGGCCTTTTGCTTTCGGGCCAGCAGGCCTTTGGCCCGGCTTTGCGCGGCGGCCACCACGGCCTGCCCCAGCGCCACCGCCCCATCGTTGGTGGGCACCAGGTGATGCATGAGCACCTCAAAGCCGTCGGCTGCGAGCAGGCGGAGCAGCCGATCGGCCAGGTAGCGGTTGGCGAAGCACCCGCCCGACAAGGCCACCAGGTTCAGGTGCGTCTCCTCGCGGGCGCGGCGGGCCGAGGCGGCAAGGAAGGCCGCTACCGTGTTGTGGAACTTGGCCGCGATCAGGCCCACGTCGTCGCCGACGGCCACATCGGCCACGATGCCGCGAACCGTCGGCCGAAGGTCGATGACGAACGGCCCGGCCGAGATGATCTTGAACTCGTAAAGGTTCTCCACATCCTCCTGGATGGCCGCCTCCAGGAGCATAGGCGCCTGCCCCTCGAACCCGTTGACCTGGGTGAGGTTGGTCAGGCTGGCCACCGCGTCGAACCAGCGTCCCAGCGAGCTGGCCAGCGGGCAGTGCACGCCGATGTTGAGAATCTCCAGCGCCCCGCGAAGCTTGTCGCCCGGCGCCGCCAGGTGGATGCGGTCGGCCATCTCCGCCGCCCGCTCGCCGTAGGTGTCGTGCAGCGCGGCGATGGCCGGGCGGAAGGTGTCCACCGAGGCCGCGTCGCCGCCCACCAGCGGCATGTAGCGCAGGTGCCCCAGGCGCTCGTAGCCGGTCAGGTCGGCACGAAAAATCTCGCCGCCCCAAACGGCCCCGTCGTCGCCGTAGCCCACCCCGTCGCAGGCGATGCCAATGGCCGGCTCGTCGCGGCCGTGCTCGGCCAGGCAGGCGGCGATGTGGGCGTGATGGTGCTGGACGCGAATCATCGGCAAGGCGGGCCGGCCGCCCAGCTCGCCCATGTGTCGCCGCATGGCGTACTGGCTGGAGAGGTAATGCGGGTGCATGTCGGCGGCCAGGATTTCAGGCTCGACGTCCAGCAGCGCCTCGAGGTGGTTGATCGTATCGATGAAGTGGCGGTAGGTGCGCCCGTCCTTGAGGTCGCCGATGTACTCGCTCAAGGCCGCCCGCCCGCTCTTGAGCAGGCAGATGGTGTTCTTGAGTTCGGCGCCCACGGCCAGAACCTGCGGCGATTCCTCCAGCCCTGCCGGCAGCAGGATCGGCGAAGGCGCATAGCCGCGCGCCCGGCGGAGCATCACTTCGTGGCCGGAGCTTCCCGCCTGCACCACGCTGTCGTCCACGCGACGCTCGATGCGGCGATTGTGCAGCAGCACGGCGTCGGCGATGCCGCCCAGGTGGGCCATCGCGGCGTCGTTGTCCTTGACCAGCGGTTCTTCGCTGTAGTTGCCCGAGGTCATCACCAGCGGCCCCAGCCCGTAGCCAAAGAGCAGGTGCTGGAGCGGCGTGTAGGGCAGCATGATTCCCAGCGTGCCCAGGCCCTCGGCCACCGAGGCGGCGATGTGGGCCTCGATCCGGCGCGGCATGATGACCACCGGCCGCAACGGGCCTGTCAGCAGCTTGCGCGCCGCCTCGTTGACATCGCAGAGCCGCTCGGCCACGGCCAGGCTGCCCACCATCAGGGCGAAGGGCTTTTCGTCGCGGCGTTTCCGCTGGCGCAGTCGGCGGACGACGTGGTCGTCGTCGGCCTTGCAGGCCAGGTGAAAGCCGCCCAGCCCCTTGATGGCGATGATCTTGCCTTCCTTCAGCATCTCGGCGGCCGCCAGGATCGAGTCGTCGCAGACCACCTGCTTGCCGTGGGTGTCCACCAGCCAGACGTTGGGGCCGCAACGCCCGCAGGCAATAGGCTGGGCGTGGAAACGCCGCGAGGCCAGGTCGGCATACTCTCCGCTGCACAGCGGGCACATGGCGAAGTCGGTCATCGTCGTGTTAGGGCGGTCGTAGGGAATCTGCCGCACGATCGTGTAGCGCGGGCCGCAGTTGGTGCAATTGATGAAGGGATAGCGGTAGCGGGGATCGTTCCTGTCGTTCATCTCGCGGAGGCAGTCCTCGCAGACGGCGGTGTCCACCGTCACCTGCACGTCGGCGATTTCGCCGCCTTCGGAGGCGCGAATGACAAACGCCGTCTCGCCGGCCACCGGGGCAATCGGGGTCCGCTGGCTGCGGGTGATCCTGGCCAGCGGCGGCAACTCGGCGCGCAACCGCCTTGCAAAGCTGGAGATGTGATCCTCGGCACCCTGAACCTCGATACGAACCCCGCGACTGTCATTGAGGACGAAACCGACGAGGTCAAGTTCCACCGCCAGACGATAGACGAATGGACGAAAACCCACACCCTGCACTTGTCCGGTGACTGTGAACCTCGCCCGTCGTGCCTCGGTTACTGCCATACCGCACTTAACTTTCCAGCCAATTATACCACTTTAACTACGGGCCATTCAACCGGATCGAACCCCTGGAATGCCTCCCAAGTCAATCGCCTACTTGTAAACGGGCCGGATATAAGGATACTACGTTGAATCATGGCCGAGATGATGAAGAAATTGGCGGGCAAGTTCCTGGTCATCGACGGGCCCGACGGGGCCGGCAAGACCACGCAGATCAACCTCCTGATCAACCACCTGGCCGCCGGAGGCCTGGAAGTTTGCAAGGTCCGCGACCCGGGCGGCACAGCCATCGGCGACAAGATCCGCCAGATCCTTCTCGACCGCCAGCACGAGGAAATGTCGGTCCGGTGCGAGTTGATGCTTTACATGGCCAGCCGGGCCCAACTGGCCCACCAGGTCATCCGCCCGGCCCTGGCGGCGGGACGGTGCGTCGTCGGCGACCGCTACATCTCTTCCACGGTGGCCTACCAGGGCGCCGGCGGGATGGATGGGCGGGAGATTCAGGAAGCCGGCCGAATCGCCGTGGGCGACACCCTGCCGGACCTGACGGTGATCCTCAACCTGCCCGCCGAGACGGGCTTGGGCCGGCTCAAGGGCGCCCCCGACCGCATGGAGGCCAAGGCGATGGAGTTCCATCGCCGCGTCCGCGAGCTGTTCCTCCAGCAGGCGGCCCAGGCGCCCGACCGCTTCGCCGTGGTCGATGCCGCCGGAAGCGTGGAAGAAGTCCAGCAGAGAATCCTCGCGGCGATTGCCAAGTGGATCGGGTGATTGGTCGCAGGAATTAGAAACAACCATCACAAAGATCACAAAGGACACAGAGAGAACCAAAGCTGGTAGTCCTTCACAGCAAGAATTGTGAGTTCGTGCCACCCCCATCGTCGTGTGCTTGGGGGTGTCCGCACGGCCAAGCAAACAACGCTTGACCGTGGCACCAGCAAAAATAGTTGTGAAGGAATACTTGTCAATGTAATCCGTTCTCTGTGATCTTCGTGCTCTCTGTGGTCTTCGTGATCGCCGTTTGCTGTGATCTTTGTGATTGCCGTTGAGGAGCCATGATCGACTTTCTGGACATTGTCGGGCAGGATGACGCGTTGGCGGAGCTTCAGCAGTCCCTGGCCGCCGACCGCATGCCGCACGCGTTCCTGTTCCTGGGGCCCGGCGGCGTGGGAAGGCGCACGACCGCGACGGCCCTGGCCAAGCTCCTGCTGTGCGAAAGCCCGAGCAAGCGTCCCAATCTCGGCCGCCTGCCCGCATTGGACAAAGACTTCCAGCTCCAGTTGCCCTGCGGCGCCTGCCCCGGCTGCAAGATGATGGACTCAGGGGCCCATCCCGACTTCCACTCGGTGTACAAGGAGCTGGCCCGCTACCACGAAAGCTCGCAGGTCCGCTCGCGGGTGATGCAGGATCTGGGCATCGACGTCATCCGCGGCTTCCTGATCGACGCGGCCAATCGCGCCTCGACGCGGCGGCGCGGCAAGGTGTTCGTCGTGCTGGAGGCGGAGCTGATGAGCGAGCCGGCCCAGAATGCCCTGCTCAAGACGCTCGAAGAGCCTCCGCCGCTGGTGCGGATCATCCTGCTCTGCCGCTCGGCCGGCGAAATGCTGCCCACCACGCTCAGCCGCTGCCGCCAGGTCCACTTCCGCCCGCTGCCCCGCGCCTTCGTGCGGGAGCACCTGGCCCGTGGCGGCCTGCCCGCCGAAGAATCCGCCTTCTGGGCGGCCTTCACCAACGGCTCGATCGGCACGGCCTTGCGGATGGCGGCCGGCGGCATGTACGCCATCAAGCGCGACGTGGTGGATCGCCTGGCGGCGCTGGGCAAATCGGGCTCGGCCGAGGTGGCTGAGCACCTGGCCAAGCTGGCAGAGAAACTGGCCGACGCGGCCCTGACCCAGGCCAAGCAGGAGCAGGGGGTGGAATTGTCCAAGCTGCTGGCCACGCGGCGGGCGGGCGGATGGATGATCGAACTGATCGCCTCAGCCTTCCGCGACACCCTGTCGCTGGCCACCTCCGCCCCGCGCGAAGCGGTCAACGTCGACCAGCCCGCCGCCATCGCCGCACTGGCCAAGCGGTTCTCCCCGCTCCAGTTGGCCGAGATCATCGAGCAGCTCAGCGAGTACGAGCAACTGCTGTGGCGCAACGTCAACCCGCGCCTGATCTGGGACAACCTGGCCATCACCGCCGCCTCCGCCGCCCCGCTGCGGCTGTAATTAAGAAGCAAACGGCAATCACAAAGATCACGAAGAACACAATAGAGCAAGAATATCTTCCTTCCTCTATAATGGGGAACATGGGCTATCGAGCGTTGATGGACAAGGCGGCATTCTGGGTAGCGTTGGCCATGTTGGCGCTCGTTGGGTATTTCACCCTCATGGTTACTACGGACACGGAAGCCAGTTACCGCGCTCTTGGAAGAAGCGTAATCCGCTGGATCTTCTACACCGGAGGCCTCTTGGCCAGTTTGGCGCCGATCATTGGAGCCCTGACCGGCAAGTACCTGGCGCGCCACAAATCCCAAAGGATTCGGATACTCCTGGGAATCACGGTGTGGGCCGTCCTCTTCGTCATTGGGTTCGTTCTGGAGGCCTTGGCCGTAGAAATCCCTCTTCCCTAGTCCCTGGTCCCAAGTCCCTCTCCCTCCTTGCCCCTTCCTTTTTGCGACCCGCGGCCTTATAACCTCTCCAACTATGCGAAACTTTTATCGCTCCCTCAGATATCTTCGGCCTTATCGCGGTCGCATTGCCATCGCCCTGGTGTGCGTGTTCTTCATTGCCGGCTTGTGGGGCAGCGGGCTGGGCATGATGCTGCCCGCCGTCAAGATCCTCATCAGCGACGAAGGGCTTCATGGCTGGGTGTACAACACCGTGGTCAATGAGCGTCTCAACGCGCAGGTGGAGCAGGTGCCCGTCAGCCCCGAATGGTGGCAGGAGAAGGTCCACCTGCCCTTGGAGGGCCCGGGGGCAACCAAATCGTTGCAGGTCATCAAGGTGGATAACGGCCCGGCCAGGAAGGCCGGCCTGAGGCCCCGGATGTACATCCTGGGCATCGAGCCGATGGCCTCGGCGGCCACGCAGCCCGTATCGGCACAGGCATTCTCCGGTTCGGTCTTTCCCAAAGAGCCGTCGGTCCTGCTCAAGCAATTGGCCAATCTGGACCCCGACGTGGACTACCAGTTGATCGCCCAGAACGACCGTCGCGTGGTGCTCCTGACGGTGGGCAAGGTAGCGGAAGAACCGGGCTTCTTCAGCGGCCTGCGCCAGCGTGTGCAGTCGAAAGGCATCGCATGGCTGGCAGGGATCGCCCGCGCCATCCCCGAGCCGGTGGACTACGGCGGCCGGCAGACCATGTTCCTGTGGCTGCTGGCGATCGTCCTGGTCACCAACGCCATCCGCTGCCTCTTCACGTTCGTGCAGGAATACCTGGTGGGCACGGCGATCTGGCTGGGCATCATGGACCTGCGATGCGAGAACTACAACAAGGTTCTGCACCTGCCCACCGCGTTCTTCAGCGAAAAAGGCGTCAGCGATGCCACCAGCCGATTCATCCAGGACACCAACGAGTTGGCCCGCGGCCAGAACACGTTGCTAGGCAAAACGATGGTCGAGCCGGCCAAGGCCCTGGGCGCTTTGGTCGCGGCGCTGATGTTGTCCTGGCAGTTGACGCTCCTGGCGATGATCGCGGGCCCGCCGGCCTACTTCATCATCCGCAGCCTGGGCAAGAGCATGCACCGCGCCAGCCGCCGCGCACTGGAAAGCTGGTCGATGATGCTGGCCGTGCTGGGCGAAACGCTCCAGGGCATTCGCGTGGTGAAGGCCTACACGATGGAGGGTTCCGAACGGCGAAGGTTCTTCCTGGTCAACCGCAAGCTGGTCAAGCAGCAGATCAAGATGGAGCGCCTCGACGCGACCACCGGCCCCTCCATCGAATTGCTGGGCCTGGTGGCGGGGCTGGCGGCGGCCGGCGTGGCCGGGGCCCTGGTATTCAAGGGCATGAACATCTTCGGTGAGTTCTACAAGATGGACCGCTTCTATTTCATCGCCTGGCTGGGCGCGCTCTTCGCCCTCTTTGACCCGGTGCGCAAGCTGGCCAAGGTCACCACCCGGTTCCAGCAGTCCGACGCCGCGGCCAAGCGAATCTTCGAGTTGATGGACACGCCCCCCGAGCCGATCGCGCCCAACGCCCCGACGCTGCCGCCGCACCACCAGAGCATCGAGTTCCGCAATGTCAGCTTCCGCTACCCCTCGGCCTCCGATGATTCGGTCAAGAACGCCAGCCTGTTTGTCAAGGCGGGACAGACCGTCGCCATCGTCGGCCCCAACGGCAGCGGCAAGACGACGCTGCTGTCACTGGTGCCGCGCCTGTTTGACCCCACCGCCGGGCAGATCTTCATCGACGGGACCGACATCTCGCAGGTCTCGGTGCGCTCGCTGCGGCGACAGATCGGCCTGGTCACGCAGGACAGCGTCATGTTCGCCGCGACCATCGGCGAGAACATTTCCTACGGCCTGCGCCGGCCCAGGCAGGAAGACGTACTCGCGGCGGCGAAGAAAGCCTTCGTTGACGAGATCGTCGCCCGCCTCCCCAACGGTTACGACACGATGGTGGGCGAGCATGGCGCGACCCTCTCGGGCGGCGAGAAGCAGCGCATCGCCATCGCCCGCGCGATTCTCCGCAACCCGGCCATCCTGATCTTCGACGAGGCCATGAGCCAGGTCGACTCCGACAGCGAGAGCCGCATCCACCAGGCCATGGCCGAGTTCATCAAGGGACGCACCACGCTGCTGATCGCCCACCGCTTCGCCACCGTGCTGGCCGCTGACGTGATCGCGGTGATGGAAAAGGGCGTGATCCTGGATACCGGTACGCACAAGGAGTTGGTGGAACGCTGCGAAGTCTATCGCCACCTCTACAGGACGCAGTTCATCGATTCAGGCGGACAGTAACGTGAGCGAATCAGCCGACTCATCCGGGCCGTCCTTGCCGCGCGGGGTGCTGATCGCGGGCATCCTGGGCGCCTGCCTGCTGATGCTCTACCAGTTGGCGGGCCTGCCGCAGGCGGCCATCGCGGCAGCCATGACGGCCGTGAGCGAAGGCGGGATGGCCCTGCTGATCGTGGTCTCGGCCGGCGGATACGGCTGGCTGATCCTCCGCCGCCTGTCGCCCTCGGCCTCGACGGGCCTGGCCGTCGTCACCGCGGCTGCACTGGGCCTGTGCCTCCTGTCCATCGCGGTGCTGGCTGTCGGCTCGCTCGGTCACGGCCTGCTGCGAAGCTGGCTGTGGTGGCCGGTGGTGGGCGCCGGCGTGCTGCTGGCGGCCTGGCAGGGACGCGCCAGGCTCGACCACTGGCGCCTGCCCACGCATTTCGACGGGCGCGTGCTGATCTGGGTCCTGGTCGCGATATTCCTCGGGATCGCCCTGGCCGGCGCGACGCTGCCGGCAGGCTTCGGCCCCGTCGATGACTACGACGTGCTGGAATACCATCTCCAGCTCCCGCGGGAATACTACCACAACCAGCACATCGCCCCGCTGGACCACAACGTCTACAGCCACTACCCCCTGGGCGTGGAAATGATCTTCCTGCTGTCGATGTGCCTGCGCGGCGGGGCCTTCGAGGGCATGTACCTGGCCAAAATGATGCACCTGGCCTTCGGCGCGCTGGCCGTCGCAGCGGTCTACCTGGGACTCCGCAGGGAGCAGGAGGCCCGCTCGCGCTTCGCGGCGGTGCTGCTGGCCGCCAGCCCCCTGGCGATTTACCTGAGCTGGATGGCCCTGGTCGAACTGGCGGAGTTGTGCTACCTGGCCCTGGCGCTGCTGTGGCTGCGCCAATGGCTGCGAGAGCGGAACGTTTCATCCGCCGCGGTCATCGGCCTGATGCTCGGCGGCGCGTGCGGCGTGAAGTATCTCTCGGTGGGCTTCATCGTCGCGCCGGTGCTGGTGGTCATGTTCGTCGCCGCGATATTCCGCCTCCGCAGCCTCGGCCACGTCCTGCTGGCTGCGGCGCTGACGGTGACTCTCATGGCGCCGTGGCTGGTCCGCAATTACGCCGCCACCGGCAACCCGGTCTTCCCGCTGGGCACGACCGTCTTAGGTCGCGGCTACTGGAGCGCCCAGGAGCAGCAGCGATGGCTCGCCGGCCACGGGCCCACCGCCCAGCCGCCCGTGCCGCAGCCGAGCGACTGGCAGAAGCGGCCTGCGCCCACGCGAATGGAACTACTGTATCGCAACTTTGTCCTCTCCCAGTGGTTTGGCCCGCTGACCAAGCTCCTGGCGGCACTGGCCATCTGCGTGATGTTCGCCTCGACGCGAAAGGTCGATCCGTGGGACGTTTCTCTGGCGGGCGTGCTGGTGATGCAACTGGCCTTCTGGACCGCGACGGCCCAGGGCATGCCCGAGCGATTCGCCGCGCCGGCCCTGGTGCCGATGGCCCTGCTGGCCGGGGGATTGCTGTCGCAACTGGGACAGGTGCAGGTCAACCCCCTGCGGAAGCACGCGGGGAGGCCGGCCTTCGGGCCCTGGGGGCTCAAGCCGGCCATCATCGTCTTCCTGGCCGCGGTAGCGGTGAACCTGCTCGTATGCTACGGCCTGTATGTGGCAGCCACCGGGCAGATCCAATACCAGGGCGCTCCGGGCATCGACGTCGCCCGCAATGTCCCGCCGTGGAAGCAGGCCAGCGAACTGCCGCCCGGCTCGCGCGTGCTGCTGGTGGGCGATGCGAAGCTGTTCTATTACCCTCCCGGCACGGCCTACGCGACCGTGTTCGACCCGCAATTGCTCGACGGCATGATCGGCCGGGGTTTGTCGGCGCGGGAGATTCTCGAACAGCTTCGATCGCGCGGGATCACGCACCTGTGGTTCGACTGGGGCGAGATCCGCCGCCTGGCCCAGACGTATGGCTTCCCGGCCTCGCTGTCGGCGGGGCTTGTCGATCGCGCCAACCGCGGCCTGCCGCCGGGCCTGGAGATTATCGATCGCCTCAGCGCCCTGGGCATGACCGTCGCGGGCGAAGTGCGACTGCCCGTGGCCACGCCCGCTTCGGCCCCGACGACTTCCTCGGCCCCCGCCTCCGCGCTGGCCGTCGCGACCGCCCCGACGACTCTGCCGACCACCGGCCCGGGCCGTTGGCCCATCGCGACTATCTATGCCCTGCCGCCCCTGCCGCAGGCAACCTCACAGGCTCAATCGCGACCTTAGAACGTGTATGAAAACGTAGCATGGGCGTCTCGCCCATGAGTATCACGGCCGTCCCGGCCGTGTCAGGCTGTTCCAGAACAGGGGCAAGATGCCCCTGTGACTCATGGGCAGGATGCCCATGCTACGGGCAACGGCGGTTTTCATACACGCTCTTAGTGCTCTGTCGCTCGTCAAACGATGGATCAGGTGCCACTGCTGCGATGTTTGCAGCAGTGTCGGCGTCATGCACGGCTGCACACGACGCAGCCGTGGCACCTATCGCTTCATCTGCGACAGAGCACCAGCCTCTTGCAGCAGACCCGCCGATTTCGCGGAGGCCGGCCGCGTGGCCGGATTCCCAGCCGTCACATGACCATGTTGAACAGGTAGCCCACGATCAGGATGCCCAAGGCCACCACACCGAAGAACGTGAAGATCAGCTTGAGCGTCAGCACCTTGCGAAGGATGATCGCCTCGGGCAGCGACAGGCCGATGACCGCCATCATGAAGGCCAGCACGGTCCCCAGAGCCGCGCCCTTGCCCAGCAAGGCCTGCACGATGGGAATGATCCCGGCGGCGTTGGAGTACATCGGCACGCCCAGCAGCACGGCCACCGGCACGGCCCACCAGGCGCCCTTGCCCATGATCGAGGCCAGGAAGTTCTCCGGCACGTAGCCGTGGATGCCCGCGCCGACACCGATGCCCAGGACCACGAACAGCCAGACCCGGCCGACAATGTCCCGCACGGCCTCCAGACCCAGGCGAATCCTCGCGGACGCGTCCAGTTTCTCGTCCTCGCCAGCCGTCACCGTCGGGGTTTGATAGACCCACGGCTCGACCCACTTCTCCAGCTTCAAGCGGCCGATGACCCAGCCCGCGAGGATGGCAATGGCCAGGCCGGTGCCCATGTAGAGGGCCGCCACCTTCCAGCCGAACAAGCCGAACAACAGCACCAAGGCGACCTCGTTGATCATCGGGGCGGCGATCAGGAACGAGAACGTCACGCCCAGCGGCACGCCGGCGGTCACAAAACCGATGAACAGCGGCACGGCGGAGCAGGAACAGAACGGCGTGACAATGCCCAGCCCAGCCGCCAGGACGTGCCCGGCCCCCTGCCGCTTGCCCGACAGGATCCGTCGCGTGCGCTGCGGCGTGAAGAAGGATCGGATGACGCCCACGCCGAAGACCACCAGCGTCAGCAGCATCAGCACCTTGGGCGTCTCGAAGATGAAGAACTCGACGGCCAGGCCCAGGTGCCTGCCCTTCTCCAGGCCCAGCAGCGAGTACGTCAGCCACCGGGCTATGGGATCGAGGCTGACGTAAAGGCCGTACCACGCTCCAATCGCCAGCGCGCCCAGCAGAATATACCTGCCCAGGGTTGGCCTGGGCTTGCAGGACTGGCGGGATTGATCGGCCGTCGTGTTGCAGCAGCAATTGGTTTTTTCGAGTTGGTTCATGTCATTTCGCAATGTAGATCAGGTAGACGCCGCCGGCCAGTACGAGCAGACCGCAGACCTTCTTGAGGAGGATCGCGCCCTTGGACTTCTCGTTCCAGTTGAGGTACTTCTGCACCATTTCCGTGCTCGTCCCGGCGAGGATGATCACCGAACAGTGCCCGACGCCGTACGCGGCCAAGAGCAGCGCGCCATAGGCCATGCTTGTTGAGGCGAGTTTGAACGTGACGCCCAGCATGGGGGCCATGTACGCAAAGGTGCAGGGGCCCAACGCCACGCCGAAGACCAGGCCCAGGATGAAGGCGGCGAGCAGGCCCCGGCGTTTGAGGGCGACCTGGCCCGGCCCGCCCAGCGGCATGGGGATCACCTCCAGCAGCACCAGGCCCACCAGGAAGAATATGACCGCAATGACGTAGTTGCCGTAGCGGCCCACGTCGCCCATCATCCTGCCCGCGGCGGCCGTGATTACCCCGATGCCGGCAATGGTGATCAGGATGCCCACGGCAAAGAGCGTCGAGATCCCCAGCACCCTGCGTGTGCTCATCTGGCCCTGCTGGTCAATGAAGCCGACGATCAGCGGGATGCTCGACAGGTGACAGGGACTGAGCACGATGCTCAGGATGCCCCAGAGGAAGGCCGCGCCCAGGGCGATTGCCGGCGTGCCCTCCACGGCGCGCGTCAGGGTTGCGAACAGTTCCTCCATCTACTCCACTCCCATCTTCGCCATCTGCTTTTCGATTTCCTCCTGCGAGAAGAACCCGACGTGGCGGAAGACTTCCTTGCCGTCCTTGTCAAAGAAGACCTGCACCGGGATGGACTCGATGCCGTACCGGGCGGCAAGGATCTGTTCCTGCACGACCGACACGAACAGGACGTTCGCCTTACCCTCGTACTTGGCCTTAAGGGTTTCCAGGATCGGGGCAAGCATGTCGCACGGCCGGCAACCCTTGGAGCCGAAGTCCACCAGCGACGGCTTGCCGCTGGCGCGGAGCTTGTCCACCGGGTTGTCCTTGGCCAGGGTCGCCTGCTGCTTGGCCCAGTCGGCCGAGACCTCGACATTCATCCGCTGCCCGATTGCCTTGATGTGCCGGGCAGCCAGTTCCTGCTGCTTCTGCTGTCGCAGGTAAGCGGCGATCTGGGGCTTGACCTTGTCCAACTCCGCGCCGCCCACCGCGTCCTTGTTGTTCTTGTAGAAGTCCGCGATTTCGGCGTCGCTGACCTCCACCTTCTCGACGACCTTGCCCATGTAGCCCTGAATGACGGCAAGGTCGTTGGCATCTGCCGCTGCTTTGCCCGCGTCAGCCTTGGCTTCTTTCAGCAGCAGGGCCTTTGTGGCTAACTGTTCCAACAGGAAGAATTGGTTCTTGCGCAGTTGCTCCTGCACATCGGCCGGCGCCTTGGCGACCTCGTCGGCGACCTCTTGTTCCGTGATGACCAGGTCGCCGGCTCTGAGAATCGTCCCCGCCGGTAACGGCACCAGCTTCGCATAGGCCAACGCGCCTGAAACCAGCGCAGGGTAGCTCTCGTTCACGCAGCCGGTGCCAAGAGCAGGGGCCGAGGAGGTGGTCGATGGCGAAGCCGCCAAAGACACTCCGGGTGCCAGAGATACTGTCGACAGGGCCAGTACAACCCATGCGCCACACGCCGGATAGAATCGCATGTTACTCTCCTGACAGCGACACCCTCGCCGCTGTGTTCCCAATGGTTACTTTGCCTTGTTCAAAGCGGCACGCACCGCCTCAGTGATGTATGCACGAAATTCCTCGTTCTTCAGCTTCAGATCCCACACCTTGTCCAAAGTCCGGTGTGAGACTTCTTGACCGTCGGCCACGTTGACCACAACGATGGATACTGTGTTCACGTCATACTGCCTGGCCAGATCCTTCCGCTTCCAGTAATCCTCCACCCGCAATTCCAGGCGCCCGGAGGCCAGTTCGGAGGGGAATGACTCCTTCAACGTCTGGCGCGTAGTGTTCTCGATCCAGAGGCAACTGAAGCAGCGGAACGTCCGGTGCATGTAGTAGACGGCAACGCGATTGGCTGGATTGGGAGTATTGGCAGTGGCCGCGGTGACTGATGCGGTCGATGCCTCTCCGCAACCCACCAGCACCATGCTGGCCAGGACAGCCGCCACGATGGGGGCTAAGAATCTCATTTGTTTCTCGTGAGAACGGCTGCCACATCGCTGGTAGGTTGCGAACTGGCCGATGGCGCATCCGCGAAGCTCACGCCCAGTTCCTTCCACTTGGCCAGGATGTCCTGCCTGGAAATGAAGCCTTCATGCCGCCACAGTTCCTTGCCCGCGGCGTCGAAGAACACCTGCGTGGGGATGAGCTTGATGCCGTAGGCCTTGCCCGCGGCGGGATCGACAGCGATGTTGATGAACTCCACCTGCATCCGCCCGGCGTATTCCTTCTCCAGTTCATCCAGGATCGGGGTCATCATCTTGCAGGGGATGCAGGTGGTGGAGCCCAGATCGACCAGTCGCGGCAGGCCGGCAACGGCAGGCTGGCTTGTCGGCGGGGTTGGGGAAACCGGCGCGGCGTTTCGCTTCATCACGACCACGCCCAGGACCACGACGGCCAGCACGACGACGGTGAGAATCTTCCCGATCTTGCTCATAACGGATGCACCTTTCTTATTCAGGATGGCGCGGATGAGCAGCCACAGCACCAGAAGGCCAGCCAGGATCCACCACTGTGATATCCTCGTGCCGCCACTTCCGTCGCCGCTGCAACATTGGCCCAGCGTCAATAGTACGCCCGTCATGCCAGCATCGCCTTGATGGCCTCGGGATCAGGCACTCTTCCGACGACCTTCACCGTGCCATCCACCACCAGCGCCGGCGTCAGCATCACGCCGAACTTCATGATCTCGTTGATCTCCGTGACCTTCTCAATGGCGTACTCGATGCCCAGCGCCTTGGCGGCCGCCTCGACATTCTCAGCCAGTTTCTTGCACCTGGCACAGCCACTCCCAAGGATTTGCAGCTTCTTCATGGCACTCACGCTCCTGGCAGTCCGTTGAAGATTTGTGGCGGACGACCCACGCCCGTCACAACGATTGAAGCACCTTGCTGGCCTCTTTGGCATTGGTCCGCAGCACGCCATCCACGCACTTCATGAAGTTCAGCACGCAGGGACAACGCAGCGCGTACATCATCTTCAGCCCGTCCTTGCGCTGGCGGACGATACCGCTGTTGAGGAGCACGCCCAGGTGGCGCGACACGTTGGATCGCTTGGCCCCGACGTACCTGGAGATGTCGCAGACGCACTGCTCGCCGTCCCCGAGGAAATCGATGATGGCCAGCCGGATAGGATGGCCGGCTGCGGCGATTATATCGGCCTTCAACTTGTAGAGCCTCTTGCTTTCCCGGTCCATGCCACACCTCGTTAAGGTCACTATAACACATTATTGTAACGCAGTGCAAGAATAAACCTTGCGGCCCATGCAACGTGCGTCGCGTGAAAGCCTTGTATTTTCACGGGCTTTTCGCGACAATTGCGAAGTCTCCTGGCGACGGTCGTCAGAGAGGCGTTCTCCTGAGAATCTCGGTTGCAAGAAAGGGTCCGCTCATGTTCCATGGTATCGAGCGCCGCGAGTCGTCTCGCCGCATTGCCGCGCGTTTTTTTGCTTTGTTGGCGCCGATGCTGGTACTGGCTGCCGGCTGCAGCACGGTGGCCAGCACGCCGCTGGCCGACCGCGACGTCGTGCCCGCCAAGGGGCGGCGGCTGCTGGTCATCAGCATCGACGGCATGCGTCCCGACGTGCTGCTGCGCGCCGAGGCCCCCAATATCCGCAAGCTGATGAGCCAGGGCGCCTTCACCTTCTACGCCGAGAGCACCGACCTGGCCGTCACGCTGCCGACGCACGCCAGCATGGTGACGGGCCTGCAGCCCAAGGACCACGGCATCCTCATCAACAGCGATTCGGCGGAGGGCGCCGAACAGGTACTGACCAAGCCGACGTTCATGGAATTGGCCAGGAAGGCCGGGCGGACGACGGCGATGGTGGCGTCCAAGAGCAAGTTCAGCATCCTCGACAGACCCGACAGCCTGGACTGGAAGTCCTACCCCGGCAACAAGAGCGACCCCAATGACAAGGACGGCAAGAAATTCGACGACGCCCGGGTCGCCCGGCGGGCCGTCGAGATCCTGCGTGAGCACCATCCCGAAGTCCTGTTCGTTCACTTCCCCGGCCCCGACACCGTGGGCCATCGCGACGGCTGGGGCTCGCCCTCCCACGTGGCGGGCGTGGCGGAAGTGGATCGCGGGATTGGGGCCATCCTGGCCGAGTTGGACCGCCAGAACCTGCGCGGGCAGACGCTGGTGATCGTGACGGCCGACCACGGCGGCGCCGTCAAGACCCACGGCGGGATCGACCCCCGCAGCCGCTACATCCCGTTCATCGCGCAGGGCCCCGGCGTCCGCAGGAACTATGACCTGACCCTTCAGAAGGGCCTGGTCGTCCACGTGGAGGACACCTTCGCCACCGCCCTGGAATGGCTGGAGATCCCGCGGCCGGAGGGAATCTACGGCAAGCCGGTGTGGGCGATTTACGAGAAGGCGCCCAAGGGCGCGCCCCCGGCGGCGACCGAGCCGGCCAAGAAGCCCAAGACCAAGAAACCCCAGACCGCCCCGGCCACTGCTGCCGTCGCCGGTTAGACTTCGGGCCCGGTAGTTTGCCTCCCCAGGCCGCTCGAAGTTTCGCTACCCTCATGGATTTGTGTTGATGGACCTAACTACGATCAATCGTGTTTCCGCCCGGGAAGTCGCCCGCCGGCGGACGTTCGCCATCGTCTCGCACCCCGACGCGGGCAAGACCACGCTGACTGAGAAGTTCCTGCTCTACGGCGGGGCCGTGCAACTGGCCGGGTCGGTGACTTCCCGCAAAAACCAGCGGGCCACCACCTCCGACTGGATGGAGTTGGAGAAGAAGCGAGGCATCTCGATCAGCTCGACGGTCCTCCAGTTCGACTACCGGGACTTCCGCATCAACCTGCTCGACACGCCCGGCCACAAGGATTTCTCCGAGGACACCTACCGCGTGCTGATGGCCGTGGACGCCGCCGTCATGGTCATCGACGCCGGCAAGGGCATCGAGAGCCAGACGCGCAAGCTCTTCGAAGTCTGCCGGCACCGCGGCGTGCCGATCTTCACCTTCATGAACAAGATGGACCGCCCGAGCCTGGACCCCCTGGCGCTGCTGGACGAACTCGAGAGCGTGCTGGGCATCGCAGCCTTCCCGATGAACTGGCCGCTGGGGACGGGCGTGGACTTCAAGGGCGTCTGGGACCGCCGCACGCGGATGGCCCACCTCTACGAGCGGACCGTCGGCGGGGCCTACCGCGCGCCGGTGTCCACCGCGGGCCTGGACGACCCGGCCGTTCGCGACCGGCTGGACGAGGCGACCTACCTCACCGTCCGCGAAGAGGTGGACATGCTTGAAGGGGCCGGGGCGGACTTTGACGGCGAGCAGGTGCTGGCCGGCAAGACCACGCCGGTTTACTTCGGCAGCGCGCTGAATAATTTCGGCGTGCAGCTCCTGCTGGACGGCTTCCTGGAGCACTCCACCCCGCCGACGCCCCGCCGCAGCCGCATCGGCATGATCCAGCCCAGCCACGGGGCCTTTTCGGGCTTCGTCTTCAAGATCCAGGCGAACATGGACCCGCGACACCGCGACCGCATCGCCTTCGTCCGCGTGGTCTCGGGCAAGTTTGAACGCGACATGGCCGTCACGCACTGCCGGACGGGCAAGATCATCCGCCTGTCCAACGCCGCCAAGCTCTTCGGCCGCGACCGCGAAACCGTGGACGAGGCCTACGCCGGCGACGTGGTGGGCATCGTCGGCAGCGCCCAGTTCGCCATCGGCGACACGCTGAGCGAAGACCCGGCCATTGTGTACGACGAGATTCCCCGCTTCGCCCCCGAGTGCTTCGCGTACCTGGAAAACCCGGTGCCCGCGAATTACAAGCGGTTCCGCGACGGGCTGAGCCAACTGCTTCAGGAGGGCGTGATCCAGTCCTACGAGGTCGCCGACTCGGTGCGAAAGGTGCCGCTGCTGGGCGCGGTGGGCCCCTTGCAGTTCGAGATCGTGCAGTACCGGCTGGAGAACGAGTACGGCGCAGCCTCGCGCCTGGAGAACGCGCCGTGGACCGTGGCCCGATGGCTCGATCCGGCTGCGGCGGCGGGCGATCTCCTGCTGCCCACGGCGGTGCGCCTGGCGACCGACGGCCAGGGCCGGCCGGTCCTGCTGTTCCCCGACGAGTGGAATCTCCGCTATTTCCAGGAACGCAATCGCAACGCGAAGATCAGCGACCTGCCCTTCGCCGAACCCCACTAGCCGCGAGCGCGAAGCGAGCGGAAATCGGCGGGCCCGAAGGGCCGGGAAGGATTTAGCCGGGGCCGTCAGGCTTGCTGTTACCCACATTGTGATGGTCCGTATGGAGAGGCTAGGGAAGCACCCAGCATGATGAGTTGAAAGCTCTGCCAGCCCCGCCAGGCCCGCAACCAGCCGACCGGTCCGTCTCCCTT
>JBAZTO010000049.1:0-30924 GCA_041661865.1 Phycisphaerae bacterium | reverse complement strand
GGACGCTGCGGATGCGTCTGCAGCCGATGGGCTGCTTCCACGACGGGCCGGCCATCGAACGGGCCGTCTTTGGACAACTCGCCCGTTGGCACCTGCTGGGAACTTACACACAATAGTTGACACTATCATTGGGCAAGAGGGTCTTGACAATACCCCCGGCGGCCACTACAGATAATCCCTGATTTCTGTAGGCTGACAGTGCCTGTTGCGATGGCCCGACCGGGGCCTCCACGGAGGGCGCTCACTTTGGGCAGTCTGGTGGAATCGGTGCGTGACGGGGCGGAAAGTACAATAATCGACGTGATGTGGCGTTTACATCGGAAGTGGATCGCCCCTGGGCGATTTCCCGCGGCTGAGCGGCTAACGAGGACGCGAACATGATCGAGGTCAAGGACCTGACGAAGTGGTATGGCTCGTTCTGTGCAGTCGACCACATTTCCTTCGGCGTGGACAAAGGGATGATCGTGGGCTTGCTGGGACCCAACGGGGCCGGCAAGAGCACCACGATGAAAATCCTTACCTGCTACCTGCCCGCCAGCGGCGGACGCGCCAGCGTGGCCAGTCACGACGTGTTGACCGAGTCGATGGCTGTGCGGCAGTGCATTGGGTACATGCCCGAAGCCGTGCCGCTCTATCCCGAAATGCGCGTGCGCGAGCTGCTGATGTTCAAGGCCGCCCTGCGCGACATCCCGCATCGCCAGCGGGCTGCCGCCGTCGACCGCGTGGCCCAGCGGTGCTGGCTGAGCCAGCCCCAGAACATGATGCGCCGGCGCGTGGGCGAACTGTCCCGCGGCTATCGCCAGCGCGTCGGACTGGCCGAGGTGATGCTTCACAACCCCGCGGTGCTGGTGCTGGACGAGCCGACCATCGGACTGGACCCCGCCCAGATCCGCGCCATGCGGGAACTGATCCGCGAACTGGGCCAGGACCATACGGTGATCCTGTCCAGCCACATCCTGGCCGAGGTCGAGGCCACCTGCAACCACCTGATCGTCATCGCCGGCGGCAAGATCGCCGCGTTGGGCACCCCCGAAGAGTTGCGCAAACGCGTGGTCGGGCCTTCGCGCCTGATCGCCGAAGTCGCCGGCGCCGACGGCGAGGCCATCGCCGGCCTGATTCGCCAGATCCCGCACGTCCAGAACGCCGAGCACGCGCCCGACGGGAATTGGACGCGTCTGATCATCCGCGGCGAGCCGACGGTGGACCTGCGGACCGAGGTATTCAAGCTGGCCGCCGACAAGGGCTGGCAACTGCGAGAGCTGCGGCGCGAGGTCGGCAGCCTGGAGGACTTCTTCGTACAAATCACCTACGAGCAGAATCTGCGAGGCCGGGCATTGGTGACTTCGGCATGAACCGGCAGGAATGAGCGACCGGCGCCACGGTGCCCTCCCGCCGACGAGAGAGGCGGTTGTCCCAGGAGGCACGCTTGCGATTCCCGGTTACGTTGTTGGCAAAGGAATAAGCTATGAAAAAAACTCTGGTTCTGGCCCGACGCGAATTGGCCAGTTGCTTCTACTCACCGATGGCTTACGTGGTGGGAGCGCTGTTTCTGCTGGCGGCGGGGCTGTGGTTTTTCCACAAACTGTTTGTGCCCGGCAACGAGGCGTCGCTTCGGCCGCTGTTTGAGGCGATGGCATACATCATGGTCTTCGCCAGCCCACTGTTGACGATGCGGCTGCTGTCGGACGAGTATCGCAGCGGCACCATCGAGACGCTGATGACCTCGCCGGTCAGCGATGCGGCGATCATCATGGGCAAGTTCCTGGGCGTGCTGGTGTTTTACATGATCCTGCTGGCCAGCACCGGCGTGTTCATGGCGCTGATCGCCATCTACGGCCAGCCTGACCCCGGCGTGGCGGTCATGGGATACCTGGGCATGATCCTGCTGGGCGCCGCCTTCCTGTCCGTGGGCATCTTTGCCTCGGCCGTCACGCCTCACCAGCTCGTTGCGGCCATCGTCGCCATCGCCATTCTCTCGGTCATGGTCATCCTGATGCACCTGCTGGTGGGCTACGGCGGCGAGCCGTGGAACTACCTAGCCGCCCGGATGGACGTGATGTCGTACTTCAAGGACTTCTCCCGCGGTGTCCTGGATACGCGGGCAGTGATCTTCTTCCTGTCCTTTACAGGCCTGTTCCTGTTCCTCAGCGTCAAGACCCTGGAGTCTCGCAGATGGCGATAAGAATGAATGACAATGCCGGCGGGTTGCTTGCTCCCGCGCGGGCCAAGGTGGCCGGAGTGATTTGTGCCGTCCTGTCGCTGCTGGGCGCCGCGGCGCTGGTTTACCTGATGGCCACGGGCGGTATCGTACCCGGGGCGTCGATCTACGTGGGCGGCTGGGTCGCCGTGCTGGCCATCATGGCTGTTGCCGGGGTGCAACTGGCCCGCGGCAAGGCGCCGGCCCAGCAGTTGTTGCTGATCTTATTTCTGTTCCTGGCCATGGCGGCAGTGGTGACGGCCCTGGTCGTCCAACTGTGGGGCGGCGACTGGGGTCCGTGGCGAGCTTCCCTGCTGCTGGCGGCGGCGGTTTGCGTGGCCGGCGGCATTATCGCGGTGTCTTTGTTGGTCTGGGCCTCCTCGGCCATGTCGCGCCTTCGCTATGGATCCTACGTGTTTGTGTCCCTGGCCGCGGCGCTGACGGTGGTGGTCGTGTTCAACATAATGGCCCAGGACACCTACGTCCGCAAGGACGTGCAGACCCTGGGGCGCTACAGCCTCAGCGAGCGGGCCAAGCTGATCGTCCAGACGGTCAAGAGCCCCGTGACGCTGACGTGCGTGTATACCGCCGGCGACGAGAAGGCCAGTGCGGGCGAGTACCGCCAGCCGGTCTGGGAACTGCTGGACGACATGCACGAGTTGAACAAGAACATTGAGGTCGCCAGCGCCACCACCGACACGGCCAAGGTACGGATCGTCTCCCGCCTGCGGAACCGTCTGGCCAACCAGGCCGAGCGGCACAATAAGTTCCTCAAGGATTTTCAGGCCAAGGCGTCGGACCTGATCGCTCTGCTCAACACCGAGCGGGGGCAGTGGGCCGCATTGAACGAGGACTCGTACCTGGCGATGTGGGGGATCACGACGGAAGTTTCCCGCCTGCTGGATAAGGTCCGCCAGGAATTGGAGCAGGTTCGCGCGAAAGTTACCCGCGAGTTGGCCTCGACGGGCCTGCCCGACTATGCGGCCCTGGTCGCCGAGGTGAGCCAAACCATGGACGAGGCCTATGTGGTCCTGAAGGAGGAGTCCAAGCTGATCGAGAAGATCAGCAAAATTCCCGCTACTGCCGCGGCTAACAGGAAAGAAACACTCAAGAGCATCGACGAGGCGGCCAAAGCCGCCAATGACATGAACGACGCGCTGGCGGGGTCCGACGCGTCCGTGGCGATGGAAAAGTTTTCCGATGCCGCCAAGATCGCGGCTGAGAAGGCTCGATCCGCCGGCAATTTGCTCGAAACCGTCGCGGGGCCCGATAACGGTTCGCTGCTGTCGCGGAACCGTTATTTTCGCCTGACCATCCCTAGCGGCACCTACCAGGTGAGGACGGATCTGGCGGAGTTCTTCAAGCAGTTCCTCTCCCAGACCATGCAGGGCCTGGCCACCGAGGTCGAGCAGGTCCGCAAAGTTACCAAGAGCGAGTTCCACTCCCAGACGGTCGAGAAAATCCGCCCCAGCGTGCGGGAGATAGCCGCGACGGTCATGCAGGCGGCCGACCGGTCCCGCAAGGCCGTCGACCAGTTGGTCAAGGTGGACCCGCCCACGGCCGTACTGCTTAAGAAGGTCGAGGGGGTCGGATTTAAAGCCATTCTGGACCCCATGAGAGAGATCATCGAACAAGCTGGGAGACTGCCTGAACTCAAGAATGGAACGCTGACGAGTGATGTAGCCTCCGACAATATCGTGATCGTCGAAAGCGGCGGCAAGACGGCCGTCATACCCTTCGACGAGGTCTGGCCGCAGCGACTGGCCCATGCGGAACATTCCGCCGACGAAGGCCAGGCTGCTCAACGCGTCTTCAACGGCGATTCGGCCATAGCGTCGCGGCTGCTGACGGCGACGTCGGACCCCTTTGCCACCGTGCTGCTGACCTATTATGCCCTGCCGGAGGACGTTGCCGGCATGGCCCCGCCGCCGGAAATGGCGCCGACGATGTTGACCACACTCCGCAAACGCCTCGAGGAATTGAACCTGGAGGTGGTGGATTGGAACCTCAAGGATCCGGTTCCCGCGGCCACAGCGGGCCGGCCGCAGGTGCTGTTGCTGCTGTCTCCGCCGCCTCCGGTTCCCGTCGCGGAGAACCGTAGCGTGGGCTTCACCGCCGCGCTCATGGACAAGGTCAAGGCGGCCATCGAGTCGGGGATGCCCGCTATCTTCCTGACCGCCTACTCCCAGCCGCGGTCGATGGGCGAGGCGCCTCCCGCCGACAGCGCCTACGTCTACAACGATTATCTCCAGCAGGCCTGGGGGCTGGAAGTGCTCAGCAATTTCATGATCATCCCGGCCTTGCCCGACGAGAACCAGCCCGGGCGTTTCAAGGTCAGCATCGAGCGCATGTTCTATGCGCCGCTGAATACCTTCACCGCCCAGCCCATTGGTAAACCGCTCCAGGCGCAGCGCGTGCTGTGGCGGGGTCTGTGCCCGATTATTTCAACGCCTTCATCGCCGGACGACGTTACGATTCAGCCGGTGCTGGGGGTGCCCAATACCACCGCGTGGCGTGGCACGTGGGCTACCCGGCGCTTGCGGGAGCTGGGCGCGCAGTTGAACAATCCTGACAGCACGATCAGCCCGGACTTCGCAGCCGGGGATATGGCCCCGCCGCTCAATGTCGTGGTGGCGGCCATTCGCAAAGGCGCCGCGACCAGCCGGCCCGCCAGTGGCCCGGCCTCGGCGGCTGTTGCCACGTCGATGGCGACCACCACCAGCGCGCCGGCCGATCTGCCTGAGAAGAAGCCCTCGCGCATCGTCGTCATGACGGTGGGGGCGAGCCTGCTGGATGGCTATCTTGACAAGCGCGTCGGACAGGTGGACGCACGTGGCACACTCTCGCTGGCCGATGCGCCGCGGGCCGACGCGGATCTGGTCATCAACAGCGTCTACTGGCTCATAGGCCTGGAGCGGCTCATTGCCTCGGGCCCTGTCCAGATCAAGCCGGTGGCCATGATCTCGCCCACCACCATGACGATTCTGCGGGTGGGCTATCTGATCGCCCTGCCGCTGGTGGTCGCGCTGATTGGCGGCCTGGTGATGCTGATACGCCGCCGATAAGACCTGAAAAACAATATCGGTTGAACCTGCCTGTCATTCGGCAGGCTTGGAAGTTTTCAGTAATATCGCTATTTGGAGCGGGTGAACGATGAAGCCCAAGACAATGATCGTCCTGCTGGTGGTTCTGGTGGCCTGCGTGATTTTTGTCACACTCCAGAGCAGCTATCGCGGCGTCAAACAAATCAACGGCCCAACCAATGAATCGCCCCGGCAGATGGTGTTCTCGCCGGTGCCGGCGGGTGTGAAGGAACTGGTCGTCACCGCCGCGGATGGTGGCAAGCTGGCCTTCGTCAGGGATGGCAACGCCTGGCGGATCGTCGAGCCCATCGTCGCCAGGGCCGATGCCACGCGCGTCAACGATTTAGCCAATTCCCTCATTGACCTTCGCACCCCCCAGGAGGCGGAGGCGTTGGACGTGCAAACCGCCGGCTTGAACAAGCCCCTCTGGACGATCAAGCTGACCGATGCTTCCGGCAAGGTTTACACGCTGGAGGTCGGCCAGCACGTGGCGATGGGCAAGGGTGACCGGACCTTCGTACGGGCCGACGGCGGCAAGCCCACCGTGGTTGATTACGATTTCAAGACCCGCCTGACCCAGCCGGTCAACGAGTTCCGCGACAAGTCCCTGTGGGAATTTGACGGCGGCCATGTCGCCAATATCACGATCCAGGGCCATGACGCTTTTCAACTTGTGCGCCAAGGCGATAACTGGAGAGTCAAGGCTCCCAACGTTGACGCTCCGGCCGACAATGAAAGAACTTGCCTGCTGGCCGACAAGCTGAGGCTTCTGACGGTGGAGGATTTTGTCGCCGACCACCCCAAGAGCCTGGCCGGTTACGGACTGGACAACCCGCGCCTGGTGTTCAGCTTCGACCTGGTCGAGGACAAGCCCGCCGCCTCTTCGCCCGCGACCTCGGCGGCCTCTTCGCCGACTTCCCAACCCGCGACTCAGCCGGGGCGGCACTACAGTTTGGCTATCGGAGAGGATACCGGCAAGAACGTCTATGCCAAGTTGGCTGGGCAGGATACCGTCTTCCTGCTGGAAGGCACAGCCTATCTCATGCTGGGGCAGCGATTGATCAATATGCGCGACCGGCAAATTGTGCATCTGGACGAGCAGAGGGTGCATTCGGTGGATATCGAGAACGCATCGGGGACGTGCAAGCTGGTGACACAGAATGATCAGTGGCGAATGTTCCAACCGTATGAAGGCAAGGCCAATGCGGCGGCAGTGGAGGATCTCATCGACGCCGTCATGTCGCTGAAGGCAGAGAGTTTTGAAGACAAGGCCGAGACGCTGGCTCCCTACGGTCTGGACAAGCCGATGGCGACCCTTACGCTCACAGGTTCCAAGGGCGAGGGCAAGCTGCTGATCGGCTCCAAGAGTCCCTCGGGCGCGATGACCTTTGTCAAGTCGGGCGATAGCTCGCAGGTGGCCGTGGTCAAGACCGACCAGGTCCAGAAGATGCTTCAGGCTCCGGCGGTCTACTGGGGCACATTGATCCTGGAACTTGAGGCGGTCAAGCAGCCCATGGCCGTGGTGCTCACGCGAGGGGCGACCGAGTACGACGCCGAGTTGGTGGAAGGCAGCACCCAGTGGAAGCTCAACAAACCCATCAAGGCCCCAGCCGACCAGGCCGCCATCATCAATATTTTCAGCGCCATGGGCCGGACGGTCGCCGATAAGATCGTTGCCCTTGGGCCCAAAGTTCCCGACGAGTACGCCAAAGCTCCCGATGCCATCACCGTCAAGCTGAAGGTCAATGTTGTCACTCCGGAAGCCTTGACCATGCCGTCGAGTCAGCCGACGACTCCAAAAGAAACTCATGTTTTCACCGTTCACGTGGTCAAGGTGGGCAATGTTGACTACGCATGGATGGAAGGCAGGTCTCCGGTGGCGGTGGGGCAAGTCAAGCCTGACCTTCGCAGGTTCCTGACAGCCGAGTTATGCGAAAGAACCTTCGGTGTGGGCGTCATCGATCGGATGGATTCCATCACCCTCAAAAGCGGTAGCGAAGTGCTCGTATTGGAAAATGAGGGCGGCAAGAACTGGATCAGCCCCAACGATCGACAGCTGCCCCTGGACCAGGCCAAGGTCCACGGCTATCAGGTTCTCCTCCAGCAGGTCAAGGCTGACCGATTCGCCGACTACAAGTCTCCTTCCGACAAGGCCAAGTATGGCCTGGACAAGCCGGCCCTGGTGATCGACGTGGCGCTCAAGACCGGGGCGACGTGGCGCCTGGAGGTCTCAGCCACCGGGCCCGACGAGCGATCCCGATACGCCGTTTCCAACGCCGTGGAAGGGCTGCTCGTGCTTTCCAAATATAGGGTCGATGATTTGCGCGTGGCGCTTAGGGATTTCGAAAAATAGTGTCTCGCATGCGGGAGTTGCCGACAGCGGCGGGTTTCTGGTAAGCTGTACCCGCCATGTCCATGACTGGTCGGCCAACTCGTCTGATCTGCCCGCTGACAGCCAGTGATGTTGTTTCCATGCGCCGGCAGATGCACGAGGCCGCCGCTGCCGGGGCCGACCTGGCGGAGTGTCGCCTGGACTTTCTGAAGCACGCCCCCGATGAGCAGGCCCTGCGCGGGCTGCTGTCTGACCGGCCCATTGAAGTGATCGTGACCAACCGACCCGTGCGGCAGGGCGGCAAGTTCAAGGGCAGCGAGCGGCGGCGCCTGGCGATACTTCGCCTGGCGGCCCAGTTGTCCCCCACGTACATCGATGTGGAGGATGACGTGCCGGCCGAAGATTGGCCCGGCGGCGCGATCGTCCTCAGCCACCACGACTTTTCCGGCATGCCCGGCGACCTCGACGCCATCGCGGCGGCGCTGGATCGTTCCCCCGCAGCCGTTAACAAGCAGGTGTTCATGACCAGCCGGGCCAATGAGACCCTGCGGGCATTTGACATTCTCCGCGCCTGCCGCAAGCCGACCATCTCGCTGGCCATGGGCGAAGCGGCCTTGTGTTCGCGCATCCTGGCCAGGAAGTTCGGCGCTTTCGGCACGTTTGCCTCGCTGGCCGGCGGCTGCGAGTCGGCGCCGGGCCAGCCCAGTATCGCGGACATGAAGAACCTGTATCGTTGGGACAGCATCGGCCCAGCCACCGCCGTTTATGGCGTGATCGGCTGCCCGATTGCCCACTCGATGAGCCCGGCCATCCACAACGCCGCTTTCACCGCGGCGGGAGTGGACGCGGTCTACGTGCCGATCCGGGTCGAGGAGGGGCGGGACAATTTCTTCCGCCTGATGGACGGCCTGCTGGAGCGGCCCTGGCTGGACTGGCGCGGCCTGTCGGTGACGATTCCGCACAAGGAAAACGCACTGGCTTATATCGCGGCCGGGAATTGCGACAAGTTGTCTCGCAAGATCGGCGCGGTCAATACGCTGACGATTTCCCCCTCCGGCTCGGTGCGAGGCGACAACACGGACTATTCCGCGGCGATCGACGCCCTCTGCCATGCCTGCGCCATGCGGCGTGAAGACCTGGCCGGCAAGGCGGTGGCGGTGCTGGGCGCCGGCGGGGCGGCCCGGGCCATCGTCGCCGCGCTGCGGCGCTATCGCGCGGAAGTGACCGTTTTCAACCGCTCATTGGCTCGGGCGGAGGCGCTGGCCGAGGAGTTTTCCTGCCAGGCCGAGGCCTTGAAGCATGCCGGCGAGATGAACGCTGAGATCGTCATCAACTGCACGCCCATCGGCATGTCGCCGGATATCGAGTCCAGCCCGCTGGAGACGATTCCCGCGTGCGTGAAGGTGGTCTTCGACACCATCTACAACCCCGCCACAACGGCCCTGCTGCGGCAGGCCGATCAGCAGGGTTGCGTGTGCGTCTCGGGCCTGGACATGTTCGTCAACCAGGCCGTGGCGCAGTTTGAATTATGGACGGGCCGACCCGCGCCGCGCGACGTGATGCGGCAGGTCGTGCAGCAACGCCTGGCCGCCAGGACCGAGCGAGGTCGAGCATGAACCAGGCCGGCCAGACACTTCGGATCGCCACTTGCCAGTTCGCCGAGACTTTTGACCCGCGACGCAACGCCGCGGCCATGTGTCGTTTTCTGCGCCAGGCCAAGGAGCGGCAGGCCGACATCGTCCACTTCCACGAGGCTTGCCTCAGCGGTTACCTGGCGCTGGACAAGGCCCCGCGGGCGGAGGAGATCGACTGGGCGGCCGTGCGACAGGGAACGGAGCGCCTCTGCCAGACGGCGGGCGAACTGGGCCTGTGGGTCGTGCTGGGCTCCAGCCACCCGCTGAGCCCACCCCACAAGCCGACCAACTGCCTGTATCTCATCGGGCCAGACGGCACGCTCCGCGACCGCTACGACAAGCGATTCCTCACCGCCGCTGACCTGGCCGTCTACTCGCCGGGCGACCACGCCGTCACCTTTGAACTCAACGGCCTGCGCTGCGCCCTGCTGATCTGCTTTGACCTGCGGTTCCCCGAGCTGTATCGCCAGCTCTGCCGCCTGGGCGCGCAGGTGATTTTTCAATCCTTCCACAACGGCTACATGGATGGCCCGGGCATCCACGAGCAGATCATGCGGCAGACCGTCCAGGCCCAGGCGGGGATGAACGGCTTGTGGATCAGCGCCAACAACTCTTCGGCCCGCTTCAGCCGCTGGCCCAGCGTGTTCGTCACCCCCGACGGCGCGATCGCCGCCACGCTTCGCCAGAACGCAGCCGGGATGATGGTCAACACCGTCGATCCGTCCGTGCAGTTTTACGATCCTTCCGCGCCTTTCCGCGCCGCAGCCATCGAGGGCGCGACTCACAACGGCGTGTGCGTGCAGGATTCCCGGCGAGAGGATCGCCTCTCGTTCTAGCGAGGTTGGCAGCGGCTTGGGTAGGGGATAGACTATTATCGATAGGCCGGGCTAATGTGAGAAGTAAGACCGGACTGCCGGAATCGCGTTGCCGGGCAGTGGCGTTTCGGTATTGCGGTCTTCCCGTAGTCCGGTATTCCGGTACTCAGAAGGAGTTCCCATCAACGATATCTACGGATCAACGTTTGCCTGCCCCTGCGGCCGGACGCACGAGATTCTGCCCAGGCGGGTGATGCTGGCCGATGACGCGATAGCGCGCCTGCCGGACCTGTGCGCTGAGTTTGCCGCCGGGCGGCGCGTGGCGGTGCTGATGGATGTCCGCACGCGCGTGGTGGCCGGGGCCGCGGTGGCCGCTTCGCTGGCCGGGGCGGGCGGGCCGGTGGCGCCGTGGTCGGTGCAGGAAGTGATCGTCCCCGACGGAGCCGACCAGGCCAGCCCGGTCTGCGACGTCGCCACGCACCGGGTTCTGGACCGCCAGGTCGGCGGCGTGGACCTGGTCGTGCCGGTGGGCAGCGGGGTCGTCTGCGACCTGGGCAAGTGGCTGGCCTTCGACCGCTGCGTGCCGTTCGTTCCCTTCGCCACTGCCCTGAGCATGAACGGTTACACGTCGGCCAACGTAGCCCCGACCATCGACGGGGTCAAGACGCTCCTGCGGGCGGCGGCTCCGCAGGCGGTGGTCGCCAGCCCCAAAGTCCTGGCTGCGGCGCCCTACGAGATGACGGCCTCGGGCCTGGGCGACGTGCTGGCCAAGTCCGTCAGTTCCGCCGACTGGTATCTCAACCACGCGCTGTTTGGCGATTACTACTGCCAGGCGGCCGTGGATTTGATCGCCCGGATCGAGCCGCTCTATACCGACCGTCCCGGCGACCTGCTCTGGCGGCGGGGCGAGGCGATGGAGGCCCTGTTCCACGCGCTGCTGCTGACGGGCGTGGCGATGACGATGGCCGGCTCGTCGGCCCCGGCCTCCGGCGGCGAGCACATGATCTCGCACAGCCTGGACATGCTGGCGGGCGTCGACGGCCGGGGGCACGATCTCCACGGCCGGCAGGTTGGCGTGGGCACCGTTCTCTGCGCCGAACTCTACCGCCGCGTGCTGGAGATAGAGTCGCCCGATTGCCTGCCCCCGCGCGAAGCGGTGGACGAGGGATTCTGGGGCCCGCTGGCGCCGGCGGTTGCGCGGCAGTATGCCGACAAGGTTCCACGCCTCCGCCAGGTCGGCCAACAGCTCCGCACCGGAAGCACGTGGGACGATCTGCGGCGGACTCTGGCGGCCATGCTGCGTTCGCCCCAGACCGTTGCGTCCTGCCTGACCACCGCCGGGGCCGCCGTCAAGGCCGCCGACATCGGCTGCGACCGCAACCGCCTGCTCTCGGTCTTTCTGCACGCCCACGAGATCCGCTCGCGCGTGACGATTCTGGACCTGGCGGGCCTGCTGGGGCTCATGCCCGCCTCCGCAGCCGAGATTGTCGACTCGTGGGCCTGAGGTTGAGGGCTGCCGGCAGGGGACAAGAGCCGCCCGCACGAAAAAAACCTTGCATCTTGGGCTCCAAACCCCTAAAAGTCCCCAATCCTGAGCACGCAATGAAGGCAAGACGATGAAGTTCCAGCTTGTGGACAAAATTGAGTCGATCCAGCGGGGCAAGCGGATCGTGACGATCAAGGCGCTGTCGCTGGCCGAGGAATACCTACAGGACCATTTCCCGGCGTTTCCGATCCTGCCGGGCGTCCTGATGGTCGAGGCGCTGGTGCAGGCGGCGGCGTGGCTGGTGCGCGTGGAGCAGAATTTCTCCAAGAGCATCATCGTGCTGTCGGCGGCCCGCAATGTCCGGCCGGCCAACATGGTCAAGCCCGGCGACATACTTCGCTGCGAACTGGACGCCGTCTCCATTGGCGACACCACGGCCAAGTTCAAGGCCGCCGGTTTTGTCGGGAACGAGCCGATGCTTTCGGGGCGGCTGGAATTGTCCTGCTTCAACCTGGCCGAGCGGAGTCCCAAGCTGGCCTCGGCCGATGTGGCCATCATCGCCCAGTTGAAAGAGACATTCAAACTCATCGGCGGCCCGGAGTTGCTGGGGGAGTGAAGGTTCACCCCGCCCCTGGCGAAGGTCGCGATTTGCAGCCTTTACCGTTGACTTTGACCGCCGGATTGAATACATAGGTGGCCACGTTTGCTGGCTGCTTGACGCGAGTGATTACACAGGCACTAGAGGAGAGACGCCCCAATGCCAATGACCGAAGATGAAGTCTTCGAAAAGGTGAAGGAAACCCTGGTGGACGCCCTGGGCGTCGATGACGACGAGGTCAAGCCCGACGCGACGCTGACAGGCGATCTGGGCGCCGAGTCGATCGACTTCCTGGACATCGTTTTCCGCCTGGAAAAGACCTTCAACATCAAGATTCCCCGCGGCGAACTGTTTCCCGACAACATCCTCAACAACCCCGAGTTCGTCAAGGATGGCAAGCTGACGCCCACCGGGCTGGCCCAGTTGAAGGAACGCATGGCGCATGCCGACTTCACCCAGTTCGAGAAGGACCCGGACATCTCCAAGATGGCCGAACTGTTCAAGGTCCAGACCATCGTCAACTACGTCAAGACCAAGGTCGCCTAGCCCCCGGCTCTCAAGCGCAGGGTGGTGATTGGGAGTCTGGTTTTCCGGGCGCCGCCGCGGGATCGCCCGCTATTGGATACTGTCAATGCGATGGATCTGGATCGACCGCTTCGTTGAGTTCGTACCCGGCAAGCGAGCCGTGGCCATCAAGAACGTCTCGCTGGCCGAGGAGCATCTGCACGACCATTGGGAGGCCTTCCCGATCATGCCCGCTTCGCTGATGATCGAGGGCATGGCCCAGACTTCGGGCATCCTGGTCGGCCAGGCGCGGAACTTCAAGGAGAAGGTCATCCTGGCCAAGATCACCAAGGCCGAGCTTAACGACATCGTCGTCCCCGGCGACCAGATCACCTACGAATCCGAGATCGAGTCGATCGCGCCCGAGGCGGCCGCCACGTGCGGCAAGGTCTACAAGAACGGCCAGCTTATCGGCCAGATCGACCTGATGTTCTCGCACATCGACCAGAACCTCGCCGGCGTGAAGTTCCCCAAGGAGAACTTCGTCTTCACTGGCCAGTTCGAGCGGCTGATCGCTCCGTTCGTGGAGAGCGTCAATGGCTGATCGCCGCGTGGTCATCACGGGCCTGGGCGTGGTTTGCTCGGCCGGCGTCGGCGCCGAACCGTTCTGGCAGGCGATGCTGGAAGGCCGGCAGTGCGTCAAGGGCATCGACCTTTTTGACGCGGCCAGGTTCCCCTGCCGCATCGGCGGGCAACTGGATGACTTTTCCGCCCGTAGTTTCGTCCCCAAGGACTATCGCAAGGCCGTCAAGGTCATGGCCCGCGACATCGAGATCGCGGTGGCTGCGGCGGACCTGGCCTTTCGCGACGCCCACCTGGAGACCCGTGGCACCAATACCGACGGCAAGAGCGATGTCACCCCAGCCCGCCTCGGCTGCAACATCGGGGCCGGGTTGATCTGCTCGGACCTGGACGAACTGGGCGCGGCGGTCAACACCGCCGTCACCGACGGGAAGTTCGACCTTCGCAAGTGGGGCAACAGCGGCATGAACAACCTCACGCCGCTGTGGCTGCTGAAGTATCTGCCCAACATGCTGTCCTGCCACGTGACGATCATCCACGGGGCCGAGGGCCCCAGCAACACCATCACCTGCGGCGACGCGTCGGGGCAACTGACTGTCGGCGAGGCCCGGCGGCTGATTCTCCGCGGCGCGGCCGACGTGGTCATCACCGGCGGGGCCGAGAGCAAACTCAACCCGATGGGACTGCTGCGGCAGAACATGCTGGGCAGGCTGGCCACCGCCGGCAACGAGGCGCCCGCTTCGGCGTGCCGGCCCTTCGACGCCTCCGCGTGCGGCACGGTCATCGGCGAGGGCGGCGGCCTGGTCATACTCGAAGAGCTTGAACACGCCAAGGCGCGCGGCGCGAAGATCTACGCGGAGGTGGTCGGCTTCGGCGCCTCCTGCGATCCTGCCGGCATCGATGTCCTGACTCCGACGGTCGGCGGGCTGGACCTGGCGGTAACGAAAGCATTGGCCGACGCCGAAATAAAGCCCGACGCGATAGACCTGATCGTTGCCCACGGCACCGCGGTGGCCGCCGAGGACCGCCTGGAGGTCCAGGCTTGGCGAAAGGCCATGGGCCCCGCCGCCGACAAGGCGATGGCGACGGCCCTGACCGGCGCGACCGGTTCGCTCTTCGCCGGCGCCGGCGCGGTGGAACTGGCCTTGGCCGCCCTGGCCGTCAAGACCGGGCAGGTGCCCCCGACGGTCAATTTCACCCAGGCCGCCGCCGATTGCCGGCTGAACCTGGCCTCCAAGAGCCGCACGGGCGATATCCGCCACGCCGTCACCGGCGCCTTCGGCATCGGTGGACAAAGCGGCGCGGTCGTGCTGAAACGATACGAATCATGACACTAAGGCGAGTCGTCATCACTGGAATGGGCACGGTCAACCCTCTCGGCCACGATGTCGAGAGCACCTGGTCGGCGATGATGAACGTCGGCAGCGGGATCAGCAAGACCGAACTGTTCGACGCCGGCACGTTCCCGACGACTTTCTCAGCCCAGGTCAAGAACTTCGACCTGGCCAGCCAGGTGGCCTCGGCCGATCGCCATCGCCACGCCGGACGACATTGCCGCTTCGCCCTGGGCGCGGCGGTGCAGGCCTGGAAGCAGTCGGGCTTGGATAATTTTGCGGGCCTGGACCGCCGGAACCTGGGCATCTATCTGGGCAGCGGCGAAGGCAGCATCGACTTCGAGAACTTCACCTCGCTGCTGGTGGACTGCTGGCGCGACGGCAAGCTCGATACGACGCTGTGGGCCCAACTGGCCGACCAGCGGATGGACCTCTATCGCGAGATCGAGCAGGAATCCAACATGGTCGTGGCGCATCTGGCCGCGGAGTTCAACGCTCGCGGCCCGGCCTACAACGTGTTGACCGCCTGTGCCGCCAGCACGCAGGCCATCGGCGAGGCGGCCATGCAGATCCGCTACGGCGACGTGGACGTCGTGCTGACGGGCGGGGCCCACAGCATGATCCATCCCTACGGCGTGACGGGCTTCAACCGCCTGACGGCGCTGTCGGTCCGCAACGACGCGATCCCCACGGCCAGCCGGCCCTTCGACATGACCCGCGACGGTTTCGTCCTGGGCGAGGGCGCGAGCATCCTGGTGATGGAGGAATACGAACTGGCCCGCAAGCGCGGCGCAAAGATTCTGGCCGAGATCATTGGCTACGGCGCCAGCGCCGATGCGTTCCGCATTACCGACCAGGACCCCGAGGGCGCCGGCGCTGCCGCCAGCATGCGCAACGCCCTGGCCGACGCGAAACTGACCATCCACGACATCGACTATATCTCCGCCCACGGGACAGGCACCAAGCAGAACGACCAGGTCGAGACGCGAGGCGTCAAGGCCGTCTTCGGCGATCATGCCAGGAACGTGCCTGTCTCCAGCGTCAAGAGCATGGTGGGGCACCTGATCGCCGCGGCAGGGGCCACGGAGTTGATCACCTGCATTCTGGCCATCCGCGACCAGGTTTTGCCCCCCACGGCCAACATGAACTCCGCCGACCCGGACTGCGATCTGGACTACGTGCCCAATGCCCCCCGCAAGGCGCGCGTCCGCACCTGCATGAGCAACAGCTTCGGCTTCGGCGGGCAGAACAACACGCTGATTATTACGGGCGGTTAGCCGCCGGTGCGGGCGGCTCCGGGCTGCGGCAAATATCGCGTAACTCTCGCGGATCGCTCCGCCTTCCAAGCTGATTGGCCAAGCAGGGGCGAAATGTGCATGGGATGTAACTATAATTTCGCGTGAATACTATGGTGGATCTGACAGGTCATCTGACGTTGGGCTGGGCTTGGCTGGGCCGCAATTGGGCGGCCGTGGCCATTGCCGCCACCTGCCTGTCGCTGGTCCTGTTCACCGTGCTGCTGGTGGCCAAGTACGTTCGCATCTGCCTGAACATTTTTGTCGATACGCACCCGCCGCTGTCGATGGGGCCGCTGGACTTCCGCCCGCTCCAGGGCGAGATCGTTCGCTTCCGCAGCTTCGACGGGGTGAGCCTGCGCGGCATGCACCTGGCCACGCCCAATCGTCCCCAGTGCAAGGGCACGATCGTTTTCTGCCACGAGTTCAGCTCGGACATGTACAGTTGTGCCCGCTACGCCCGGCCGCTGATCGACGCGGGCTTCGACGTGTTCACCTTCGACTTCCGCGGGCATGGCGACAGCAGTTGCCCGCGCGACTACCGCCCGCTCCAGTGGCCTTCGGACAAGGAATTGGAAGATGTGCTGGGCGCGTGCGCCTACGTGGAGTCCTCTTTGGCCGCCGAGGGCAAGAGTACGGGCATCGGTATCTTCGGCGTCTCGCGCGGGGCCGGCGCGGCCCTGCTGGCGGCGGCGAGCGAGTCCGACATCAAGGCCATCGTCTGTGACGGGGCGTTCTCGACGGCGGAGACCCTGGTCGCACTGATGAAGCGGTGGGCCTATATCTTTGCCAGCGTGCGACTGATGTACGAGAACCATCCCGACGCATTCTGGCGGTTCCTGGTCTGGCTGCTGATGCAATTTGCCCAGCCGAAATTGTCGTGCCATTTTCCGTCGGTTCGCAAGGCGCTGCGGGAGATGCAGCCCCGGCCGATCCTGTTCATCCACGGCCAGCGGGACAGCTACATCCGCACCGACCAGGCGATGCTGCTGCACGCCGAGTCGCCCGATCCCAAGTACCTCTGGATCGTCGAGGAGGCCAAGCACAACCAGTCGGTGATCATCGAGCCGCGCCAGTACGCCGCCCGCACCGTCGCCTTCTTCCGCCGCCACCTGGCCGGCGAAAATGTGGACGAATCCAAGATCACCTCTCCCGCCGATACCGGCGTGGCCTGATCCGGTAGAATCACGAAGACCACCGACACAAAGATCGCAAAGGCCTTCCCGTTGGGTATAATCCCTGCCACGGGAGAGTCCAATGATCCAGCACGAGCGGTTGCGGGCGTACATTCGGCTGCACCTGGCCGAAGGGATTGGGGCGGTACTCTTTGGCCGCCTGGTCGATGCATTCGGCGACGCGGAGAAGGCCGTCAAGGCCGGGCAGGCCCAGTGGCAGCGGGTGCAGGGCGTGGGGGCCAAGACCGCCGCCGCCCTGGCCGCCGTCACCGATGAGCAAGTCGATGCCGAACTGTCGGCCGCGGAAAAGGCCGGCGCCAAAATCCTCTGCCGCGAAGACAGCGATTACCCGCCGGCCCTTGCGAACATCCCCGACCCGCCGCCGGTGCTGTACGTTCGCGGCGAGATCCAGCCCTCTGACGCGGTGGCCCTGGGAGTGGTCGGCAGTCGGCGATGCACGCACTACGGCCTGGAGCAGGCGGAACGATTCGGCCAGTTGCTGGGACGGGCGGGTTTCACGGTGATCAGCGGAGGGGCACGCGGCATCGACACGGCCGCCCATCGCGGCGCGCTGGCTGTCGGGGCGCGAACCATTGCCGTCATGGGCTGCGGCCTCTGCCATACCTATCCCGACGAGAACGCCAAGCTCTTCGAGCAGATCGTCGCCGAGGGCCGGGGGGCCCTGGTTTCGGAGCTGCCGATGCGGACGTCGGTGCTGGGCGGCAACTTCCCCACGCGAAATCGCATCATATCCGGCCTGTCGTTGGGTGTGCTGATCGTGGAGGCTGCCCGGCGGAGCGGCTCGCTTATCACGGCCCGGGAGGCTGCCGAGCAGGGCAGGATCGTCTTCGCCCTGCCGGGGCGCGTGGATTCGCCGCTGTCCCAGGGCACCAACGACCTGATCCGAAACGGTTCGATCCTGGTGCAGAACCTCGATGACGTGCTTGAGCACCTGGGTGAAGTGGGAAGCAAGATGACGGTCGAAGAACTCGCCGGCGCGGCGGCCGGCGTGCCTGAGAACCTTTCCCAGCAGGAGCGGACGCTGTTCTCTGCCTTGCTTGCCGGCCCGCAAAGCCTGGATGACATGGTTCGCGCCACTGGCATCGACAGCGGCAAGGCCGCCTCGTCCATGACGATGCTCGTGCTCAAGGGCCTGGTCGCCCAGCAGCCGGGGAATGTGTTCGCTCTCAAACAGCCAGTGCGAAGTGCGGAGTGAAAAACAAGACAAGGTCATAGATCGTAGGTCGTAGCACCACAAAAACAGGCCCCAGGCTTGCGAGCCCAGGGCCTGTGTCATCGATTGGGGACCAGTCAGACTACTTCCTTCGCCTCAGCATCGCCAGGCCGCCCAGGGCCAGCAACGCCAATGTCGCCGGCTCAGGGATGCATTCCGTTGCGACGTTGAGATCCTTGACGTCTCCAGACAGATCACAATACTTCCCCAGAGGGAACACGATTTTCTCCCAGGCCGGCTGGTAGTCCAGCACCCAATGCAGCCGAATCTGCCCGTTGTCGGGTGAGTAGTCGATCTCCGTCGGCGACAGGCCGTTGGGGTCCTGTTGCGTGACCAACAGGATGTTCGGGTCCGTGTTGTTGTCCCTGTCGAGGTAGTCGATCAGTAACCAGACCTCTTTGTGGTAGTCCTGGACGATCTCGTTTCCAAGCGTCAGCGTGAAACTGTCATCCCAGACCGGGTCGGCAAACACGTCCTTCTTGACGCCGGCTTCGCGGAATGTGCGGAACCAACTGCCGTCGGGAGCCATGTCGCGGTAGTAGGCGACATCGTAGTTGTCGATGGCTGACTTGGGCTTCTGGAGGCCGGGACACAGGGTTGTGTAATTCTCCGCCAGAAGATCGTTGTTGGGATTGCCATCGTCCTGGTAGTTCACATACCAGTCATTGTTGGCATTGCGCCAGACATTGGCATGCGGATCATCACCGTTGACGCCTAGGGTCTTGTCACTGTCATGCCAGACCGACGCCTGGAGGCCTCCGGGTGGCACATGGAAGGAACTGTAATTGCCGCCCACGAGGGTCATTGCGTGGCCAAGTTCCTGGCCGGGCACAACAAAGGAAACCCCCACGTACTGGCAACGGGTCAACTCGTTCAGCAGGAAGTCGTAGTCGGCGGCGGTGAGTGTGCGGTCAACGTGGGTGACGTCGTTGTAAGTCAGCGTCGGGCGGTAATAGTTCGCGTCGACGGCATCGGGGTTATAGCCGTAATTCAGCAGCCACCAGTTGATGGCTCTTTCCTCCATTCCGCCGCAGGCGGTCCCGAAGTGCCCCGTCAGTTGCCCGTAAATGGCATCGCCGTTCTGCTGGGCTGTCTTGTCGGACAGACCCCATCCGGCCCCGGCAAGCATGTTGGCCGCCGTGGCCAGCCAGCAACTGTTGTCCTGGGCGCCTCCCAATTTGTTCACATCGGGAACCGGATCGGGCGGCTGGCCGATCTGGCTGTACTTGTACACGTCGTAGGCGCCTGCCGGAAGAGCGGTAACCAGCAGCACCAAGACGCCAATTGCTAAAGCTTTTCTCATGGCAGAACCTCCTCGGTAAGGAACCTTCTTTCTTGCAGTCCGCTGAAATGAGCGAGAGCAGCGGCTGTCCACAATGTTGCACGAACAACACGCCTGGGGACGAAATGAACATACCCGAGCTACAGCCGTACCCGTCAAATACGCTGGCTGAACTTCGGACGGGCGGCCTCTGGGGCAGGTGCGATTAAGCGAGAACGCACCCTGCCTCCGACGGGAACCTCCTCCGCTGCTTACGCAAGCGGCGTCAAAGTGCCGTATATGATATCGTGGATCGGCTATTTGTCAAGTCGAATTATGCCGCTATTTCGAGTGAGGGGCATGGGCCCAGAGCGGGCAATGGGATCATTGGGAAGCTATTCATGGGCACTTCCAGATGCGAACCGCGATGGGTCTTTAGAACTGATGCAGGAATCGCACGTCGTTCTCGAACAGCAGGCGGAGGTCGGGGATCCTGTGCTTGCGCATGACCATGCGTTCGATGCCCAGGCCGAAGGCGTAGCCGGTGTACTTCTCGCTGTCGTAGCCGACGGCCTCCAGGACGTTGGGGTCGACCATGCCGCAGCCGCCCAGCTCGATCCAGCCCGACTGCTTGCAGACCAGGCAGCCGGCGCCGTGGCAGAAGGGGCACGAATAGGCGATCTCGCCCGAAGGTTCGGTGAAGGGGAAGAAACTCGGCTGGAATCGCGTCACCACGTCAGGCCCGAAGTAGGCCTTGCAGAACTGGTCGATGCAGGTCCGCAGGTCCACCATCGTCACGTACTCGTCGACGTAGAGGCATTCGAGCTGGTGGAACATGAACATGTGCGTGGCGTCAACGGTGTCGGGGCGATACACGCGGCCGGCGGTGATGATTCGCACGGGCGGCTTTTGGCCCTCCATCGCGCGGATCTGCACGGTGGAGGTCTGCGAACGGAGCATCGTCAGGTCGTCGATGAAGAAGTTCTCCAGCGGATCGCGCGCGGGGTGGCTGGGCGGAATGTTGAGGGCCACGAAGTTGTGGCGCTCGTCTTCCACTTCCGGCCCCTGGACGAAGGTGAAGCCCATTCGCGCGAAGATCTCGCCGATCTCGTTGATGGTCTGGGTGATGATGTGCGCGTGGCCCAGGTGCGGCTTTCGGCCGGGGAGCGTGACATCGATCAGCGGGCCGCTCCTGCGGACCGGGCCAGAGGACAGGGTCGCCGCCTTGGCGTCGAAGGCGGCCTGGAGGGCGTTCTTGACGTCGTTGGCGACCTTGCCGGCGGCGGGCTTGTCGGCGGGAGGCACTTCCTTCAGGCGTTGCATGAAGGCCTTCACCGCGCCCTTGGTGCCCAGGTACTTGACGCGCCAAGACTCCATCGCCTCGGCAGAGGCGAGGGGTTCCAGCTCCGCGCTGGCTTGGTCCTTCAGTGCCTGGAGATCTTCCAAGAAGGGCATGGCAAATCTTCCCTGCGCGTGCGGCAGCCTGGCTGAGGCCGCCGGCAGTCTATGCGTCGCCTCAGGCGGCCTTGGTTGCCAGACCGGCCTTGGCCAGGACGGCATCAAAGGCGGCCGGGTCGGCAATGGCGATCTCGCTGAGCATCTTGCGGTTGAGCGTGATGCCCGCGTCGGCCAACGCCGGGATGAGCTCGCTGTAGCGGACGCCGCGTGACCGGCAGGCGGCGCTGAGGCGGGTGATCCACAGGTACCGGAACTCGCGCTTGCGGACCCTGCGGTCGCGGGTGGCGAACACGCCGTCACGCATGCGGGCGGTGATGGCCAGCTTGTGACGGCGGGAAACCACGCCGTAGTGGCCGCGGACGGACTTCATCAGTTTGCGAAGCTTCTGGCGACGGGCTGAGCCCTTGCGTGCACGTGGCATGACTACATCTCCTGAAAGTTGGGTCGCTGGACTCCCGCAAGCGGGATGTTAACTCGGCCGGACCGGCCTCCGCGGGCCACGTCCGTCGGAGCGCCACGAAGGGCTCCCACGCGACACGGTTTCTAACTTCCGCCTACATGCCCAACAGGATCCTGGCATGCTTGGCGAACGCGGGGGCCAGCTCCACTTCCCTGCGGAAGCGGCGGATCTGGCCGGGGCTCTTGGGACTCTTGAGGTGACCCGAACCGGGCACCCTGCGCAGGAGCTTGCCGCGTGCGGTTATCTTAATTCGCTTTGCGACGCATTTCTTGGTCTTGACCTTGGGCATTTTCACTAACCTCATAGCACGCCCCGACACGGGACGTAAAGCCCAACTATTGTACACAGAGGAGGGGGGTTGTAAAGGGTGGACTTTCAAAAAATGGCAGGTATTCAGGACGTCGTACCCCCGGCGTTGACCGCCGCGGCGGGGCAGTACCCGAAAGAATGTTTTTGATCCGGCATCCCAGCCGATTATCCTAGAGTGTTCGGCGGCGTTGGCCGCCGTCCTCATTAAAAGACGGTTCCTGGCGACAGGTGCAAAGGTAACAGCAATGACGTACGCAAGGTGGTTCTTTCTGCCGGTGATGTTGATGCTCCTGGGCGGCTGCGCGGTGACTCAGCCGCAGGACACGCCCGTCTCGCAGCAGATGGAGGTGGACCCCACCACCGGCAAGGGGTATTACATTTATGTGCCCAGCACCTACCGGCCGGAGACGCCCGCGCCGCTGGTCATCACCTGTCACGGCACGCCGCCGTATGACGTTGCCGAGCATCACATCCGCGAGTGGAAGATGCTGGGCGAGCGCAACGGCTGCATCATCCTGGCCCCCAAACTCGACGGCACCGACGGTATCTTCGGCGACGGGCCCATCGTCGGCATGCTCGCGGACGAGCGGTACATCCTCAGCCTGGTCAGCCTGGTCTCCTACCGCTACAACATCGACCGTGCCAATATCATGATCACGGGTTTCTCGGGCGGGGGGTTTCCCACGTACTGGATAGGCCTGCGACATCCGGACATCTTCAGTTGCGTGGTGGCCAGGAACTGCAATTTCAGCGAGCACAATATCGATGGCTGGCTGGCGCCTGAATCGACAGGCACCCCCGTGTACATTTATTACGGGGAAGTTGATCCCGCCGCCATTCGCGGGCAGTCGGACACGGCCATCAACTATTTGCGGGCCAAAGGCTATAGCGTCACGGCCCGGGTCTTGCCCGGCACGGGGCACGAACGGCACCCGGAAGTGGCGATGGACTTTTTCCGAAAGCACTGGCGGCCGGCGAAGTCCTCAGTGGCGGGCGAACTGCGATAGCGGCCTGTTGCGGATCCCTCTGATGGCCGGCTTAGGGAATCCAACAAGGCGCCGTATCACGGGCGGGACGCCCGTGATACTCATGGGCAAGATGCCCATGCTACGTTTTGTTGAGTCCCTTATTAGACGTGGTTGTTTTTTCCGCGGGTCTTGTCCGCGTCCAGCCGGCCGAAGATCATGCGTCCCGCGGAGGTCTGAAGCACGCTGGTGGCGGTGATGACGATCTCGCCGCCGAGATGATCGCGGCCTCCCTCGGCCACCACCATGGTCCCATCGTCCAAATAGCCCACGCCCTGTCCTGGTTCTTCGCCGGGCTTGACGATTTTGACCGTGAGGGTTTCGCCCGGCAGGACGACGGGCTTGAGGGCGTTGGCCAGGTCATTGATGTTGATAACTTCCACGCCGCGAAGCTGCGCGATCTTGTTGAGGTTGTAGTCGTTGGTGACGACCTTGCCGTCGAGGTGCTTGGCCAGGGCCACCAGCTTGGCGTCGGCATCGGCCAGGTCCTGCATGCCGGGCGCCTGGGCGTCGAGGATGCGAATCTCGATCTTGTCGGACTTCTGGAGCCGGCCCAGCACATCCAGGCCGCGCCGGCCTCGGGCTCTCTTGAGCTTGTCGGCCGAGTCGGCCACGGTCTGAAGCTCGGTCAGGATGAAGCGTGGAATGACGATCTCGCCATCGAGAATCCGGGTTTCGACGATGTCGGCGATCCGGCCGTCGATGATGACCGAGGTGTCCAGCAGCAGCGAGTGGCTGCCCTTGCTGTGGCGGGAAAACTCCACGTAGGGAATGATGAAGCGGAAGTCGTCGCGCGTCTGGAGGACGATGGTGACGCAAAGGAATACCACCGCCGCGTCGACGAGCTTGATAGCCAGTTGCACCGTGGGCTCGGCCACCAGTTGGGGGAAGACCTGCAGGAACATGCCGATGATGTTGTTCAGCGCGAAGGCCAACACGGCGCCGGCCAGGATGCCGAAGAACAGGCCCGACAGTCCCCGTAGCCGTTTGTGCGCCCAAAGGATGTCGACCAGCACCACCGCGAAAGCCAGCAACGGGGGCACCATCAGGTACGTCATCAGGTAGCTGTAGCCTCGCCCGGCGACCTCGTCCTTGAAGGCATAGGGGATGGTCAGGGCCAAGACGACTAGGATGAAGAATATCCGCAGGAGGTGGAGTACCATAAGTCATCCATTCGGGTATAGTGCAAAAAGACCTGGATCAAATTGGAATCATATCATAGCTTCGGCGGCGGGTAAAGGAACTTCATCACGGGACCGCCGGGGTGTTGCGTGCCGGCCCCAATCGCTTTAAGCTGAGGCTGGAAAGGGTAACTGCCATGGCCGTCGAGTATTGCATTATAAGCATCGGGGCACTGTCGCACAACAAGTTCTGGGGCGAGAACGCGCCCCTCCGCAGCAGCCACGCCACCACCACGCTGGTGTCCGACGAGGGCAGGCTGATCCTGGTGGACCCCTCGCTGCCGGCGCAGGCCTTGGCGCCGCGGTTCAACGAACGCACGGGCAAGCAGTTGTCGGATGTGACCGACGTGTTCTGCACCACGTTGCGCCCGGTGCATCGCCGGAGCATCGAGGCCCTGCCGCAAGCCCGCTGGTGGTGCAGCGAGAGCGAACTGGAGAGCTACAGCCGCCATCTGCTGGGCCTGCTGGACTCGGCTGGGCGAATGGAAGGCCGCTGCACCGATCCCAACCACGCCCATTCGCACCCCTCGCACGAGGCGGGGGACGCGACAACGCTGATCGCCAAGGAACTCAAGCTGCTGGAGCGTTTCAAGGCCGCCCCCGACAAGTTCACCGCCCAGGTTGACCTCTACCCGTTGCCCGGCGCGTCGGAGGGCTCTGCCGGCCTGCTGCTGACGCCTGCGACCACCAGCATCGTCATCGCCGGCGACGCGGTGCTGACGGGCGAGCATTTGCAGCGGGCGATGGTGTGGGAAGGCTGCACCGACATTGAGCGGGCCCGTCGGTCGATAGAGGACGTGCTGGAGGTGGCCGACGTCATTATCCCCGGCCACGACAATATCCTCCTCTCGCCGGGGCGCTGGATTTGATAGTCGCCGCGGCTTATAATTCCGCTGCCTTGACCCCCAGACCCGTCATCCAAGTTTGCCTGACGAGTATGCCAGGCCTCCCGGGCCCCTGGCCGACGCGCCTTGCCGTTCCCTCGCGCGTGAGAGCGCCTCAAGCGTCGCCGGTGGAGGCCCGTTTATGACTTTCGCGGCCTTCCTGTCCTCGCAGGCATGGAACATCCTGGTGATGCTTGTGTTGCTGGGCATTTCGGGGTTCCTCAGCGGCACCGAGACGGCCTTGTTCAACCTCTCGCCCGGCCAGATGTTTCGCATGCGGACCAGCGGCAAGAGCGGGCGGATCGTCGCGGCCCTGATGGCCAAGCCGCGGCAGGTGCTTAACACCATCCTGCTGCTCAACATGTGCGTCAACGTCGGTTATGCGGCCATTACCGCCATGGCGGTCATCTCGCTGGAGGACGCCGGCGGCTCGCCCTGGGCGGTGGGGGCCGCCTCGATTGTCCCGCTGCTGGTGCTGATCCTTTTCGGAGAGGTCTCGCCCAAGATGTTCGCCTTTGCCCTGGGCGCGCCGTGGGCGCAGGCCGCCGCGCCGATCCTGCTGGTTCTTCAGCGAGGCCTCTCGCCGCTGCTGTGGGTGGTGGACAGGGTGATTGTCTATCCAGCCACACAGATGATCGCGCCGGGCAGGCCCAGCAACAGCGACATCACCTCGGACGAACTGGCGGCCATGCTGGACATTTCGGCCCGCAAGGGCGTCATCGAGCGCGACGTGAACGTGTTGCTCCAGGAGATCGTGGAACTGACCGACCTGTCGGCCGGGGACATCATGGTGCCCCGCGTGGACATGAACGCCTACGACATCGACGATGGCCGGGCCGGCCTGGTCGAGTTGTTCAAGCGTTCGCACCTGCGGAAGATACCGGTCTACCAGAAGGACATTGACCACATCCTGGGCGTCATCCACGCCAAACGCCTGCTGTTGGAGCCTTCCTCCCCGCTGCGCGAACTGGTGGCCAAGGTTCCCTTCGTGCCCGAGGCGGCCAACATCGAGCGTGTGTTGACCCAGTTCCGCGTGACGCGGACGCAGATGGCGATCGTGGTCGACGAGTACGGCGGGACGGCCGGGCTGGTGACGCTGGAGGATGTGCTGGAGGAGATCGTCGGCGACATCCCCGGCCCGCACGAGGAGACCGTCGCCCCGTCGGTGCAGCGGCTGAGCGAGCGGGAATACCTCCTCGACGGCGAACTGCCTATTCACGAATGGGCCGATGCGTTCAAGATGGACCTGGTCAGCAAGCGAATGAGCACCATCGGCGGGTTTGTTGTCTCGCTGCTGGGGGCCATTCCCAAGGTCGGCGACGTGGTGACCTATCGCAACCTCCGCTTCACCGTGATCTCGCTGCGGAAACGCCGCATCGACAAGTTGCACCTGGAATTGCTGGAGGTGCAGCCATGATCGCGGTCATATCGCTGGAACACGTCGCCTGGCTGGCCTTGCTGATCGCCTGCATGGCCTTGTCGGCGCTGCTGTCGGGCATGGAGACGGGCCTGTACGTACTCAACAAGATTCGCCTGGATCTGCGGGCCGAGGCGGGATCGCGGCGGGCGAGAATCCTACGGGATCTGCTCAGCAATCCCGGCGACCTGTTGGCCACGCTGCTGGTTGGCAACAACATCGCCAACTATGGCGCTACCTTCGCCGTCAGCGCGATGTACCTGCTCTCGGGGGCCGGTGGCAGCAAGGCGGAGTTCTACACGCTGGCCACAGTGACCCCGCTCCTGTTTGTCATGTGCGAGAGTATCCCCAAGAGCGTCTTTCAACGCCTGGCCGAGACGTTGGTCTATCGCCTGGCCGTGCTGCTGTCGGCCATCCGCCTGGTCCTGAACGCCCTGGGCCTGGTCTGGATGGTGCAGAGGCTTTCGCATCTTCTGTTGCGGGTGCTGCGGGTGGGGGGCAAGGGCGGCGGCCAACCCCTGGCGCGGGAAAGCCTGCTGTCGGTGATGGTCGAGGGCCATGCCAGCGGCGTGCTGACCCACCTTCAGTCGGTCATGGCCCAGCGGGTGATGAACATCGCCCATGTGACGCTGGCCAACGTGATGATCCCGATGGCCAGGGTCATCAAGGCCGACGGCAATATCGGCGAAGAGTCGCTGCGGAGGCTGATCGGCGAACAGAACCATTCGCGCCTGCCGCTGACCGACGCCGACGGGCAGGTCGCCGGAATCGTGGATATCTATGACGTCCTGGCCGCCGAAGGCCCCGTGGACCTTGCGAACCTGGCTTCCAAGCCGCTGGTGCTGCCGGCTGACCTCACAATCACCGAAGCCCTCTACCGCATGCAGCGAGCCGGCGCATCGATGGCGGTGGTCGCAGACGTCGGCCGGCATGGCGGGATCGTGACCATCAAGGATCTGGTCGGGCAGATTGTCGGCGAACTCGAAGCGTGGTAGCTCTTAAGGCGGGTCTGCCGCCTGATGATGTCATCGTGGTCGCACACGCCGCGACCACGGCACCCGCGAATCACTTCAGGGAATCCACCACCAACTGGCAGATGCGGTTCTCCAGATCCTTGGCCCCCGCGGCGCCGGGAACCTTGTTGGCCATGACGGAGAACGCCACGACCGGCTTCTTGTCAGCCCCAAGCACATAACCGCTCAGGCAGGAGACTCCGGTGATGTAGCCGGTTTTGGCCAGCACGCGGCCCTTGTAGGCTCCCTCGTCCAGACGCCTCTGCATGGTGCCGTCGGTGCCGCCGATGGGCAGGCTGGCCAGCAGCACGCCCGCGTCGGCCCGCTTGAGCATGCCCGACAGCAGCGTGGTCATCGCCGCCGGGCTGACGAGGTTGCTGCGGGACAGGCCGCTGCCGTCCTGGACGACCAGGCTCTTGTCAGGCAGGCCGAAGGTTTCGGTGAGTGTCTTGGTCATCAGGGCTGCGCTGCCGGGCCAGGTGCCGTCGCCGGCGTGCAGGAAGATGCACTCCGCGACCATGTTGAGGCTGCGTTTGTTCGCCCGCGCCATTGCGGTGGCCAGGGGGGTGGTGGTTTGAGCGATCACGGTCGCCTTGGACAGGTCCAACGACTTCTTCTCGGCGGGCCGGACCTTGCCGCCAAACTCCACGCCCGCTCGCATGATCCGCTCTGCCAGCGTGCGGCCAAAGAGCATCGGCGGATTGTTGCAGGCGACGTAGACCGGGTCGTTGCTGGGCTTGACCAGAGTGCCCTTGAGGATCAGGACGGAGTCGTCCTCGTTAGATACGGCCCCCCAGGTCTGCTTCTTGCCGCTCTTGACGTTGTTGACCACCTGGATCAGCCGGCTGGCCGGCGAAACCGAGGGGACGATCGTGCCGCCGGTGATGGTGAAGGTCACGTCGAAGCAGTTGTTGTTGAAGTTGACCTCCGCTGCGGGGGCGGCATACCAGTCGCCGAACTGCTTGACGGGCCAATCCGAATTGCGATAGGCCCCGGCCTTGCCTTCGGTGCAGATGACGATATCGCCCTCGAACCTGGGCCCGACGTGCTGGCGAATGGCCGCGGCCCAGCGGTCCATCTCTTCGTAGATGCTCTTGCCGGCCTCCTCGGCCAGGCGAGGGTCGCCCAGGGTCGGGTCGAAATCGCCCACGACGACCAGATCCTTGCCGGCGGCGTAGACGGTGGTGGTGAAGTGGTCGTCTCCGCCGTGGCGGGCTAGGGCGAAGGCGGAGGTCAGCAGTTTCTGGTTGCTGGCCGGGATGAACAGTTCATTGGCCCGCACATCCGCCAGCACGGCGCCACTCTTGAGGTCCACGATGGAGACGCCCACGGCCGCGGCCGGTGTCTTCTTCTGAAATCCCGCCACCAGGCCGGCGACGCCTTTTTGCAGGGCGCCATCGTCCCCGCGGGCCGACGGCTGGACGATCGTCGCCAAGGCCAGACAAACCAACAGCCGCCAAGACCGCCGATCCTTCGACAGAGGTGCCTTCATGGTTCAAGCTTCCATTCTTGAAAGTCCCGCGTAACGGCCAAGGCTCTTGGCGATCGCTCCACAGGTTCGATTATTGCTACACCTTTGCCCGCGGGCGGTCAAGGGGCATGGCGTGAATCGGCAAATCAATTCTGGCCAAGGCCGCCCATATTGGCTATAATCTCCGGCAATGCGGTGCCAGGCATCGGCTGGCTAGGTCCATGTCAAGGCGGACCGAGCCGCGCAGCCAGGGACGTGCTGCCGGCTTTGAACCCGGGCTTGCCAGGGCGTGCCTGAGAAGCTTAATGGAGAGCAAGGATATGGTCTCATTACAGAAGGCTGATCGCCGAAAGCACCCGCGCTACCCATTGTCCACAGGCGTCCAGTTCCATCATTGTGCCTCGCGGCACGACTTTCCTGCCCGCAGCGTGGACATTTCCGACACGGGCGTGCTGATGTACGTGCCGATGACCGCGCCGGTGCAGGCCGGGCAGATGGTCAAGCTGACGATGGGGGCCATCAAGAGCCCGCGATTTGCCTCGATGAGCGAGACGCCCGTCGAAGGCCGGATCGTCCGCGTCGAGCGTCAGGGCCTGCTGACGGCCGGCAATCTCATGGTCGGCGTCGAGTTCGCCAGGGCCTGACCGGTCCGGGGCACGCGGCTGGCGAGCTTGGGCTGCCCTGGCCCGAGCTGCCCGCTTTCATTCCGACCACCCTCATTCCTCAGGAGCGACCCGAACGACATGAAACAAGCCATGAAGAAAAGGATCGTTTTCGGCGCGGTGATGATCGTGTTCGTCGCAGTCCTGTTCGCGCTGGACGGCTACCTGTTCAGTTCGATCGGCCCCCGTCGCGGCCTGCCGGTGACAGTGCTGATCGCGGCGCTGGCGGGCCTGGCCCTGGTGGAAGTGGCCTACCTGGTCAAGGCCGCCGGCGGAAAGGTGCTGCTGGTTTCGGGCCTGGCCGGCACGCTGGCCGTCTGCACCCAGCCGTATTGGTGGCCGCTGACGGGCGGCGGACCCACCAGCGCCATGCCCCTGATGGGCTTGGTGATAATGGCGGTCTTCGCCGAGCAGATCGTTCGCTTTCAGCTTGAGCAGGCCTTGTGGCGGATCGCTGCGACGCTGCTGGCGGTGGCCTACCTGGGGATCTGCGGCTCGGTCGTGCTGGCCATTCGGACCGACATCGGCCTGGCCCAGTTGTTGATGTTTCTGGCGGTGGTCAAGCTGACCGACATCGGCGCGTACTTCACCGGTTCGGCCATCGGCAGGCACAAGATGATCCCCTGGCTGTCGCCGGGCAAGAGCTGGGAAGGCCTGGTCGGCGGAGTGGCCGTCGCCGCGGCGGTCGGCGCGATCCTGGCCGCGGTGGTCGGCTCGCTGGGAATGACGGCCCGGCAGGGTGCGTCCTTCGGCGTGGTCATCGGCCTGGCCGGGCAGTTCGCCGACCTGTGCGAAAGCCTGCTCAAGCGATCTGCCGGCCTGAAGGACAGCGGGGCCGCTGTGCCGGAATTCGGCGGCGTGCTGGACATCCTGGACTCCCCGCTCCTGGCCAGCCCGCTGGCGTACTTCATCCTCCGCCATTTCGCCGCGTAGGAAGACCGAGAGACCGGAATACCGGAATACCGGAATACCGGATTACCGACGGAAACGGGGTGCGCCGGGTGCGGTGGCGTTTGTGCATACCGGGGACATAGTTTGCGACCACGAAAGTCTTGGTGCCACGGCTGCGATGTTGGCAGCCGTGCCGCCCTCGAAACTCACCCCGCTCCCCGGAGGCAGGTCGTGAAAGCACGCTTCTGCGAGCAGAAGCGTGGCCCCGGGCCCCGGGCCCCGAGTTCGCAACGGAGTCCCGAAGGGACGGCAGAGGATAGCCGGGGGTGGAGCGGCGGCTGTTTGCCGCGAAACCCCCGGAAAGAGACTCTCTTGCTCTGAGCCCCGAAGGGGCGAAAGAACATAAGGCTTGTAAGTATTTATATGCAACAGCCAATATCAATGCGCGGGGCGGATTCTGTCGCCCCCCCGGGGCTTGAGGTTTCTAGGGGCTCGCTACCGGGGGCTCACGGCTTGCTGTTACCCACATTGTGATGGTCCGTATGGAGAGGCTAGGGAAGCACCCAGCATGATGAGTTGAAAGCTCTGCCAGCCCCGCCAGGCCCGCAACCAGCCGACCGGTC
>JBAZTO010000048.1:0-31256 GCA_041661865.1 Phycisphaerae bacterium | reverse complement strand
ATCCAGAACTCCTGGACCAAACTGATCGAACAGTGCCGGTACTATCAGTGGCGTAACGAAGCGTCCTATGCCTCCAGACGACGCACGCAATCCGCTATCGACACTACCTAGCGCTGTCGTGCTACTCTCAAACGCCCTACGGGCTTACAGACGCAATACCTTCGTAGCGTTGCAGCATGAGTTCCTTATCTCTTTGAATTCGCGGAATTTGCGTAATTCGCGGCTAAGGTCTCTCTTTAGGGGCGGCCGCAACCCCGGTCAGTCCATCAGCCCGTAGCGTTTCATCTTCTTGTAGAGCGTGGTGCGGTTGATGCCCAACTGCCGGGCCGTCGCCTGGCGGCTGCCCTCGTTGGCCTCCAGGGCGGAGCGGAGAATCTGCTTTTCGGGCTCTTCGAGGGCCTGGTCGAGCGTCATCCTGCCCAGGGGCCGCGGCGAGGAACCGCTGGACACGTTCGAATGGAGCAAGGCCGGCGGCAGGTCGTCGGGGCCGATCAGCGGCGAGCGGCAGAGCACCACGGCGCGCTCGACGCAGTTTTCCAGCTCGCGGACGTTCCCCGGCCAGCAGTAGCGTCGCATCAGCTCCATCGCTTCGGGCGCGAAACCCTCGATCTTCCGCGGCGAGCCGTCGAGGTACTTGGCCAGGAAGAAGTCGGCCAGCAGCGGAATGTCCCCCAGCCGCTCCCGCAGCGGAGGCAGCTCGATGTTGACCACGTTGATGCGGTAGTACAGGTCGTTGCGGAAGCGTCCAGCCTCCACCTCCTGCCTGAGGTCATGGTTGGTGGCCAGGATCACCCGAACGTCCACGCGGAGGGTCTGGTTGCTGCCCACCGGCTCGAAGTTCCGCTCCTGGAGCACGCGCAGCAGCTTGACCTGCAACTGCGGCGAGGCTGTGGAAATCTCGTCGAGGAAGATCGTCCCGCCGTCGGCGGCGGCGAACTTGCCCTGCTTGTCGACCACCGCGTGCGTGAAGGCCCCGCGCACGTGGCCGAACAGCTCGCTCTCCAGCAGCGTGTCGGGCAGGGCGCCGCAGGAAACCTCCACGAAGGGCTTGTCCCGCCTCGGCGAACCGGTGTGGATGGCGTGGGCGATGAGGCTCTTGCCGGTGCCCGATTCGCCGGTGATCAGCACGTTGGTCTTGCTCTCGGCCACCGCGTCGATGAGGTCGAAGACCTTGGACATGCGGTAATGCTGGCCGATGATGTTGCCCAGGCGATAGCGCCCCGACAAGGCCTGCTTGAGCTGGCGGTTCTCGGCCACCAGGTGCTGCTGCTGGAGGGCCCGCCGCACGGCCAGGCGAACGTCGTCGTCGATGATCGGCTTGGTCAGGTAGTCGTAGGCCCCCTGCTTGATGGCCTCGACGGCCGACTCGATGGTGCCGTAGCCGGTGACCATGATCACCATCACGTCGGCCTGGTGGCTCCGGACGTATCGCAGCAGTTCAAACCCGTCGCTGCTGGGCATGTTCACGTCGGTGATGACCAGGTGGTAGCGCCCGGCCCGGAGGCAGTCGATGGCCTGGGGAATGGCCGAGGCCGTCTGCACCTCGTAACCTTCGAGCGAGAGGAACCCGCCCAGGCTGTCCAAAATGATCTGGTCGTCATCGACCAGCAGGATGCGGACCTTCTCGGCCTGGTCCGCGACATTATTCTTATGCTTGTCTATCATTTTCACATCGCCAACGAACCCACACAGAGCCACCGAGGAACAGAGAGCAACAGATCTTGTCTTTTCTCTGCGGCTCTGTGCTCTCTGTGTCGAGTTTCTTTCTGTCTTTACCTTTGCCTGGCCAACGAACTGGTTTCCTGCACCGGCAGCGAGAGGGTGACGACGGCGCCGCCTTCGGGTCTGGGTGCGACGGTGATCGTCCCGCCGGCGGCTGTGACGATCTCGCGGCAGATCGAGAGCCCCAGGCCCGTGCCTTCTCCCGGCGGCTTGGTGGTGTAGAAAGGCTCGAAGACCTTCGTGACCTCTTCTTCCGTCAGGCCGCAGCCGGTGTCGGCCAACTGGACGACGCAGTGATGCTCGTCGGCCCGCCGCACGCGGACGTTCAGCATGCCGCCGCCGGGCATGGCGTCCAGGGCGTTCTTGATGACGTTGCAGAAGACCTGGAAGATGTTGCCCTCGGTCAGAAGTCCGTCGGTGTCGGCCAGGTCGCAGACGACGGCCACGCCCAGGGACTGAGCCCGCGCGGAAAACGCGCCGAGGGCTTCTTCCAGCAGTTTCTCGACGGTGCCGCGCTCGGCCCCGGCCTTCCGTCCGCCGCTCTGGTCCAGCAGGTCGCGAATGATGGTCACCATCCGCATCAGCCCGCCGCGGGCATTGGCGAGGTACTTGGCCGTCTCCTGGCTCGCGCCCCGCTGGGCCAGGCCGATGTATCGAAGCACGCCGTCGAGGGGATTGTTCAACTCGTGGGCGACCTTGGCCGCCACCTTGCCCACGGCGGCCAGGCGCTCGCTGGCGGCCAGGCGACGCTCCATCGAGGCCCGCTGCGAGACATCCTCCACCACGATCAGCACGCCGCCTTGGGCTGCCCCGCCGGCCGATGCGATCCCCGGCGCGCCTGGGCCTGGGCCCAGATGACGCAGGTAGACATCCACCAGCAGTTGCCGGCTGCCGCGTCCAGCCAGCGAGACATTGCGGCTGGTCAGGCCAAAGGGGTCCTCAGCCAGGCTGGCCAGGTCCGCCTGCCAGTCGATCGGCACGCCGGAAGGCGACCGCAGGACCGTCACCACGTCATCGCCTTCGGGCAGCAACTTCTGGGCGGAGTGGTTCCGCAGCATTACCCGGCCTTGGCGATCCACAATCAGCACCGCCTGTGGCAACGAGTTCATGGCCAACAACGCCAGTTCTTGACTCTGCGATCCCATAGAAGTGTGATCGGTACTATAACACCCAATGTTGCGAAAAATCAACACGCCGAGAGTTTAATAACTCTCTCAAGACAAGTAGCACGGGCGTCTCGCCCGTGAGTAGCATGGCCATCTTGGCCATGTTCTTTTGGAATTGCACGGGCGGGACGCCCGTGCTACTCATGGGCAGGATGCCCATTCTACGTTCTGAGATAGTTTCTCGATGCTACCCTTCCGAAAAATCGTCGCGTGAAAAAACGCTCTAACTACCGATGCACATGAGGTATCATTCACCCAACCCACCGCCGGCGTGATGCGGGCGGAAATCAACGGAGCCTTCATGAACCGACGTGCCGTAATCTTTGACATGGACGGGGTGCTGGTCGACAGTTACCAGGCCCACTTCAAGTCCTGGCAGCGGCTGGCCGCCGCCCACGGACTGGCGATGACCGAGCAGCAGTTCGCCTCCGGTTTCGGCCGAACCGGGCGGGAGATCGTCCGCTCGCTGTGGGATGGACGGTTTACCGAATCGCAAGTGCTGGCCGTGGACGCCGAGAAGGAAGTCTATTACCGCCAGGTGCTCGCCGAGAGCTTCCCCGAGATGCCCGGGGCCGACGCGCTGCTGCGACAATTGCACGAGGCGGGCTTTGCCCTGGCCATCGGCTCGTCAGGCCCGCCGGAAAACGTCCAGGCCATCGTGGCCGGCCTGCGCGAGGGCAAACTCTTTGACGCCACCGTCAACGGCATGGACGTCCACCGCGGCAAGCCCGACCCGGAAATCTTCCTGCTGGCCGCGAGCAAGCTGGGCATCCCGCCCGCCTGCTGCGCCGTCATCGAGGACGCACCGGCCGGCGTCCAGGCCGCCAAGGCCGCCGGAATGGTCGCCGTCGCCCTGACCGGCACGGTGCAGGCCGGGCAGCTCTCGGCCGCCGACATCGTCGTCGATTCCCTCACCGCCCTGAGCCCGCGGACGATCAGCGACTTGATCGACCGTCACCGCGCGGCGGCGACGGCTAAGATATAGTCACGGCCCCAGACGCTCGATGGGACCGCCGGTGTCACGCAAACAAAGGAGACCGTACATGGACACGCACACGATCGTCGGGGTGCACCTGGATAATCGCCTGACCGAAGCGGTCGAGGTTCAGAAGTTACTGACGGCCTACGGCAAGCAGATCAAGACCCGCCTGGGCCTCCACGAAGTGGCGCCGTCGCACGAGCCCAACGGGCTGATCCTGCTGGAGATGGTGGACCCGCAGCAGGGCATCAAGGATCTGATGGGCAAGCTCAACGCCATCCACGGCGTCGAGGCCCAGTCGATGGTCTTCAAGCACGCCTGATCGGCCTGTTGGTCAGGGCGCAATATAGGGGTGCGAACACAACAGGGCCTTTCAGTTTTCGGCGTAGCACGGGCGTCCCGCCCGTGAGTAGCATGGGCATCTTGCCCATGCCAGGGCGTTTTCGTATATCGCACGGCCGGGACGGCCGTGATACTCATGGCCAAGATGGCCATGCTACGAGAACTGAAAGACCCTGGTTGCGACGTCGATGAGCTTGACGTCGGGCCGTGCTTTACCTTATATTGACCTACATTTGGGGAGCAGACGGCCCGGGCCTGCGCCGGGCGCAGTCGGGCCTGCATGCGGCAGCCGAGTCTGATGACTCCGTGGGACCCAGAAGTTGCGCCATTCTGAGGCCGTCATGGATATTGACCGTCGCAAGACCAACGTCGCCGCCCTGTCCGTGGCCTGCAACGTTTTCCTGATCGTCTTCAAGGTGGCCGTGGGCGCCTTGAGCGGTTCGGTTTCCATCATTTCCGAAGCGGCGCACTCCGGCGTGGACCTGATGGCCGCGATCATCGCCCTCCTGGCCGTCCGCGCGGCCAGCGTCCCGCCCGACCCCCAGCACCCCTACGGCCACGGCAAGTGGGAGAATATGTCCGGGGCGATCGAGGCACTGCTGATTTTCGTCGCCGCGATATGGATCATCTACGAGGCGGTTCTCAAGTTCATCCATCCGCAACCGATGGACAATCTCGGCTGGGGCGTGGCGGTCATGCTGGTCTCGGCCCTGGCCAATGCCTGGATCGCCGCCAGGCTCTTCCGCGTGGCCCAAGAGGGGCGATCCATGGCCCTTCAGGCCGACGCGTGGCATCACTGGACCGACGTGTACACCTCCGCGGGCGTGATGGCGGGCCTGGCCGTCATGCTGGCCGGCCAGAGGTTCTGGCCCAGCCTCGACCTGCGATGGATCGACCCCGTCGCGGCCATCCTCGTGTCCCTGCTGATCCTCCGGGCGGCCTACAAGCTCACGCTCCAGGCGATCCGCGACCTGCTGGACGTCAGCCTGCCCCAGGAGGAGCAGGACTGGATCCGCCAGATGATCTCCACTCATTACCCGATGGTGTGCGACATACACGGGCTGCGGACGCGGCGGTCCGGCGCGGCGCGGTTTGTCGAACTGCATATCGTCGTGTACCGGGGCATGTCACTGAAGGATTCCCATGCCCTGGCCCACAATATCGCCAACAGCATCAAGCAGCGGCTTGACGGCGCCAGCGTGATCGCCCACGTTGAGCCCTGCGACGGCCGGTGCGGCCGGCCATGCGACCGCATGCCCCCGCGGACGGCGACGCCGCAGGCCCCCAGCCCCTCGGTGCTTAACGCCGAAACATGAGCCTCTTCCCCCGCCGACGACCTGGCGTATACTGCACGCTCGACAGACATAAGGAGTCTTCATGCGCGGCCAGCAGCGTAATCTTTTCGACAGACTGATGGAGGAAGTACTCGATGATCTGCCCCCCGAGTTGCATGGCCTGCTCGAGGAGGTTCCGCTGGTGGTCGACGACGAGCCATCGGACGAGGTGCTCGATGACATGGGCGGACGCGGCGACAAGGACTACCTCTGCGGCCTCTACACGGGCATTCCCCTGACGCGGCGAAGCGTCGAACATTCGGGCCACCTGCCGGAGGTCATCACGATTTTCCGCCGCGGCATCCTGGCCGCCGCCGCAGACCGCCACGGACGCCTGACCGACGGCGAACTGCGCCGCCAGATCCGCCTGACGATTCTCCATGAGATCGGGCATCACTTCGGCATGACCGAAGAAGACCTGCGGCGATACGGTTACGGTTGACGTGGGACGAGCCTGCCTCGCGGGGCAGCAGTGCTCTGTCAGGCGTGGATTGATGGGTGGCACAGGCTTTCGAGCCTGTGCATGCACAGCAATGAAGACAACGGGAGCCCGCCACCGTCGTGAACCCGAATCGGGTTGGGCGGAGGACTTGCACCTCCGAGTGCCCCCAACATGCTCGGCACACATAAAAAACGGGCGCGCCACACGAATGGGGCACGCCCGTCGAAAGTTGATCGATCGGCTCAGCGGACCACAGGCGAGACGCCCGTGCTCCCACGCCTATTTCCGCCGCCTCAGCATCGCTAACCCGCTCACGGCCAGCAACGACAGCGTGGCCGGCTCGGGAACGTCGTAGAAGTACGTGATCTTGCCGGTGGCCTGGGCGTCGGTCACCTGCACCGCGGCAGCGTTGCCGCCAGTGTAGCTAAGCACCGTGTATGTCAGGGTGGCCGCGCTAAGGCTGATGTTCCCGCTACCGGTGAACTCGGCCAGCGTGCCGGCATCGGAGTAGATCCAACTGTCTGACGAGGTCTTTGTCAAAGTGCCGCTGGTCGCTGTCTGGTTGGGGTCAAGGACAAAGTCGTAGGCAGGGCTCATGTAGTCAATCTGCGGGCTGCCAAAGTAGCCATTGGGATCCTGCACCGTCAGGATTACTTCGGTCTTGGCCCAGCCGGAGGAAGTGCTGTTGCCGTCGTTTTGGACCGTCACCGTGGTACTCATCCCAGACGAGAGCTCAAACTGGACCGACGTGAGCGTGCCCAGCGACGAGTCGAACTTCGGAAAGACCAGAGAACTCGACCAGTCGGTCAGGCCCGAAGGAATCGTGCTGGTGTAAGGCCCTGCCATTCCAGCACTTGCCAAACTCGGCAGCGCCAGAGCGATAGACAAAACGATAAGCGTGCGCCATGAAGACATGTTCCTCTCCTTGTTTATCCAAGCTGACGAGCGAGTTTCAATGCCGGCGGGCTCAATACGCACGCGAGCTGACAGACCCGCTCCGTGCTTCCCTCACAAAACCACCGGCCTCCTCGTACAGATCTTGAGTCGCAGTCATTCTACCATAAAATCACATTTTGACAAGCCCATTCTGGTATTAATTCTTGATATTACTCTTCCTCCCGGCCGAGTTCTTCTTGAAGAATTGCGGCAGAAAGGCGCGGTTGGCTTGGAGCAGCCGGTCGGCCAATTCCGGGGCGCAATCCTTGTTGGCCAGTTGCGGGGAAACCACCAGGGCCTGGATCACCTTCTCGCGGTCGCCGGTCAGCGCCGCCTCGACGGTCAACTCCTGCTCCTCCACGATCGTCTGCATCCAGCCCAGCAGCGGCGCGGGGATAGGCCCCGCCAGGATCGGAGTCACCTTGCCGTAACTGGCGACGCCGAGCGTCTCGACGATAACGTCGTGGGGCAGGTTGGTGATCTGCCCCTCGTTGGGCATATTCACGATCTCGCGGCAGATATTGCCCGTCAGCACGCCATCGGCGATGGCGGACAGGCCCTCGCTCGAAACCTCCAGTTCAGGCAGCGGCCGGGTGCCCTTGACCATCTCCACGACCTCCTTCCGCCTGGCCTCCTTCCAGTTCGTCCGCCCCGGCAGCACGCCCTTGCGGCGGACAAGGTGCTGCTTGAGCGTGCGGGGGCTGTTGCAGAAGTGAGGATAGTTTTCCACCACGTGCGGGGCCTCGCCGACAGGGAAGTAGCCGAACTGCCTGAACAGCTCGAAGCTGATATACTCCTCCATGGACTTGGATTTTTTGAGCATGGCGTTGACCAGGTCGTCCACGGTGCCGGTCTTGGCTGGGGCCTTCTTGCCGGCCTCGAACTTGAGATACCGCTCCAGGCTCAGCTTGTGCTCGACCGGCTTGCCCTTGACGGTGATATCCTTCATCCACGAGCCGTGGTTGACGCCCACGCTGACGGCTTCGACGTCGCGGTAGTCCACGCCGAAATACCGGCCCAGGAACTTGAGCGTGCATATCCAGTTGTGGCACAGGCCCACGCACTTGATGGACGAGGTCTTGCAGACCGCGCGCGTCAACTGCGACAGCGGATTGGTCACGTGGACCAGCCAGGCGTCGGGGCAGTACTTCTCCATCATCTGCGCGAAGCCCACGAATACCGGGATGTTCCGCAGCGAGCGGCTGATGCCCGCCGGCCCGACCGTGTCGCCGACGGTGTGGTAGACACCGAACTTCTCAGGAATGGTGTAATCGTGGTGCATGGCGTCGAAGCCGCCGGTGGAAATGGAGGCACAGACAAAGTCCGCGCCGTCCAGGGCCTTGGCATGACCGGCCACCGAGACCTTCCAGCCGGTGCCGACCTTCTCGGCGAGGATCTTGCAGTAAGTCTCCAGCAGCCTGACCGCCTTGGGGTCGATATCCACCAGCACCAGTTCACTGCCCTTGAGGTTAGGCCTGAGGAACAGATCCTGGGCCAGTATCGGGGTCCACATGCAACTGCCGCCGCCAATCAACACGATGCGAAATCCCATGCCGGGCTCTCCCATTCTCAAGACATTACGACGAACTCAATACGAGAGGATATGGTACGAGGATTGCGCCCGGCAGTCCCGCGTTTTTTTGGTTGGAGAGAAGTCCTCGCCGAAGGAATTAGCCGGCCAGAGCGGTCGGCCCCCGGCCCCACTCGGCCGCGATGGCCAGAAGCCGCTCGACCAGGAGCTTGGCGGGGAAGGTTCGCTCGGCGCGAACGGCGTGGTCCGCAGCCCAAAAGAACGACAGCGGCAACAGGATAGCCTCGGTGTCAGTGCCCTCGACCTCGGCGGCCAGGCGGGCCAGCACCTGGGACATGCTCAACGGCAGCGGCAGAAGTTGCGGCGTGACAGGCTGTGGCCAGGCGCATCGCCGCGACGAGGAGACGGCCAGGTGCTCGCGGCAGGCCAAGGGACGCATGGCATAAAGCGAGCACAACGCGTCCGAAAGCATCGGGCAGGCGATATCCAGGCCCGCGTACCATCGGTTCAACGCCGCCAGGCGGTCGGGGCGGGAGTCCGCGGCATGCTCCGAGGGGAACGGATTGCGGAGGATCTTCCTGGCCACTTCGGCGGCGGCACTTTGCAGGCGTTCGCGTTGCGCGGGCGGCAAGGCGATGATTTCCTGGTGCAGGCACAAAGCCTCGGGCACCGAGACGGGCACGAGGTATCGGCAGCAGGCCGAGCAGCCGGACTTGCAGGCAACGCTTTGGCCCGATTCCTCCGCCGCATCGACGGCCTGCCGCACCATATGGTCCGACAGGGACCGGGCCAGGGGCACGATCTCGGCCAGGGTCGCATTCCGATCGGCCACGCTGAGACGGACCTGCCACGGCTGCCGCGGGGCGGGCAGGACGGCCTGGATGCTGACGCGGGGGCCGGCGTGGCCGAGCCGGCCGGCGCGAGGGGAACCTTCGATGATTACCAACGGCTCGCCGCGCGGCGCGCGGTGCTCGATGGGCTCATCGCCACGCGAAGCATTGGGTGCTTTCGATGTTCCTGTCCTTGCAGGCGGCCTCATTATCCTGCATATCGACAGAAAACAATCGCGCCTGAATCAGGGGCCCCGTCACGAGATGACGCACAATACGAAGCCTGCCCACCCACGGCAGCGTGGCCTCACGCGGCTGTCGTCACTCGCCGCCGGCGTGCTCGATGGCAAGGTTCAGCTCCTCCCACTCCTTGAGCATGGCCTGGATCTGCGTATCGGTCGAGCCGTACTGCTCGGCCAGTTCCCCGATGCGCTGGGCATAGTCCGGCGCGTCGGTGTCGGACATCTGGTCGTTGATGGCTTTGAGCAGGGTCTCGAGCTTGTGGATGGATTCCTCCACCGTCGCCAGGCGACGATGCAAGGTGCGGATTTCGTTGGCGCGTCGCTTGCGGTCGCTGAAGTCCTCCTTCCGCTCGCGCTTGGCCTGCTCGGCGGCCGTTTCGGCCACGTCGGCGGCCACGACGCCCAGGCACTGCTGGCGCCACTGGACATAGGTAGCCCAGTTGCCCCGCAGCGGCGCGATCGTCCCTTCGTTGACCGCCCAGATATCGGTGGCCAGGGCCTGGATGAAGTAGCGGTCGTGGCTGACGCAGATGACCGTGCCCTCGAATTCGCTCAGCACATCCTGGAGCACTTCCTGCGAGGTGATGTCCAGGTGGTTGGTCGGCTCGTCGAGGATCAGGACATTGGCCCGCTGGAGCACCAGGCGCGCCAGGACCACGCGGCTGCGCTGCCCGCCGGACAGTTCGCTGATCTTCTTGAAGGCATCCTGCTCGCTCAGCAGCAGCGATCCCAGCAGGCTGCGGGCGGCGCCCTCGGTCATGGCCGGATCGTTCTGGCGGACCGCGTCGACGGCGGTCATGGTCGGGTCCAGTTCGGCGTGGGTCTGCGAGATGTAGCCCCACTGGACGTTGGCCCCCCACCGCACCGGCGCCGAGGCGCGCCCGTGCGCGCCCGTGGCCGCCTCGGTTGTGGCCAGAGGCTTGAGCGTGCCCATGATCGTCTTGAGCAGCGTCGTCTTGCCGCAACCGTTGCCGCCGACGATCACGACCCGCTGGCCGCGCTGAATGTCGAGCTTCTCCACCGAGACCAGCGGCCGGCCCGGCGAATAGCCGACCTTCAGGCCGTTGAGGTTCAGGACAAAATCACCGGTCCGCGCCGCGGCGTGCAGGCGAACCGAGATTCGCGGATGCTCGCGGGGGCGCGGCATGGCCTCGGTCTTGAGGAAACGCTCCAGGCGCGTCCGCCGGCCCTGGGCTTCCTTGGACCGCTGCCCGGCGATGAATCGCCGGATGAACTCCCGCGTCTCCTCGATGTATTCCTGCTGGGCCTCGTACCGCCGCTGCCGCTCCTTGAACCGCTCGGCCCGCTTGGTCAGGTACTCGCTGTAGCCGCCCCGGTAGACCTCCAGGGCCGCGAAGGATATCTCCCACGTCCAATGGGTCACGTGGTCCAGGAAGTGCCGATCGTGCGAGATGACGATCACCGCGCCGTGGAACTCGGCCAGCCATTTCTCCAGCCATTCGGTGGCGGCCAGGTCCAGGTGATTGGTCGGCTCGTCCAGCAGGAGCACGTCGCTCTCTTCGAGCAGCAGCTTGGCCAGGTAGGCCAGCGTTCGCTGCCCGCCTGAGAGGTGGGACAACTGGGCGTCCCAAAGCTCGCGGGCAAATCCCAACCCCGACAGCACGGCCTCGATCTTCTGGGCGTATCCGTAGCCGCCGCGGTCTTCAAAGGCGTGCTGAAGTTCGCCGTAGCGGGCCAGGAGTCTGGGGTCGTCGCCGGCGCCCATCTGTTCGGACAGCGCGTGCATCTCCCCCTCGATGCGGGCCAGGTCGGCGAACACCTCCAGCATGGCCGACCGCAAGGTGCTGCCCTCCAGGCTGGGCGTGTCCTGCGGCAGATAGCCCAGGCGCAGGCCGGTCCGGCGGGAAAGCCGGCCCTCGGTGGGCGCCTCCAGGCCGGCGATGATGCGGAGCAGCGTGGTCTTGCCCTCGCCGTTGGGCCCGATCAGGCCCACGCGCTCATTGGGCGCCAGAGTAAACGAGACGTTCTTGAGAACGTCCTTATCGCTCCAACTCTTGGAAATGCTTTCGCCGACAATTAGAGACATTATCGCAGGATATTATACACTTTAGGCGTGATGCCGGTCATCGCGTAGTAAACCCAACCCACGACCATGAACACCAGTCCGCCCATCAGGTCGCCGGCGACAATGCCGATCATCAGCGGAACCACGTCGCGATAGGTCCGCCCGCCGCCGAACTTCATGATGGCTCGCTTGATCAGCCAGCCGATGAAGAAGGACTGGGCCAGTTTTTCCACCGTCCAGACGCCGACGCTCAGCAGCAGCACCGGGTGCAGCAGCCACCAGGTATATCGCATGCGGAGGGCATAAAGCCCCAGGGCGACAAGAAACGCCGTCCCGCCCGCCCACAGCAGCGTGTCGTTGGGACGGATGTCGCTGAACCGCTCGATAGGCCCGCTCTCCACGGCTCGTTGCAGGTCGCCCGAGATCGTCAGGGTGGTGACGGTCTTCTCGGCTTCGTTGAAGACGCCTCTCACTTCCTTGCCGAAGTCCTTGATCAGAGGCGCGCCATAGTTGTAATTGGACCACAAGACCACCACCAGCGCCACGGCCAGGCCCACGGCGAGCGTCCCCACAGCCGGGAAGACGATTTTTCGCGGCTGGACCTGCGCCTTGTCGCACAGGCGGAGGCCGTTGACCATGAAAGGCATCAGTCCCTCGCTGGCCGAATACAGCAGGACGGTGGCCATCATGCCCATGACGATGAAGGCGGTGGGCCCCAGGACCACCGGGCCCAGGAGTCCCATCAGCGCCGTGCCGGGGAACCAGATGAACTTGTAGAAGAACACGCCGCTCTCGGCGTTGAGCCTGGCCATCACCACGAACAGCAACATCGTCAGCATGACGCCCAGGATCGCCAGCGGCCAGGCCACGCCCAGGGAAACCAGTATGCCCACCAGGCCCGCCATCGACAGCAGCAGGATGCGGCAGGCCCAGATGGCGGAACTTTCCATCTCGTCGCTGGCGCGCCCCGTCAGCGCCGCCCGGAGCACCTGGAGATAGTATCGCCGCCCGGTGTAGGCCAGCACTACACACATGGCCAGCGCGCCACCGAGGTTGATCCATGCGGAGATGCCGCCCTTTTCAAGAGAACTGGCCACGGTCACGCCCGTCTGCGAGAGGACAAACAGCAGGGCCACCTGCACCACTTGGGAGATTCCGAGGCTGAACGCCACGTCCGAGGCCAGGAAAAAGCTGAAGGCGATCACGGTGGGATAGAGGATCAGCGTGGAAAATCGGGTCGCTCCGGGAATGTCCTTGAGCCTGGGAAATTTCTGGACGACGGCTGGGAAGTCGAAAGTCAGCGGGATGGTCAGCAGGCGGTTATCCGACCAGACATTGATCCCGTTGACGATGTGGATCGTCAGCACGCCCAGCATCCCGATCCAGAACAGCTTGGTGCGGAAGACCCTGCCGAAGGCGAAGCCCTTTTCCTGGTCGATCAGCGTGGAGGCAAAGTCGGCGACGGGATATCGCAAGCGCTCGTGCGAGGACCATTGGCGATGCACCACCAGGCTCAGGCAGATGGCGGCCAGGCCCGTCAGGAAGATCAGCGGCATCCAGACCAGCAAGGTCGGCTGCCACTTTTTCCAGGGAACCTGGTCGACGCCGATGGGTTTGCCCGGCGTTCCCAGGCCGCCCATGTAGCCTTCGACGGCCTCGGCGTCGTACTGCCCGTCGGCCAGCAGCATCGAAGGCGGGACGTAGCTGAGCACTTGGCTCTTCTGCCAGCCCGGCCGGGTGCGGTTGAATTGGGCGGGCAGCGCCGCTGTCTTGGGCAACTCCCCCACCATCGCCGCGGGAATCGAGCAGCCCACCAGCACCAGGGCCGTCACCACCGCCAATTCCGACGTGTTGAGCCCCCACCGCGGGCACAGGCGGCGCAGGAGGGGATTGATCGTCAGCATGCTCACAATCAGCGTGCCGAACACCACCACCGGCAACTGGTTGCTGACGAGGAAGATGCCTCGGATGTAGGAATCATTGAGATACGCCAGGGCCGAGATCAACAAGGCGCCCAGGAATCCCAATAACACTGCGCGGAAAGTCATCTCTCCTGCTCCATGGCCGGCCACAGCCAGCCTAGCCGATCAACGCTGCCGACGCCGCATGGGGTCAAGACAGCCGAATGGTTTTAGGGCCCGGCGGCCAATGCGTCAAGAGATGATATAGGCGTATTTCGGTTTCCGGGAAGGAATCAGGCCCTCTGCGCAGAGGGTCAAGTCCATGCAGGGCTACCCTATGAACCACGACGGCCTGCGGCATGACAGCCTCGGCCGGCCCTGGAGACCGGTCATTTCTTGTCTTGCCTCAGAACCGTCTGCTTGCTGCGGGTCTCCTGCAGTTCCACCGTATTGGAGCGGCGGTCCAGGATCGAAAGGGATATATCGATGCACTCCCTGGCCTCGTCGGGCGTCATGGTGCCCACGGCCACCATGTCCTGATCGCGAATGGTGGCCCAGGCGAACCCCAGCCCCACCAGCGGAAGCAGCCGCCCCGCGGCCATGGGCTTGATCGTAATCACCGGATGCCTGGCCTTCCAAATCAGGCGATGGACCCAGTCGATCTCCACGTGCATCAGGAAGCCCGCGGCGTTGTAAATCTGGATGTAGGTGGCCACATCCAGGCCGGACTCGTCGGCATAGACCGGGGCCTCGGGCATGTGCGTCGAGAGTCCCGGAATCATGCCATGACGGCGGATCATCTGGCAGTACAGGTCCATGTTGCGAATCTTCCGGGTGCGGACATCGACCAGTGCATCGGTGGTGCATGTATGCGGCAGGCACACCGCCGAGCCCAGTTTGGCGACTCGTTCGATGCTCCTTTCCGCCTCCGACAGCGCCTCCGGAGAGTCGCCGCAGTTGAACGCCGGCGAGGAGATCACGATGATCTTCTTGCCCGTCCGCTGCTGGGCTTCGTCGACGGCGTCCTTCATTGTCGGATGGGCGATCAGGCCTATTATCGTATCCACGCCGCGTTCAAGAAACACTTCCAGTACGTCGGCAATCTTCGCGACGGTCATGTTCGACTTGATGTGTTGATCCTTGGCCGCGCTGGTGTGCGAATAGCCAAGGAACCAATTGGTGCCGATGATCATCCGCGAAACAGAGAGGCTCTCAATCTGCGTGCGAGGAAACATGATCCGCATTCTCCAAACAGACGACTCTTAATGCAATTTCCACGAGAAACTTCATAGACTCTAACGCCCCGTTTGGCGCTAAACAACCCCTGCTCGACATTCGGCCCCGATAGTAGACTTGACCCACGGAGCGGAATCCCTTAATGAGATTGCAGGAAAGGCTTTTTGGAGAAACGTGATGCCAATTGACTTCGGACCGGACAAGTGGACTCGAATCCGCGAGAATTATCGCCGCTGGTGGGCCGGCGAGCTGGACCGCCCGCTGATCAACATCACCGTCTCGGGCCGTAACCCCGGCCGGCCGGAGCCCAAGCTGCCGCGCCATTTCGTCCTCCCAAACTACGGGCCTGAAATTAGCGCCGAACAGATCGTCGATCGATGGGATTACGACCTGTCCTGCCAGAAATACTACGGCGATGCCTTTCCGTATATCTGGACGAACTTCGGTCCGGGTGTCATCGCCGAGTTCCTCGGGGCCCGGGCCGAAGCCACCGACAGGACCGTCTGGTTTCATCCACCCGAGCTTCGAGAAATCGCCGACATTCATTTCACGCACCATCCCCACACGCCCTGCCTCGACCGTCTCAGGGATCTCATGGCCGTGGCGGTCAAGCGATGGGCAGGCCGGGTCCAGGTATCGATGACCGACCTCGGCGGCAACCTCGACATCCTCTCCACCTTCCGTCCCAGCGAGCAATTGTTGCTGGACCTGTATGACCATCCGCGGGAAGTCAAACGCCTGACATGGGAAGCCCACGAGTTATGGTTCCGTTACTTCGAGGAGCTCAACGCCATCCTTCAGCCCGTCAATCCGGGTTACACGGGCTGGACCCCCATCTTCTCAGCCGAGCCCTGCTACATGCTGCAATGCGATTTCTGCTACATGATCTCGCCGGAGATGTTCGACGAGTTCGTCAAGCCCGAGCTGGTCGCGGCCTGCAAGCGACTGGCCAACTCGTTCTATCATCTCGACGGGCCGGGACAACTGCGCCACCTGGACTCACTGCTGGCCATCAAGGAACTCAAGGGAGTCCAATGGATCCCCGGCAATGCACACCCGGACATGCGGCACTGGCCGGAGGTCTATCGCAAGATCCGCGACGCCGGCAAATTGATCCAACTGTATTCCTGGGACGCGCTGGACACGCTGGACGTGGTCGCCGACCAACTCGGCAGCGCCAAGGGCATCATCGTGGTCGGCGATGCCGGCCCGCAACAGGAAGATCAGGTGCTCAAGCTGGTTGAGAAGTACGGCGCCGCGGACGCCTGAAGCAGACCGCCGGTCAGGCCAGTTGCCTGATGTGCATCAGGCTCGCGACATGCCGGGCGATTTCTTCGACGCTGAAGACCGAGCAATCGTAGACGATATTGAAGGCCGGGCTGCGCGGGAAGCGAATGGCATAAATCCCTCGCAGGAATTGCCGCTCCGCTTCCCCCTGCCGGATCAGGCGTGCCGCATGGGCCAGGCCGATCCGCTGGTACATCGCGACCTGTCGGATTCGCCAGTCCTGGGGGGCCTCCGTCCGGACCGACAGGCCGTGGGCCAGGTCCGCCGTCGCGCACGAGCCGCCGTGACCCACGATGATCGCGTGGCCGCCCAGGGCCAGGCCGCGAATAATCGTCGTGATCCGCCGGCGTATCTCCCAGCAGGAAGGCGTGCTCTCGTGGTAGAGGAGCCGGAAGAGTTCGTTGATGTAGGTCGGCTCGCTTCGCCGCTGTCGCTCCAGAACCTTCAGCGGCACGTGGGTCTGCTCGGCCAGTTCCGAGAGCGTCTCGGTGCCATAGGCCTTCCAGACCGCCGGGCCGTGGTGGCGGCCTTCGTTGAGCAACTCCGCCAGGCGGGAGGCCACCGAGAAGCCGTAGCAGCCGTATTGCCGCGAGATAGTGATGAAAGGCCCCTGGCCTCTGGGATGGACTTCTTTGCGGTCAAGATCCCGAATGTAGTCAGCCACAGATATCGGTGCCATGTCAGGCCCTCCTGTAACATCCATGCACCACATCACTTGCTGGAAATGCTCTCGCTCTATGTGTTCGGCAGAGCCGATTGTCGCTCTCTGGGCTGCCGGCACCGGGGGGCAGCGGTTATCTAATTTCCCCTCCGCTATGACATTGTAGGGGTTGGACAGCACCGAAGACCGTGATTCCGTGCCGCCGATTTCACCCAAGATCGCCGCGGGGCCACGGCCTGGGCCAGCCGGTGACCTTCATCCCGGATTTGACACTTCCCCCTCCCGGGCTTAATGTTATGGGTTATGGACACAATCGCTCCGGCCAAAGCCGACATCCTGATTGTCGAGGACGAACAGGCCCACGCCGAGGCCATCGAAGAGGGCCTCTCGCGCCTGGGCCATCGCTGCACCGTGGTCCACGACGCGCCGTCGGCCTGCAACCAGCTTCAAACCCGCCCCTTCGACATCGTCGTGACCGACCTGTTCCTCGGCGCCGGCGGCGACGGCCTGGGCGTGCTGGCCTCGGCCAGCAAGAACTGCCCCGGCGCGAAGGTCATTCTCATCACGGCCCACTCCTCGGTCGCCACCTGCCGAACCGCCTTGCAGCAGGGCGCGTTCGACTACATCGAAAAGCCGCTGGACCTGGACGAGCTGCGGGCCGTGGTCAGCCGGGCCGCTGAGGATACCGCCCAGCGCCGCATGATCGCCGAGCTTCGCCAGCGCCTCGACGAGAGGTACGGCTTCGAGAACATCGTTGGCCACTCCGCGCCCATGCTCCGCATCCTGGAGATGGTGCGGCGGATCGCCCCTTCCGACCTGCCGGTGCTGATCCTGGGCGAGTCGGGGACGGGCAAGGAACTGCTGGCCAACGCTATCCACCAGAACTCGCGCCGCTCGGCGGAGCGGTTCGTGCCCATCAATTGTGCCGGCCTGAGCGAGACGCTGCTGGAGGATGAGCTGTTCGGGCACGTCAAGGGCGCCTACACCGGCGCGACCTCCGACCGTCCCGGCCGCTTCGAGCACGCCGACGGCGGGACGATGTTCATGGACGAAGTGGGCGACATGCCGCTGGCCATGCAGGCCAAGCTGCTCCGCGTGCTGGAAAACGGCGAGGTCGTCCGCGTGGGGTCCAACGAGCCTATCCGCGTCAACGTGCGGATCATCTCGGCCACCAACAGCGACCTGGTCCAGCGCGTCAAGGAAAAGAAGTTCCGCGAGGACCTCTACTTCCGCATCAAGGGCGCGACGCTGGAGATTCCCTCGCTCCGCCAGCGGCGCGAGGACATCCCCATGCTCATCGACTACTTCATCGAGCAGGTCACGCGGCGGCAGGGCTCGAAGGTCAAGGGCATCACCTCTGACGCGCGGCGGGCCCTGATGGCCTACCCCTGGCCGGGCAACGTGCGGCAACTGCGAAACGCCGTGGAGAACATGGTCGCCCTGGCCAGCGGCGACAAACTCGGCGTCGAGGACCTGCCCAGCGAGATCCACCACAGGCCCGAGGAAATCGCCAACGCCCAACTGGGCCAGTTGGCCGGCATCAGCCTGGAAGAGGCCGAGAAGGAACTCATCCGCAATACCCTCAAGATGGTCGAGGGCAATCGCGAGCAGGCGGCCACCATGCTGGGCATCGGCGAACGCACGCTCTACCGCAAGATCAAGGAATACGGCCTGAGCGAGTGAGTGAGCCCGTCCTGTGATGGGCAACATGGGGACGGCCGGCATGTCCTTCCGCAAACGGCCACGTAAGGGCCTGGCACCCGGCCGCAAGCGTCAGTCGATTATGAAGTTTGTCAGAGGCGAACAATCGTTACGCCTGGACATAGCCGACAGGCTGGCCGCCCATTTTAAAATTGAATCCCGCCGGATGCGGGAGAGAGCGGTACGAAAGCATGACAAACCACATTAAACTTCCCCAAGAAGCGGTCGCAGCGATGAAGCGACGCCTTTGGGAGTTGCTAGACCAAAGCAACGCCGATCTGGCGCTTACGGAATACGCCCGAATTCTTGCGGTGATATCCCATCCTGCTGCTGTGTTTCGCGGCAGGCTGGTTAAAGGTACGCGGCAGATACAGGCGATCCTTAACACCATTATTATTTGGCGACGTATGTGTTGGCTTTTCTATGCACTGCTGATAGCGGTAGCGGTTCTTCATTCATGGTGGGTAGCGATCCTCTGCCCTGTGCTGTTTTTGTTCAACCTGATGATTGTTAATCATTGGCAGACTCTGCTGAATGTTGAGCTTGCTGCCCGCCTGTTCGTGCTAGATGATCTGGTTGAATGTGCCCCAGCGTTTCGAGCCAAGATTATGGAGATTCTGCGAGAATGGGAGTCGAACTTAGGGGATAAACCATGAGAGTTTTCCAGAGCCGGGTGCCATGCCCTTACGCGGCTGGGAATGAACCTGTGACATAAGGAAGGCATTAGTATGAGCGCAATGATCGTCGCCCTAATCGTCCTGGTATGTCTCTGCGGGGGCGTGATGCTGGGCATGTTCCTCAGTAAGAGGCTGCCCCATACACACCTACAGGCGGAGTCCAAGGACTCCATTCACCTGGGCACCGGATTGATCGCCACGCTGACGGCCTTGGTCCTGGGCCTGCTGGTCGCCTCGACCAAGAGTGATTTCGACGCGGTCAACACCGGTCTGGTGGACGCCAGTGCCAAGGTCGTGACGCTCGACCGGGTCCTGGCGCAGTATGGCCCCGAGGCGGCTGAGGCCCGCAGCCTTCTCCGCGACGCCATGGCGACGGCGCTCGCGCGATATTGGCCGGAGGAGAACATTCACCCGGCCACAATTCGACGGGCGGATGCGGTCGCCCCGATCGAGGGGGTCCACGCGATGCTGCGACAACTCACGCCACAGAACGATTCCCAGCGATGGCTGCAGTCCAACGCATTGCAGCTATGCGCCGACGTGGCACAGTCACGGTGGCAACTGCTGGAGCAGACCTATAGCGACCTTCCAATGCCGTTCCTGGTGATCGTGGTGTTCTGGTTGACCATGCTCTTTACGAGCTTCAGTCTCTTCGCCCCGCGTAACATCACGGTCATGGTAGTCTTCCTTCTCTGCGCCTTGTCCGTTGCCAGCGCGATCTTCCTGCTGCTGGAGATGGGGCACCCCTCCGAGGGGTTGATGAAGGCCTCCGCCGAACCGCTGCTGCGGGCCTACTCCCTGCTGGGACGCTAGGGGACGACGACCATATCGAAAGGTGGCTAAAAAATGAATGGCAGAACCCGGTTCACTGAGGCAGACTTCGACTCACTCAGTTTGCACGACAACGCCTTGCATGGTCTCGGCTTTGGGCAGGGCAGCCAGCTATGGGACTGTTCGATCCTCCTGGACATTGACTTTATCACCGAGTGGATTCTTCACGACGGGAAGTACAGCTTCCGGATAGCACCTGCGACATTGGCGTTTGACGGGGTAGGTGACTATCGTATTCAGATGGAGGATCGGTCAGTTCGCCCGGTATACCCAGAGATCAAGGAGATTCGCAGAGACGCAGAGAAGAACAGCTACACAATCGTCTTTCATGGAGTTGGGGAATCTCATGGAGGCGGAGAAATCCAGATCGTGGCCACTGCGGTTACGATGTATCTGCGAATCGCCCCAATATCAACAGATGAGCAATGCCTGACGGACGAAGAACGCGGCGGAGTATCTTTTGCACGCACCAGTTATGCCTGAGCCGGGAGGCGCCCGGCCGAACCCGTACAGTCGAACCCGTCAACCTCGGAATAAAATGTCGAACATAGGCCTACATGTTACGGAAACGGTGGTTGCCTTTGCCCTGCTGGTCATGGGCGCGTATCTCCTGAAGCGCAAAGGCGTGATGAAACAGGAGGACAGTGCCCTGTTTGCAAAGCTCCTTACCCAGGCCATCCTGCCCGCCACCATCTTCTACCAGCTCTGGACTCATCGCCTTTCCAGCGAAACCCTGGCGCCCGTCCTGATCATGTTCCTGGTGGGCGTCATCTCCCTCGCGATAAGCTGGGTCGCGGGAATCCTCCTGAGATTCGACCGCCAAAGCATCGGTGCGCTGATGATTGTCTCGTCCTTCGGCTCGTCCGCGCTCATAGGCTATCCGATCATCCAATGTGCATTCACGGACAATCCCCGTGCGTTTGCCGAAGGGATTGTCATCAGCGAGCTTGGCGTCGGCCTGCCCATCTTCATCTTCTGTCCTGCCGTGGCCATGTGGTTTGGCGGAACGTTCAAAGGCGCCGGTGACCTGCGGAAACTGGCGAAAGACTATTTCCTGTCGCCGATATTCCTTGCCGTCATCCTCGGGCTTGCCCTATCCCGCGTGGACATTCCGACCACAACGCCCTTGATCGAGACTCTCATGGATGCCCTGAAGATGGTCCAGGGATCTCTGGTCGTTGTCTCGGCGGTAATTCTCGGACTTCAACTCTCGTTTCAGCCAATGAAGGGCTTCGGCAAGCTGATCGTCGTGTCCATTATCATCCAGATGCTGATCCAGCCGTGGTTCAACGCCTTCATGGCGGGCCTGCTGCATGTCAGTGCGGAGAACACGCAGGTTCTTGTCCTGATCAGCGCCATGCCCGCCGCCATTTTGGGTCCTGTCTTTGCCGCACGGTACGACTGTGCCGCACGGACCGCGGCCCTGCTCACCTTCACCCACATCGTCGTCAGTCCGGTAGTTGTGCCCGCTGCCTTCGCCCTGTTCTCCTGATGTGGCCGGTGGCGTGGCCTTACGCGGCCGTTTGCGGAAGGGCATGCCGGGCCTGACAGGGGTGTCGCGGAATCGGGCTTGCCTGAGTAATGGCGCCCGGCCGAGCAGCATGATTCTTTGCAGGATTCTGTGTCAGGGGGGACCTTCATTTATTGATTTCTGCAGTTCGATCATCGGCGTTTGAGACACTTGGAGGTTCCCTACAACGGGATTGTCCAAGTCCGCCACCAGCACGATCACGGTGCCGAATACGATGGCCATGATAAGATTGAGGCCTGTGCCGCCCCTCCCGGAATAACCAAAAATGAATCCTAAAGCTCCCATGGACAAGACTGCCACTTCGTACAGAACCGCCCATACCACGGGTGGGATGCGGAAGCGGCTGACCGCCAGGCGAGTCGTCTGACAGTCAATCATCTCGTTGAGGCTGGCGACATAAAGGGCGTCGATGGGCAGCTTCTGATCGACCTTCACGAGTTCCACGGTTCGCAGCCACAGCTTTTCCTGAACCTTTTCAGAATCCACCACCGCCTGCCGTATCTTTGCTTCGGTGGGGTTTGTTACCGCGGCCACCCGGATGTCCACATATTCCCGCAGGAGTCGACGCATGTCCGCACCAAACGGGTCCGGCAGCAGCCTCGTGCGGAGATAGGTTGTGCCAATCGCATTGGTTTCATGAACCATCGCCTGGCGGCGATCCTCAAACCGTGAGGCGGCGAACGCGAATGTGAAGCCCAGCGTGAACGCCAGCAATCCCAGCATCGCGCCGATAACAGTCCCAGCCTGCGATTCGCCGCCGACGGCCTCCCCCTTCTTCTCCAAAGCCCGCCGCCGGGAGCGCCCCAGCCACATGCCCGCCTCCACGGCCAGCATGATCAGTGCCACCGTAATGAGGCCAATAGTCCACAGCGGCAGAGCATCGAATGGTTTGCTCAGCATCATTGGATGTCGCCTCGACGATTAAGGCCTCTTTGCGTACATCATAGGCCAATTCTCGAAATGGACTTTGTCCTGCGACCACCACAGCGCCACGGCAATTATCTCTGCCATCAGCCGTTCTGCAAGGCTTATCCCCACGACCTGCGGGTCGAGAAACCCGGAGATCAAGGGGATTACAATCACCACCGGCTGCACAGCCTGGCGCGCGCCGACGCCGGTGAACGATTCCGCGTGCAACAAGTTGCACGCCCTACGCCTTGCGCCCTACGGATGCATCGCGTCTGACCTCTCGCGTCGGCGCGATGCGGCCCAGGCGGCGCCGGCCAGCATCAGTGCAAACGATGCCGGTTCGGGGACGGGATTGCCGGCTGGCGGGGCTGCAGAGTTCGACCAGTTCCAGTTGCCCGCCATCAGGGCAAGGTCGCCCGTGCCGACCACGCCGTCGCCGTTGAAGTCGCCCTGATACCAGTTTGCGTCGGTCGCGCTCCAGTGGCCCGCCATCAGGGCCAGGTCGCCCGTGCCGACCACGCCGTCGAGATTGCAGTCGCCCGGAAGCGTGATGGCCCCGTAGGCCTCCAACTCCAGGATCGTCGTGAATTCCTGGCTCCCGCCAGCGGCGCCGCGAATCCTGACCGCATCGCCGAAGGCTGGGTCGAAGAGCATCTCGAGGGTCTGGTAGGGGCTGTTGGAATCCAGCGCCTCGCTGAGTTGCAGGTGGCCGGCCGGCCTGAACACCCCGCCGCTCCGCACCTCCACCGTCAGGTTCGTGAAGAAGCCTCCCCGCGCCGCGTCGGCCCACGGCCAGGCGTTGATGTTCCCATAGGCGTAATCGCCCTCGTAGAACACCACCTTGTCGAACACCACGGACTGGCTGAAGTTGAGCTGGTAGAAGTCCCCGCCCGCCGGCTGGGTGCTGTTGGAGTCATAGGTGGAATACGCGCGATGGCCGTTGTAGGTGACGTCGGTGATGCCGTCGATGATGCCGTCGAGATTGTCGGCGTCGATGGCGGCATTGCGTTTCTCCACACTGGCCGAGACGCTGACCGTGCCGCCGCGCGCCCGCCACTGACCCACCAGGCCCTTGGGGCCCGTCGGGTCGGGCTTCTCCAGCGGGGCAGCCACCACGTCTTCGGGCAGGTGGTAGATCCTGCTCGCGCCGCTGCCGGTGACGCTCCCGCCGGCCAGCACGATCTGCTGCTCGGTCGCCTGCTGCAGGCCGTCAATGATCGCCGGAATCGTCCGCAGCGTCTGCATGTTCCGCAGCGAACTGTCGGCCTGATAGTTGGGGCCGCACTGGCTGGTCAGGTCGCTGGGCAGGCCGGAGTAGCCCTTGATCATGCCCACCAGGCCGCCGGCGGTGGCTGGGTTGCAGTCGGCGTCGAAGCCGGCCCCCACGCCGATCTCGACGGTCTTCTTGAAGTCCCCCTGCCCGTACAGAACGGCCAGGGTCGTCATGGCCGTATTGACCGAGGACTCGATCCAGCCGCCGTAGCGGCCGAAGGATCCCGAGCCGCAATACTTGTCGTAAACCTTCGTCTGCGTCGCGCGCCAGTCCAATAACCCGTCGGCCTTGTCCTGCTGATACCAGTCGCGGACGTCGGTGATGATCTGGTAGGTGCGCGAGGTGTGGGGCACGACGGCCAGGCCCTTATCGACCACGCTCTCGATATCGCTGTCGGTGGCCGCGGCGGAATACATGGCCGCATAGAACTGGGCCGCGTGAACGGCGAAGCCGTCGTTGGTCACCGATCCAAACCGCCCGGCCAGGTCCGCCGCACGCTGGCGATCTCCCGGAGCCAGCCCGCCCAGGCTCTCGGTGGTGATCTGCGAGTCGATGGCTGACCAGTGAATGTTCGAGGTGATGCTGCCGGTCTGGGGGGGCGTCACGCCGCGGGTCATCAATCCGCGGGCCTGGCGGTTGGCGATGTAAAAGGAATCGGCGGCGATGTGGGTGCCCCACTCCTGGCCGATCTGGGCGGAGTTGGGGTCGGGATTGGCGTTGAGGATGTCGGAATTGAGCAGCTCGAAGCACGTGTCGTCGTCGCCGTCCCAGGTGGCCGTCGTCGTCGCGCCGGACCAGTTGACCGCGTAGCCCAGCCCGCCCCGCGCCGTATAGCCCTCCACCGGCCGGCCGGCGTAGTTGCCGATCATCTCGCCCATCCACATACCGTAGAGCTTGTCGCGATAGGCGTCGGCCGAGAGGGTCGTCTCAGCCCGCGCGGGCAAACTCACCGCCAGCACCGCCAGCAACAGTGATGCAACCTTCCTCGCCTTCACCGAATAGCCTCCCTCGACCGCACTCTCCGCTCACTTGCCGATGGCCTGACAGTATAACCCGAAAGTGCGTTTTTGACCCCTTCAAACCAGCCCCAATTGGGCGGCGAGACCGAGCGGCGCAAGAAAAAGGCCCCGAAGATCGGGGCCTCTTGGAGACTGAGATCGATGGGCCTGGGCGTGCTTGCCCGGCCTGGTCGCGTGGTTCAGGCGGCGGCGACTTTGGCGTCCTGGTCGGCGGCGGGCACAGCGACGCGAATGGTCGGCTGCGGGACGCGGACGATCGAGTCCAGACCGAACCGGCCCGGCTCGACACCAAACGCCGCGAAGTCGGTAAACCATTCGCCGTCGGCGCAGTAACGGAACTTGAATTCACCGGCAGGCAGGCGCATCTTGGCCACCCAGTAGCCGTTTCCGGCGGCAACCATGGGCAATTCCTGCTTACGCCAATGATTGAAGTCCCCCGCCAGGTGAACCTGCTGTGCATTGGGACGGTAGAAGCGAAACTCAACCAATTCGCCGTCGAGACTGACCATTTTTGAATCCCTTCATCCCAAGTTTTGCGAGTCGCTTTCCATGACCTGCTTCATAGGCTCGATAGCACGCTTATCGGTCGGCGAATGAGGTCACTTTATCAGGACTCACTTATTTTCTCTCCAGCCCCTCTCGGCCGGGACTGAACAGGCCTTACGCACTCTCGCCAAAATCGTAGCGCAGCCTCTTCTGCCATCAAATCAGCCAATCCCTGATAATGCCGTAGGGGGAATTCGCAAACCTGCAACATACTGTTAAAAAATAGGTTATAACATCGACAGGATGCACAACAAAAGGAGGCCACCTGGGTGTGCCAAGACTTTCTGGAACGTCGAAAGACCTTTTTTCCATTACTGGGGGGTATAATCGGGCCGTCGCAACCCCAGCGTGTGGTGGTGGGCTTTTCAGGCCAGGGGCTTCTCGGAGGGGTTGACCCTCGCCTTGAGGCGTGACCAGAACCCCATCGCCCCGACCCGCCGGGCCAGGCGGCGGATGTTGGCGTCCTGCGGGGCTGCCGTCAGGGCGCGCATGGCGTAGCGGCGGGCCCGCGGCACCTGCTGCAATTGCAGGTGCGCCAAGGCCAGGTTGTACAGCGCCAGCGAGTAATCCGGCTTGAGTTTCAGGGCCTTGCGGCAGTAGCGGATGCCCTCGTCGAGGCGTTCCATCATGAAGTAGCTGACGGCCAGGTTGTGCTGGGCGTGGGCGTCGGCGGGCTGAAGCTTGACCAGGCGGCGAAGCACGATGTTGGCCTGTCGCGACTGGTGGGCCTCCAGCAGCAGTTGCCCGGCCTCCTTGAGCACCTCCGCGTCGCTGCCGCGATGCCGCAGCTCCAGCACCAGGTGCTTGGCGCCTTCCTGAACCTTTTTCTGGCGGATCAACGCCTCGGCCAGTTTCAGGTGCGCGCCGGGGTACTTCTCGTCCAACTCCAGTGATTTCCGCAGGCTCGCCTCGGCTGCGGGCCAGTCCTGCTTGCGGAGCAGCAGCTCGCCCAGGCAATAATGGGCGGAGGCATTGTCATCGGCGGCCTCGATGGCCTGGCGGAAAGAATCCTCAGCCTCCTGGAGGTCGTTGGTGTCCATGAGCAATTCGCCCAGGTCCAGCAGCAGTTCGGGATCCTGCGGGCGATTGTCGTAGGCCTTCCGCTGGATTTCGGTGCGGTAGTGATCGCGGGCCTGCGCCAGCTCGCCCTTGGCCCAGAAAGCCTCCGCCAGGCGCACGTTGGCCTGCGGGTGCGAAGGCTCCATACGAAGCGTCTGCCGCCAGCAGTAGATCGCGCGGTCGTACTGTCCGCGGGCAAAGAGGCTGTTGCCGATGCTGTAGTAGCAGGCGGGGCACTCTTCCTTGATCTGCCGGGCCATGTAGAACATCAGCTCGGCCTTCTCGTGGTCGCCCATCTCGGTGTAGGCCACGATGCGGTTGCAGAAACACGGCTCGTTGAGCGGGTCGATCCGCTCGACGCGCCGGAAGTGCTCCAACGCCTCACTGTACTTGCCCAGGCGCGTGAGATTGATGCCCAGGCAATTGAGCGTCTCGACATCGTCGGCGTCGAGCTTGAGCGCCTTCTCGAACGAGTCGCAGGCCTTGGCGTAGTCTTCCATCGCCTCCAGCGCCAAGGCGAGGTTGAAATGCCACGACGCGTTATAGGGATTGATCCGTATGGCCGACCGCAGCTCGGCGGCCGCCTCGACCCATTGACCACGTTCGTAGAGTTCGTGGGCCCTCTCGACGCGTGCTTCGGCGCCGGCCCAGTCATTCATCGATTCGCCGCCCATGTTCCCTTTTTCCAAGTCAGGCCTCGTGTGCCTTAATTGTTTTGAGCAGTATGTCCGTCCGGTGCGATCTCGTGCTTCCGCACCTTTCACCCATTGTACACCCCCCCCGGCAATTCGGACAAGATACATTCCATCCGCGCGCTGTTTTTGTCTCAAGTTCCGCCCTGCCGCGTCGCCCGACGCCTTTACAATGCGTCAAGTGCCAACAGGAACGGCCAGGCCGGGACGCTGCCGCTTTGCCTTTTCCCTTTTGCCTGGTGACATTGCGGGGCGGTAACATCAGGACATGCAGCCGCAGCCGGTAGATTATCTGTCGCTGGAAGACAAGGCCTTGCTGGCCCAGTGCGACCTCCATGTCTACAAGTCTTCCGGCCCCGGCGGCCAGCACCGCAATAAAGTTTCCTCGGCGGTGCGGTTGCGGCACATTCCCACGCAGATCACCGCCCACGGCGACGACAGCCGCTCCCAGAGCGAGAACAAGCAGATGGCCCTGCGGCGGCTGAGGATGAACATCGCCTGCACGCTCCGCCGCCCCATCGACCCTGGGGCGAGCGATCTGCCCCCCGTCGTGGCCGAGTGCACTTTCGTGGCCCGGGGCGGGGACTCCAAGGGCAAGCGGCGGCTGGAAGTCGGCAGGAAGGACCATCGCTTCTGGGTCGTGGCCGCCTTTTTGCTGGATGTCCTGGACCACTTCGCCGGGCAACTCTCGGCCGCGGCGGCGCATCTGGGCATCTCCACCGGCAACTTCGTGGGCATTCTCCAGGATAACCGCCACCTGCTGGCCGCCGCCCAGCAGATCCGAAAGCAACACGGCCAAAAGCCCATCCTCTAGGGCCTATCCCAGCTCGCTCCCCTCAGGTGAAGAGCCCCCTGCAGACGTGTGACGGTGATCCCAAAAAACAACCCTCCATGCACGGTCGGGTCGGGGGTTGATGGTCTTCTAAGGCGCCGCGCACGGAGGGTGTAACGCTCTGGGAATGTCACTGTCTGCTGCTAGCTCGCTGTGGCCTGCCCTTCTGTTGGCAATGCGGCGTCCAGGACGATGTTGACCGGCCCGTCGGCCTGGCTGCGGATGTCCATGTGGGCCCCGAACAGCCCGGTGCTGACGGGAACGCCTCGCTGGGCCACTTCCCGCACAAATATATCGAAAAGCTCCTGCGCCGGCTCGGGCCGGGCGGCCGCCACGAACGACGGGCGACGCCCCTTTCGAGCGTCGGCCAGGAGCGTGAAGTTCGAGACCGCCAGGATACCTCCCCGGATATCCTGGACGGCCAGGTTCATCTTGCCCTGGTCGTCTTCAAAGATTCTCATGTCCGCGATCTTCCCGGCCAGCCATCGAGCCTGCGCCGCCTGGTCATCCGGGCCCACGCCCACGTACACCAGCAATCCCTGCTTGATGCGGCCGACGATGCCGCCGTCGACTTCCACTTCCGCCCACGCCACTCGCTGGATCAGGGCCCGCATGTCAGTGCCCCTTTCTGTTGTAACGCGATGTCATCGCGACGGCACTTCCCGTCACTTTCTTGTGTAAGGCCTGGGGCGCGATCACCTCGACCTGACCGCCGTGGCCCGGATCGTTGCCGATTTTCCGCGGAGGCGACAGATAGGATGGGACGTGGCGGCGGGCGACAGTGCGAGTCATGACGCGACCTCCCGAACTTCGCCCTATACAGGGACAGGGTTTCGACCAGGCCTGCCGCCACTCCGAGCTGGTGCTGGCGATCAAGACATGCGATCTCGACTCTTCGCAACGAACTACGCGCGACTGGACTCGAACCAGTAACCTTCGGTTCCGTAGACCGATGCTCTATCCAATTGAGCTACGCGCGCTCGCGTCATGCCGCCTCTGGGCCAGCACAGACAGGGTATTGTGGCGGCAGCGGCCACCAATGTCAAGCCCACTTGGACCTGTTCAAGGTAATTGCGTATAACCTCCCCCTTCCGTAGGTAATCGTGGTCCCGGCCGCAAGAGAGGCGTTTGGTTTTGATGCCGCCGTCATTTGTTTTCTCGGCCTTGAGGAGGTTCAGGGCGATGCGACTGAGGCGGGTGTCTCGGCGGCGTGGCCCTGCGGCGATGCGGCACTCCTCGCTGGAGCTGACGACGAACATCTAAACCGACCCGGTGCTGCTGGACGTCGGCGTGGCGGTGGATGCACTGCCAGCATTTGGTCAGTCCGCATTCACAGACCGGCCTTCAGGAACTCAAGCAGGTCGGCTCGGTACTGGATCGTAAGGGTGCTCTTTCTTATTCGGTCGTCAATTGTCTGGTCTTCGAGACCTATCTCCTTCATCAACCAGATGGCAATGAGCGTCTCGGCAATTCGCGTGAAGTGATAGTATCGCTGGCCAGGGTCGGCCCAGGTCTCCGGAAGATTGTGGGCGATACAATTGCGTGCATCTGCCATTGCCCCCGTAATCTTATTGCACCATTCCTTCTGTTGGCCGGGACTGCCGGTTGCGCCGATGAGCCAACCAAATAGATCCGCGAAGGGCTTCGTCAGGTCCTTTAGCCGACGTCGCAGCGATGGCTCGTAGCTGAATGCAAGCGTCTCATCAAGCCAATTCCGGCAATTATCAGGGACCGACTTGATTATGCCTTGGACCCTTTGAGTATGTTCGGGAGTCGGTCTTGACGCCTCGGGATACTTGAACCGGTGTAGCCCCTCCAAGGCGATCATTAGATTGAAGAATCGCTCCGGCGAATAGCTATGTCTCCTAGTAACCGAGTCGACAAAAAGAGCTATCGTAGAATGCAAGCCTCGGAATATGCGAAACCAGTTGCCAAAGTATTCTTGAGGCGCCTGTGCAATACAGTGCCAGGAGAATAGTTGGCTTCTGATGTCGTAGTTTGGCGATTCAACACGTCGTTTGCGACGCAATTCGATTGGAACTTTGTACGTCTTGCCTTTCGAGATCGCTCGTTCGAATTGCCCGGAGTAGCCGGCAATATCGAACGGGTAGACCGGGTTCAAGGTAGCGACCGCGAGGAATTGGCTAAGTGCATGGATCGTGGATGAGTGGTTCAACTGTGTCGGGTGTTCCCAGGGAAGTTCCTGCTCGATACCCTCAACAACGAACTGAGGTTCCCATTCGACCGTCAGGCTGTTCTGACCGATCCGCATTTCTGGGCCGCGAACGGCATGGTCGATGTGAATGGCCATGCCATTACCTTGGTAAACCGTCATTCTCGCCGGGAGCGTGAGCTTTATCGTGGATTGGCGGAGTCCATTCTCCGGGTCGTAATCGAAGGCCCTCGTGTCAATCCAGTCGCAGAGGACACTGAATTTACACTGGAGCGTCTGAAAATGGAGATCGTCAGGGGAGCGTAGGAGGGATCCCTTGATGACGGTGTTGGCGTAGAATTCATACTCAAACAGTTCCGAGAAGGTGCCCGATCTTTTGGTCCAAAATGAGTCAAGAAGTGTGACGATGCCGTCGCGCGTGCGACCATGGATGACCGGAAAGCTGTTTGCGCCATTGCCAGTCAGGTAGGTCTTCACACTCTCTTCGGGGTTGAAGCTTCCCGATATGGTAAGTCTGAAACCTTCTGCATCGCTGCCGACGAGCCTGCCATCGACCTCGTGATTCGGCACTTCTGGCAGCCACCACTTGCCCGATAAGTCGATCTTCTCGAAAACGGAATCCGCATGTTTCATGACAACTTACCCCGATCAGATGTTTGTCCGGATGATACCGTTGAGCGGCCCTGTTGACTAGCCTGGCCGACAGCCTGGCCGACGCGATGGGCGGCCGATCAGGCCATTCGAATCCTTGTACGAATCCTTGCACGTGAATTCGGGCGCTTGTACGAGCGTTTGCACGGAAGGCAGTCCAGCGGTGGGATTTCGTGGCAAACGGCCGTCTTGGACAGCGGGCGATGGGAGTCGAACCCACAACAACCAGCTTGGAAGGCTGGAGCTCTAGCCATTGAGCTACGCCCGCGAGAGCATAGAGGCTGAGTATACGTCCCCAGACAGGACGATGCAAAGCGTTTCTGCCGCGAGGTCTGGCTGGGGTGTGCCCAAACTTTCTGGCAATGCTGTTTCTCAGCTCGAAGAGCGTCTGAAAATAGCCCCGCCTGAAGCGCAGCGAAGGGCGGGGTGGGCAGACGCCGGCCGTTGGAGCCCTTTACGGGCGACTGAAGTCATGGGCACAGGCCGCTCATCAATCGCCCACAGGGGGCTCTGCTTGGGGGTACCACAGCCGTCTCGGCTGTGGATATCCAAGACACAGGCGAGACGCCTGTGCTACCGACCCGGACTGCGCTCCGCCCGGGGCTATCACGACAGCGCTAGTTTAGCTCAAGAGAACCGCGAGAGTTGTCCGATAGGCTTTCTGGAGCAAGGATGCTCCGGGAGAATCACGGATGACCGGCGAGCAGATTGCCTCATTGCAGGCGGA
>JBAZTO010000047.1:30635-32934 GCA_041661865.1 Phycisphaerae bacterium | reverse complement strand
TGGTAAGTATTGCGAAGTGATGGGCCACCGCCTGGGGCCACCGTCAGGCTTACAGAAGGCGAAATCAGGGCGTCGAACGCCCTGGCCGCCGCCCGTGCAGAACACCGGAACAACACCGTCCAACTCGGCTTCCAGGGCCTCGGTCTCGCCGAGGGCCACCGGCTCGGCACCTACGCAGAGCTTGCCGTTGCAAAACTTCTTCACGTCTGGCCGCAAATCGGCATAGACGACCGCAAGGACATCCCGAACTGGGATTTACAGCTCGCGGATGGCCGCTCTATCGAGGTGAAGTTCCGGCGTCCCTTCGGCGCTGACTTTGCCCTCAATAACAACCGTTACGAGTCCTTTAATACCGACTTCGGAGTGCTTACCTGGTCAATAAGCGAAGGCGAATGGACTGTCGCCGGATACATGACCAATAGCGACTTCATGACCCATGCATACGAGAAGAACCTTGGCCGCGGCTACCGGCTTTGTTATCCAAGCGCCCAGTTGCGCGATATTAGGGAGCTAAACATGCCAGTGTTTGAGCGCGTTGGCATAGCGGCATGACTGACGACGAGTTTGACGTTATGTCCGAGAAGGTACAGGACCTTATTACCCTGTGGAAGCCTTTCTTCGGCATCGAAAACTGGCGGCTCGACATCCACTTCTACCGCGGGGCTATCCCCGGCAACGAGGACGCCGTTGGCGTCTGCCATTCCCTCTGGGAATACCTTGACGCCACGCTAGAGTTCAACCTAGCAGAGCTGGCAGAGAATGACGACGAGCAGCTTGAAAGCGTTGTCGTCCACGAACTGCTGCACATTATCGTTGACGAACTGAAGACAGACAAGGGCAGCCCCGAGCGTGTCGTCTCGCATCTATCCAGAATCCTAATGAGGCTGAGTAAATGAGCGACGCAATCAGTGAAGCAACACTTAGGCGCCTCCGTCACGGTGCCAACGAGTCACAACTCATCTTTGCCCTCCGCGACTTCCTGAACTGGTGGGAGTACGACACGAAACTAGACACGACAGAGCAAGGGCCGATTCTTGTTGCCGCATTGCGCGAGGCCCGCGACAAGTACCTCGAATCCAAATGGGAGTTGGCTAAATGACTACTGCTACTAAACCAACCTGGGCAGAGCAACTTACCATGCTCTCCACTGACCGTGGAGAATCTCGCGTTGATATTGAGGCCGGGTATGAGGGCGCTGGCCTCTGGCGTTACTACAGGGCCAACGAGGCATGGCTGAGCGTGATGGCCGAAGGCATTGGCCACGTTGCCCCGCGCATTGTCGAAGCGATTGCTGACGTGACAGCCTGGGCCAAGTTCCAGGGCATGGCCGACACGACGACGGACGTGGAGATGAAGCGCTACTACCAGCGCGCGGCCAACGAAGCGCTCATCCGCTTCGACGAAGGCATGGCTGCTGTCAAGGACGTGTTTGAGGCACTGGGGAGCGTCCGATGAGTGACACGCTAGGAGAGGCGCTGCCGAAAGAGATGGCCCGTGTTCGAGATAAGGTCATGCCTCTCTACGTGGAGATAGGCCCGCCCGGCCAACTGGCGCTCATGCTAATGCGGGCATCCCTGGATGCGGCGGCAAGGGCAATGGCGGAAGGTGATGTCATAGCGATGATTCGCGCCCACGAAGACCTAAAGGGATTCACCGCCTAGTGTGCAACGAGTGCAACGCACTGAAGCCGCAGCGACGGACGAGGTCAACGTCCGTATGCTCGGCGCCGGGTTGCGGGCGGCGCGTTAAGGGCGTCGTTCCCGCGCTCTGCAATGTATGCAAGAAGAAGCTGCGGACAAGGTAGTAAAATATGCACATGGAAGACGACAAGAACCTGCCTGATACCGCCGACGTTTACTTTGCCCCGCTGACTTCTGAGAACTCGGGGCCAATCCGCTCAATAACCATCGGCCCTTCCGCCATCAAGATTTGGGACGCCGAGAAGGCCAACGCTCAGCGCATTGCCGAGTGTACCAACCACAAGATGGAGCCAGTCGGGGAACCGTGGCAGCGCCGCACTGAGTGCAAGGCCTGCGGCGGTTACCGACAGCTTCGCTAGGCTACGCGAACAACGGATAACTAACGGCTTTCGCCGGCCGCTGCTGAGATGCGGGAGCGGTCCCGGCGATATGCCGCTTAAAAGTCCACTGCTCTTCCAACTGAGCTACAGGCCCACGCGTTTTGGCTGTCCTGAACTGGTGAACAGTCGATTACAACCACAATCGACTGTTCAGGGTTGCCAGCGCCCTCGGTAGAGAAGATAATTCCTTCTCCGCGGAGGTGCAACCTTGAGTTCCAA
>JBAZTO010000047.1:0-30625 GCA_041661865.1 Phycisphaerae bacterium | reverse complement strand
AAATCAGGCACGTGGATAGCTTACCAGACGCTCTTCACTGACCACCTGGAGGCCGTCAACAAGGCGCCGAACACGATACGTACCTACAACATCGCCGTCTCTCAGCTCGGCGACTTCCTGGGTCACCCGGACCCCCTAAAGCTAAAGGCGACCGATGTGGTCGCCTTTATGCGTGCTGTCACCAGGCCGAAAGCGGACGGTGGGCTTGGCCTCGGCGATGCCAGTGCGCTCCAGCGTTACCGCTCTATCCAGCAGTATTTCCGCTGGCTCCATGAATCCGGCGAGCGCAGGGACAACCCGATGGGCAAGATGAAGCCCCCGGCACTGCCCGAGAAGCTGGTCCCGGTAGTGAGCGAGGGCGATATCAGGAAGCTACTGAAGGCCTGCGCTGGCAACGCCTTCGATGCCAGGCGGGACAGGGCAATCATCTCCCTGTTCATTGACACAGGGATGCGCCTGTCCGAGATGGCCTGTATCAAGGTGGCCGACCTGGACTTAGTGGAACGCAGCGTAGTAGTCATGGGCAAGGGCCGGCGCCGCAGGGTGCTGGCCTTTGTGCGTGAGACTCGCACCGATATCCAGCGGTACGTACTGGCCAGGCAGCGCCGCAGGTATGCAAGCATCGACGCGCTGTGGCTGGGCCACAAGGGAACGCTGACTGCCCCCGGCATCTACCAGATGCTCCAGAGGCGGTGCGAAGAGGCCGGGATACCAGCGATACATCCGCACCAGTTGCGCCACACGTTCGCCCACATGTACCTCAAGGCCGGGGGCAACGAGGGTGACTTGATGCGAGTCACTGGGTGGAAGAGCCGGTCTATGGTTGACAGGTATGGCGCAAGCGCAGCAAGCGCCCGTGCACTTGAGGCACACGAGCGCTTCTCGCCGCGAAATTATCTAGGCTAATTTACCCTAGAGGAACCCGAGGGCATCCACTAAGCGATGCTTAGAGGAACCCTGCGGAATCCCGTAGGCTTCGCCTACAGGAACCCATAGTTATCCAGGTCAGTCGCCCAGTGGATAGCCTGCAACTGTTCCCACTCGGCGCCGCTCTCCGTGGCCTCGTGCAACTGATTGATTCGCCACGTCATGGCCGACGTGAAGTTCGGGCTCAGCTTGTACTCCGCCAGCACTTGCTTCACCAGCGCAATGACCGCAGCCTCGCCAAACCCTGGCTCCGGCGCGGGCTCCGGCTCGCTGGTAGTAATCGCGAAGGGGAAGGACAGCGGGTCGCGGGACTGACCGATGTCCGTGGGGAAGTCCTTCGTCAGGCATACCTGCCAGTGCAGGTGCATTCCATCCCGGCCAGGTGGGTCAACCTGGCCAGTCCAGCCCATCTTGCCGATGGCCTGTCCGGCGCGGACTGTATCCCCGACACTGACGTACTTCTCTTCCATGTGAGCGTAGAGTGAGTAGTACAACGTATCCACGTGGTCCAGGCAGACAGCAACGCCGAAGGAGCCGTTGTTCAGCGGCTCCACGACAGTGCCATCAGCCGGCGCGTAGATGAAGATGGGGAGCGTACTGCCCCACGGCACTGGTCCAAGGTCAAGCCCGCGGTGCAAGTAGCCGCCGTAATCCTGGCCAAAACGGCCAGTAATATTCACGTCATCAACGGGCCACATGGCCCAAACCAAATCCTTAGCCACTGGCTTTAATCCTTTCGACGATTCGTCGGAACTTGCGTGCGCGTTCTGTACTGACAGGCCAGAGAGCGCCAACGTCCCTAGTGCTATCGCCTGGGCACTCCGCCGCAAGAGCGCGCGCCGCGTCAATGAATTCCCTGAGTTCATGTTCGTTTATTACTTCGCCCCCAGCAGAAATGCGATTACTCCTACTGGCATTGCCGTGAGTATCCCCCAGAGGAACTTAGCTCCAGTGAACATCCCGGTACGCTTGTCAGCGTCGCGTTCCAGGGCGGTGATTCTGTCACTGAGCTTCTGCTCTACCTGGTTCAGATTCTTCTTCACTTCCGTGATGTCTGCCTGCACGTTGGTCATGCCCAGGTCCAGTCGTACCAGGATGTCTCTGTCTGAGAAATTATTCATGTCGGTCATTTCCGCTCCGGTCTGTTTACGAGCCAGTATGGGGTGGAATTATGCATTGAAGAGTTCTAGGTACTTAACCCCCACTCCTGGGACGGTGATTGGCATACGCCCATAGGACGAACCAACTGCGGTTGTGGAGCCGTTGTTAATAGACACAGCCCCAGTGAGGGTAATCGAGTCGGCTTGTATAGAAACAGTTGACGTTCCTGCTGCAACGGCGGTTGCTGTAACCGCCGCCTGGTTTCCAAGTCCGTAGTTGGCATTGATACCCGCTACGCCAGACGCGCCAGCATTGTATTGGCTAAATGCATAGCCATACCGCTGCGACTGTGCTGTGTCCCACGAGTACAAGATGTGACTTGCGCCACCGGCTCCTGCATAAGCCGATAACTTAGCGCGTGGCGTATTGGAGGCGTTGACTGCCTCAATAACACTTTCCTCGGATGAGCCAACTTCGAAGTGCAGGACGTTGTTGTCCAGGTAATCGCCGGCTCCGGAGCCAAAGCTAATCTTGCCGCCGCTGCCGACAGTTATGTTCCCATCGACCGTCAAGCCGCCCATCGTTCCACTGTTCAGGTCAAGGGTGGAGGAGGTGATTGTCCCGCCGTTGGGCAGGGTCATGGAACCGCCGGAGAATGACGCCGTGCCAGTAATCGACAGGGAGGACGCAGTGATAGCACCGGTAAGCGTGGCGCTCGTGGCCACGAGGGCTCCAGCCGTACTCACCCGGAAGGGTGCGCTACCCGGCGTCGCACTACCCGCGTAGAACGCAGTGCTGCCCGTGTCCATGCCGCGGGTCGTAGAGCCGGAGCCCAGCCGCAGGCCGGACGAGTCAATCGTCCAGCCGCCGATGCTGCCAGCCGTGCTGGTAATCGTGCCTGTGATGGCAAGCGTCGTGCCATTCCACGTCATCTTGTTCCCGGCGCTGTTGCCAATAGAGAAGCGTTCGACTCCAGCCGTGCTCTCCAGCCAGAAGCCAGAGCCAGTGTCGTAGGCCGTCTGCCCACTGGAGAGTGAGCCTCCGTGGTCGATAGTCACGTCTCCGGTAAAGTTGCCACTCGTGGCTGTCAGCGTGCCCTTGACCACAAGCCCTGTGCCAGTGGACCAGGCAAGGCCTGCGCTGGCAGATGTGTTGCCAAGCGAGAAGCGCGGCGCGCCAGTGTTGTAGTCGTAGTACAGCCCGGTACCAGAGTTCCACCCGGTAGTCCCCGCGGTGGCAATGACGCCGCTGGGACCAAGGGTCAGCGTGCCACGGATGTCCAGGTTGTCCAGGCGCCCGGTCTCTGCCCAGATGTCACCCTGGATATCGACTGATGTTGCAAACAAGTCACCCGCCGTAGTGACGTAGAACTCTGCGCTCGTAGGGACCACGCTACCGGCCCAGAAGGCCACACTGCTGTGGCCACTGCTAGCCATGCCAACAGAGCCGTCAGGACTCTCAATCGCATCCGTGGTGATGGACCAGCCGGCGATGCTGCCCGAACTGGCCACGATGACCCCCTTGATGGTGAGGGCTGTGCCGTCCCACTTCACGTACTGGCCAGAGACGTTGTTGAAGTCCCCGAAAGCCACGAGCGCCCCGTAGGTAGCGTCGTACGAGTGGAAGTACCCCTGGCCACCGCCTGGTGACGTGGTGAACGTCGCCCAGTCGTCCGTGTTGGTGCCAGACACAATCTTGCCAGCCGTGGACACGGTAATCGTACCGTCCACGGTGAGGTTGCCCGTCTGGGTGTTCACAGCCTCAAGGTTGGAGACGTTAATCAGCGGCGCCGTGATGGCGCGAGCGCGGATGTTCTTCGACTGAATCTGCCCAGGGCCGAGGGGCGAGCGAGTAGGGAACTCGCCCGCAACGATGCGCTCCGTTAGGTCACGGAGTTCATTCAGTTCTGCCCAGATGCTTCTTCCCATTAGTCCCCGTCGTCCGCGCGAGTAATTGCAATCTGCGCCTCAAGCTCGTACACATTCAGGGTCTTGTTGGGAACGTGGTGGCGGGTCGGAGAGTAGGTCACCATGTCAATCGTGCAGGGGAAGCTATTGCCGAGGAAGTCGGTATAGGTTATCGTCGCATCACTGGTCCGAAGCGTGAGCAAGTCGGCGCGCAGTGTCGCCTTTGACCGCACGTCCCTGGCTCCGTTGTTCTTCTCAATACCGTCCGCAACACGCACAGCAGCCATGATGCTCTGGAGGTACTTGAACCTCACCCGCTGGTGGTGGTCAAAGACGCGAAGCTGCGGCGTTACTGCCCCCCCGGATACAAAGACGAAGCGCAGGGCAATGCTGCGCGATGCAACAGCGGTGTAGTCACCTCGTGTTACCAGGGTGGATGCCGACCCGGCTCCGGTGGACGTGAGGGGGGTCCATGTTGCCCCGTTGTTCGTGCTGTAGTCTGCGCGAATGTAGTTGTTCCCGTCAATTGTCCCGTCCGTCTCGTAGGAGAGCCACAGGTGACGCTTAACGAAGCCGGGGAACATTGCCCTGCTGATGCTCGTATAGAGCACGCCAGAGGCAGCGTACGAGCCCGAGGATGTCTCGTCCCAGTCGGCCGGGATGTCCATGCAGTTGATGGATGCAGTGCCAGAGAGCACCTGGCCCCAGTAAAGCCGGGTGCCGAGGCCGAAGGGTACGGCGGCCAGGTTGTAGTACGTCTCGGTAACGGCAGTGTCTTCCCAGAGAACTTCGAAGCCCCAGCGGGCACCGCGCATTTTGTAGCAGCGGAAGAGGGCCACGCTGGAAGCCGAGTTAATCGTCGCCACCCGGACCGTGGCCAGCACATAGGCAAACTGATTACCCGCGGCCACGCCAAGGATGTTCTGCACACTGAAGCCGCTCTGCTTGGACAGGCCCATAGGGGCAGTCGCGCCAGTCTGTGGGTCGTAGGTGTAGACTTCGTTTCCGGCGCCGAAGATGAGCGTGCTGTCCAGGGAGTTGACGGCTACGTGGTCAAAGTTCGTGGTGGCTGGCTTGTCTTTCCACTGGGCGAAGATTTCCGAGACGTTCTGCTCGCTGTCGATGTTATAGCCAGCGTCATAGGAGAACGTGAAGATGTAGTCAGAGGCCGCTACCACGTTCGTGAAGGCGTAAGTGCCGTCACCCACCTTCGGGTCGCCGGCGCCAACGGTCGTCTCAATCGGGCCAATCCAGCCATCAATCGTCGGGTCCACGGTGTAGAACACCTTGGAGTTGTCCACCAGGGCGTAGAGGGTGCCGCGGATGGCCTTGAAGAACTTGGGCTTCGTGCCACTGCTGAACGGCGTATGGTTAGCAGCACTGGTTGTCATCGTGCCAGATGTGAGGTTCGCGGTGACGTTCAGGAAGTCTGCCGTGGACGTGTCCCCGGCCACGGCGATAACGCCCTTGGCGTTAAAGACGGTAAAGTCGGTGACGTTCTGGCTGGCGTGTGTATAGGCCACGCCCCACGGGTTCGTTTTGTTCGCAGCGTCCCGGCGATAGAGCCGGGTGCCGGACCAGCAGAAGTCGTAGCGGGCACCGGCCGACGTGGTATAGGTATAGAACCCATTCACCTGCGTTGTGGCTGACGTGAGGGCCAGTGAAGACACAGGCGGGGCAAGGTAGGCCTTGCCCTCAACATGGGTAACCACACCCGGCGCCCACCAGACGGCGTTCTCATCGAAGTTGTCGAAGAGCGCCTGGCCGCTGCCAGCGTCGAAGCTATCCATAGAGAACGGGGTGTCGAACCGGGGGTCGAAGTCCTGGTGGGTGGCACCACTGGCATTGCTCACCCTGGCCACTTCGGGGACGCCGACTTCGGCCACGCTGAGCTGCTTGCTCATCCCCTCGGGGGATACCAGCATGAAGCCATAGTCAGTGGACGCTATGGTGAACTTGATGTCGTACGGGTCGCTAGCCATTAAGGCGCACGTCCATCACGCCGCGGGTCGTACGGTGCTCGGCCTCCGCCCTGCGCTCGCGCATCCGCGCCCCAGCGGCGCTGAGCACTGCGCTTGCTGCGCTGGCTCGGCTTGCTTTCAAGGTAGAGGCTCTTGAAGCGCGACTCCTGTTCGATGTAGAAGTCGCGGTCGCTGGAGGCTGCGTTCATGGACATGAGGCTGAACAGCCGCTCCGCGGCCTTGGCCAGGAGGAGGTCTGCGTTGTGCTGAAGGCATTCGGTGCTATCCGTGTCCTCTGCCATCTGGGAGAGGTAGCCCGTGCCGCACACGCGAAGCCGCTGGTCCTCCATCTCGGGCCAGTTGAGTTCAAACTTGACGTTCAGGCCCTCGTTCAGGGGGGCGAAGGGGACCTGCGACCACGGGCGCCCGCGGACTGCCGGGTCCGTGCTGTCAGGCTGGAACTTGGACTCAATCTCCACACTGGTTATCGTCAGGATGTCCTGCGGCGCCGTGTAGACCATCGTATCGGCGATGGTCAGCAGGCCAGTGTTCACAATGGGCCGGGAGAGCACCGGGTAGGCGGCCACACAGGCCCAGTTGATGGCTTCGTTGTACTCGCTGTGCGTCCAGCGCTTCGTAATCTCCAGGACGACACCGCTGCCAACGGTCGTCCCGTTGTCCGGGGAGAAGTTCAGCGCGCCCGTGGACTGGGTGCTGCTATCAATGATGGCGTCTTCATCCGTGGCAGGCCGGTAGATGAACTGCCCGTTGAAGTAATTGTCAGGCCAGCGCTTTACCTCGAAGCCAGTGCATGTGGCCGTGTTCGCATCCGCAGAGGCAGTCGTGGTAATGACCGCCATGTCGCCAAGCATCTTGCCAAGCCTGCGCCGCAGGTAGGCCAGGGTGACACCCGAGCCACCGGTAAAGGGGCTGGACAGGTAGATATCGCTGTAACTGATGCCCTGCTTGGCCCGCACCTTGAACCACTGACTGGGCGAGCCGCCAGAGTAGGAGAACTCGAACTCATAGTCTTCGGCGGTAACCGCGGCAGCCAGGGTGGCAGGGTCAGGAGTAACGCCCGAATCCTGGTACACGCCGTCCGGCTCGTCGGCGTACCAGAGTGTAAGGCTAGTAAAGCCGTCAGCAATAAGCTGAGCGACATCTAGTTCGTCTACTGGGATGTTGAACGTTACTGCCATTGGTTAGAAGCCACCTGGAATGCGAACGGGATTTGAGTAACCTCCGCCGATGCGTACGACGTTCTGCTTGCCACCCTGAAGGAACACTGGCCTGAGCAGGATTGCCCCGCCGAGTCTCACCCTGGTAGTTGGGCCAAGCGACAGTTCCGTTATCGTTGCAAGGCTGGTGCCGTCCGCAGCGATAACGAGGAGTGCCTGAGAAGACGCGAGAGCGGTTGCACTAGCCAGCCCGCTAGCGGTGAGCGACAGCAGCGCGGGCGATTTGACGGCAATTGAAGCAGCACCAAGGCCATCTGCCGAAAGCTGTAGCAACGCTGGTGATTTAACAGCCAGGGCAGCAGTGGAGATTCCCGCGGTTGCGCTAACAATGACGAGAGATGGTGCCGTGACACCCAGTGTCGATTCTGACAGTCCGTCCGCTTCTATTGCCAGTAGCGCCGGGGAAATGACCACCAATGCAGCCGTGGCTACTCCGTCTATTGTAGCAGGAATGAGGTAAGCCATGGTACTTACGACGGTTGCAGCAGTGCCCACGCCGCTTGACTGCATGGCTAGCAGCACGGGGGAAATAACGGTAGCAGCAGCACTAGACAGGCCTGCACCGGCACTGAGGACAAGCTGGGTCGGTGCTTGCAGGGCAAGCGTGGCGGCGCCCAGCCCGGCCGTCGTACCTGGAACAACGAAGCTAGTAGTGCTCACGGTCAGGGTCGCCGAGCCAGTGCCAATCGTTGAGTCGAGAGACATCTCGCCGGCAGCCAGGGTGATGACTTCCACCGCCGCCGTGGACACACCCGCGCTGGCGGATAGCACCACGAGGGACGGGGCGAGCACTGTGGCGGCTGCGGTGCTGAGGCCTGCCGCGGCACTGAGTGCCAGCAGGGCCGGGGAGCGCACTAGCGCTGACGCACTGGACAGGCCGTCTGCGGCCATGCTGAGCAAGGCAGGGGAGCGCAGGCCAGAGGCCGCGGCGGATACGCCGTCAGCGGCAAGGGACAGGAGCGCCGGGCTCTGAAGGGCCATCGTTGGCGCAGCGGCGCCAGCGGCGGTAGAGAGGGTAAGAAGGGCAGGAGAGCGCACCAGTAGCGTAGCGGTAGATACGCCATCGCTTGTGGAGAGAACAAGGTCGGCCGGAACGCTCGGGTTCACGCCGTCCGTGAGGACCATTGCGTAGACAGACGTGGCGCGAATCGAAGAGCTGTCGGTGTCCTTGAAGACCCCAATCTCGACCGCGTTCACGCCCGAAGTGGTCCATGCCGCAGAGGTGTCTGGGTCCACCTCGCGAACGATTCTCACTGGGACGTAGGTCGTGTTGCCGAGGTCCACGTTGAAGGGCTGGACGACCGTGCCCCCCGAACGCATTCGAACGCGGCCAGACGTGGTTGTGGACGTAGACTCTGCCATGACGGCCATGCCCAAAACCGCCGCCACTGCGCCGACAGCGCCCGCGGCGGCGAGAGACTGCATCGTGAACGTGTGAGCGACGCTCGTCCCGCTCGTGTTCTGAATGTAAGTCGTGTTGCCGTCCGGGGGGTACTCATCCACCTCGGCGTAGGTTGAGCCTGTGCCGTCTGTCCAGGCGGAATCAGTCCCCGCGCCGGTCGGCAGGAGGCGGGTAATATGCGGCGTCGTATGGTGGACACTGCCGTCGAGAACGATGTCATCGGCAATCATGTCAAAGGTGTTCGAGCCGGAGGTTTCCCCGAACATCAGGCGGTACGGGCTGCCGCCTGCGCCAAACGTTACGGCCGCTGCTCCGCCGACAGAGACAGAACTTGTTGTAGATGTCACCGAGAACTCAACGAGATACCAAACGCCAGTTGTAAGAGTCGCAGCGACCGTGCCCGATGCGTTAAGTTGCACCTGCCCCGATGTGTCCACTGACATGTAGCGGCCGACCAGCACGTTCGAGGCGTTCACAAACTGAATCTTCGCGATACCCGCGCTCGGGAGCGCAGTGAAGTAGAGCCAGAAGGTCGCGTAGGTGTCGGCGTTGATGTCGGCCTTGAGGCCGGTGTTTGCGAGGCCATTGAACGAAATGTACCCGTTGCCCGCAGCCGGGTTCACGCGGTAGGCGTAATCGCCGGCGTGGACCGGGCTCGTGACGACAGAAACCGTCCCGCTTGTGGCGAGCGCAGCCGTGAAGTCGCCAGACTCAGCACCGTCGTAAACAAGAATCGCCAATGATGGCTCCTACGGATATGGAAAGAGGCGAAGGCGTTGAGCGCTTCGCCTCTCGGGCTGGGTAGCTAGTGGGCTAAGGCTACGGAAGACTTTTCTGCTCAGTGCCGCTGCCGCTGACAATGACGCCATCTATGTCGCCAGTTGCCGTTGCGGTCGTCAGGCCGCGGCCGTCCTGGGTAGCGTTGAACGTTGCCTCTTCGAAAATGATGAGGCTCTTGCCTGGGGCGAGGTCGAACGGGGCGCAGCCACCAAGGTCGCACGCAAGCGTGGACTTGTAGGCATAGCGGTTCGTGATAGTGTTCGGCGTCGGCCGGTCCACCGTGATACCAGTGATAGCTTCGGTGGAGGTGTTGCGAACGCGGATGCGGCATACCTGCTCGTCGCCGGGCTGGGCCGCCTGACTGGACGTGAGCGGGGAACACGCAACCTGAGTGCGGAGCTCGCCAGCGGCATTAGCTGGGGTGCCCGAGGGACTGATGGCGAATGAGCCAAGGATTGCAGCAACGGCTGCGAAGGACAGGATAAACTTCTTCATAATGGGTGCTTTGTTCCTTTCAGTGAACATCGAAGGGAACGTTAGGCCGCTGCCGCTTTGCGCGCCAGCGATTCGGCCTGACGCGCAGCGCGTTCTTGGTTGCCAACGGCGTAGATGTGTTCCACCTCGGCATTCGGGTAGACCATTTCGAAGCACTGCGGGTGGGTAGAGTAAAGAAGGCCGGAGACCCCTTCGAAAGACTTGGCGACGCTATGCGGAACACCGACCCACTGGCCGTCTTCACGTGTATAGCGCAGGAAACCACCCTCGGTGGTAACGTACTTGTCACGCGCCCTGCCGGCCTTGTACTTGACGTACTCGCCGCCTTCATCCGCGTAACCAAATGCGATGAGTTCTTCAGATGCAGTCATAGTTAGTCCAGGGTGGCTACGAGAGCGCCAATCGCTACCGTGGCCGGCGTGTTTGATGTATCTATAACTTTCGAAGTTACAGTGCCCCACATGATGACGTTCCCAACGGTAACAGCGTCGCAGAGGGCGAAGCCAATGACGGTACTCGTACCAGCGGTACAGGCGGCAAAGGTGATAGCCGCACTGTTCGTCTTGCTTCCACCAGAGGACGCGCTAAGGTCGGTGGCCGCGATTTCTATTCGGGCATAGCCCGTGTAGTTCGCCTCCACGATGGTGGTACCAGTAGAGGCATCGGTCGGAACAGAAGTGCAGAGTGCCAGGAAGAGGTTGGCAGGCTCAGTCCACGCGCCGTCAGACAGCGCGTGGTCGAGAATCTTGTCTTCGGCGTAGTCGGAGAAACTAGCCATTGGTTAGGCCACGACAGGGGTTGAGGCTTCGGCGGCGAGGTGCTGCTGGAAGAGCCACAGGGCGCCGTCACAAGTAACCTTGCAAGACGCACCAATGAGAAAACCGGCTTCGGAGAACGTCACCGAGGTTGCGGTGGCGTCGTTGTGGGCAACCATCGTGTTCGCCGGGGCGGTGATGACCATATTCTGGCCCACGGTATTCACGAACTCGTACCAGACGCCAGCCGAAGTGGCGACGGCCGGTAGGGTGAAGGTCACGGCGCCGGAAGCGCCAGTCGTGGTGAACAGTGTGCCGCTGTCAGCCGCGGTGCAAGTATAGGAAGCGGTCTTCGCCTGGACGCGCCGGTAGGCTGCGCCGTATGCGTTAAAGCCAGCGGCGGTCGTGCCGTTGCGCTTGATAAGAAGCTGCCCGGTAGTGCTGTCAGCTTCAAGCTCAAAGACAACGCCGTTAGCGTCAGCCAGTTGGAGCTTGGAGTCCTGGCCCGCAATCCGGGTATTTACAAGAGAGTCAACGGAAGCCAATTAGGCCTCTCCTTCCGCGCCAATCACAGCGCACGAACACTGGGCGATTTGCTCATCCAGTGATTTGATTCGTTCAAGAGCAGCGTTCTTAAACGCCTTCAGTTCCTGGTTCTCTTTGACCAGGGACATCACTGCGTCGTGCTGCTGGACAAGGGCGTCCATCGTGTACGTGACGCCGGGCTGCTGGTTAGTCAATCTCTACGACCACGGGCGTACTGTTCTCGCGCTGGTACTCGACTGCGCGGTTACGCATCGGGTCTTCCGGCTTGATGTTCCATGCCTCAACACTCGGCGGGCGGGTTACGGCATAGCCGAACTCTTCGTCGAATCGCTTGGCCTTTTCAATGGAGCGCGTACGTCCTACGCCACCGCCAAACTGGACACCGAGGCGCACGCCTGAGAAGTCCGGGTTCAACGTCTTGATGATGAAATGGTCACCATTGGTGCAGGGTTCTTCGTGGGTATAGGGATTAAGAATCGGTTGAATCCTTCTAAGTAAGAGCACGGCCGGGGATGACCCCGGCCGGCAGGGCGTTAGCGTGTCTTAGTAGACGACGCCGGAGTCGGCGAACGGGTGGGTGCCGTCCGAGAGCCAGGCGTTGACGGTGCAGGTGAACGTGCCTTCAATGTCAGCACTGGTGCAGACGAGACGCGCCCAGGGCTTCGTGGTCCGGAGGCGGCTGGAGAGCTTCGCGCGAGTAAGGCCAAGTGCGGTACCGGTAAGCGTGCCGTCCTTGGTAAAGAAGTTCGTGTCGTCGTAAGCGATGACGCCGATGGTCGCAGCGTCCACGTAGGTGCCGGCAGAGCCGGACGAATCCGGGGCAACCTGCCACTTCCACGTCCACGTCACGCCGTCAGCATCGTTGCCGAGAGTGACACCGCTGACCATGATTTCGGCGCCGATACCGTAGAGGCTGGTGCCCTCGCGGTAGGAGCCGTTGTAGGTGTAGCCGTCCAGGAGATTAATGTCAGGGCCGGTAACCGTGGTGGTGCCCGTGTCCATGACAGTGGAGTTGAAAATAGTTACGCGAGAATCACGCATCTTAGGCCACCTTCGAGCCGGAGAGCTTCGAGAAGCTGGCCGGGTGGACGTGACGGAAGCCAACAGGCCAGTCAATCGTCGTGCGGTAGGTAACGCCGTCGTCGAGCATGAAGCTCTTGGAGACTTCAAGCGCGTACTGCTGGATACCGTGGAAGTAGTCGTCGCCCATCTTCACGAAGTAGGCAGGACGGCAGGCGTCGCCAACGGTTTCAGTGCCGACAATGTGAGTGGACTGGTCCACCTTCAGACCCATGTCGAAGAACTTCACGCCGTTGTACTCAAAGATGCTCTTGTTGTAGAAGTCCGAGCCAGTAGAGCGCATTCCAGATGGATTCGTGTACGGCTTCTCCATCGGAACGTCCTTATAAAGGGACAGGCGCCGAAGGGCAGACTTGTACGCGCGAATGAAGTCGGCATCGGTCAGGCAGATGTCCGCCTGGTGGCCGTCGCAGGCGTAGATGGCTTCGTCAATCTTGTCGAGCCAGGTGTACAGTTCCGCGGTAGTCGGACCGGAGGCCGGGCTAACGTCGAGAGAGGCGGTCGAGCTGTTCGCGTAGATAATCTGGGCAGACGGGCCAGCAGCGATACGAACCTTCAGGCCTTCCGGCATGTCCTCGTCAGTCGCGTGGTCGCCGTTGATAACGGCATCGTTGAACGTCCACGCGGCGGCCTTGACGGCGGCCTTCGTGCGTTCGGCAAGCGGGTCTTCGATGAGGTTCTTGTCCCTCATGTCCGTCTTGTCGATGTCAATCGTGGCACCCATTGCGAACACCTGGTCCGTAACAGTGTCACTGGTAGTGCCGGCGACGGCCGGGAAGGCCTCGCCTCGCTTGCGCCAGCCAAGGGTGGGCAGGCCGTTGTTTCGACGACGCGAAACTTCAACCGTACCAATGGTCTTAATCGGAAGAACCTTAGAGATGTCGCACTCGGCCATGAAGACGTCGAGTACACCCTTCTCAAACGGGTCCTTACGAAGGCGCTGCATATCGAGCAGAGTAAGCGCCAAGTTGTGTATCCTTTATCCGGTGCCGATTAGCTGCCGGAACTGAGCAGAGCGCTGGGAAGCGCCAAGTTGTAGGTCTGAAAGTCCACTGTTAGAGACGGGAGTTTCACCGCCATTAGCTCCACGCGTAGCGACCGTTTTGCCACGGACCGCCTGCACTTCTGCTTCTTCAGTAGCTTTCTGGGCAGTGCGGAGGGAGGTGTTGAAGCGCTTAACGCGTTCATTGAACGTCTCGTTTGCCTGCCCGTAGTCGAGGGCGGGACTCTTAGGGTCCACGCCTGCCAGTTGTGCAAGTTCCTGGAGGCCTGATTCAAACAGGCCTGCTTCACGCTCTACTGCCGCCGCGAGATTAATCTCCCAAGCCTCGGGTTCCGGCTGTGCCGTAGCCTGTGGCCTCTGCTGCGCTCGTGCCTGCTGCTCATTCCGAAACTGTTCACGCTGCCGAAGGAGGGCCAGTTCGGCTTCCTTGCGGGACTCGTCTTCAAGGTTGCTGTTAAGCACCTTCCAGTTCAGGTTGGTTGCGGCATTAATAGAGGCAAGGTCTTCCTCATATTTAGCCTGGCGCGCAAGAGATTGTTCGTACTGCTGACGCAGAGCTGCCATCTCAGCATCACGACGGGCAAGTGCCCGCTGGATACCTTTGTAGGCCTTGCTGCTAACCGTGGGTTCGGTTCCCGACTCAAGGGCATCTAGTTCATCACCGAGTCGGTCAAGTACATCCGGTTCAGGTGTTTCCTTAGCGGATGCTCCCTTGACGGCATTGCCGTCTGCGCTACCGGTACGGGTACCGGTAAGCTCGCTGGGGACTGTCGCGTCTTCCGCGTCTTCGTTTTCTGGTTCCGGTGCAACCGAGAACTCGTCGAGTTCAAGCGGAGGTCCCCAGATATCGAAGGGGTTTTCGCCAGATTTATCCAATAACCACCTACGTGTAATAGCGGCAAGTGAAAGCCACCTGCTATATCACAAGTATACCAAGGGGGAATTTGACTGTGGGATGTGCTCAATTCGCAGAATGAGCGCCCTTGGGTGGTGGTTATGCTACTCCCAGAAGCGGCGGCGCCGCTTAAACCCACTACGCGGGGTAGCTACGTCGCTGTACTGTGACACTTCTTCTGCCTGCGGTGTGTTCCCGTAGGTTTGCAGCTTGCCGAATGCACGGTCTAGCTTGCCGCCGACTTCCTGTGGTGAGTAGCCGTACCACTTTGTGAGCGCCTGGTCCATCTCTGGGTTACCCATGCGCAACATGCGCCCCTCAAACTCAGCGAACTTCGTCAGCATCATGAGTCCAGGGTTTTGCCGAGAGAGAATGCTAAGAGCGTCGGCATTAGTGATGCCGTTCTGCAACGCTACTCCGTCAATGTATTCCTGTAGCTTGCTGTACGAGTCAAACTGCTGGAGGAACGGGTCGTTGCCGGCCATCTCTGCGAAGAGACGGTCACGGGTTTCGAAGTAGGGCTTCGTCACTTCCTTGACGCGCTCGTATTCCTTCTGACCAGGGGTGCGTTCCCGTTCTCCATTAATGCGCGACTCAACGTAGCGGCGCTCGCGGGCAGGGAGGGCCGCCAGGAACTCTTCTTGCATCCGCTCAAGGCCGTCGAAGTCAAGCTTGCCAGTGGCCGGGTCCGTCGCCTTGTCGAAGAGCCGGTAATACTCTTCGACTGCTACGTCTTCCGGCTGAAGGTTACGGTCCAGCCACTCGGCTACCGTCTCGTCACGGCCGCGCATCTCAGCGCTGGCGTTGGCAAGGTCGCTCTCCACCTGGCTCATGCGCGTGCGCCGCTCGGTGGCCAACTCCTGCATCCGCTTACGGAAGGACACGCCGTCGCCCGTGGTGTAGTAGCGCTCTTCGGCCAGCGCCAGGTCCGCGGCCATCTTGTCGCCAACGGCTTCCTGGGCATCGAAGTATTGCTGGATGGGCGCGACCTTCTCTTCGCCATACTGGTCCCGGCGCCCCTGCTCGGCGTCCGTATAGGAGTCGTCCTTCGCGAGGGTGTCGCGGATAGTCTTCTGCTCAGCCTTGTTCAACTCGTCGTACATGCGGCCGTTGTAACGAGCCGCGGCCTCTTCGTCCTTGCGGGCAGCGATTTCCTTGCCAAGAGACTCGGGGTTGTGGTTCAGTCCGAGCCATGCAGAACTGACGCCAAGGTCCTGTTCGGACCTGTGGTTATACGCCGGGTCCATGTCCTTCGGGTTCAGCAGCCGCTCACCCAGCGCCGTACGCTGGATGACGCCAGTCTCGATAGCGCCCTGCGCCGACACGGGCATCACGCTCTTGGCGATGTCGGTGCCAAGGCCGAGAACATCACCGTCTTGAAGACGGTTGATGACACCCGGAGTAGGCGTGCCCTCTTCACTAGGAAGGCCCGTAGAGAGCTTTTCCAGCATGGGCGCGGTGAATGGTCCAGTAATGTCAGGAAGGCGGCCTGTGGCGAACCCAGTGAGACCGAGGCCTATTTCCGTGGCATCAGGCACGTGCCAGTCCGTCTCGCCGGCAGCGTGTTCGTTGTACATGAATGCGCGGGCCAGGGAGACCAGGGGGTTAGAGGCGGACAGTGTGCCACTGCGGCCCAACTGGGCACGCATAAAGGACTCGGGGGAGAACGGGGACTCGGGGTTCTGCGGGTTGAAGTCTTCTTCAATAGGCATCCGCCCCTGCTTGGCAGCATGGATAAAGGCCATCGCTGCGCCAGTCATCACCGCGGTCTTCACCAGGTAGATACGGGCAAGGGCGCCCTCGGGGCCAAGGTCCGACGCGGCCAGTTTGGCCATCGTCAGTGCGTTCCTGGTAAGCGCCGGGGAGCGCATAAGCAGCACGCGCTCAATCTGCGCCTGCTTGTTGGAGATGCCGGCAACCTGGCGGTTCTGGGTGCCAGAGATACGGTTGGTCATCTTGCCGCCCAGCACGCCAGCTTCCACTTCCATGTCAGAGCGACGGCCTTCTACGCGAGCAGAGTTCATGGCCTGCTGGCCGCCAGCGGAGATAGACTTGTCTACGAGGGTGCTGCCACCGATACCAAGGGCAAGGGTGAATAGGCGGTCTGCGTCCTCGTTCAGGAACGGAATGTCTAGTTCTTCGCCCGTAGCAATGGCGCCGATAGCGCCGAGCGTCGGCGCAGCGCGGGCGGCGTCCAGCGCCAGCCGGGAGCCGGGCACGCGGGAGAGCTTGCCCTTCTTCAGGAACATCTCTTGCTGGGCAATGTTGTCCTGCATGACGAGGCGGAACACGTCAAGGAAGGAACGTGCACGCTCTTCAAGGTTGCGGACACCTGGGGCATTCGCCAACTGGATACCAAGCGGGCCTTGCAGTTCGCGCTCAAGGCCACCGTGTTCGTAGGAACGGGCGCCGCGCTTGGCTGCCGCGTCCACCAGCTCCGGGTGCTTCAGCTTGAAGTAGTCGGCGTACTTCTGGCCGAAGGCCGTAGCGCCAACGAGGGGGAAGAAGTTACGCACTGCAACCACTGGATTCTGAAGCGCAGTCATCGCGCCCTGGAGGGTCCAGGCGTTAAGGTCGCCAACGAAGAGGGCGGTACGGGCAACGTTCGTCGCGCCGTCCAGCCAGTTCATCACTGCGTTATCCCCGCCAGCGGAGGTGACCAGGAGTTCCTTGACAGTCTTCACGACTTCTGGCTCAAACAGAACGTCGTCAACGCCCGGCATCTTCATCCAGCCGGACTTGCCAAGGGCAGCGCGGGCAGCCTCTACTTCGGCGCGCTTCTCTGGCGTCATGCCGCGGAGTTCAACGTCCGAAGGGAAGCGCTTAGCGAGTCCCGAGTTAATCATCTCCCCGGTAACAAGAGCCGAGGCCTTGATGCGTTCCTGCTGACGAAGCTGTTCAACCAGGAGGTCACGGACTCCGCCCGCAAGCTCAAGTTCCGGGTACGCGTCATAGGCTTCGCGGAGCGTGTCTCCAAGGGTGCGGCGTTGTTCGATTGCCTGGCTCTTGCGGAACGACGTGGACCGCACATCCACCGGACTAATCGTGTCCTTCACGATGCCAGCGTTTCGCAGGCTCTTGTCCGTGTAGGCAGCAAGAACCGCGTGATTCTCGCGGTAAGGCATGGGCTGCTGGCCAGCCGCGGCAAGGGCCGCGTTCACGCGCTTGAGGCCGTCGATGTCAATGGCATCCCAGGTCTCTTTGGCCTTCTGAAGCTGCGCCACGAGCTTCGGGTTTAGTGCCTCAATGGCGTAGCCATCTGGCCCATCCCAATACTGGAGGATGTCAACGAGCCTATCCTGGGACTTAGCATCGGCAATGCGGCCGGTAAGCAGGCCTGGGTCTCGCGGCTTAATCCGGGACCACGGCGTGTCGTTCATAAAGCCCTTGCGCTGCTGCCGGGACGTTAGGCCGGCGCCGAGGACGCCAAGGCCCAGCCCTGCCTCCTGCCACTCGGCATCCCCGGTGGCCTGGGTCATGGCGATGCCGGCAACGCTAGGGCCAGCAAGCGCGGTTAGCTGGGCGCCAGCGCGGCGCACGTCAGCCGTGCGGCCTTCGCCAATCAGCGGGGCAAGGGACTTGAGAATCTGGTCAGCACGCGCCTCGGCAATCGAGTCGCCGCGGTGGACCAGGTTGGCGGATGCAACGATGGCAGCATGAGTCTTCTTGGCGTTGTTAGAGATGAACTTGGCAGCCGGGTCGATAGCGCGGCCGAGCGCGCCAGTGCGCGTAGCAAGCCCACGGCCCGAGGAAGTCAGGGCCTCCGCATGGCGCAGCGCGTCCTCAAAGTCGGCACGCTGGGTGTCAATCATTACCTGGTCAGGGACGACCTTCTTCTGGGCGATGACGAGCTTCCGCTGCGTCTCCTTAGCCGAGTAGTCAGCCTCGCTGTAAACCGTCCTGTACGGCACCGTGGTAACTGTGCCGTCCGCGGCCTGCACGCGGAGGTCGCCAGAGGCGTCCACCTGAAGCACGGTGCCGAGCTTCTGGCCGCTGCGGTTGCGTACCTGGGAGCCAACGCGAAGGTTCTCAATGGGAGTGTGCGTGGGCGGGTCGATGAGAGCGGGGCCGGGGAGGCCGGGCTGGTAGCCCTGGCGGTACGGGCCAGTGGGCGGACGCGGTGGTGTGCCAGGGGCGGGCGGCGGGGTTGTCAGCGGGTCGGCATCGTCAGGGATTTGCCTGCGAATGTCATCTATTGATGGAGTACCCGTGGCCCCCCTGAATGGGGTTGTCAATGGGTCCCCGTCCCCTGGAATGCGCCTGCGAAGGTCGTCCATTGAGGGGGTGCCACTTGCTGCATTCGGGCGCCTGATGATTTGCCCTTCGGGTATGGCGTCATCCACGGCAGCCATAGGCGTAGCGTTGCGCTTGAAGCCCGCGGCGCCACCGCCGACCACAGACGATGCCATTGTCAACAGAGCCTTCGGCGTGCCCTCAAGCCCCAGCTTGTCCGAAATCTCAGAACCAACGGCCAGGCCGCCCGCGATACCAAGGTTCGCCTTTAGTCCAGCGCCCTCCAAGATGGCAGCGCCAGCCCGAGCAGGCTTGTTTAGCTTTAGCCCAACCTTGCCAGCCACCTTAGACACGCCACCAACTGGAACCCATGTCTGAGGGTCCACGAGGAAACCAGTAGCCAGTGCGGCCGACTCGGGCATAGAGCCACGGGCAATCTGCCCGGTAACCTGAGCCCTCTCGTAAGCATTGTCGCCAATGTCAACGCCAGCCTGGCGGAGCTTCTGGTTGTTCTTCTTGGTTCGGTTAACGTCCACGAGGTTCTTGGGCGTAGACAGCACGCTCTTCAGCGAGTAGTCGAAGTACGGCGTTCCGTCTTCCCGAAACTTCAGGTCACCAGCCGCGGCTGGGCCGGCGCCCATAGCGGCGTCACTGATGTCGTTCGACGCATCCCAGATGGACTTGCCGGCGTCCGCTGTCTTATCGAGCGCCTTGCCGCCAATCTTCTTCAGGCCACCCAGGCCCTTGTCCACGGAGGGCAGGTTGCGACGCAGGAAGCCGCTCTTCTTCTGCTGCTTTTCCAGTTCCTTGCGACGTCGCTCTTCTTCCTCTTCCTGCTGACGCACCTGGGCCAGTAGGGCAGCCGAGTACCGCGCACGGTCCGTATAGCCAGCGAGGCTGGTCTTCAGCCAGTCCTTCTTCGGGTCGGAAGAAGTCTTGCGAAAGCCAGCCGCGGGGTTTGAACGGTTAATCTGCGCGGTGATTACGTCGCCGAAATCGTCGAAGATGCTACGTGCCAGGGGGGTTATCCTTGATTAGCGCCGGTGCTTATTAAAGGTTACGAGTTATCCTTTAACATGGCCAAACCTTAATAAAGGTTAACCAATGCGTGAACGAGCGGCCGGTTGGAGGTTAGAAGTCGGTCGGCCTATAGAGTCCATTGTACTGGCTTCAGGCATTCCAATGGGACCAGTGAGGTAGCCGCCGAAAGCCTCGCGCTCATCCTGACTCATCCTGTCCATGCCCTGCATGGAAGGGAGGGAGCCTCCGCCGCGTGCGGTGAATGCGCTAGCCATGTTCAGCGGGCCAGACTGTCCACCAGTGACGCTATTCAGAAGCGCTGGCGGAATCGGCATTCCCATGTCGATGAGGCGCTGAAGCGCTGGCGGAATCTCTTTGCCCTGCGCGTAACTGTTGCTCGTGCTGGGAATCCAGGAGTTGCCCATTCCGTTCTGCTGGTACTGCGCAGAGTTGTCCGTGCCGAAGGCAAAGCGGGGAGCCTGCTGGGCGCGCTGCAACATCTGCTGCTGGCGCGCCATGTCTCGCAACTGCTGGATGCGGGCCATGAGTTGCGGGGTGAGTTGCGGGTTACGCATCTCCAGCGTCTGCGCTCCGGCACTAGGCATCTGCGACGCCACGTTACCCGAGAACGCACCGGGGTTGCGATTCTCCAGCGTCTGGCCGCCGCCAGTTCCGTACAGGACTTCCTGGTCGCGGCCGTACTGCGGAGTGGGGCTGTAGTTGAAGTCAGGCCGGTCGTAGACCGAGCGATACTCAGGGGCTGCGGCCGGGGCCACGCCGGGGCGCGGGGCGTTCTGGGCGCCACCGCCTTCCTTCCCACCCTGCCGCGGCCCAATTGGCGCTCCGGTTCGCGGGTCCTTCTGGCCCTCGCTTCCGCGCGGCGGCTGCGGGGCGGTAGTAACCATGTCGGGCGGGTTGGTCGTCTGGACGGGCGCGTTGCGCTGCGGGTTCGACGGGAAGCTCTGCGACGGCATCGTAAACGGGGGGGTCGTCTGCGGCGGCGCTACCGGGTCCGGGGTGCCGATGTCACCGTAGCCAGGGTGGGTAACCGGGGTGTAGTTAAAGGGGAGTCCGTTCAGCGCTCCGCTCACCGCATCCAGGAGCCCCTGGTTGCCGGGGAACATCGCCTTCGCAAGAACGATATCCGCGGCACTAAGGCCACCGCTGGCAATCTTCTGCTGAATAGAAGTGATAAAGTCAGCCTCACTGAGTGGCTGTGGCATGGGGCTGGGGGTCGGTGCCGGGGCGCCGCCTGCGCCAGGGCCACCGGGGTACTGCGGCACTGGAGTGGCTGGCCCTGGGTTCTGCGGGCCTTCCCAGAGGCCCGGCGACTGCTGGGCCTGAGGCTGTGGCACAGAAGCAATCGGCGCCGGCTGAGCCATGCGCGTCTGAGAGGGACGGCTCATGCCGCCGCCAAGGCTCGAATAGAACGAGCCGTTGTCGTTCCCCATGCCCCCGCCCATTCCGCCGTAGAACGTGCCACTGGAGCTGCCGCCGCTGGGCTGGGCGGTCTGTTGCGTCGGCTGGGTGTTCTGCTGCATAGGCGCAGCCTGCGGGTTCGCCTGCTGGCGGGCAGAGGCCGTGAGTTCAGCCCTGCGGTTGGGAAGTCCAGTGATTGCCATTTAGTATCCTTAGCGCTTGGAGAACATCGTTGACGGGCGGATGCCGAAGCCAGCGGCCATTCGTAGTGTGTCGCCGCCCCAGGCGTTGCCCATCGGGCGGCGCGCCGGGTTCAGCGGTGTTACCTTGGTTCCGAGGTAGCGGCCACCCGGGCCAACCTGCGGTTCGTTAAGCTCGGCGTTCACGCCGAGGCCGTCAGGCGTATTCGGGTCATCGCCGGTAACGAACTGCGGGGCGTTCGTGACGCCGCCCATGTTCATCATCGGTGCGTCGGCCGGGTCGTACGGCTTGATGAGTTGCTGCCCACCGCCAGGCAGGTTGTCGCCGTACCATGTCCAGATTCCAGTGCCGCCCTGCACTACGTCATCTGGGCCAACGCGCTGCGTCATGCCCTGGTCGTAGAAGGCCGGGATGCCGAAGTTGGCGCCGGTACGGTCGGCTCCGCCAACGGTGCTGTAGTTCAGCCCTGGCTTGAGGCCAGAGAGAGCCACGCCGTTCTGGAGCCCACCGATGTTCGTATCGGTGTACGTCGGCGCCGGGCCAGAGACGGGGTTCGTGTTCGTCGGCAGGAAGCTCGACGTAGCCTCGGGGCCTGTCCAGGTTGGCGTAGATGCGGCCTGCGGCGTGTAGTTAAACGACGGCGCGCCAGTGGTCGGCTGGTACGAAGCCTGCTGGCCGATGAACTGATTCTGCGAGGAATCATAGCCACCGGAGGCCTGCCCCGTTGCTGGCTTGAACGTCTCGTTAAACTGCGGAAGCGTACTGGTTGCCGTGTTCGCGCCCTGCCAGTTCTGAATGAACTGGTTGTTCTGGGCGCCGTAACTTCCGCCAGCGGCTTGCTGGGCCTGCGACTGAGCCGCAGTTGCATTGAACGTCGGCGCCGCGGTCACGGGATTGTAAGCATTCATGACGCTGGACGGCGCCAGCGCGGAGCCAGTGGCGGGGGTTCCGCCTGACATGATGGTGCCCCAGTCCGGGGCCACGCCGCGCTGCATAGCGTAGAGCGCGAACATGTCACGCGGGTTGCTCGACATGTCGGCGATGAACTTATTGTTCTCAAGCGCGAGCTGGCCCATGCGGTTCGCACGGTCCGTCTCCATCCCAAACTGGTTAGACTGGTTGCCCTGCTGGCCCAGCGTAAAGTCGTTCGTCTCGCCGGCGTTGAACTGACTGTTTCTATCCAGGCGGGTCATGTCTTCGATGCCAACGCGTGCTGCGTCGTTCGTGACGCCAGCCATCGACGCATAGTAATTCTGCATGGCCCGCATGCGGTCCGTGTCGGCGCTGTACGCGCCGAGTTGGTTACCCTGTTGGCCAAGGGTGAAGTTGGCCTGCGTGGTCATGTTGGCGATGGCCATTTCATCCATGCGGCGGCGGTCGTCCAGCGCGACGCGCTCCGCGTCCGTGGTGGCGTTCGCCATGCCGAGGATGTAGTTTCGCTCAGATGTCAGCCGTGCGGTCTCCGCATCGAACTGCCCGGTCTGGTTGCGCTGCTGGCCAAGCGCCGCGTCCGTCGCGTTCTGCATATTGGCAATGCCAATGCCGGCGTCGGTGCTGTAGCGGTCAGCGGCGATGTTCCCGAGCCCAAGGTTGTAGTCGAGCTGCTGCCCCTGGTTGGTGAGGTTGTTGCGCTCCTGCGCCTGCGTCGCCTCAACTTGCTTCCAGTGGTTCAGGTCCTCAGCGGCCTTAGCCGCGGCCTGGAAGTCACCAACTACCATAGCGTTATCGAACTGCTGCTGGGCAGCCGCGGCTTTCTGTTCGGCCTCAAGGAAGGCGCGGTCAGCCGCGTCCTGCTGGGCGTTGTAGCCGAAGTCTCGGCGGTCGCGAATAACCGACTCATCGAAGTCGCGTTGACTACCCGGGGATACATCAAAGAAGTGGTCTGGCGGGGTGTACGAATCCCCGGGGTCAATGCCAATCATCTGGAGCGCCTGCTCACGCGTCAGGCCATACTCGCGCATGATGCGGTCGATGGTTGTCTCTTCGGCCGCACTAGGAGTGCGGGTTCGGGTAGTCCCTGGGTCTAGCGGGTGGCTGGTTGTATCACTCAAGTTGTTATATATCCCATACGTATTTCCGCCAGAGCCGGTGGTGCCAGGAGCCGTGGCGGCCCTGCCGCCTAAAGGGCCGCTATCGCCCGGGTACGGATTGTTCCCGAGTGCCCCGAAGGGCTGCCCGTTGTAGGAACTGCCTTCGCCCCAGTCGGTCCACTTGCCCTGGGCGGCGCCCAGTACCTGGGCTGCATACCTGATGTTGTTCTCTGGGTTATCCAGGTAGGCGGCGTCGGGCCTGCTGGCGAAGTTGCGCGAGTCCTGAATCTGGAAGAGGCCACGAGCCGCGCCGCCGTCGCCAACAGCGCCGGGGTTCCCACCCGACTCTCCGTTGATTACGTAGAGAGCCTTGTCCACCAACTCGGGGGGGAAGTATTTCTCAACAAGAGGGCGCCACTGCTCAACCGCTGCGGAGTAAGCCACTAGCCCGCCCCCAGGCCAAACTTGGCAATCATCGAACAGAACTCGCATGGCGCCTGTTCCATTTCGGAATGGCCGGCGCGGGCCTTCATGTCGCCAAAGAAGTCACGCATCTCGGCCTCGGGCAGTCGGCTTATCTCCTTGAAGATGGCAGCCTGTTCCTGCGTGGAACGGTCGCGCGTGCCAGGTGCTGACGGGGCCAGTTTGCGGAACTCTCCGCGGAGGCTGTTCGTCATCTCGGCCATGTGGCTGTTTACGCCGTCGAAGAAACTAGGCACTCGGATTTACCCCACTGGCCATCGCGTTCATGTCGCCCATCATTGAGGCGAGTTCTGCGGGCATCTGCTGCTGCGGTGCGCCGCCCTGGCCACCCATAGGGCCAGTCGGCCCCTGCTGCTGTATCTGCTGCTGTTGCGGTGCCTGCTGGGGCTGCTGGGGCTCAGGCGGACCGCCTGCCGGCGTTCCTACCTGGAGGCCCTGTGCGAACTGGCCCAGTGCGTTCTGCTGCTGGATGTCCTGCATCTGGCCCTGAACCTGGAGGTTCCGTACGTCAAGGCCCCACTCTTCAAGGACCTGCATTGCCAGGTACTTCTTCACGTCGTCCGACATCATCAAGTCGTAGGCGAGACGGCGGCCGATAAGCTCCTGTGGGTTCTCGAAGCCGGCGAACTGGTACGCATCGAACGGGCTAAGGCCGCCCTTGTTGATGGCGTCGTTGGCCAGGATGAGCTTGCGTTCCTTGATGGCGTCTTCGTTCGGCTGGAACGTAATGCCCACGGCATAGTGGCCGCGGATGTTCTCACTGCCGAGGGTGTACTTGTCCACAAGGCCCTCAGGGCCGAAGACGGACACCTTGCCGTTCAGGTACTTGTCCACATGCTGGAGCCACATGCTGGCCACTTCAGCCGCGGCCTGCTCGGAAGCCTGCTTGCAGGATTCCATGCGAAGCTTGGCGTTGTTGCTCTGAAGGCTGTACTGGGCAGCCGAGTCGGCGCCGGGGAGCGGAGCGCCACGGACAGAGCGGCTAACAGTGCCACGCTCAATCTGTCCGTTGATGTAGTTGAGGGATGAGAGGTATTCAGCTTCCGGCAAGTGCGGGCTGATGAACGTATTCTGGATGTTGGCCAGTACGTCTTCGGGCACGAAGTTCACAGCGCCCGGTTCGAAGCTGATATTCGCGTCCTCAATCTTGTCGCTCATGAAGGCGATTGGGAACGCAAGCTGCGACATCATTACGTCGAAGTGGGTAGCGCGGCGGGCCTCAGCCAGGAGCATGGACTTCACCTGCGGGGTGAAGAAGCCGACGCTCTTGTACTCAGGGCTGCCCTCGTACGCCTCGCGGCCAAAGCCGCTGTACTTCAGGACGTATGGAATATTGTGGTAAGGGTTGGGCTCTTCCACGACCATGCCGTAGTTGATGAACACCCAGTGCTTGCCAGGGTGGAGCTTCCCCTTGTAGTCAACGTAGGTAGCGGTCCAGAGTTCGTGGATGTTATAGCTGCTATGGCCCCAGAAGTTCTGGTCCCGGAACTCTTCGATGTCCTGGCTATAGAGCGACCGCACCTCGGCGTTCGACATGATGTAGCGCTCGCAAATCCAGAGCTTCCGGTTGGCAATCGTCGGGTCTTCCATGATGCAGGACGGCGCCAGGCTGCGAACCGTAAGCGGGAAGTTCTCTTCCCGAATCTCCTTGATGAGCTTCACGCGCTCCTTGAGCTTCGTGCCGCCCAGCTCCCGCAGGGACTTCTCTTCGTCTTCCGGCAGGAGGGGCCAGAGAGTGTAGTCCGGGACCACCTTGTAGCAGGCCTTGCCGGACATGAAGAGGTTGCGCGCAAAGTCGCGCATCGGGTCAATATCGGAACCCTTGGAACGCACATGGCCCCACGCGTGACGAATCCAGCGGCCCCCATTCTGGGAGTCCTCTTCAGCCTTCTTCGTCATGCCGCGGGGCGGGTAACTAACCAGGATGTCAGCGGGGACAATCGAGTCTACCGCTTCGTCCACGACAGCACGGCCAGTCGTCGGAATGGTAATCGGGAACCCCTCGGGGACCGTCACCATTGAGCCGAACGTGCCTTCATAGAAGGCTGCATCCTCGTCGAAGCCTGCAAAGGCCGCGGCGTAGTAGCCTTCCATCGTCTGGATTAGCGTCTGTGCGTCTCTATCGTTTTCCGGTGGAAGCAAGATTCCTCTTAGGCTTGTTCTGCGTCAGACGGTTGAAGTTGGAAGCCTTCGTGATTCGTTCTACCTGCCCAAGATGGTGCAGTAGATAATACCCAGCGGCCTTACACGAATGGTTCCACTTGTCAATCGGCTTCTCGCCAGACACAATTCCGTCTCTGGTCGTCATGTACTTCCACGGGTGCATTTCAGGAAACACTGGTTCCTCAAGCCCACACTCGGCTAGCAGCCCTTTGCAGTTGGGTGAGATGGTGAACTGATTCGCTTTCGCGGAAGTACGGAGCCGCTCAATAAGAGGCTCTTCGTACCAGTATTTCATATTCCAGTTCCACTTTGGGAGGCGCTTCTTCCAGATTTCCAGCGCAGACTGGCCAGCGTCGCGGTGGCCCTTCGAGGCAATGTCGAAGACGCCTTCGTGCTGCGCGTTCAATTCCGGCCACAATGGATGCCCTCTAAGGAGGTCAATCATCTCCTCTGTCTGCCGCCCCTGTTCGTAGAACTCATCTACGAAGTGGAAGCGCCAGCGCCACGTCTTCTGCATCTCACCAGTGGTGAGGTTCATCTCTTCGATGTCCTCTTTCCACCTGGCGACCAGCAGGACGGCGTATGCCGAGGCGTAGCCGGGGTCTACGCAAATCTCAAAGACAACCCCTGGCATCTGCGTCACGTCAATGACCTTGACGTGGGCCTCGGTGACCTCCTTCATGACGCGGTGGCGCGGCGGCCGAGGCTCGCCAGCCACGCGCATGGCGAACACATCGTCCGGGTACGTGGCCTCCATGAGGAGGATTTCGCTGTCCTGCCGGCCACCAGGGAAGTTGTGCAGGTTGGTCCAGGTGGGTAGGGAATAGGTCTTGATGAGGAACTTGTTCTCGCGCAGGCCCATGACAGCCCAGTCGCGATACCATTGGTGGCTTTCCTCCAGGGTGCCGCTATAGACTACCGGCCCCTTCTGGGCCGAGACGCGGCCACGCACGCGCTCTACGCCTTCGTAGGGGCACTTGCCGGCCTCGCAGATGGCAGCCATCTCCAAGTCCATCGCCCTAATCGTGCCGGGGTCGTCCATTGACCACGTAGCAATGACAACGCCCGCGGCCGTGGTGAGACGCCACGGGCCGTCCTGCGGCTTGGAGAGGTGCTTCCAGCCTGGCGGGATAAGGCCAAGGGCGCGCAGCTCATCTTCGATGTACTGGAACTCCACCCGTGGCTCCGTGTACGACGGGCCGAAGAGGGCGATGTCCGGGTTTCGGGGCTTGGAGGATTGGTCTTTCGGGTCGAAGCGTTGCTGTCCGAGCTTGTCGTAGAAGCGTTCGTGCCTGACCTGCGGGAGCATCGCCGCATGGGGGAGGATGATGCCCTTGGTGGCGATGCTGTTGTGTGTCGGGATGTATGAGCGGCCAGCCAGGAAGATGCCAGAAGGCGACGCCACGGTAATGCAGCGCATCGGCACCGACTCCACTGGCTCAATCGACTTGATGTATCGATGTCGCGCATGGTTCGCCGGGCTGAGATTCTGACGAATAGCCTTTCGCGGAATGGTGAACAGCGGGTCTCGTGCCATCAAAAACACGGTCCATACGGGGCCGTGGTCCACGCCGTAAAGCATGGCCCTGTTTTCGGTGACAGTCGGCTTCAGCCCGAGGCTGAAGGCCAACGCGACAACGCCATCGATGATGCGCTTGTTCGTGTTATCGAAGTACGCCTGCCCCCGCTCATCGCAGGTTCCGTCTGTGTCCATGAGGCCACGAAGAAGTTCCCAGCGCTGCCCGACCGAGGCGAGCAGGTACTCGTCCGGCACATGCTTGTTGCCCCACACGCCAAGCTTTCGCAACCCCGGCAATAGACTTTTGATGTTTCGACTCAGCCCGTCCGCATACGGGGCAGGAACCTCGTAGCCAAATGAACGAATGCGGTCGAACATCTCAATGTCGGGCTTTGAGATAACACCGCTTGCCTCGGCACCGTCGCCTAGCCAGCAGCCAAGGACGTAGGGGTGAACCGGGAGTTCGGCTTCCGGGTACTCCACCGGCAGCGGTGCCAGGACGCTAAATCGATTGAACGCAGAACGAGAGCGTGTTCCTGGAACCTCAACGCCACGTTCGATTATCGCGTCAGTGGTAAGGATGCTGTGCTGCCGGTCACTGACAAGCAGTGCTGGCTCTATCTTCTGCTCGACCCCGCGCACCTTGCGGCGGCAGGAGTTCTTGCGCTGGTTCTCATCCTGAACCGTCCAGAGGTGCTCGCCATTCACGATGAGCGACTGCCCATCCTCGAACATGACACGAAGTGCCCGGTGGCCAAAATGAATCGGGTGCGCTTGCAGGATTTCCGTAGGGGTTCCGTCGTCAGTGAACACGTAGTCACCGGCAACAAGGTCTCCCATTTTCTTCCATCCCGAGGGAGTCGGGATGTCTGTCGTTATGTGGACCTCCTTGCCACCTCGCTCCCCGCCGATGATGAACGGGAAGCGGACGTTGGTTTCGGTAATGACGGGGAGTTGGGCCGATGTCCACTGGTTTCCAAGGCTGGCGTAGAACGGCTCGCATACGTTGTACGGCAGCCTATCCAGTGGCTGCCTCCGGGTAAGTGCAGGGAAGGTAATCGTCGAGGAATCGCATCTCTCCTGAGAGCAGGCGCCACGGGGCCTGCGGGTCAAGCATTTCGCGGTACTCGCGCACGGACACCTCCAACCCAAAAACCGCGGAGCACTCCTCGCAAGTGACAGCCGCGTGGTCAGTAGACATGCGCAGGTCTGCCCACGTGTCGATGCGGAACCTATGCATCATTCACCTCTCGTACTTCGCCCTCGACTACTGGCTCTACGTTGACGGCCAGCAGGCGCCGCTGGGCTTCCTGCATGGCGAGCATTGCCGGGTTCTCGTACACTGGCTTCTCTTCCTGCATCCACTCGGAGCGTTCCTTGGCGATGGCCTCAAGCGTCTTGCGCTTCTGGTCAGTAAGCTTCACCACCTGGTCCACCGTTAGCTCTTCAAGCTGCGTGGAGAAGATGTCCTCAATGCGCGCAATGTCGTCTTCCAGCAGTGACAGCCGTGCTTTTCTATCCATCATTGCTTCCGACGCAATCTGGGCAATAAGCCCCTGGCGTATCGCCTGTACTGTCCGCCTGTTCCGCTGCACAAACACCGGCCAGTAGGCTTTCGTAAATGTCGGGATACTGTGCGTCTCGCAGAACTTCAGGTACGCTGCATAGTTCTCCCCCGCTCCCGCAGCAAAGGTCAGAAGATGCTTCTTCTGTACCCTCGTAATCTTCTGGTTCCATCGGCCCACTCGGAGGCCGTCCGATGAGTTCAATTTCACCGTCCTCGTTTGTTACTGTTTCAAACCACGTCTCGGGCAACGAGCAAAGGCCGAGGGACATAGCCTCGGCCTTATACTCAGGGGTGCAGTCGCCACAGAACGGGGACTTCCGGCCTCTCGCGTAGAGAGCGTCGCTTTCAATCCACTCGTTCCATTCTGCGTCCGTAGCGCAGTCAGGTTTTACCTGCCGGGCCTTCCAGGGACTAATCACTAGGCAGCAACCGCCAGTGCCTGGACTTCCGCCATCAGGTACTTCCCGACGTATTTCGTGTAAGCAGGCGGGATAGACTGGCTGAGCTCATCCCGAATCATCCAGTCAATCCCCATCGCCTTCTTGCAATCCTCGTGAGGAACATGAACACGACGCTGCATGAAATTGCCGGCGCCGTGCGTTGTTGACCCGCCCGGCGGCGTGCGGGATAGGCCACCGCCCCCAAAGACAGATGCCACAAAATCAGGGTGGCCCCTCCGGCACTTGGCTGGCGGCTGCATCTCAACGTTCGATTCGAACAAGCGATGACGCTTTACCCCAAGGCCAAACATGTCACCACAGAGGGTGATGTAGTTCACGAGCGGGGAGCCAACAACGTTCTCAATGACGTAAGGCAGGCCGGTCGCGATAAGGCGTTCTCGCGTAGCACTTACTAGGTCGGGGTGCCGGTCATCCGCAAGGCGCCCCTTCCACATGTTCTTTCCGGCACTGTAGGCCTGACAAGGCGGGCTGGCATGGATGGCATCAAAGCCATCCAGTGGGTACGTCATTGCGTCAGCCTGGATGAACTCGAAGGGGTAGTTCTTCTGCTGGTTAATGTCCACTCCAACTACCTCGAATCCCGCCTGGTGATAACCCATTCCTGCGCCACCAGCACCGCAGAACAGGTCCAGGAGGCGCGGCTTAGTCATTGGCCTGCTCTTCGTGCTTGCCCTCGAGGCCAGCCTTTTCACGGCGCGCAGTGCGAGCGTTGAGCCAGTGGCCTGCCTCTTCGAGTTTCGTAATAGCGAGCGCGTTTTCCCGGCACGGGAACATCTTGTTCAGACGGCCAATGCGCTCGACTAGCACGTCGATTAGAATTTCGTTAGTCAGGCCATTGACGCCATGCTCGGGAATCGGCCCTGACTGAAAGCGAAGACTGGGAAACGGGTCAAGGTAGAGCCCATCCCCAGCGTTCACGTAGAACTCAACAGTGTCGTTGCCACGAAACACTGGTTCGATTATGACGCTTGCCGGGTGCGCCAGTTCCCGGAACTCGTAGTTATAATTAGTCATCTTGTGGGTAAAACCTGCCTCCCTCGTTGGTATCGAGACGGAATACGAACCTGCCCGTTTCACCGTGGCGGTTCTTTGTAATTGTAATCATAACATCTACATGCCCCAGATTTCGGACTGACTCAGATATTTCTTCACGAGTTAGCCCGTACCAGTGGTCATCCACTGAACGGCCACGCTTCTCAGGCGGAATGCCCCAGTTCACCGGGACAATGCAGATGGAGTAGTCAACGTCCTGGTACTTGGCGCTGCTGCCCTTCATGTCCTCTACGTCCAGCTCTACCTTGCGTGCGTCAATCTTGTCACCCTTGGCCACATGGCTAATGGCGATAATGGCAACGTCCTCACGCTTGGCAATGTCCTTCAGTGAGCGCATGATGTGCGCCTGCTGGTTAATCACGTCGTTGGCATACTTGTTGCTTTCA
>JBAZTO010000046.1:0-32936 GCA_041661865.1 Phycisphaerae bacterium | reverse complement strand
CCTGCTGGGTCTGGGCGGTTTGGCCCTGATTCGTCGTCGTTCGTCGAAGTAGCATTGAAGAGTATGTAAAAGCCTCATCCGGGCACGGCGTAAGGCCGTCCCAGGCGGGGGCTGAGAGATGAGTAGCACTTTGCGAAGGGGTGGGCTACCGAGAAGGTAGCCCACCCCTTCTGTATTGAAAGGAATTTGCGGCATCAGGGATTGCGGGAACCTCAGCCGCGAACGGACTGTGCCGCATGGGGTTCTTGCACTGTTTGTGGCCCGGCCGCCCTCGGCTGGGATAACCGGAGATCAGACTCTCCAAGAAACCGTTATGTGCCCTAAGAAAGTATGCAGGGTTTTTCCATGCAACGTAGTAGTATAATATAGTACACGGCATGCGAACGGCATGGCGGGCCGGAGGCAGGCGAGACCCGCTGCATCTCAGTCGTCGGGCAAGTCAGGTGAAGGCATTCGGGTTGGACGCGAAGGAGTGCTTACCATGAGGGAAAAAGGGTTCACGCTGGTCGAGTTGCTTGTGGTCATCGCGATTATCGCCCTGCTTATCGGCATCTTGGCGCCCTCGCTGGGGAGGGTCAAGTCCCTGGCCAGGGAAGTTCTCGACACGACCAACATGCGTGCCGGGGGCATGGCGATGATTGCCTATGCGGCGGCAAACAAGAGTGTGTTCCCTTATGCCGCAAGCGATGTTCCTCATGCACCCTATCAAGCGGAGGTTTGTTTCAACCCCGACCCCATAAGGGCTTGGATTGACGAGACAGGGCTATGGTCGGATGCCCGGCGCTATGGTTTGCTTTACAAACTCAAGATTCTCGAGTCGCCCGAGATGGCCTACTGTCCGCTCAATACCATTCTGACAAACCGCCTCGATACCTACGACAAGCCCTGGGGCGGCATGCCGCTAAGACCGGAGCAGCATGCAAGCTCTGGTTTCATTCGCGGCGGTTACAAGATGTGCCCCAATGTGGGCCTCAATCCCAAGACGGGGAAAGTTGATTACGGTTACTTTGACGCAGTGGGCTTTCATGCGATAGGCATCAACAGCGAAAGATTCCCCTCCGACAGGCCGCTAAGTACGGATATCATCTCTTTTGACTGGCGAGAAACTCCGGAAGACACGAGCATTGTCCACTTCGACGGCACAACCGGCAGGTGGAACATGGTCTTCTCCGATGGCCACATTGCGGGGAAGGTCAGCAAAACGGCAACGAAGAACCTGAGGAATTGGGATTATAATTATAATGCAATCGGAGACTGGGGGAACATAACCGATGCCAAACAATTCAACTATCTCGCCTACTATCCTATCTTGAAAGAAGAATGATTGCGTCCGCGAGCCGGCCCGGGAAGGCGCGCGGATTGTCCCCAGCCGGGCGATCTGTCGCGCATCCCACCCGCCTGTCCCGCGACGGCTGAAGAATAGTGGGATGTGGCTGCGTTCGTGGGGATGACAGTACTGTGCGTCGGATACCGGCTGGGGAAAATGATGTACGCGTAATCATTGCCGCGAAATCGTGTTACCCGTTTCCGGAGGAATTGTTGTTCACAGTGTCCCGTCCGGTGGGGAGCCGTGCCAGAGAATCACTGGCCGGCGGTCCCATTCCGTGGTCGTCTGAGATGCCTGGGTCTAGCATGAAGTAGAAGCCCGGTTGCAGTGACCGCACACACCCCTATCGGGGCGGCCGTCTCCAGAGGGACGGCAAAGAGAATCAATCAAGAACCTGCGACCGGGCTTCTCTTTTGGGCCTTTCTGATCCGCCCGAAGGCTGGTTTGTCCAAGCACTACCGCATGATCAACCAGACATTGGCGATCAAGTACACCGGGGCGGTTATCCAGAAGGTCATTCGGTCCAGCCGCTTGGAGTCCGCCTCGCGGTTCCTGTGGAACAGGTGCAGGGAATAGGCCGTCTCGAACAGCGAGACCAGGACCACGCCCGCCGCGGCCAGATGGAGTTTGTCCGCCAGCGTCAGCACCCCCGCGTCAGGCAGGTAAGAAGAGATCACCGTGTGGCTGGCGACGACAGCGAAGATGGCCCCGACCGTCAGGGCCAGCCGGTGGTCCGGCTTGACGAAGAACACGGTGAACGCCACCAACGCCGCCAGGTACAGCCCGGAGAAAACCTTGAAGGAATGGAACACGTCCGCTCGGCGAAGTTGAAGGGAAAAGACAGCTCGCGAGAAGGGGGTTTTCGTGCCGACGGGATGGCGGGGGTCGCCATAAGTGGTCGAATAAACGTGAGTGAGACTATCGGCGGAAAATCCCTCGCGCACCCAGCCGGGCACGTGAAAGTCATCATCCACGGCGCAGTTGTCGCTGTCGGGCACATAAATCAGTTCGCTGGACTCCAGGTCATCGTCCTCCAGTTCGACCCTCAAAGCCTGGCTACAGAGGGGAAATCGCGCGACGTTCCAGGCGGAGGTGCAAGTGGCCTGGACGCGAAGGCAGGCGTAGTTCACGCCATCGACCTTGTCGACACGTTCGACCCGGCGGGAGTCGATCGAGCCGTTGATCAACTCAAAAGACTCGTACGGCTTGACGCTGTCGTCGGTCCAGCGAAACCATATCCAGAAGTCCAGCGTGAATTTATTGTTGGGGATATCCAGATTGACCAGGCGGAGAACATGTACTCCGACGCTGACGCGGATCGGCGGTTTGGCGGGACGGGTCTGGCTGGGCAGGTCGGACAGCTTGGATTTGGTCTTGCTGTCACGTTGGGCCGCGGCGTCTTTGGCCGCGCACGCCAAAGGAAGCGGCGCCATTGCCACGGCAAGGCCCATTGCCACGACCAGGCACGCCCACCGCCCTGTCTTCAATGAAACCATTCCTGTCCGTCCTTGTCTGCGTAAGTTCAATTTGAAACGCACCATAGAAATCATCGGCGACAACGCCGTATTTCTGAACCTGTTCTCGCAGCCTTAAGGGGCACTGGCGATGGGATTGACCGGGACGGTTACCCTTTGAGGGATGCCTTTGTTGATTGACAGTGTTTTTGCGTTGATGATAGCATGGGGGCATGTCGAGGCGGGTAAGCGTTGTAATTCCAGGCTGTCCGCCCTCAACATGCGATTGCATTCATTGCCGCGGCCGGCCTGGAAGACAACTCGGATAAGCTGATCGTGGGAATAGTGACCGTCCCGATCACAGTGATTACAAGGAGATCATCGTGACATCAATGCCGGCGTGGATAGTGATTGTGGCGGGAGTGGTTTGTCTGATATCGGCCGCCCTGCCGGCGGCGACCACCGAGCCGGCCTCGGCGCCGACCCAGAAGCTGAAACTGTCGGGCGTCTTTGGCGAGGGCATGGTACTCCAGCAGGGCATGTCCGTGCCGGTCTGGGGCTGGGCACAAGCCGACGCCCAGGTGACCGTGGCCATTGCCGGCCAGAGCCAGCAGGCGACGGCCGACGCCAACGGCCGGTGGATGGTCCGCCTGGACGCCCTCCAGGCCGGCGGCCCGTTTGAACTGACCGTCTCGGCCGTCCAGGCCGGTTCTGGCCAGCCGGCGAAGGTTTTGACACTCAGGGACGTGCTGGTGGGGGAGGTCTGGCTGTGTTCGGGGCAGTCCAACATGCAGTGGGCGGTCGAGGATCTCAAGAATGGCAAGGCCGAAGTGGCCGCCGCGGACTTCCCACGGATACGCCTCTATGGCGTCCCCTGCAAGGCCTTCGACGAACCCCAGGATAACTGTAACGGCAAGTGGGCCGTGTGCAGCCCTCAGACCATTCACCGTTTCTCGGCCGCGGGCTACCTCTTCGGCCGGGAACTGCACCAGACGCTGGGCGTGCCCATTGGCCTGATCAACGCCTCCTGGGGCGGCACGTCGGCCGAGGCATGGACCAGCCGCCTGACGCTGGAAGATGATGCCGACTTCGCGCAGAGCTTCGAGAACTACAAGAAGGCACTGGCGGCATGGGATGCCAACGCCGCCCAGGCCAGGTATAAGTCCGAGCTCGCCGAGTGGGAGGTCAAGGCCGCCGCCGCCAAGGCCGAGGAAAAGCCCATCCCCTACAAGCCGAGCCTGGCGTCCGGTCCCATCGGTATTCCAGGCCCCAGCCAGCTTTACAATGGCATGATCGCGCCGCTGATGCCAATGGCCATTCGCGGGGCCATCTGGTACCAGGGCGAGTCCAACATGGACCGGCCTGACCTGTATGCCCGGCTTCTGTCGGCGATGATTTTCAACTGGCGGACGGACTGGGATGAGGGCGATTTTTCCTTTGGCATCGTGCAACTGCCCAACTACCAGGAAATTCGCAAAAAGCCCACCGACACCAACTGGGCCCGTCTCCGCGAGGCGCAGTTCCAAGCCTCCCGCAGCGTCAACAACGCCGGCCTGGCCGTGACCATCGACGTCGGCGAGGCCGACAACATTCACCCTTCCGACAAGGTGTCGGTCGCTCATCGCCTGGCCCTGTGGGCGCTGGCCAGGACCTATGGCAAGGACGTGGTCTACAGCGGTCCGATTTTCAAGTCCATGGACAGGCAGGACGGCCGGATTGTCCTGCACTTTGACCACGTCGATGGCGGGTTGGTGGCCAAGGACAGCGAAGAACTCAAGGGCTTTGCCATCGCGGGGGCTGACCAGAAGTTTGTCTGGGCCGATGCAAAGATCGACGGCGATACCGTCGTTGTCAGTAGCGAGAAGGTTTCCGACCCGGTCGCCGTCCGCTACGCCTGGGCCAACAATCCCGTGTGCAACCTCTACAACAAGGCTCTCCTGCCGGCCTGCCCGTTCCGCACCGACGACTGGCCCATGCCCGTCAAGAAGCCCAAGATGCCCAAGACCGCGCCGGCGACGCAGCCGACCACCGCGACATCGCAAGGGACATAGAATCCCACTGAGAACCGGATGCGCGACGGCCACATGTGTACGTTCTCGCGGCTATGATTCCCCCGGTGGCTTTGGGGTTGCCATTAAGAGGATGAGTGAATATGGAACTTCCGATGAGGGCCAGGGGGGACGTCTTTGCGCCCGCGGGGCGGGTGGCCGAACTGCTCGGCCGGATTGCGTCGAGGCCCGGCGTGGGTGAGACTCCGGTGGCGTGCTTTTACGCGACGGACTTTCGGACGCGGATGCTGCCGTTCCTTTTCTATGACTCGCGGATGATCCCCGCCGGGCTCGTGGCGGTGGTGTCGGCGTTTCACTCGGCCGGGTTCAAGGCGCGCGGCGTGTTTCAGATGTGGTCGCCCAACGTCCGGCCGTCGAGGTGCCGGATCGACGGCAAGCCCATCCAGATCATGACGACCACGGCGATGCAGATCAACTCCGCGCCGAGCTTCGAGTATATCCGCGACGCATGGTCGATGGGGGACGACCGGCCTTTGATCCTGGCCGGGGGCCCCAAGGCGATCTACGAGCCGGACCACTATTTCGGACTGGGCCCTGACGGCGATGTCCATGCCGACGCGGCGGCAACGGGTGAAGAACTGGTTCTGCTGGAACTGCTAGATCGTCTGACCGCGTACCGGGGGCAGCGTGAAACGATGTTGCGGGCCTTCCAGCGTTGCCGGGACGAGGGCCTGCTGGACGACATCCCAGGGCTGGTTTTTATGAGCAAGGAACGAGACCGGGGCGGCCGGCCCGTCCTGCACAACACGGGGCCCCAGCGGCTGGTGCGGGATCTGGACGAGCTGCCGCATCCGCGGGTGGGCCTGGCCCTGATCGAGCCGAAACATGGCGCCGAGACGCTGTCGCGGCAGCCGATCCCGCAAGGCAAGCTGCACAAGCACGCCCGGGCGATCTCGATCGTGACGACGCATGGGTGCCGGTTCGGCTGCCCGTTCTGCGGCATTTCGGCGTACAACCAGCGGACATGGCGGCACAAGAGCCCGGATCGGCTGGCGGACGAATTCAAGGTGCTTCGCGAGCAATTTAACGTCCCCTTTTTTTTCGGCGCGGATGACAACTTCTTCAACCACCGCCCGACGACCGAGTCGATCTTAACGGCGCTGGCTGGGACGACGTACAACCTTGGGGGCAAAACCCGGACGGCGCGGCAGTCCATCCGGTTCTGCACCGAGGCGACGGCCACGGATGTCTACAACAATCGCGACCTGATTCCCTTGGCGCGCGATGCCGGGGCCTGGGCGATCTGGTTCGGAATCGAGGACTTGGCGGCCAAACTGGTGAACAAGGGGCAGACGCCGGCCAAGACGACCGAATTGTTCCGCCTGCTGGATGCAAACGAGATCCTGCCGATGGCGATGGTGATGCATTACGACGGTCAACCGTTGCGGTCAGCCGGGAAAGATCTGACCGGGCTGATCAACCAGGCGAGGTTTCTGTTCGAGCACGGGGCGGCGTCGTATCAATGCGCGTTGCACAGTCCGGCCTTTGGGTCGCGAGAGTTCGAGAAGACGTTCCACAGCGGGAAAGTGATCAAGACGGCGGGAGGAGTGCGAATGCAGGACAGGCACTACGACGGCAGTCACGTGGTGGCCACCTCAGCCGCGAACCCCGCCCATATCCACTGGAATCTATGGAAGGCGTATCTTGCGTTTTATAACCCGCTGGCCCTGGTCAAGCTTCTCTGTAGGGGCCCGTTCAAGTGGCACAGGCGGACCTTGGCCTGGCGGGCGCTCCTTCAGGTAATGGGGATGGCGGGTCTGGCTGTCACGGTGTTCAAGAGCTTCCCGTGGCTGACGAAGGAGGGTTCGGGACAAATCACGTACTGGCAGGAGGTTCCAGAGCCCAAGCTCACGATTCGGCGGCTGGATCAGCCGGGCAATAGCACCTCGCAAATGCAACGGACAGGCACGGATTGAGAAGATGCTAAGTTTGTCGTCCGGTTGACATAGCGAACTTCTCTTGCGACACTTGGGGCCGCCCCAATCCGATGCACGCCGCGACGGATGGGCGTTCGAGTGAGTCGGAGAAGAGTAATGGCAGAGTCGTCTGAATGCAATCGTAATGCCGTCGCCTGCGGCGGCGGGCTGGACTACGCGGAATGGACCGGGGCCATGCTGGCCGGGCCCGGCAACACGCTTTGGGGCGTGCGGGTGAGCTACCAGGAGGGGGCGAAGTTCCTCGACCGCTGGGAGATCTACGAGATCGCCAAGGCTGGGCCTTATGCGGCCGACGGCTCGTTCGCCCAGATGGAGGCGGGCCCGCTGACGGTTACCTGGGCGCGCCTGCGCGATAACGAGATGGTCGGCGAAGTGAGTGTCCGCCAGGACGGCACAGCGGTCAGGGTGGAGGCCTACCCGGCCCACCACTTTGAGGGGTCCGGGCTCGAAATTAGTCCGGATGATCCGGCCTTCGCGGCCTACGTCGGCCCCTGCCGTTTTCGGCTTGGCAGCGACGGAGCGATCGTCGGCAGGTCGCCTCATGTCGTGACCGTCGCCGGCCTGACCAACATCACGGGCGGCAACGCGATTATCACGGGGCGTCGCCAGGAGATTCTCGATGAATCTCAGGGCGTCGATCACTTCCGCCTGGAGATTCTGCCTTCGCCGGGAGTGACGCCGCTGGATTGCCCCTCGTCGGAGGCCAGTGAGCCCGGGACGGAGTCCTTGCGGGCAGGACGGGATTTTCGGCTGGGCAAAGGCGATCGGCTGACATTGCGGGCGCGGGTGAGCGCCTCGCCGATTGCGCCCGCCGGGGCGACGGATCAAAAGGCGACGCTATCGGTCGTTGAGCAGGCCGCAAAGCAACACCAAAGCACTCGCCTTTGGGGCGAGGGCCCGCTGGGCAAGGCCATCGAGGCCACCTACCAGGAACTGCTATGGATGTCTACCTGGCATCCCTTCGAGAAGAAGGTTTTCCTCCCTCCCGGCCGGGCGTGGATGCGGGGCGGAGGTTACAACCTGTGGGGTTGGGACGAGAACTTCAACGCCGTCCTGGCCGCGGTGGTCAACGGGAACCTGGCGGCGGCCAACGTGTGGATGGCGTTGGGATGCGAGCGGCTGGGCCCTTATGCGGTCTGGGCGGTCTATCAGCGGCAGGGCGACGCGGCGTTGCTCCGCGACTGTTACCCGACGTACCGGAAGATCTATCCGCCGGGCAACGCCACGCTGGTTCGTGGCAACAGCCGGGGGGGCGACAAAAACTGGAGCGTCGGCAAGGGCATGGACGACACGCCGATGCGCGAGCACGGCCGGCACATGGGAGAGCTGTTCAGCCTGGATGCCAGTTGCATGAAGGCCTGGAGCCTCGAGGCGTTGGCCTGGATGGCGACGGCCCTGGGCGAAGAGGCCGATGCCGCCCAGTATCGCCGCGACCACCAGGTGATGGTGGCGACCCTCAACCTGGTCTTCTGGAACCCGGAGCACGGAACCTACCGCAACCGGTATTTTTCGGGTGAATGGGCAGTCACGGAAAGCCCCACCTCGTTTTATCCCTGGCTGGCGTGCGCACCTTCCGCGCAGCAGTCGGATCGCCTGGCCAAGACCTTGCTGAACCCCGACAAGTTCTGGGGGCCGTATGTGATCCCGTCACTGGCCAAGGACGACCCCGAGTACGGTAAGCCGAGTTTCGAGGAACACGCCGGCAGAATCTTCCCGCCGTACTCCTACTGGCGCGGGGCCGTCTGGGCGCCGCCCAACTTCCTGACCTACGAAGGCCTCAAACGCTACGAGCTCGATGAGATTGCCGCTGAACTGGCAGCCAAGAGCGTGGATCTCTGGTGGGGCAACTGGACGGCGCACGGCTGGTCCAGCGAGAACTACGACCCGCGGACCGGGGAGCGAAGCAAGATGTGGTCGCACAAGCACCAGAGCTGGTCGATGCTGCTGCCGCTGCTGGGGCTCAAGGAACTGATCGACGTGGAATGGTGGGATGCGGCCGAGGCGATCCGCTTCGGGTCGATGTCGAACGAAGGCAGCGCCGTGCGGAACTGCCGCGTGCGGGGACGCTCCTGCGACGTGAGCATCGGCGAGGGCAGAACACAGATGCGGCGCGACGACGGCGTAACCTTCCTCGCTGTCGGCGGCCCGTGCGTGGTACGGGGCTTCCGGGCGCATGAACGGGAATGCTCATTCCGCGTCAAGTCCGGCCAGGCGCTGCGAATAGAACTGACCTTGACGGGCGCGGAGCCTGTGACCCTGGACGTGCCAGCCGGCTATCACCGGGTCGCCATCGAGGCCGGCCGGGCGAGTGTTACGCCTTACCAGCGATGAGTTGGACGATAAGGGCATCGCGTGCCGCGCACAGGCTGGAAAGCCTGTGCCACACACCTACTGAGACAGGTTCTTGGAGAGACGGAACCCGATGTTGAAGTCCTCGTTCGTCGGGTTGTCACCGCTGCGATGCGAGGCGTGCAGGTAGTCGTCGTAGCGGTCGAACGATCCGCCCCGCAGGCCGCGACACGAAGGACATAGAATAGTCTCGTTCCACTCCCAGACATTCCCGCCCTGATCGAACGTGCCATAGGGGCTCTGACTGTTCTCGAAATCGCCGGCCTCGGTGCGGTAGTACGGGCTGCCGAGGGTGTAACCGCCCTGATAGAAATTGGCGTTGTTATTGCCGTCCGGGTTGGAAAGATCGTTGCTCAGCGAGCTGTTGTTGCCCGTGGAAAAGCTCCGGTAGCCGGCGTTGAGCCCGCCACCCTTGTAATACGCGGCCTTGTACCACTCATCCTCGGTCGGGATGTAGTACCGTCCGCCCTGGGCCGCTGTCTTGCGGGTCACGGCCATGAGGGCCTCATAGCTCGTAGCCCCATTCAGCAAATAGGAGCCGTCCTCGGTGGTGTTGGCATCCTGCGGGCCCGCCGGCTGCCCATGCGTCAGCCAATTGGCAAAGCGGGCCGCATCGCCCCAGGAAACGTAGTTGACGGGACGGTTGGCCCATTCGGGGTCCACGCTGTAGGTGTAGCTGCCGGGGGAGCCGCTCTGCTGGATATTGCAGCCCCAATAGCCGGTCGGATCGGCCATGTACGGGCTGTACAGGCCGAAGGTGTCGGTCCTGGCCACGGCGTTGAGGAATGCGGTGTACTGGCCGGCCGTCACCTCGAACTTGCCCATGCTGAAGGCATAGGCCACCGCCCCGCAGATGCGGTCGGGACCGAAAGTGCGTTCGGCGCCGTAGGCGCTATAACTCGCGCCGGACCATGCCCCTGCGTTGCCCGGATCGCCGACGGTAACCCACAGGTTCGGGTCGGACCAGTTGTTCCAGTCGCTAGGCCAGGGGGCGTGGGTTTGTGCATGCACGCCCGACGCTCCGGAAACCAGCAGCGCCGCCACGATTCCAATAACCATCCTCGCGTTCAAGGCAAAGCCTTTCTTCTTGTCCTGCTCGGCCTCAGAGCCGTTTTCTGCGTTGGATCAGTCAGTCCACGTGGACGCCCAAAGCCAAGCCGACACATTCGAGATGTTCGTCCGAATCATCAAATGATCGCTCGGACCCAAGGCCCACCCACGCTACAGGGTTTGCCGCAAAGAGTCGAGCAATTCTCTTGCCATCTCTCTTGACGTTCTGTAACTCTAGGTGCGTGATTTCTATGTACCTCCAGAGGAGCCCTTATGTCTCACCACGATGTTGAAAAGATCCGAATTGGCACGCTGGTCTCAGGCAATCCCGCCGCGGGCAATCCCACCGCGGCTGGTTACATCAAACAGATCCTCCCTCACGGGTTTGAATCATTCTCCATCACCTTCTGGCAGAAGCTCGGCGAGGCGGACCTGGCACGGCTGGCCGGCGAAGTTCGCGAAGTGCTCTCCGCCAGCGGCGCGGTGATCAGTTCGCTGGCGATGTTCGGCAATCCGCTGGGCGATGAGGAACTCGACCAGCAGACGCGCGAGGGCTGGAGCAAGTGCATCGACGCCTGCAAGCTCTTCGGCTGCGATATCGTGGCGGGCTTCGCCGGGCGAGTGCGCGGAAAGCCCATCGATGAATCCATGGACCGCTATCGCGAGGTCTTCGAGCCGCTGGCCAAGCGGGCAGCCGACCAGGGCGTTCGCCTGGCGTTCGAGAATTGCGACATGGGCGGCACCTGGAAGAGCGGCGACTGGAATATCGCCCAGACTCCGCTGGCCTGGGAGATGATGTTCAACGCCCTTCCCGTGGACAACATCGGCCTGGAGTGGGAACCCTGCCACCAGAGGGTCAAGCTCATCGATCCCCTCCCCCAGCTCCGCAAGTACGTCAAGAAGGTCTTCCACGTCCACGGCAAGGACGCGACGGTGCATTGGGACGTCATCCGCGAACACGGCATCCGCGGCCCGAGGCCATTTGCCTTCCACCGGACGCCGGGCTTCGGCGACAGCAACTGGACCGATATCATCAGCGAGTTGCGGATGGGCGGGTTTACCGGTTGCATCGACATCGAGGGCTGGCATGATCCGGTCTATCGAGGCGACCTGGAGATGACCGGGCAGGTGCATGCGCTGAATTATCTCAAGCGATGCCGCGGCGGCAACTTCGTGCCAAACCCGAAATGATCGCCTTCCGCGAATGAGGCGCATCACGGGAGTCTCAGGTTAAGGCAGCTTGCGGCTCTCCTGTGGGGCCGGGGCGAACGCGGCGTGCCGGCGGCCTGCGGCGAAGCACCGTGCCAACCGCTCTCGACATTCCAGACTTGGCCGGCGTGCGGCACCGCCGTCAGGTCCACGATATTTCCGGAGGTGGCGTCCACCCACGCCTGTGAGCCGGGTTGTTTTTTTGCCCCTTCCAGCACCCGACGGCTCTTGGCCCGGCGCCTCCGATGAGATATACTCCGTTATGTTGGCCCTGCTGGCCGAGGTGGGGTTCCGCGTGAGGATAAAAGGGCAGAGCATGACAATAGATCGTGTTTTTTCGTCGGTTTGCGGACTGGTGTTATGGGCATCAGCGACGGCTGTCGCGCTTGGCCCGGGCGATGCGTTGTCCACGTCTGCCCGCTCATCGGCCTCTCCCAGTTCTTCGGCCTCGGGCCCGATCGATCCGGCGGAAGATCCCCGGCTGGCGCACCCGCTGTACCTCGACGCCGACGGGGACGGTTTTGGAGTGGCCAGCCCCAAGGGGCCCGACGCCGACGAGCAGGATCCACAGGTCAACACTCCAGAGAGCCTGCGGCAGAAGCGCGGGGGCCTCAAGGCTTACCTGGCCGCCCGCGGCGTCGTCGCGCGCCGGATTCTGTACATCGCCCCAGGGGGCGACGACCGCAAGGGTCGGGACAATGACGAGGCTGCGCCGTACGCCAGTTGGGAGCGGCTCCACGGCCAGGTGCGGCCGGGGGACGTGGTGGTCTTCCGCCAGGGCACTTACTCCGGCGACACAGCCGTCGACTGCATGTATCCGCCGCTACGTGGCTCGCAGACAGAGCCTATCGTGCTCATGGCCTATCCCGGCGAGCGGGTGGTGCTCAGTGGGACCAATGCCAGCCTCTGGCTGGGGAACTGCGCCAATGTCGTCTTTGACGGCTTTGTCCTGGACAACCCCAACGGCGAAGGCGGCGGCCAGGGCGTGTGGATGAACGAGTGCAGCGGGATCACTTTCCACAACATCGAGTCGATGCATCACCAGCGCGGCCTGTTCGCCATGCAGGATCTGCACGACATCCTTATCGAAGACTGCGTCATCCACGATAATCCGCAGATGCACGGGATTTACTTCGGCAGTCGCGAAAAGCCCAATTCTGGCCTGACGGTCCGTCGGTGCCTGATCTATCGCAACGGGCGGCACGGTATTCAGCATAACGGCCGCGTGCAGGATCTGCGGATAGAGGACAATCTGATCCACTCGAATTCGCTGGGAGGCGTCGCGCTTCTGGGGGGGGCCTGCCAGTCGCGGATTTGCCGTAACGTGATCTTCAACAACAACAGGCAGGGCGTGGTGTTCTCTCTGTATGACGACGCCGACGCCGGCATCGGCTCCTTCAATCAGGACGATAATCTTGTCGAGGGCAACATCATCCGTGTCGGCCGGGGCGGGGCGCGGGGCGACGGACAGGACGAGGCCGACCAAGCCGCCATTGAGTTCACCGACGATACTGCCGGGCAGAGGCAGTCCATGGCTGGGAATATCGTCAGGAACAATGTGCTGGTGACGGACGAGGGACCGGCGTTCCAGTTCAGCCACGAGCGATTTGCCTGGCTGACGACCATCGTGGGCAACCGCGTCGCCCGACAGGCCGGCCCCTGCCGCATCCTGATCGTGGTCGGCAGCGCGGAGTCCTTCGGCCTGGAGGCGATGGAGGGCTACAACAAGCTGTTCTCCGGGAATACGGGTTGTCAGCCGGCCGAGACGGCGGCGGTTAGAAAGTTGGCCGCCTCGCCGCCGCAGCCCGATGTCGCCAAGTGACGGAAGTCCTGTTGCCGACACCCTCAAGAAGGAATCGTTTATGCCCAAACGCGACCACGTCAACATCGCCCTGATCGGACAGGCCTTCATGGGCCGGGCCCACTCCAACGCCTGGATGCAGGCGGGACGCTTCTTCAAGCCGCGGCTGAGGCCGGTGCTGCACACGGTCTGCGCCCGCAACGCCGAGTCGCTCAAGGGGTTCGCGGCCACCTGGGGCTGGCAGAACACCGCCACCGACTGGCGGAAAGTGGTGGCCTCGCCGGAGATCGACCTGGTCGATATCGGCGTGCCCAACGACATGCACTTGGTGATGGCCCGGGCGGCCCTGGCGGCGGGCAAGGCGGTAGCTTGCGAAAAGCCGCTGGCGGGCACAATTTCCGACGCTCGGCAAATGCGCCAGCTTGCCCAGACGGCCCAGTCTGACACGTTCGTATGGTACAATTATCGTCGCTGCCCGGCCGTGGCGCTGGCATATCAGTTGGTCCGGGGCGGCAAGATAGGCAAGGTTCGCCACGTTCGCGCCTCCTACCTGCAGGACTGGGCCGACGAGTCGGTGCCGCTGATCTGGCGGTTTGACAAGAAGGTGGCCGGCTCGGGCTCGCTGGGCGACCTGTGCGCCCACACCATCGACATGGTGCGGTTCGTGACGGGCGAAGAGATCGCCGAAGTCTGCGGCGCCATCACCGAGACCTTCATCAAGGAGCGCACGCTGATGGCCGGCTCGTCCGCCGGCGGGATCGCCGCCGGGGTCAAGGGCGCGCGGGGCAAGGGCAAGGTGCTGGTGGACGACGCGGTGCTGTTCCTCTCGCGGCTGTCGGGCGGGGGGGTCGCCAGCTTCGAGGCCACCCGCCAGGCCACCGGCAACCAGAACCGCAACGGTTTCGAGATCAACGGCGTCCGTGGCGCCCTGCGATTCAACTTCGAGCGGATGAACGAGCTGGAGTATTACGACGCGACGGCCCCGCGCGAGGTGCAGGGCTGGACGACCATCATGTGTACGCACGGCGGCTCGCATCCCTACGCCGAGGCCTGGTGGCCCGACGCCCACGTGCTGGGCTACGAGCACAGTTTCGCCAACATGGCCTACGACATCCTTCGCAAACTGGGCGGGCAGAAGCCCATCGTCCCGCTGCCCGACTTCGCCGACGCCTACAAGACCCAGCAGGTGCTGGAGGCTGTGACGCTCTCGGCCGCGACGCGGAAATGGGTCAAGACCCGGAAGATTTGAGATCGCCGATTGCCGATTGCTAATTGCGGATTGACGGTTGACGGCGGCCCGATCTATTTCAAGGGGTGTCGATCCCGCGATTGGCCAGGGCAAACGCATCTAGAAAGAGACATTAGCCGCGAATTACGCCGATTACGCGAATTCAAAGAGATAAGGAACTAACATCAAGGCCGGGAAAATTGGTAGGGCGTGCAACTTGTTGCACGCGGAATGAAGCTTATGGGCTTTTCCTTCTTCGCGGCTGTCTTCGCGGAATTCGCGGCTGATTTTCTGGGCGACCAACTTGCTTCACTTTTGGACGCGATGGCTCTGGGCGATTGGCGATTTGCAGTTGGCAATTAAGTTCCGACGCCCGTAGAATGCGCTCGCAACGAGGGTTGAATCGTTTTCAGGAAGGGGCTGTGATGATTCGTCGGACCAAGGGATGGGTGATGGCGGCTCTGGCAGCGGCCCTGCTGATGGCGGGGAGCAGTTCCGCGCAGTCAGCCTCGAAGAGTCCCGCAAGCAAGCCCGCGCCCGCCTTCAAGGCTCCGCCCGGCGCCCTCGTGGTGGCTGATGGCTGGTTTGCCGCGCCCAAGCCGCAGTTCGCGCCGCCGGCGCTTCCCGCGTCGATCACGAACGCCTTCGTCATTCCCATTCACGAGCCCATCAGCGAGAAGACCTTCGGGGCCATCAAGCGGAAGATGATCCGCGCCCGCTCGGGCGGGGCCCAGATCATCATCTTCGACATGAAGACTCCCGGCGGGCGGTCCGACGCGATGCAGGACATCCTTCGCCTGGTTCTCGACGATGCCCGCGAGGTTTACACCGTCGCCTACATCAACCCCGAGGCCTTCAGCGCCGGGGCGGTCATCTCGCTGGCCTGCACGGAAATTGTCGTCACGCCCACCGCCGTCATCGGCGACGCCATGCCCATCATGCTCAGCCCCACCGGCGAGCTGTCGCCCATGCCCCGGGAAGAGCGGGGCAAGATGGAGTCCGCCTTCCGGGGCATCATTCGGACCATCGCCGAGAATCGCGGCCACAACATCGCATTGTGCGAGGGCATGATCACCCTGGGCCTGGACATCTGGCTGGTCCGCAACCGTGACACCGGCGAGCTTCGCGTGGTCAACGCCGCCCAGGAGCGCGGCAGGGTACACAACGCCCCGCCCACCAGCCAGCCGGCTGTCTCAGCCCCGCCCAGCGCCGAGTGGGAATATCTCCGCACGATTGACGGACCCGATTCGCTGGTGACGCTGACGGGCTACGAGGCCCGGAACGTCGGCCTGGCCGGCGAGGTGCTGGCCAGCATGGCCGACCTGCGCAAGCACTACAACATCGCGGCCGAGCCGACCGTGCTGGAAGACACCTGGTCGGAGGCGCTGGTGGAGTTCCTGACCTCCCCGGCCGTGGCGGGAATACTGTTCTTTGTCGGCGCGCTGGGCATTTACATGGAGTTCAACGCCCCCGGCCATATCCTGCCCGGCGTGGTGGGCGTGATCTGCCTGGCCATTTTCTTCGGCAGCAAATACCTCATCGGCATGGCCCAATGGTGGGAGATCGCCCTGTTCGTCGTGGGCGTGGCCTTGATTGTCGTCGAGGTTTTCATCGTGCCCGGCTTTGGGGTGGCCGGGATTGCCGGCCTCATCATGTGCGTGGTGGGCCTGCTGGCGATGCTCGTGCCCAACGCCCCGGGCCGCCTTCCCATTCCCGTCACGGACTTCGATTGGAGCATCTTCGCCAATGGCGCCATGTCGCTGGGCATCGCGTTCCTGGCCGCCGTCGTCGCGGCGATGGTGCTGGCGCGCTACCTGCCGCATGTCCCGGTGGCAGGGCGGCTGGTGCTCACGCCCGTGCAGGCCGGCCCCGACGCCGCCGTCTCGGACATCTCGCCCATTCGGCATGTGCAGTGCGGCGACGTGGGCGTGGTGGAGCGGGTCTGCAGGCCGGTGGGCAAGGTGCGGTTCGGCGACGACCTGCTCGATGCCGGCAGCGAAGGTATGATTATTGAGCCGGGCGCGACCGTTCGCGTGCTGCGGCGTGAAGGCAACCAGGTCATTGTTGAGAAAGTCCACTAATGCATCCAGCGGCCATGATTAGTCTGTTCGTGTTGGGCGGGATGGTGCTGATCCTGTTTGAATTGCTCACGCCAACCTTCGGGCCGCTGGCGATGCTGGGGGTGGCGTCCCTGGGCGTGGCGGTGTGGGAATGCTTCCAGATCTCCGCAACCGCCGGCATAGTCGCGATCGTGGCGATGGTCGTCGGCCTGCCGATTTATATCTTGCTGCTGGTGCGAATCCTGCCCAGCTTCCCGCTGACCCGCAGCATGTTCCTGCACAAGTTCCCCACGTCGACGGCCAGCGCCGCGCCGGAGGCCGACCACCTGCGGTCGATGATCGGCAAGACCGGCGTGGTGGAGACCAAGCTGCGTCCTGCCGGCGCGATCCGCGTGGAAGGCCGGCGCGTCAGCGCCCAGGCTGAGAGCGGAATCGTCGAGGTGGGCCAGACGGTCAGGATTGTCGGCGTGGACATGGCCAATGTGGTGGTGCGACTGACAGATGAGCCTTCGCCGGCCCAGGCGGGCTCGCAAGGGCCTGGCGCGGCCGGGCAGTAGCCGCGCCGGCGCGGCGTGGGCCTTCATTGTAAAACATTAAACCAAAGGAAAGGTGAATCATGATCGGATTGATAACGACGTTGGCGCAGCGGAGCGAGCCCTGGTCGGCCTGGATATGGGTGCCTATAGCGATCTTGTCGCTGATTACGCTGATGCTGGTGCTGTGGGTGACGCAGATCTTCGGCCTGTGGGTGCAGGCGCTCTTTGCCGGGGCGAAAGTGACCATCGCGCAGTTGATCGGCATGAGGCTGAGGAAGGTCGATGCGCGGACGATCGTCATGTCCAAGATCCAGGCCGTGCGGGCCGGGCTGGACGTGACCACCGACGCCCTCGAAAGCCACTACCTGGCCGGCGGGCGCGTGCGGAACGTGGTCATCGCCCTCATCGCCGCCGACCGCGCCAACATCGACCTGACCTGGAAGACCGCCACCGCCATCGACCTGGCCGGGCGCGACATCCTCGACGCCGTCCAGACCTCCGTCAATCCCAAGGTCATCGACTGCCCCAACCCCAACACCGGCAAGCTCACCATTGACGCGGTGGCCAAGGACGGCATCCAGCTCAAGGCCCGTGCCCGCGTGACGGTGCGGACCAACATCAACCAGCTCGTCGGCGGGGCGACCGAGGAAACCATCATCGCCCGCGTCGGCCAGGGCATCGTCACGGCCATCGGCTCGGCCGAGACGTACAAGCAGGTACTCGAGAGCCCCGACAGCATTTCCAAGAAGGTGCTGGAGGCGGGGCTGGACGCGGGCACGGCCTTCGAGATCCGCTCGGTGGACGTGGCCAGCGTGGACGTGGGCGAGAACGTGGGCGCCAAGCTCCAGGCCGACCAGGCCGAGGCCGACAAGCGCCGCTTCCAGGCCGAAGCCGAAAAACGCCGCGCCATGGCCATGGCCCGCGAGCAGGAAATGCAGGCCCAGGTCCGCGAGAACCGCGCCAAGGTGGTGCTGGCTGAGGCGGAGATTCCGCTGGCCATCGCCGAGGCCTTCCGCAAGGGCAACCTGGGCATCATGGACTACTACCGGCTCAAGAACATCCAGGCCGACACGGACATGCGCGAGAACCTGGCCGGCGGAGCCGCGGGCAATGAAGGCCCGGCCCCCAAGGGCCCCACTCCCGAAAAGCCGCGCGGCTGAGAAGAGTCGCTGGCGGTCGGGAGTCCGCAGCAGGTGCCACGGTCAAGCGTTGTTTGCTTGGCCGTGCGGCTGAGAAGAGTAGTCGGTGGTCGGGAGTCCGTAGCCGGGAAAGGGACCGGTTGGTGAAGGCCGGCTGCCTCAACAGGCATGGTGGTTTTCAGATGGCAGGCTTAATATGCTGAGTTATCAATACATCCTGGCACGCGGCAACGGCTCGGGCGACCTGTTGCAGTTGGCGATCCTGGCGGTCGTGCTCATCGTGGGCGCGATTGCAAAGAAGTTCGGCGAGAAGGCCCAGCAGAAGAAGGCCGAGGAAGAGTACCATCGCCGCCGCGCTGAGCGCGAGGCGCATGAACGCCAACAGGCGGGCCTGCCGCCCAGGCCGCCCCAGCCGGTCTCGCCGTCCATGACGCGCCAGCCCGCCGGGCGACACTATGCCGAACAGACCGCGATGCGCTCGGGCGCGGAGGCCGGCCAGCGGTCCTTCCAGACCAGCCAGGCCGCCGAAGCGGGGGAGCGATCCTTCACGCCGGCCTCTCGTGCCGCAGCCCGGCCCGCCGCCCGGCCCGCCGCGGCCGCGATTGAGCCAGAGCAGCGCGTCGAAGGGGAGTTGGACCGGCAGCAGGCGAGGAGGGCGGATGAGGATCTTCGGCGCCAGCAACGCATGGCGACCATCGCGCCGGCCGAGGCCGACACCGCCGCCATCGAGGCACGCATCGCGCAGATCCACAGCCGGCAGTGGGACGCCGATACGGTCGAACGCGGCGAGCCGGCCCTGAGCCTGGGGCAGTTGGGTGACCTTCGCAGGGCCATCTTGGCCTTCGAGATATTCTCTCCGCCCAAGGCCCTCCGCATGGGCAGGGAGTTCTGGGAAATCTAACGCGAGGAGCGAGCATGATCCAGATCGCCAACATTCTCTATCCCACGGATTTTTCGGAGTTGTCGGCCCAGGCCATGAAGTACGCCGCCGCCCTGTGCGGCAAGCTGGGGGCGCGGCTGCATTGCCTGCACATCGTGGACGACGCGTATTTGCAGTATTGGCTGGCCGCGGACATGCCGGCCGTGCCCATCGGCCCGCCCGTCGAGGAGGTGATCGCCTCCAGCCGCAAGCAACTGGATGACTTCCTCGCCGCCGGCCTGCCCGCCGATCTGCCGGTGATCAAGGTCGTCCGTCGCGGCAGGCCGTTCCTGGAGATCATCAACTACGCCCGCGAGGAATCCATCGACCTGGTGGTCATCGGCACCCACGGCCGAACCGCCCTGCGCGAGGCCCTCATGGGCTCGGTCGCCGACAAGGTCGTCCGCAAAAGCCCCTGCCCGGTCATGACCGTCCGCTCGCCCAAGCACCCCTTCGAGATGCCGTGATTTGGTACCACAGGCGTCCCGCCTGTGAATCACGAATCGCGAGTCGCGAACGGCGAATTGACTAGTGTTCTGTTACACGTCAAACGATGGATCGGGTGCCACTGCTGCGGTGTTTGCAGCAGTGTCGTCGCTATGCACGACTGCACACGACGCAGTCGTGGCACCCATCATATGATATGTCACAGAGCCCTAGTAATTCTTCACGGCAAAACTTGCGAGTTGGTGCCACCCCCAAGCGTCGTGTGCTTGGGGGTGTCCGCACGGCCAAGCAAACAACGCTTGACCGTGGCACCAGCAAAATCAGTTGTGAAGGATTACTAGCCGCGAGCGCGAAGCGAGCGGGAATGTGCGGGGTGCCGGGCGGCTGCCGTGGCCTGCCTGCCGCAAGCAGGTCGCGGCGTTTGCGACCACGAATCACCCAAGTCAACCTCATCATGCTGGCCCGTAGCGGCCCCAGGCCTACTTGTCGATCACGAACTTCACCGTCCTGCCGGCAGGAATTGTCCCGGCGCCGGTTTCGGCCTGGCCTACGCCGGTCAGGATGAGCCTCTTCAACGCAAGCGTCCCATGCAGGACCTGCAAGGCGGCCTCGACGCGACCCCTGGCGTTCTTCTGCGTGATGGTGCCGTAGGCGACGCCGTTGGACCAGAACCAGGTGACGGCCTTGCCGCCCTTGGCCGGCGTAAAGGTCATGGTCTTGTCCACTCCGCTATAGCGGAAGCCCGTGAGGGCCAGCACCGAGCCCCAGGCAGCCATCGCCCGGGCGTAATGGTGTCCGCACTCAGCCTCGTCGAAGGGGCTTCGCTTGGCGCCGTCGTAGCGGTCGCGGATGGCCGCGATGCACTTGAGCCCCTGGGCGACCATGCCCTCCTGGAGCATATTGATGGCCGCGGTGTACTCAAAGCCCGTCATCACCTCGTTGCAGTAGGGGAAGGGCCTCTTGGGCCGCCGGCCCAGCGGGTAGGTGCCCATCAGCAGGCCCGCCTCGTCATTGAGCACGAACGACCGCAGGTGGTTGAAGTGGCCGTACATGTTCGATCGGAAGTTGTACTTCAGGACGCTGGCCAGGGCCGTGCGGATATGGCCGGGGTCCAACAGGTGCCCCAGGCCCGTCACATGCGCGATCATCTGGCCGACGAGCTGGTCCACCAGGCAGCCGGCGCCGAGTTGGAAGATCGGGTCGGACGGATTCCAGACATCCGGCGACAGGTGCGCTTGCAGGCCCGGCGCAACATCGGAAGGCCCCTTGAGGGGCCGAATCTCGTGCTCATAGTACTGCCCGTTGAAGAGGTTGGCGTCGATCCAGGCCTTGCCCTTCTCGAACAACCGGCCACAGGTGGCGGCGAAGTCGTCCTCGCCGGCGAAGCGAGCCATCTCCTGGCAGGCCCGCAGCGCGCCGAGGTACAAGGCGCCCATCTGCGGATTGGGGCCGTAGTATTCCACGTCCATCGTGTTGTGCTGGCAGCCTTCCATCACGCCGTCCTTGTCGGCGTCCCATCCGCCGGGGATCCAGGCGAACTCCAGGGCCTTGCGGACATTGGGCCACAGCCGGCGGAACATGTCATTGTCGCCCGAGACCTGCCAGTCGCGGTAGAACCGCATGATCGTGCCCATCTGTCCGTCGGCGGCGGCATGCTTCCAGCGCGGGCCGGCCAGGGGGAGGTTCGCGCGGAAGCTCATCAGCCCGTCCGATTCGCTCTCGTGGCCGAACTCGACTTCCCGCATGGAACGGGCGATATCTATAAACCAATACGGCGAGGTCTGTTCGTAATTCCACACGTGCGTGCAAGTGCCCCAGCAGCAGCCGATCTTGTCCCCGCACCCTTCCCATCCGTAGAAACGTCCATCCTCCGTGCGGAAGCAGGTCTGCGTGCGAAGCGTGCTGGCGTTGTATAGGGCGGCCTCCTTCACCACGTTCGGCAGGTCCGCCGCGCAGAAGGCTGTGACGAACTTGACCGTCCGGGCCTCCAGTTGCTTCAGCGCCGGAGCGGTCCTGGCCACCACGTCCCAGGCATCGGTGTAACGGGTCGTGTAATAGTTTCCCACGCGGTTGGGGTCGGCCTTGCTCTTCTGGCCGCAGCAACCATCGCCGCACTCAGCCGGCGAGGTGCAGGCCTCCTCCTCTTTGAGCGGCGTCCAGGTCATGCGGTTGGGGAAGTGCCACGCCACGAGGAAGGTGACGGACTTTTGGCCTCGGGGGGGAATCCTCAGACTCACCGCCAGCGATCCATGCGGAGCGTCAGTACCTTCGTCCGAATGGTTCTCCAGCTTGCCGTCCTCGCCGAAATCGTCCCAGAATTCCCGCAGGGACTCGGCCCAGGAGAGGTTGGCCCAGGCGGTGCGATGTGTCACCGCGCCACCGCCCACGACGGCCAGGGCGAGACTGCCCCATTGCGCGGCGGTTGGGGCGACGCCTTCGGATCGCATGAACAGGCCGCGCACGCCCGTGTCCGTCCTGAACACGTTGACGTTCTTGATGCTCTTGCCTTCCTCGCCGTCGGTGCCGATGAAGTTCGCCAGCGTGCCGCAAACGCCGGCAGTCAGCGGAGCATTGGTCTTGTTGGTCAGCACGAAGCGCAGGACGGCGGCTGGAATGCTGCTGGAATCCACGTCGCCGGGGATCAGTGGGTTGAAGCCCTCGATCCGCACGTCCACCGGGACGTCCGGATCGCTCAGCATGACCTGGCCCAGGGGGTACGCCGCCGCGAAGCTGCACTTGCGGAAGCGGGGCAAGGTGTGGTTGGGAGCGGTCGATCCGCCGGACCCCTCGTAGGGCGGCTCGATAAGGCTCTCCAACGCCCTGACGACGGCGGGGGCCTTGCCGGACTTGACGTACAGGGCAAAGAAGGTCTTGTCGGGCTGGAATCCCTTGGCCGGACGGTTGACGATCTCCCAGTCGCGCAGGTCGCCGCGCCCGCCCAGGGCAATTGTGCCGGTCCCGATGCCGCCCAGCGGCAGCGCGATGCGGTTCAGGTGCTTCTGGTCGTAACTCGTCAATACCGGCCAGGACGGATTTATTTTCATTTTCAACATTGATGGTTTCCTTGTTAGATCAGCGGTTGGCCTGGGTCACTTTATCTCGACGTTCTTGCAGCCGGGGCCTTCAGCCACCGGCTTGAAGCCGGCGGGCAATGGCCCGATGATATTGTCCAGCATCTCCACGTCGGAGACATTTTCGAGATAGATAGCCCCAGGCGTCTTCTTGTCCCTCCGGCAGCAATCGTCCAGGCGGTTATTGCGGATCTTGACGTTGGAGGAGGAAAGGACGGCGATGCCCGCGCCATCGGTGCCGGTGACGATGTTGCCCTCGATGGTCAGGTTCTGATGCACGCCGGCGGGCGGGTTCTTCCCCCCCGGGCTGTAGGCGTAAGCCTGGATGGCGCCGGCCCCCTTGGCCACGCCGTAATTGCAGTGCGTGACCTTGTTGTCGCGCAGGGTCACATTGCGGGTCGGGCCGGCTTCCATCCAATAATTGGTGTCGTTCTCAACCAGAATCGCGTGAGAGGAGACATTCTCGAACGTGTTTCTCTCAATCAGCACGTCTCGCGTGGCGATCAGGAATCCGCGGGCCCGGTTCGACCGGACCGTGCAGCCCGTGATGGTCGTCTTGGGCAGGCAGGTTGCGTCCAGCATGAGCGTGCCTTCCGGCAGGGGCGTCGAGAGCGGAGCGGTGAGCTTGACGGTCACTCGTTGGGTATGCGGATCGACGGTGACGTCGGCGAGCGTGGCCGTGGCGAACGGCTGGATATCCGGACCGACGAATTCGACAGTGTCGCCCGTGAGGGGGGCCCGGTGGGGCTTATCGCCCGCATCGAGCGTGAGGTCGTCGATCCGGCGGACCGGCAGGAAGTAGGAGTGTATGTTCGTGCCGTCGTCGCCCATGCCCTCGAAGGTGCAATCCTCCAGCGTCACCGTGCCCCGGCACATCACAAAATGCGTCGCGTCGGCCGTGGTGGACATGTGCCTGTCCTCCCGGCGGAGCACGTTGAACTTGTGCAGCAGGATGTTCTCGCATCGATCGCTGACGAGGCCCATGCCGGCGGCGGTGTAAACGGTAATGTTCCGGAACTGGTAGTTGGCCCCGACGATTGTCGCAAAAGCGCATTGCCCGTAGACCGTCTGGCGGACGACCAGGAATGTTCCGGGACGCATCCAGGATACGTCCGGCAGATGCATTCGCAGGAGCTGCGGGCCGATCAACTCCGCCTTGCTGGGCGGTGTGCTATAGGCCTCCATTCCGCTGGAAGAGGGAATGGAGGAATTGGGCTCGTATTCCATCCAGGCGCCGATGGTCATGTTCCCGTCGAGCGGGTAATTCGGCAGCACCTGGATATCGGCGGTGCGGTTTTCCGCCGAAACGGCCGTGAGGGTGCCCGCAAAGAACCCCGGCTTGCGATTGTCCACGATCAGATCCTCGACCGTGACGTTCTGGCACGTCTGGAAGAAGATGCCTTGGCTGAGGTCTTCAAACAGGAGCAGGCTGCCGTTGCCCGCAATTTGCAGGTCGCGGCACTGCGTGAAGGTGAAGGGGCCTTTCCCCATCAGATCGTATTGCCCCTTGGGGAAGACCAGGCGGCTTCCGGGGCGGGCCTGGCACAGTTCGATGGCCTTCTGGAGGGCGGGCGAGTCGTCCTTGCCGTCGTCAGGGACGGCCCCGAGATCGACGATGTTTATGTCATGCGTCGCCGTTGCGCCCGCCGCCATTGTCGATGCCAATAGGGCAACCATTACCAGAACGATTGTGTACAGGGAAAACGAGACCATTCTTTCCTCGCCGGAATTCACCGGCTTTCCAATCTGAACTGCCCGCCGCATGGCGTGGAAACAGGTTCACCATTATGGTTGACTCGGACGGATATTCAACCGGTATCCGCCAGATAACTGGTCACTGACGAGAACCCAAAGGCCTGGGGGCCTCGAAAATAGCCTTGTTAAGACGCTAACGCCCGGTAGAATCGCGAACATCGTCGGCGGTGGTCGTCGGCGAGAAATTGTCGGATATCGGCTCTCGCCAAGAAGGTTTTCTCGATGGATTCCCAAACTCGCTTCCTGATGGCCCTGAAGCATCAAAAGCCGGATCGCCCGCCGTTCAACTTCTGGATGGACCGTCGCCTGATGGCCCAGTACGAAGCCTGCATCGGCCACCGGCACTGGCGGGTGACTCGTTATGGCGCCGACGTGATCGAGACCTTCGCCGACCTGCGTTTTCCCGTTGGCACGCAGATCGAGCAGGATGGCACGGCCTGGCAGACCGATTCGTGCCTGAAGTCCTGGGACCAGGCCGAGGCGCTCTGCCTGCCCGACCCCGGCAAGGAAGAAGTCTACGCGGCGATCCAAGCCGACCTGGCCGAGTTTCCTGACAAGGCGGTGATACTTGACATGCCCACGCCGCTGGGGGTTATCGCCGGCATGCGGACCTATGAGACGCTCTATACCGACCTCTATGACCATCCCGAGGAGTACAAGGCCCTTGGGTGTCGGGTTGCCGAGATCCAGGCGGCGGCCGTGGAACGGGCATGCAAGATGGGCATCACGGCCTTGTACATGATGGAAGACATTGCCACCGCCCACGGCCTGGCGATGTCGCCGGCCATGATCCAGGAGTTTTGCCTGGACCTGTCGCGCAAGCAGATCGACACGGCGCGCGCCCACGGCGTTCCGGTGATGTTCCACAGCGACGGGGCCATGATGGACTTTGTGCCCATGGTCCGCGCCATGGGCGGCGTGGCCGTCAATCCCCTCCAGCCGCATCTCAATAACGCCCGGCAGTTCAAGGCGACCTGGGGCGGTCGCATGGCCGTCTACGGCGGGCTGGATAATTGCTTCATCATCCCGGACGGCACGGCCGCGGAGGTCCGCCGGCACGTTCTGGACGTCTTCGACGTCCTGGGCAGGCCCGACGGCGGGCTGATCCTGTCCACCCACGATATCCCGTTGCACACGCCGCCGGAAAACGTCGAGACACTGATCGACACGATCAAGAACGAGTGCCGCTATTAGAAGGATGCTTCGATGAGGATGCCCGCGAACCCGGTTGGCAGAGGAATGCCGATCCCGGCGAGGCCGTCATCCTGATGTGGTTGGCAGAGACAGAAAATAACACATGCGTAATGCCTTGTTATCCACAGGACTTAAGGTCAAGACCGCCGCGATGATTCTGGTCGGTGTGGCCGTGCTGGGTTTCCTGCTGTTCTACCGCTCGCCGGACCTCTCCGCTGAAGGCAAAAAGACAGTCATCCGCCTCTGGCACCCCTGGGGTGGAACGATGATGGAAGCGTTCAAGAGCGGCGCCGATCGCTTTGCCGCATCGCATCCGGAAATCGGCTGCAAACTGCTGTATGTTCCCAATGACATAGCCAGCAGCCAGAAGTTCTACACCGCCGTCATCGGCAACTGCGCGCCGGAAGTCATGTTCGTCGATGGCACCCAGGTAGCTGAGTGGGCCGAAAAGAAGCTTCTGACGCCACTGGACGATCTGCTGGTGGAAGCCGGTATCGATCCCAAGAAGCTTGAAAAGGAGTTTTTCCCTCCCTGTTGGCGACAATGCGTTTATCGGGGCAAGATCTACGCCATCACCTTCTGTGCGGACGTGAACTTCTGTTTCTTCTGGAACAAGGACGCCCTCCGCAAGGCCATTGATGACGGGCAGATCCCTCCAGGGACGATCGACCCGGAAAGGGCTCCGCGAACGATCGCGGAACTGGACCGCTACAATGCCGCCGTGACCCGGGTTCGCAATACGGGCGCCGGCGAGCAGATTGAGCGGATCGGGCTTGTTCCCTGGGGTGTGTACGGCAGCGCCAACAGCATCTTTACGTGGGGGTGGGCCTTTGGAGGGGAATTCTTCGACGACCAGCGTTTTCGCATCACGGCCAACGATCCTAAGATTGTCGCGGCCCTGGACTGGATGTGCCAGTATGCCCGCAAGTACAACTACGAGCACATCGCCACGCTGCAATCGACCTTCGGGGCCGCCGAGCAGAGCCCCTTCATCCTCGGCAAGCAGGTGATGCAGTTGTTTCATGTCTCGGGCCTGAAGGATCTGGACAAATATGCTCCCAACCTTCGGTATGGGATGGCGCCGATTCCGCGGGTGGAAGGAGTCAACGGTGACGGCTCCTGGGTAGGCGGGTGGACCCTGGCAATTCCCAGCGGGGTGCCTGACGTTGAGAAGCGAAGGGCCGCCCTGAAGTTCATTCTCTGGTCCTGCGCCTCGCCGGAGGGAACCTCGTTGGAGATTCGCACCTCGCAGAATTTTCCCGCGTGGAAGGACAGTCCATTCTTCCAGGAGGCGGCCAAGGATCCCCGGCTATCCGTTTATATGCGGATCCTGGAGAACTGCCGTCACCAGCGTCCGGTCATGCCCGTCCAGGCGTTCTACATGGACCAGCTCAACCGGGCGGTGGACAGGGCCGTCCGGGGCGAGAAGACGCCCAAGGAGGCCCTGGACGAGGCGACGCGGAAGACGCAGGAACGGCTCGATGAACTGCTGGCCGAGTCGGGAGGGGCTCGATGAAGGCGAACAGGGAAAGAATCGCCGGGCTGTTGTTCATTGCCCCGTTTCTGGCGGGTTTCGGCATTTTCACCATCTACCCGGTGCTGGCCTCGCTGTACTACAGTTTCTGCAAGTATGACATCCTCTCGCCCCCGACATTCGCCGGAATGTCCAACTACCGCGCGCTGCTGACTGACGAATTGTTTCTACAGGGGCTTTGGAACACGATGTCCTTCACTTTTGCCTCGGTTCCCTTGTGCATGCTGGTGGCGTTGGTGCTGGCTTTCCTGCTGAATCTCAAGCTTCGCGGACAGGCGCTGTATCGAACGATCTTTTTCCTGCCCAGCATCGTGCCGGTCATCGCCTCCAGCGTGCTGTGGCTGTGGTTGCTCAACGGCGACTGCGGTCTGATCAACCAGGCTCTCCGGCCGCTCCTGGTGAAACTCAACTTCCTGCTGGGAACCCACCTTGAGCCACCCGGCTGGCTGACCCATCCCGCCTGCGCCAAGCCGGCATTGATCCTGATGAGTACCTGGGGGGTGGGCGGCAGCATGATCCTGTATCTTGCGGCATTGGGTGACGTGCCGAAACAACTGTATGAGGCCGCCGACATCGACGGGGCGACGACCTGGCGGAAAACCTGGCACATTACGATCCCGATGATCTCGCCGGTGCTTTTCTTCACCCTGATTATGGGGTTGATCGGCTCCTTCCAGTATTTCTCTCAACCGATGGTGATGTGGCCCAACGGCTCGCCGGGTGACAGCGGCCTGTTCTACGCCCAGTATCTATTCCAGAACGCCTTCAACTATCTCCGAATGGGTTACGCATCGGCGCAGGCCTGGATCCTCTTTGTCGTCATCGTGGTCACGACGATGCTGGTCTTTCGTTCCACGCGGCGGTTCGTCCATTATGGCGGAGGGGCGTGAGATGGCTCGGTCTATCCCAACGACGCCCGGCCTGGCCTGCCGAACCCGGCGGATCAAGCTGACCAAGACCCTCGCCGGACATGCGGCGCTGATAGCCCTCGGCTGCGTCTTTTTCACGCCATTCGCCTGGCTGGTGACGACGTCGCTTCAGCCGGACAAGGATCGTTCCCAGATCACGCCGGCATTTATCCCGGTTCCCAAGTCCGTGGCCGACCATCTGAACCAGGCCGCCGATCGCCGAAACGAGCCGCACAGGGTGTATTCCCCCACGCTGGAACACTACCGGAAGGGATTAACCCGTGTTCCGGTGCTGGCCTTCCTCCGAAACACGCTGCTGATCTGCGTCCTGTCGATGATCGGCGCTGTCCTCTCCAGTTCCCTGGTGGCCTACGGATTCAGCATCCTGCGGTGGCGCGGGCGCGACGCGATTTTCTTCGCCATGCTGGCGACCATGATGCTGCCGGGCCAGGTGACGATGGTTCCTGTGTTTGCCATCTGGCGGCAACTGAACCTGGTGAACACGTTGGGGCCCCTGGTGATCCCCTCCTTTTTTGGCGTCCCGTTCTTTATTTTCCTATTCCGGCAATTCTTCCTGACGATCCCGCGCGAGCTGGTCGAGGCGGCGCGGATGGACGGAGCCGGCGAACTTCGCATCTGGCTGAGACTGGTCATGCCGCTATCCCTGCCGGTGATTGCCACGGTGGGACTCTTCAGCTTCCTGGGGGCGTGGAACGATTTCCTGGGGCCGCTGATCTACCTGGCCGACGAGGACCAGTACACCCTCAGCCTTGGGCTGGCCATGTTCAGGACTCAGTATGGCAGCGAATATGGCCAGATGCTGGCCGTGGCCACGCTGATGGTCGTCCCGATCATCATTCTGTTCTTCTTCACCCAGAAGACGTTCATCCAGGGCATCAAGACCAGCGGCCTGAAGGGCTGAAACCGTCTTGGGCACGCGGACCGAGGGATCGGCGACTTGAACCAGTGACCTCTTTTTCGACATGGCGGCTCCTTTTGTCGGAAGTACTTCCGACAGGCTCGCCGCGCCGCCGACGGAGGCGGGATGGTTCGACGCCTCTGTAGCGTCCGAACTCGGCAGGACTTACAATCACTGAGCCGTACTGGACTTGAACCAGTGACCTCCTGCGTGTCGAGGCCTCCAGGCCCAAGGATGTAAAACCGTAACCCAATACGAATATGTTAGTTAGAAAAGTAGCCTATTTCAAGCATCTTTTTGGATACTACTCGAAATTAGCCCATTTCGAGTAGTCTACTCGCGCCTGTCAGTCAATTATACATACTCGTACATGCGATAATGCTCTGCGTATGAGAATGTGCTCTACGAATCTCGTTTTTTGCTCTGGCCCAGCAGCTTGCGACCCTGCTCGGTGATCGCATAGCCGCCACGGAGACCCTGGGGCTGACTGACCAGCCCCAACGCCAGTAATCGTTTGAGGCTTCCACGTGTGGTGTGCTTGCTGTAGCCGCCCGCCTCCACGATGTCCGCCTGGAGCAATGTCTGGTGCGGAGATTCCGTCAGCGACTCCAGGATGTCCATCTGCATCTTGGTCAGCGTCACAGAATCGCCGCTGGTGTCGCCAGGAAGCGGGGGAGTCTGCTTGGCGGGTTGGACAGACTGACTGAAGCGCGTCGGCCCGCCTGATGCTGAACCTTTGTCAGAAAGCCTGGGCATCGATCCGGCCTTGTCTCCGGTGGCCGGGCCGCCGTTGCCGTTGGTTAGGCCCAGGACCTTCTTGATGACGCGGTCAAGCGTTCGACCGGCGGTCGGGAACGGCTTGGCGATTACGTCGACGGCGCCGCGGCGGCCCATTGCCATCGCCAGCCGCATCACGTCCACTGTTGGCTTCAGGCCATCGACCGCGTAGTCACTCATCAGGATCACGGGCGGCGTGGCCCCGTCCTTCGCCTCTGGCATCTTTTCCAGCAGATTCTCCGTGTTCTGGATGCGGGCCAGGCCGATGCCGGCCCGAACACGAATCTTGATGGCCGAGAGGATATACGCATAGTCGTCGGTCTTCAGCCGCCGCAGGGCTTCCTGCTGGCTGGGAACCACATCGTGCTCGTGCTCTATGGACGACAGCGCATCGACGATTGAATCGACGGTCTGAGGATCGTCTTCGACAACCAACGCTTTATAGCAACTCATGGCCGGCCTCCCGTTCCTGCACGAATGGAACGGTGCCCTGGCCGGCGATGGAGGAGAATAGCCTGGGGTACACCGCATCCTCCGTGATCTTGTTTTTGGAAATGTGCTCTCGGCGGCTCCATCCATGAAGCCGTCGGAAGCATCCTGCCACGAGGTCGCGGGCGATGCAAGCGGCCCTGAGGCGCCAAATCGAACTGCGTCGGCGGCCGGTATTCCCAAGGGCCAGTGCCGCCTGAAGTTCAAACGGGAGGTGCGGGCGAGAGATTTTTTTGCCAACAGCTTTCAACAGGGCGTGTTGGGCCGTGTTAGGGATGGCTGCACGATCCAAAATGGGCAGTAGGCGCCAAAGCTCGTCGCGGGGGACAGCGTCCAGGAGCAGGTGTGCCTGGGTGTACAGCGGGTCGAGCAACTTCGTCAGGTCGCGCAGCGGCACCACGTTGACTTCTCTGGATTTCCCAAGTCTCTTGAAAATCACGGGATAGCCCTCCCGAAAGGGTCCGTCGGCCCACTACCCACGCCAGGCCTGCACACAGTCAGGCCCCAGCGGGCGGGTTTACGCAGGATGACAGCAGTGTACGGAATTTGTTAGGTAAATCAAGAATAAAAAGAGCGTCTTGCCGAATTTTGCCTCGCTTGACCTAACGCCCGCAGACGTAATGCTGTCGTCCGCTTCGCGCTGGCGCAGCCTCTGGGGCAGGCCCGGAGGCGAGGCAGCAAGCCATCCGGGCATTTGGCGGACGTTCTGCCAGCGTTCAGCCGCAAGTCTTTACCTCTTGAATCGCCGAAAATTGCGATTGACGGATTCCGGTTTCCGCTTACAATGAATGGTGGCTTTTTTTCTTTTTCGGGAGTGGTCTGTTCGCTCACCCCACCCGTGCTTTTGTCTCCATAGATCGGGATTCAGACATGGACGGCATCCCGTTTTCTTCGTGAAGGAATAGCTGTAAGCGGAAGTAGCTGTAAGCGGACTTGGTGGCCCGCAAGCCTTATTGCTGCCAGGTCGTGACAACTGAATAGGTTTGGCATCACTGCCTACGTTCCACCTGAAACCGGCAAGTTTGAAGTGCGGAATCGTACGCGGACGGATGCCCTTGTGCCCAACGGCACAGGGGCGTCGTTTGCGTGCTTTCCGCACAGGCCCTTGCCGGGCCTCAGGTGGAGGCACCGGGCGGCGCCCTCTTCTTTACGGGGGTCAAGCACGGGGACAGGAACCGCTCCTGCCGCCTCGCCCGGAAGTCAAGGCAACGTCGCCAGTCCATCTGAGTCCAATAAGCGGGCTGGGCTTCACCCGTGCAGCAGCCGGAGTGGAGTCTGCCCAAGACCTGTAGTAGTCCAAGCCTTGGCGGGCTGGGCGATATGTGCGTTCGCTTCTGCCGGGGGCTTAAAGGAGCGACGCAATGGCATCTTCGGCGAAACGAACTAAGAAACGCACAGATCGGGAACTCGGTCGCTCACAGCCCTCGCTGGAGAACCTTGAGCAGCGTCTGCTCTTGAGCGTCAACTTGCCTGGCTTGCAGCTTGTTGACCAAGCCGCTGATCGCTTCGATGGCCAAGTCGTCTACTTGGACTTCGATGGCGCACAGAACGTGACCTATCGCGGTCCGGTCGAAATCAGCGGCATCGACGTGCCTGCCTTCAAAGCGCCTGGAGGCATTGCGGGCCAGGAAGAGGCCATCATTGGGCAACTGACCCGCGAACTGAACTCGTTGTTCGCTCAGGCTGGCATCACCTTCGTTACGGAACTCCCACCGGATGATGGCGTCTATTCTACGATCTTCATCGGCGGGGATGACTCTCGTTTCGCGGGCTACGGCTCTTTCCTGGGCGTCGCCGAACAAGTCGACATCGGCAATCAGAATCCGTCGGACAACGCGTTCGTATTCTCAAACATCCTCGGCGAACCCAGCGGCGGTCTGGAGCAGTATGCTGCCGACCTTGGAGCGGCTATCGCGCATGAGACTGGCCGTCTCCTTGGTTACGCCGATTCCAACCCGCGGGAAGACACGGGGCTCCTCGCTTCGCTTGCCTCGACCTACTATTCCGCCTATGGCCAGAACCGCAGTACCAATTGGACGGTTACGGCTGGAAGCCACAACTTTCAGGTAGACGGAATTGCGACCGCGAAGAACACCGAATGGTATGTAAATGGCAGCTACACAGGAACAGCACAGAACGACTGGTCAGGTTGGGTCTTGGCCATCGACCCTGAGTACACTCGCTCTTTTTCTGCGGGAACCACAACAGAGATCAAGGCGCTCATCTACGACAATAACTGGAATTATCAGCAGTACCACATTTGGAATGTCACGGTCCCGGCTCCCGATACGACCGGCCCGACCACGCCTGGAACACCCGACATGGCCTCGGGCAGCGACAGCGGTCAGTCAAGTTCCGATAACGTCACGAACGATAACACGCCAACATTCTCATGGTCAGCGTCAAGTGATAGCGGTTCTGGTGTGGCAGGATACGAATACAAACTCGGCTCAGGATCGTGGAACTCGATAGGCAACACCACTTCCTACACGCTTTCCAGTTTGTCAGATGGCTCCTATACCATTTACGTGCGTGCTAAGGACAATGCGGGTAACTACGGCTCATCGAGTTCCGGGGCGTCCTTCCAGATAGACCGGACGGCCCCTGGCCTACCGTCACTGTCCTCGCCCTCTAATGGCGCGACCGTTTCTACGCTTCAACCGACAGTCTCCTGGAGCGCACCCAGCGATGCCAGCGGCATCTGGAAGTACCACCTGAAGGTCATCGAGAACTGGGGGGTCTACTGGGATAAGGTGGATAAGGA
>JBAZTO010000045.1:0-34894 GCA_041661865.1 Phycisphaerae bacterium | reverse complement strand
GCTACTCATCTCTCAGCCCCCGCCTGGGACGGCCTTACGCCGTGCCCGGATGAGGCTTTTACATACTCTTCAATGCTACTTCGACGAACGACGACGAATCAGGGCCAAACCGCCCAGACCCAGCAGGGTCAGGGTCGCCGGCTCGGGAACCTGCATATCCGGAGCGGGAGCAGCCGACTGGCCGTTCCAGCCCCAGTTGCCCGCCAGCAGCGACAGGTCGCCGGTGCCGACGATGCCGTCACCGTTGAAGTCGCCGTTGGCCCACGTCTTGCCGCTCTGGCCCCAACTGCCGGCCAGCAGGGACAGGTCACCGGTTGAAACCAGGCCGTCACGGTTGGCGTCACCCTTGCGGGCGTAGATGTTGGTCTTCGCCAGGTAATTGGCGATGGGACCGCTGCCGCTCGGCCAAGAGATGGCGCCGGTCCAGGCCAGCGCCGTCACGTTGGGGTCGATCAGCCCATTGGCGTCGGCGAAAGCGTAGTTGGCGGCGTTGATCGACAGGTTGCTCGTGAAAGCGGTGAAGTTACCCGTGCTGGTGGTTCCGTAGCAGTTGGTAATGAACGCAAAATCCTTGTTTGCATAGGGAACGTAGGAGCTCGACAGCATCTGGATGTCGAGCGTTCTGGACATGGCGCCGGTAAGAACAAGGCCGGTGCCGGCGCTGACCAAATCGATGTTCGAGTAATCGGTGGCGCTGCCGATTTCCACGCCGACCTTGACCGTGCTGGAGGTTCCGCTGCCGGAATCAGTCCCCAACCCGCCGATTTTCACCGTGGCGTCCTTGCCGACATTCAAAGTCGCCTGGCTCGTGTAAGCGCCATTGCCCAGGAAGATTCGATGGCTGGTCAACAGCGTGCCGGTGTTGGTGACTTCAATCAGGCCCTTGGCGATGCCGGTGCCGCCGGCGGTGGCATTGTCGCCGACAATAATGGAGTTCCACACGAAACCGACTGCGGCGCTGGCGTCGTGCCGGAAGGTGCCGCCGGAAATCTTGAGGGCGCCGTTGCCGTCATAGTTCACGTTGGCCACGCTGCCGATGTTCATCCAGACATTGGTATTGGTGGTCAGGGGCCTGACGACCATCGAGCCGCCGGTCACGTTGATCAGGCCCGTGCCGGTGCCGCTAAAGAAGCCTGTGTTCCCAACGCCGCCCTGGCCGATATAAGGCGTGTCGGACACCCGTATGACGGACGTTCCGGCGTTCATGTTGTAGGTGCCGGTGCCGCCGTTCTTGCCGATGGCGGGGCCTTTGCCGCTGCTGTCAAAGCTGCCGCCGTTCTGGTTGAGGATGCCCGTCGCGCCCTTCTCGCCCACGATCAAGCCGCCGCTGGTGAGATTGCCGCTCTGGAGATTGTAAGTGCCGTTGCCGATGTAGTAGCTGTTGCCGTCCGGAACGCCGGCATAGACGTCCCCGGCGAATCCCTCGCCGATGGTCAGAATGCCGCCGGTGCCCGACGTGACGTTACCGTACTGAGTCATCGTCCCATCGTACTTGGTTCCCACCTTCACCTTATAAACTGTCGTCAGGCTGGCGTTCGCTTCGACCACCAGAGTGCTGGGAGCCTGATACAAGACCGGGTAGTCGCTGGTGCCGGGGGTATAGCCTTCGATCAACCCGACCCTTTCGCCGCCGACAGTGGTCGAATACGCCGAGGCTGCCGTTGTGCCCGCAATGGTGCAGGTGCCTCCGTTACGCACGTACACCGCGTCGCACGCGTCAGGGGTCGCCGTTGGGAATTCCGGATGGTCGGCGCCCAGGTAGGAGTCGGTAACCTTGTTTCCGCGGGCGCCGGGGAGTACGGTGAAGTTGGCAGTGCCCCAGGTGCCGTTCGTCGTGTTGAAATCGATACTGTTGGAATCAAGAGCTTGGGCCGAACCGCTGCCCAAGGCGATCATCGCCACCGAAGCAACCAGGCACAACCATAATTTAATACTCATCTTTTCATCTCCTTTGATGTGACGCATTTGCTTTTCTCCTTCGATATGGCCGCCAAACTCTTGTCGTCTTCTGAAAGAACCCGTCGCGAACCGGCTGGCTGCTGATTCAGGCAGGGACCGGCGATACGACCACTCATCGTGCCGCCGTGGGGCTTGTGACCCCAGAATCAACATCCGCTCCGTTCGCTAGAGATCCCTTCCGAACGATGCTCAAGACCGAGGCAGTTGACTAGAACTCTAACACATAATCTACCCCAGATCTCGCCTTCACGCAATAGTATTTGCGGCATTTTTTGTGTTTTTTTACGAGAACGCGTCTCTGTTGGCGGGTCCACTACACTCGTCAACAGACTGCGAGACCACCGAAAGGTACTATAAGCAGGCCGGTTGAGCATGGGCGGGCCGACGTCCATTATTGCCGGCAGACGTGATAATTCCCGCTGAAAATCCCGCGCATCCAGAAGACCGTTTTCCCATTGTTTATAAAGGAGTTACATTCCTTGCGACGTGTAAACCTAGTGAGATTCCAGCCCTGCACCAGGGGCGTATTATTCTTCTTCATGCCCGTCGCGGCGTTGCTGCTTGGTGATGCTTCTATAGCGTTTTGATTGGAGGCGGCGTCGCTTGGCCCCGGCCGTCGGACGGGTGGGACGCCGGCATCTGGGGGCGATCAGTGCCCGGCGTATCAGCTCCGACAGGCGGTCTCGGGCGTCCTGACGATTCTGCTGGCGGCTGCGATGTTTGCGGGCATCTATCACCAATTCGCCGGCATCGTTGACACGCCGCCCCGCCAACTTCAGCAACCGCTCCATTTGTGGGCCGCTCAGGGATGTTAGCCCGCGCAGGTCCAGCCGCAATTGCACAGCCGTGGCAACCTTGTTGACGTTCTGCCCGCCAGGCCCGCCGCTCGTGACGAACCGCTCAGTCAACAACTCGTCGCTGATCACGATGCCGGGAGCTATCTCCAACATTTCATCGTCCTGGCGACCTGATTTGCGGCAACGAGCCGCCGCCGGAAGGCTGCACGCCCCAGGCGTCTATCGCCTCGTCCAGAGCCTTGCGGTAGTCATTGGCCTCGTAGTGTACAACCCATTTCCTCGTGGGCCTGCCCTTGACGAACAGGATCACCGTGGGATAGCACGCAATATCATACATTTTCTGAACTCTGTGGTTTAAAACCGTAAAGGACAGGTCCATCAACGTGTACTCGGCCACGGTGGCCCGGCCGTCGTATTCATTGGCTAGCCTGCCCATGGTGGGCGACAACACCGCGCACATCGAGCATCCGGCCTTGCTGAAATGGATCAGGACCGGGCGGTCGGACTTGAGAACCTGCTGCTCGAAGTCCGCCGCGTTTTTCACGGTGACGAGGTTCTGGCTGCAACCTCCTACGACCATCGCAAGGAGGACGCCCGACAACCACAGGGCCCGGCCCAGCGGCGCTCGGCCAGAATTATTTGCGGACGGATGAACCTTCTTATCGCGTAACACACCGATCTCCTTGCACGTTTTCGGGAACCCCGCCTTGACGGGCCTGGCTCGCATTGTAGTGAGCAGGCCGCCGGAGGCAAGGCCGGACTCCAATCGGCCCAGGGCCTTTCTGTTCTCGGCGTAGCACGGGCGTCCCGCCCGTGAGTAACCTGGGCATCTTGCCCATGTCAGTGTGTTTTTGTACATCGCACGGCCGGGACGGCCGTGATACTCATGGCCAAGATGGCCATGCTACGAGAACTGAAAGACCCTGCCAATCGGCCGGTCCGCAACGCGGCGATTCGCCGCTCTGCCCGAATGCGGACAGTCCCACTTTGGCAAGACCGCACATTACTTCTTTTCTTTGAAATGGCGCATCGGATTCAGTTGACTATTGACCTCGTTCTGGGCATGCTAAGGCCGGTCGTGGAGGGCCCGCGGCGGTCGCGGGCCTTGCGCGTCCGATGTGTTGTCAACCATGTTCGCTCATCATCGCACAAGCGGGCAGGCAATCGGCGGCTGGCCGTGCCGTGGCCCGGGCGTGTCTGGCGGCGAACCGATTATCGACCGGGCCTGTCGCTGGCCCCAGTAAATAGGAGATCATTATGCGTCACATCATGGAAGGCAGAATGTTTCTGGTCGGGCTGTTCCTCGCGTGCGCAGGCATGGCCGGCTGCGGGTTATGCACCCCCGTCCCCAAGGAAACCGGAGAAGTCCCCGTCGTCGAGCGGCCCGTGGAAGAGCCGCCGCCCGCCCCCGCGCCCGTGGTCGAGCCGCCGCCCGTAGTCGCGCCCGTCGAGCCGCCGCCCGTTGTTCCGCCGGCCGTGGTGAAGGCGATCCAGGACCTGGGCGACAAGTATCCGGGCCTGTTCACTTTCGACCCGGAAAAGGGCATGTTCCACTTCCAGTCCGACATTACCTTTGACTCCGGCTCCAGCGTCGTCAAGAGCGGCGCCAAGGCCGCCCTGACCAAGCTCGCCGAGATTCTCAGCGGCGACGAAGCCAAGGACCGGGCCCTGACCATCATCGGCCACACTGACAGCGACCGCGTGGGCAAGGCCTCCACGATCGCCCACCTCAGGGGCCTGGGCAAGAGCCCCGACAACATGGGCCTGAGCGAGGCCCGCGCCGAGGCGGTGGCCGCGGTGCTCCAGGCCGGCGGCATCGACGCCGCTCGCATGACCACCCAGGGCAAGGGACAGACCGAGCCCGTCGCCGACAACCATACCCCCGCGGGCAAGGCCCAGAATCGCCGGGTCGATATCTTCCTGACCCCGATGACGAACCCGGGAACGTAAGCAGCCCCTCACAACTGATTTCGCTCATACCACGGCCAGGCGTCATTGCCTGGCCGTGTTCGCGCCCGGCCGTGCGGACAGGTTTCTGTACGCGAAAGAAACAATTCCCCGCGTGCAACGAGCCTGTCTGCCGAAGGCAGGTTGCGGGCCCCACGGTTACTAGGAGCTACTACCGCGAGGTCGCCTGACGCCCGGCCGAAACGTGAACCTCCTGTCGCGTTGCGATATAATGCAGGCACAACGCAGATCCAACGTGATCCTCCGAGAGATCGGCCGCCGCCTGGCGGAGAAGGAGATAGCATGAGGATTCTGATCCTGTTCCTGTCCCTGTTCCTGTTCCTGGTCGGCGGCTGTGCGGCCTCCCTGCATCCGGTCAGCCCGGCCGTCTTGTCGGCCCTGCCTCCCCAGCAGTCCCTCGAACTGCAAACCTGGAGTGCAAACCATCCGACCATCTGGGATCTGCGATTCCACCGGCCGGCCACCTGTCCCTTCGGCTACACGCTGGGCTACCCGTTCCGGGTGGACCAGCCCACCTGGCCCCAGTGGCTGCACGACTTCTATCACCAGAAGCACCTGGAACAGGACCACTGCCCGTGCAATGCGATCCTGGCCGAAAAAGAGTGATCCTGGCCGTCGATAATCGGACCAGGTATCCGGACTTATGAAGCATCGCGGCGGTCCACGTTGCAGCCGTGACCGGCTGGGCTAACGAACAACGCTGCTTTACCCCAAAACTACCCCGGAGATCGCCAGTCCGCCGGGGTAGTGCTTTCAGTTCACCAACTCCGAAAACCTCTCTTGAAGAAGCGGAAATGCCGTTTCCGTCTTCGGGGACATCCTTTGCTTGACTAATGTGCGGAGGTCATCGTCGTCCAAAGCGATAATGTAACCCTGGTCGGCCAGAGCGGCATCCCTGCACCGTTTCAGAAGAAGGGGTTTGTCGGAAAGAAAGCGGCACGTCAACATTCCGACCTTGCCGCGCTTGGGAGAAAAACGTCCGATGAGTTGGTCAACTTCGGGATTGCCGGGATCGGAGGAATAGTTCTTACACTCGATCCAGACGTAGGATGACGGATAGTGCTGCGCGAGCCAATAGAAGAAACCTCTGTGACCCATATTGGTGAACCTAATATCGACACGTTTCCGGCCTTCGTGGATTTCGCACTGGGGATCTGGATCCACAAGTGAAGGATAGAACACGGCGTTCAATAGCGCCAGGATTGCCTTCTCATACGCGTCAGCAGCTGCTGCGCCCGGCTTTAGAGAGAGAACATTGTTGAGGAGTTGTTCCCAGTCTGGAAGTCCTGCAGTAGTCACGGCTAGTTGAATGTGAGTCAATGGCTCGCTGGGCTCCGCTTTGGCGCGCCTATATTTGTCGAGAGCAGAAGGATGCCTTAGGGTTTGGCTGATAAGGACGGCTTTGCCGGTGCCATACTTTGCCTGGAGGCTCTTGTTGGTGACACGAGTCCTACCGTTCTTGAGAACTTGGACGAGCGGGGAATGGGAAGCCAATTCCGCATGACGCAGTTCCTCCAATATGTAGTGACGGTAGTACTCGTCCTGGTTGTAGACAAGTTGGAGCCGAACGATCACTTTGGGGACCAGTAAAAGCTTCCAGCCGCCGACTATTGGGAGATGGACATACTTGCTGAACCACTCCTTCTTCTTTGGATTCCACAGTGGCCCCGAGTCGACGTCCTGGTGAAGCGGTATTTGATAGAACTGGCAAGCTGCTTGCGTGTATTCGATGAGGGGTTCGCGGATAATGTTGGTGGTGATGTCGGAGATAATATCGCGATCTATTCCTTCAACAAGAAGGGCGGTCTCTTCCAAGTTTTCGAGAAGGCCGGAACTGACGGCTCGGCTTTGTCTGAGTGCGTCCCATAGGTAGTCGGCTTTAAGTTGGCCTACCCCACGACCGCTCGTCCCTTGGACTGAGTACCCGAGGTGGGTTTCTTTCGGCTCGCGAAGCTGATTGAGGAGGTCGTGGCCGACGGTGTAGTTGTTGTCGCGAACTGCGGCCAACACTGACGAGAAGAAGTCCCGTATCAGTGCGATGCATTCTTGGCCCCAATCAGAGGGTAGGGCTGCAATTGCGCGAGGATCGATGTGAAGGGATACATCATCGTTGGTTGGAACATCAATGAAATCGAGAGACGATTGATTGCAGCCCAATCCGTAATGTGTAGAAAGTCGCATTTGACAATCCCCTTAAATGGGTCACGGTGACAGCACCCAATACCTATATGCGTCTGAGATGAAGTGTCTCATGCCGGGTCAGGCTATGCAAGGCCAAAGTTGGTGCGGAGACGGTTGAGAGCGAGGAGCGTTGGCACGCGAGGAACTCCACGCTATCCGCCATCACCTCGGGTATCAGAGCCGCGTAATGCCTGCGGCAGATTTCCGGGCTATTACCCATCAGGGTTGCGATCTTGTAGAGGCTTTCGCCCTTCATGGCCAGTTGGCTGCCGAAGGTGTGGCGGAAGTCCAGGCAACCCCACGGCAATCCTGCGTCGGCGTTGAGCGTTCGGAGTCGGTCTGAGAAGTTGTCCGGGTCGTAGTGCTTGCCTTCGGGGCTGGGGAAGTACCAATTGCCATCCGATGGCCTGGGGATATAGCGGTCGAGGTACGGCCGGAGTGCGGAGCTTATCGGCACGGCCCGGTTGTGCCCAAACTTTCTGGCAATGCTATTTCTTAGCTCGAAGAGCGTCTGAAAATAGCCCCGCCTGAAGCGCAGCGAAGGGCGGGGTGGGCAGACGCCGGCCGTTGGAGCCCTTTACGGGCGACTGAAGTCATGGGCACAGGCCGCTTCTCAATCGCCCACAAGAGGCTCCGATTGTGGGTACCACAGCCGTCTCGGCTGTGGATCTCCAAGACACAGGCGAGACGCCTGTGCTACCGACCCGGACTTCGCTCCGCCCGGGGCTATTATCAAACTCCCTGCGGGCTAACAACAACAGCAACAAGATGTTGCAACGTGCCAGAAAGTTTGGGCACACCCGCTGCCGGTTGCACAACACCCCGCTAAGGGGATCTAACAAAACGCCGTAGCACGGGCGTCTCGCCCGTGAGTCGCATGGCCATCTTGGCCATGTTCTTCGCAATTTGCACGGGCGGGACGTCCGTGATACTCATGGGCAAGATGCCCATGCTACGTTTTGTTAGAGTCCCTAAAGGCCCTATGGCGTTTTCAGCGTTGATGCGGCGGCGGCAGAGCGGCCATAGCCCAGGTCGCGAAGACTTGTGTGTACATAGCCGAGCAGAACGTCGCCGGGGCACTCGGTCCTGGCCCTTGGCGCGTCGCGATGGCCGACAATGTTCTCAGGTTCGATCTCGCAGGTGGCGGCCAGGTAACTCACCAGCCGGCAGAGCGATTCCAACTGGGCCTGCGAAGGCATGTGGTTTGAAAAATCCCCCACCAGGCAGATGCCGATGCCCTGGGTGTTGTACTCGTTGTTGGGCGTACCGCCGCAATGGGCGCCCCACTTCTGGCTCTTCCAGCGGCTGCCGACCTCGATGGCCCCGTCCCGGCCGCCCTGGCCATTGTCGATGACGAAATGATAGCCCAACTCATCCCACCCGCGGCGGCGATGCATGAGGTCGAACTCGGCCGCGTTGCCCTTCTCGTTGCCGCTGTGGTGGATGACGATGTACCGCCACTGCCGATAGCCCTGGCAGGCCCAGTCATCCTCCGGCGCAGCCACGGACGGCTGCGACGTCTCGCCCGCCGGCATCGTGCAGGCCGGCTTGGCCACACCGCCGGAAAGGTCCAGGTCGTGCGTGGGCAACGCCGCCAGCGGCGCGGCGGCTGAATTGCACCCGCCGGCCCAGGCCAGCATTACCAGCATCAACAGCGTCCGTGACACGATTGGCTTCATGACCAACTCCGTTTACCGGGTAGCACAGGCGTCCCGCCTGTGCATTTAAGAAGAACCAGTCCCCGGACACAGGCGAGACGCCTGTGCTACCTGCGCCGCTATTGCGTCAGCGACATCAGCCGATTGATCCGCTCGTTCAGCGGCGGATGCGTGTCGAAGATGCTCGAGGCGCGTTCCTCAAACTTCCTGATCGGGTGGACGATGTACAGCGGCGCGGTGGCCCGGTTGGCTGCTTCCAGGACTTCCTCGTCGCCGCCCAGCTTAGCCAGGGCATGGGCCAGGCCGGTGGGGTTTCGCGTCAGCTCGACGCTGCCCGCGTCGGCCAGGAATTCCCGCTGGCGCGAGATGGCCATCTGGATGATCTTGGCCAGGATCGGCGCGAGGATCGCCAGCACCAGGGCCAGGATCAGCAGGATCACCTGGAGGCCGCCGCCGCCCTCGCTCTGCCGGTCGCTGCTCTGCCGCCTGCGGCCGCCGCCCCACCACATGCTTCGCAGGAAGATGTCGCACAGCATCACCAGCACGCCCACCATCACCGCGATCAGCGTGGCGAACAGGATGTCGTAGTGCCGCACGTGCGACAGCTCATGGGCGATGACGCCCTCAAGCTCCTCGCGATTGAGCCGCCCGCGAAGTCCGCTGGTGATGGCCACCGAGGCGTGTTTGGGATCGCGGCCGGTGGCGAAGGCATTCATGGCCGAATCCTCGATGACGTAGATCTTCGGCACGGGCAGCCCGCCGGCCAGGCAAATCTCCTCCACCACGTTGAACAGTTGCGGATCGTCGCTCTTGCTGATTTCGCGGGCGTGGCTGATGCCCAATAGCACCGAACTGCCGCCGTAGTAGCTGGCCAGAGTCAGCAGGAAGGCGATCAGCCCAGCCGACGCGGCCGTCAGGATGCTGAACTCCGCGTTGCCCCCGCCCCAGACGTTGCCGATCAGCACGCCCAGGCCGACAAAGACCATCGCAAAGACGACGATGAGCAGCCAGGTGTTCCGCTTGTTGCGGGAAATCAGCGTATGATAAGTTTCAATGGGCACGAGCGGCACTCACGACAATTGGCATTACTGGAACTTGACCTTCGGCGCCTCGCGGGCGGCGGGCTCTTCGAGCTCGAAGTAATCCTGACGCTGGAAGTTGAAGGCGTTGGCCACCAGGTTGTTGGGGAAGCTCTCGCGGGCGGTGTTGTAGATCGCGCCGCTGTCGTTGTAATGCTGGCGGGCGAAGGCGATGCGGTTTTCCGTGCTGGTCAGTTCTTCCTGGAGCTGCGAGAAGTTTTCGTTGGCCTTGAGATTGGGATAGGCCTCCGACAGGGCGAACAACTGCCGCAGCGCGCCGGAGAGGAAGTTCTCCGCCTCGGCCTGCTCCTTGACGCCGCTGGCGGCGATGGCCTTGTTGCGGGCGTTGATCACGCGCTCGAGCGTCTCCTTCTCGTGCGTGGCATAGCCGCGGACGGTCTCGACGAGATTGGGGATCAGGTCGTAGCGACGCTTGAGCTGCACGTCGACCTGGGCCCAGGCCTCCTGGCAGCGGATGCGCTTGCTGACCAGGCCGTTGTAGATCCCCACCAGCGCCAGCAGCAACAGCACGATGATCCCGACGATGATCCATGTGGCAGTCATGCTCTTCCCTTTCAATGCAGGCGTTTGAAGTGGCCTCTGTGACACATCTTATACCCGGCCCCACGCCTCGGTGGCAAGGCAATGTCAAAATGCCCGGGCGAGCCCACTTTCTGGCCCACCCACGGCGGCGGGGCGGTATAATGGCGGAAATCATTTTTTCCGTGCATGAGGCCACTCGTGGATTCTTTCACTCTCAACAAGGTCGAGTTCGATTCCGTTCGCCGCATTCTTCAGCGATTCGCCGGCACCTCGCTGGGCAAGGCACTGGCCGGGAGGATCGGGCCGTCCCGAAACCCCGAGGTCATCGCGCGATGGCTGGGCCAGGTCAGCGAGATGGTCAAGGCCATCCGCGACGTGTCGCTGCCGCCATTGGCCGGGATCACCGATATCTTCGGCGCCATCGAGCGGGCCAGGCCCGGCGGCGGGGCCGAGAGCGAGGATTTCGCGGCCATCGCCTCCACGCTCGAAGGCCTGGGCAACATTCGGCAGTATCTGCACGCCCTGCCCGAGGATCTGGAGTCCCTGCATTCGCTGGCGGAGGGGATCGGCGACTTTGCCTCTGAACTGGCCGCCATCCGCTCGATCCTCGGGGCCGACGGGACCGTCAAGGACGAGGCCTCCCAGCGCCTGGCGTCCATCCGCAGGGAAATCGCCGACACCGCCCAGCATATCCATGACGTGATCTACGGCTACCTGCGCCAGGGCGAAGTGGCCAAGCTGCTGCAAAACCCGGTGGTCACGCTGCACGGCGACCGCTACGTCCTGCCGGTCAAGGCCGAGAACCGCGGCCGCCTGCCCGGCGTCGTCCACCGCGCCAGCCAGAGCGGCGCGACGGTGTTCGTCGAACCCAACGCGTCGGTGGAGCTCAACAATCGCCTGGCCGACCTGTACGGTGACGAGCGGGCAGAGATCCAGCGTCTGCTCAGCCAGCTAGGCCTGCGGATCACCGCCCGCGCCGATGAACTGTCCGCCTCATTGCGCGCCGCCGCGGGGGTGGACCTGATCTCCGCTAAGGCGCAGTACGCCTACCAGTTCGATATGACCTGCCCGGCCCTGACCGAGCGCGGGCCGCTCCAGCTCAACCAGGCCCGCCACCCGCTGCTGCTGGAGCAGGCCCACAGGCACAATCACGCCCGCGCCACGCCCTCCGAGGCGCGCCAGGAGGTCGTGCCCATTGACGTGCGGCTGGGCAGCGACTTCGACATCCTGGTCATCACCGGCTCCAACACCGGCGGCAAGACCGTCACGCTCAAGACCGTGGCGCTGCTGGTGCTGATGGCCCAGAGCGGCCTGCACATTCCGGCGCGGCGCGATTCGACCCTGCCGATCTTTCACGACGTGTTCATCGACATCGGCGACGAGCAGTCGCTCGAACAGTCGCTTTCGACTTTCGGCGCGCACATCAAGCGCCTCCGCTACATCCTTCAGAAGGCCGACCGCAACTGCCTGGTCCTGCTGGACGAGCTGGGCAGCGGCACTGATCCCGACGAGGGCGGCGCCATCGGCGCAGCCGTGCTGGACGAGCTGGGCGCCATCGGCTGCCCGGCGATGGTCACCACGCACCTGAGCGTCCTAAAGGCCTACGCGCTCAACCACGAGCGCGTCGACAACGCCTCGGTGGACTTCGACACGGCCACGCTGCGGCCGACCTATCACCTGCGGATCGGCACGCCCGGCGAAAGCCACGCCATCACCGTCGCCCAGCACCTGGGGCTGCCCGGGCGCGTCATCGACGCCGCCCGCAAGCACCTGGGCGCGCAGGGCAAGCAGTTCCGCCGCGCGCTGCGGGCCACCGGCGCGGCCCGGCAGGTGGCCGAGGCCGCCCGCGCCGAAGCCCAGGCCGCACAGGTCGCCGCCGAGATCCGCCACGAGGACTACGAATCCAAGCTGGCGGACCTCCACCGCCTTCAGGGCGAGTTCGAGACCTGGCTGGCCACGCTGCCGGAGCTCAAGGCCGGCGACGAGGTTTTCGTGCCCTCCCTGCGAAAGACCGCCCACCTGGTGCGGCTGGAACTGCACCGCCAGATCGCCCTGGTCGACGCCGGAAGCCTCCAGGTGGAGGTGCCGCTGCGGGACCTGATGCCCGACTTGGGCCAGTCAGCCGTCCGCGAGCAGATCGCCTCGCTCCGCAAGCAGATCCTCGACCAGGCCAGGGACAGCGAGGCGGCGCGGGCCGAGGCCGAGCGGCTGAGGCAGGAATACCATCGCAGCCTCCAGGCCCAGCGCGACCGCGCCAAGCAGTACGACGCCTGGCTGACGGCCATCAACCGCATGAAAATCGGCGACCCGGTGCCCATCGCGCGCAAGCCCGGCACCGGCACGCTGGTGAAGGTGGATCTGGGCGGCCTGCGGGCCAGCGTCAGCGCCGACGGCGGCGAGATCAATCTGCCCCTCCAGGAACTTTTCCCGCAGACCGGCCCGTTCGCTCCGCACGCCCCGTCACCGCCGCGCCGTCACGACCACGGCCGCGACCATTCGCACGAGCCGGCTGAGACCCCGCAGCCCGACCGCCCCATGCACCGCCGCAGCGCCGAGAGCAAGGCCGCTCGAAGCAACCACGAAATCCTTCTGGCCTGCAAGCCGGGGGAGAAGGTCTTCGTCGTCCCCTTCAACAAGGCCGCCACGCTGATCCGCATCAAGGCCGACAAGGACCAGGCCGTCGTGCAGTCGGGCATCTTCGAAATGGAACTGCCTCTCTCGGACCTCGAACCCATCCGCCAGTAAGACTGACAGCCATCACAGAGATCACAGAGGTCACGAAGAGGCGTCCTCAAAGATTCTCTGTATTCACCCCACAAACGGCTTTTCACTCGTATCCACTGCTTGTAACATGGCCGATTCTTAGGCGGCCTCGGGTGGCCGCGAGCGACGTAAAGAAAACATTCGGCGAGTTGTTGACATGACCCTTCGCGCCATCATCCTGGGCGTTCTTGCGGCGGTGGTGATTGCCGCCGGCGGCTACGTCAACAATCAGGTCATCCCGATTGACCGGATGACCCTGATCTCCGGCAGCCACTTCCCGCTGATTGTCTTCGCGCCCCTGTTGCTGGTGATCCTGCTGCTCAATCCTCTGCTGGGCCTGTTCAACCGATCCTGGTCGTTCAAGCCGGCCGAGCTGGCGGTGGTGATCATGATGGCCTTCGCCGGCTGCTCGATCCCCGGCAGCGGCATGATGCGGTTCTTCCCGCGTGTCCTGGCCATCCCGGTGATTGTGAATCACACCGAGCCGAGTTGGAAAAAGTACGACGTCCTGGGCTACGTCCCACCCGCCATGCTGCCGGCCGGAGGACGCTACTGCGAACAGGTCGATGAGAGGCTCCTGTACGGTTACGGCGACGGACATTTCATCAGTCCGGGCGACGTCCCCTGGGAGGCCTGGCGGCAGCCGCTGGCCACCTGGATGCCGATGCTCCTGCTGCTGGCGATCGCTTCGATCTGCCTGGCCCTGATCGTTCACCGGCAGTGGAGCGCCCACGAGCGCCTGCGTTACCCGGTGGTGGACTTCACCAGCACGCTGCTGGGAGAGGCCTCATCGCAGAGCATCCTGCGAAGCAAGGTCTTCTGGATCGGGTTGGCGATCGTGATGGGCATCCGCGCCATCAACAACCTTCAAATGTGGTTCCCCAATGCCGTCACGATCCCGATGATGCTCGATATAACGCCCCTGGCGGACAAATTCGACGTGTTGCACCAGGTGCCCTGGTCGTACGAGGTCTTGCGGCCGAAGCTTATCCCCGTGGCCCTGGGATTCTCTTTCTTCCTGGCCTGGGATGTGGGGCTGAGCCTTCCGCTATCACTGCTGCTCTGTTCGCTCGCCTCAGTGCTGTGCGTCCACGCCGGCATTTCGCCCGCATCCGACCGCGTTCGCGGCGGCATATTCGACTGGAGCCGCTTCGGCAGTTGCGTCGCCATGGTGCTGGTGCTTGCCTACACCGGCCGGCGCTACTACTGGCAGGTGCTCAAAGGCGCTTTCGTGCCCCTCTTGTCCAGGGACCATGCCGATCGCTACGCCGTCTGGGCCTGCCGCATCCTGATGCTGTGCATGGGCGGCCTGGTCATTCTCCTGGTCCGTTTGGGGCTGGACTGGACCCTCGCCATTCCGGTGGTGCTCATCGTCCTGATGCTGTTCCTGGTTGTGGCCCGGCTGAACGCCGAGGCGGGCCTGTTCATGGTCCTGATGAACTGGCAGCCCGTCGGGGTGATTCTGGCCTTGCTGGGCGGAGCGGCCCTGGGGCCCAAGGCCCTGATTATCCTGGGCCTGCTGGCGGTGGTGACAACGGCCGACACTCGGGAGTGCCTGATGCCCTTCATGGTCAACGGCCTCCGCCTGGGCGACCAGATGAAGGTTCGGCCGTCGCGGCTGGGCTGGGCGGCGGCGGGCGCTTTCGGCCTGGCCCTGGCGGTGGCGGTCCCCGTGATGCTGTGGACCGACTACAGCTTCGGCCTCATGAGCCAGGGCACCGACGGGTTCTCCGGCAGTCGCGTGCCACGATGGGCCTTCAATACCGCCAGCCAGGAAATCGGCAAGCTCTCGGCCTTCGACCAGTTGACCGAATCTGAAAACCTCTCGCCCGTGCAGCGGCTGACCCACATGTCGCCCAATCCGTCATTCCTGGCCTCCGCGGGCGTGGGCTTCGCCGCCGTGCTGGTCCTGGGCCTGCTGCGGCTGCGACTTCCGTGGTGGCCCCTGCACCCGATCATCTTCGTGGTCATGGGCACGCTCACGACCGTGTATTTCGCGCCTTCGTTTCTGCTGGGATGGTTCATCAAGATGGCGGTGACCCGGCTGGGAGGAACGCCGGCCTACCGCACGACGAAGTTGCTCATGATCGGCATCATTGCGGGCGATCTCATCGCTGGGCTGCTCTTCATGCTGATTTCAGCGGGGACTTCCGCGTCACAGTAGGAAACTACCTCAAGACGTAGTATGGCCTCTTGCCAATGCGTATCATGGGGTTTGAGATATCATCTGCCCATCCAGCCGCCGTCGACGATCAGGATCGTGCCGTGGACGTAGTCCGACGCGGAGGAGGCCAGGAAGAGAGCGGCCCCCTTCATGTCCTCGCCCAGGCCCCAGCGTCCGGCGGGGATACGGGCGAGGATGGCGGCGTTGCGGTCCTTGTCGGCCTGCAGGGCGGCGGTGTTGTCGGTGGCCATGTATCCGGGGGCAATGGCGTTGACGCAGACGCCCTTGGAGGCCCACTCGTTGGCCAGGGCTTTGGTCAGCGAGCCGATGGCGCCCTTGCTGGCGGCGTATCCGGGCACGGTGATGCCGCCCTGGAAGGTCAGCATCGAGGCGATGAAGACGATCTTGCCCCTCCCCCGAGCGACCATTTCCTTGCCCAGCTCGCGGCTGAGAATGAACTGCGAGTTGAGGTTGACCTCGATGACCTTGTCCCAGAAGTCGTCGGGATGCTCGACGGCTGGCTTGCGGAGGATCGTGCCGGCGTTGTTGATCAGGATATCGATGCGCGGCGACTCAGCCTTGACCGTGGCGATCGTCGCGTAGAGGGCCGACCGATCGGCGAAGTCGCAGGCGTAGCCCTTGAACTTTCGCCCCAGGGCCCGGACCTTTTTCTCCACCTCGCTGCCGGACGGCTCGAGGGTCGCGCTGATGCCGACAATGTCCGCGCCGGCCTCGGCCAGCCCCTCAGCCATCGCCAGGCCCAGCCCACGCCGGCAACCGGTCACCACCGCCGTCTGTCCGTCCAACCTGAAAAGGTCCAGAATGCCCATGCCGTCATCTCCAGTCGGGTCTAAAAAACCAACGGCCATCACGAAGATCACAAAGAACACAAAGAACACAAAGAACACGAAGGATGCACAAAAACAACTTTACATATTCTGACAAAAAGCATCGGGCTTTGTTCTCTGTCGTCTTTCTCAGTTTCTTCTTTCTGATCTGCTCTTCGTAGTCTCGTTTCTCTGATCTGTTCTTTGTGATCTCTGTGTCCTTTGTGCTCTTTGTGATAGCTTCTCGCTGTTTTTCGTGGTCTTTGTGATAGCTTCTATATTATTCCGAGCACTTGATGAGGATTTTCATCGCCTCGGCGCCGGCGATGTCCATCTGCGCGAAGGCCTTGCCCAGTTCGTCCAGGCCGAATCGCCCGGAAATCAGCCGCTCCAGGGGCAGCTTGTTGGAGGCCACCAGTGCGATGGCCCGCTCGAAGTCCTCCTCCTGGTAGACGCGGGCGCCGAGCATTTTCAGTTCGCGCCAGAACATGCGGAACAGGTCCACCTTCTGCGGCTCGGAGAAGATCGCCACCGGCACGATGCGTCCTCCGGCGCGCGGCAGTTGAGTCATCATCTCGGCCCCGGCAGCCGAGCCGGAGACCTCGAACACCACGTCCGCGCCGGCCCCCGCGGTCCAGGTCTCAACCCGCGCGGGCAGGTCTTCGCTGCGGGCATCGACGACCTCCAGCCCCAGCCCCCAGGCCAGGCTGAGGCGATGCGGGTTGACCTCGCTGACCAGCACGCGAGCGCCGGCGTCTCTGGCCACCAGCGCGATCAGCAGTCCGATGGGGCCGCCGCCGATGACCACCACCGCCTCGCCGTGTCGCACCTGGGCGAGGCGCACGTCGTGACAGGCCACCGCCGTCGGCTCGATCATCGCGCCCAGGTCCAACGACACCGTCGCGGGCAGGCGATGCAGGGCGTGGGCCGGCACCGTCCAGGAACCCTGGAACGCGCCGGGCGTGTCAATGCCCAGGAACTTGAGCTTGTAGCAGACGTGTGCGTAGCCGCTCTTGCAGGCCGGGCATGTGCCGCACGGCCAGAGCGGGCGAACCACCACGCGGTCGCCCACGGCAAAGCCCTTGACGCCGGGCCCGACCTCGGCCACCTCGCCGGACATTTCGTGGCCGATGACCTGCGGAACCCTGACGCGCTTGTCCATCTGGCCGTGGAAGATGTGCAGGTCCGTGCCGCAGATGCCGCAGTAGGCCACCTTCAGCCGCACCTCGCCGGCCTTGGGCGCCTCGGGGATGCACGGGCCGACGCTGATTGTCCGATCGCCTTCGTAGAATGCCGCCTTCATGCCTGTCCTTTCGCCTCGGCGCCGCCGGAGGTCCGGGCGCATTACATCTACACGATTCCGCCGGCGGTGTAAACGATGCGGGACGCGCGAGGCCGGCGATGGGCATGACTGGATTTCCTGGGCGTTCAAGAAGCACGGCAACGGCCATCACAGAGAACACAGAGAACGCAGAGAGAAACATCTCTTAGCGGGGATGAACGCAGATGAACTCAGATGGCAGCAGATAACAGTATCCGATCCACCGGAGGCCAGGAGCCGGCGGACAAACCTGGATCAAGGGCTACAGCCGTTGGACCATCGAGCGTGGGCGGAATGGGGTACTCGGCTTCTTGGCTGTTTCTTGCGGGTGGATATGTCCATCGCGCACATGCCCATGCTAACAACAACCGCATGGGTATAGCACCCAACCCGCAGTCTCAAAACTGACGGAATACTATCTTCGTGATCTTTGATCTGTGTTTATCCGCGTTCATCCCCGCTAAGCCGTTTTTTTTCTGTACCCTCTGGGCCAATCAGGGCCCGGTGATCAGGCCTCGAAAATGCCCGACGGTTCGTAGCGGCTGGCGACGTGCAGGGGCAAGGTGTCCTTGAGGATGCGCCGGTGTACCTTCATCGCCGCGGCGGGGGTGTTGTTGTGCTCGCTGAGGTGCGCCAGGCAGGCCCACTTGAGCGTGCCGCCGGCAGTGGCGTGCAGCAGGCCCGCAGCTTCATGGTTGGAAATATGCCCGTGCGGGCCGCGAATGCGGGCCTTGAGGAACTCCGGGTAGGGCCCGTTTTCCAGCAGTTCCGGCTCGTAGTTGCTCTCCAGGAACACCCCGTCCAGCGTCGCGACCACCTCGGCCAGGCCGTCGAACACGTGGCCGAGGTCGGTCAGGACTCCGACCCTCCTGCCCTCGCCCTCGACGACAAAAGCCACGCCGTCGGCGCTGTCGTGCGGCGTGGGGACCGTCCGGATCGTCATCGGGCCGATCTCCACGGTCTGCCCGGACTGGAAGAGGCGGATATCGTCGATGCGCCCGAGCTTGCACTGCCGCGCCGCCTCCAGCGTCGGCGGGGTGATGTACACCGGCAGGCCGAACTTGCGGCTGAAGATGCCCGCCGAGCAGACGTGATCGCGGTGATCGTGCGAAATGACCACCGCCGCGACCTTGCGGATGTCGCGACCGTGGGCGGCCAGGGCCCGCTGGGCCTTGAGGCCGCTGATGCCCGCATCAAACAGCACGCCCGTCTTGCCGCACTCGACATAGACGCAGTTGCCGTTGCTGCCGGATTGAATCGAAAACGCGATCATCGGGCACAGTTTATCGCAAACAGGCGGAGGGAACAGAAAGAATCTTCGTGCAGGGTCGCGAATCGCCGCCCAAACCTACTAGCCGCGAGCGCGAAGCGAGCGGGAATGCACGGTGCGCTGCTGGCACCGGTTCCGCGTACTGGTAAGTACGCCCTGCGACCGCGAATCGGCGTGGTTACTTCTCCACACCCGCGAAGCCGAGGTACTGGTCGAGCCAGTCGTCGGTCTTGAGCACGCCTTTGCGCTGCTTGAGGGCCTGGGACTCGGCGTGCTTCTGCGCGGCGCCGAAGACGCGGCGAATGAACCCGGAGGAAATCTCCTGGTCGCCGTTGCCGTATCGGCGGCGCAGCCAGCGGCCGGCCTGCGCGGCGTGGCGGGTCAGCAGTTCATCCTCCAGGCAGACAATGGCCTGGGCGCTGCCCGGGTCGCCCTGGCGTCCGCTGCGGCCGTAGAGCTGTCGGTCGACGCGGCCGGACTCGTGCCGTTCGGCGGCGACGACGTGCAGGCCGCCCTTCTCGGCCACGCCGCGACCCAGCTTGATGTCCGTGCCGCGACCGGCCATGTTGGTCGCGACGGTGATGCGTCCGGCCTGGCCGGCGCCGGCGACCACCTGGGCCTCCTCGGCGTGGCGGACGGCGTTGAGCACCTGGTGGTCGAGCCCCTGTGCGGCCAGCAAGGTGCTGAGGTACTCGCTGGAGCGGACGCTCCGCGTGCCCACCAGGATCGGCCGGCCGGTCTTGTGGACGCGAACGATCTCCTCCACCAACGCGGCCCACTTGGCCGCCTCCGTCGTGTAGACGCGGTCGGCGAAGTTCTTGCGAATCCGCGGGCGATTGGTCGGTATGACCACCGTCGGAGTGTGATAGATCTGCCAGAATTCGCGCCAGGCCTCGGCGGCTGTGCCGGTCATGCCCGAGAGCTTCTTGTACTGCCGGAAGAATCGCTGGAAGCTGATGCGGGCGTAAGTCTCCTTGGGCGGATTGACCTTCAGCCCCTCCTTGGCCTCGATGGCCTGGTGCAGGCCGTCGCGCCACTCGCGGTCGGGCATCAGTCGCCCGGTGAATTCGTCAACGATCATGATCTTCTCTTCGTTGACGATGTATTGCTTGTCGCGCAGGTAGAACTCGCGGGCCGTCAGCGCCTGGGTGACCAGCTCCTCACGGCGGCGGGCGCCGGCCCAGATGCCCCCCATCGACTCGGCCAACTCCTCCAGCCGTCCCTTGCCCGCGTCGGACAGGTCCACCTCGCGATAACGCTGATCGACGCGGTAGTCCCGGCCGGCCGCCAGCTCGGACGCCAGGGTCATCGCCTGCTGGAAAGCCTCCACCTGCTCGGCGTTGGGGGCCGGGCCGGAGATAATCAGCGGCGTGACAGCCTCGTCGATGAGCACCGAGTCGGCCTCGTCGATGATCGCGTGGTGCAGGCCTCGCTGCACGAGGCGGTCGGTCCCGCTGCCGGTGCCTTCGGCGATCTTGGCCAGCAGCGCCGAGGGCAGGCCGCTGAGTCGCCCCAGGGCCAGGCGGTCGCGCAGGTAGTCGGCTGTTACTTCCTTGTTGGTGCAATAGGTGATGTCAGCCTGGTAGGCGGCCCGGCGATCCGGAGGCGGCGTAGCCTGCTCGATGGAGGCACAGGTCAGGCCGCAGAAATTATAGATCTTCTGCATCCACTCCGCGTCGCGCTTGGCCAGGTAATCGTTGACGGTGATGACGTGGCAGCCCTTGCCCCGCCAGCCGGCGATCACGGCGGGCATGGTCGCGGTCAGGGTCTTGCCCTCGCCGGTGGCCATCTCGGCGATGCAGCCGGCCTCAATCGCCGACGCGCCGGCCACCTGCACCAGGTAAGGCCGCTCGCCCAGTTGGCGGAAGTCCACCTCGCGAATGATGGCGAAGGCCTCGATGAGTTGCTCGCGGGTCTCGCGCCCGCAACGGAACAGGTCGCGCATGTCGGCGGCGGCCTGGCGGAGCCTGCCGTCGGAAATGTCTTTGTACTTCGGGTGCAAGGCCAGGACGTCCTGGGCCTGGGCCAGGAACCGCGTCCGTCGCGGCCTGATGCGTTGGAGAATGCCCGCGCCGGCATCCCAAATGGCGTCGAGGCCCTTGGGCAATTCCTGGCTGCTCGCCCGCTGGGCCAGCATCCGCCAGATTGTGCTGGGTGCGGAGGTCACGGTTAGCTGTGGAACCTCTTCTGGACCAGTTGCAGGCCCGCGCGCCACCACTGCACGATCAGCGGCTTGGCGGGCACTTCCAGGCGGGCAATGACCCGCTGTCCCGCCAGCAGCCGCACCGGTGAGTCGGGGCTGGGAATGATGCGAATTTCAAAAAGCCGCTCGGCGGACTTGATTCCCTTGGGGTCGTCCACGGCCGTCTGAATGGAGCCGCCGGCGTTGTAGCCCAGGGAGGCCGCGGGCAAACGGTCCTGCCCGGCGGGAAGGATCTTCTCAATGGTGCCGGTCAACCGCATGTCCGGCCGCCCCTTGACGCGAAGCTGCACCGTGCCGACGTTGCCATGCACATAAGCCTGGAAGACGCTGCCGAACGATTCCTGCCCGGCGAACGAGCGGACCACGACCTTGTCCAGACTGGCGAGGATCCCCACCGTGTCGCCGCGGCGCAGGTAGGCGCCCTTGGTTCGCTCGATTTCCGGGGAGATCCAGGTTCCCGCGTGGGTCGGCCTGATTTCCAGATCGGCCAGCTGCTTGTCGGCCCGGGCGATCTGCTCATCCACGACGACGATCTGCTCGGCGTAAGTCTGTGCCAGCGAGAGATCCTGCGTCCGAGCAGCCCGCTGCCTGGCCTCCAGGCCCCGCCGCTCGGCGGCCAGGGCCTCACGGTTACACTCGAGTTCCTTGTTGACCGCCCTGATCAGCACCGGCCCGCCGGCGGTGACGGCGGTTCCCGAAGGCAGGAACTCCTCGACGAAGCCGTCGGCCCCGGCATGCACCACGGTCATGTCCGGTGGTTCGACCACGCCTTCGACCCTGAAACGGTCGGGCACAGAGACAAAGCCCACCCCCACCACCAGTGCGGCCGCCGCCGCGAGCGTCAGTGCCACCGCCCGCGCCCGCACGCGAAGCAGTTCGTTGCTGGTGGCCAGGTAGCGAACGAATTTGACCAGCGGCACGCAGACCCAGGCGATCAGCCCGGCCACCGCCAGCACCGCGCCCAGCAGGAAGAGCTTGTCGGCCACGAACATCAATATCCAGAACGATATGAACACGCGGTAGATGCCGGAGGAGATGCCGTAGAAGACAAACCATATCCGCTCGCCGCGCGTGTGGGCCGGGCTGCGGAGTTTCTTGACGCCGTAGACGTAACGGCGAACGAGGTAGTAGAGGAATTCCTTGCTCCGCGGGGCCAGGTTGGGGATCTCCAACAGGTCCGACAGCATGTAGTAGCCGTCGTAACGCAGCAACGGGTTGGCGTTGAACAACACCGTCGAGACGCTGGAGAGGAACATCATGTTGTAGGCCAGGGCATGAATAGCCGTGCCCTCGGCAGTCTGGGCCCATAGGATGGCTGCAATGGCAGCCAGCGGCAGTTCCACCAGCATGCCCGCGGCACAGACGATCGAACGGTGCCACTTGCTGCGGAAGGCCCACATGCTCGACGCGTCGACGTAGGGGAAGGGCGCAAATACCAGGAACATCACGCCCATCACATGCACTTCGCCCCCGCTGCCGCTGATCTTGCCGAACCTTTTACAGGAAAAGGCGTGGCCGAATTCGTGGAACAGCGAGCGAATGAACATCACCAGGTACAGCAACGGCAGGTTCTCGGGGTCCAGGACGCCCGCCGAACTCTTGCCCAGTTCGCCGAACCGGCCGGCCACGAAGTAAAAGCCCGCTCCCACCATCAGCACCCAGAACACCAGGCCGTACCAGGTGAAGAGCTTGCCAAAAATGTGGACCCAGCGATTGAGAAACTCGTCGGGGTCGATGAGGGGAATGCGGATGAACAGCAGGTTCATCAGGTAGCTCTGGATCTCGCGGACCTTCCGCTTGCGGAACCGCTCCAGCAGGCCCGCGGCGTCGGGGGGCAGCTCGGCATGGAGCAGGTTGGCAGTGTAGAGCTGGCCCATCAGTTGGATGGCCTCGCCCTGGGTGGGGGCCGAGTCGCCCATCTGCTCGTTGCAGATCCTCCACGCGTCGGCCACCTTGCGCTGCCCGTCCAGCAGGGCCACGAAGCGGTAGGCGCTCTCGCTGAGACGGGAAAACTCGTTGTTGGAGGGATCCTGGAGGACGTACCACATCATCCCGCGAAAATGCTGGCGGTGGGCCTGCACGGTGGAGCGAAGGCGCGGACGCATCTCCGCGACACGGTACCAGGACTCGCTGAATGTGGGGCGTTCAACAGGCAAGGCAAGACCTCAACGACAGCAAACTCATATCTCAAAATCCGAATCAACACGGCCGATCGGTAGCACAGGCGTCCCGCCTGTGATTTCGATCTTCGAGTTTCAAGTCGCTCTCAAATCCACAACTTCATCCGCACCCAGTTGGTCAGCCGCCGCGTCCACAGCCATGCGTAGCTCTTCTTGCCGATGTCCACCTTGGCCACGCCTTCCATGCCTGGACGCAGCCAACTCTCCGCGCCCTTGAGGTCGACGTTCTCCAGCTTCACGCGGACTTTGAAGACGTTGTTCTGCTTGTCCACCTCGGCCACCGGGTTGATCCGCTCGACAACAAAGGACAGTTTCGATTCGGGATGGCCGACCGTGGCCAGATCGCCCCGTTGCCCCACCTGTACATCGGCGATCTGGTCCTCGGGCACCGAAAGCTCCGCCCGTAGCGACTCCAGCGGGGCAATCTCGAACATCACGTCCCCGGTCTTGACCGGCGCGCCGATCTGCTTTTCCAGATCGCCGGTCACCACAAAGCCCGCGATCGGCGTGACAATGCTGCCCTTGGCGATTCGGTATTCCAGAACCTTGATCTGGGCGTCGACCTTCTGGGCGCTGGCCTCGGCGATCTGCCTCTCGGCCATCTTGGTCGCGCCGTCTTTGCCCAAACCGGCCGTCGCCAGGGCGGCATCGGCCTGTTTCAGGTAGGCGGCCTTCTCGGCCCGGGCCTGTCCCAGTTGCAGGCGCAGTTCGATCGTATCCAGCTCGGCCAGGGATGCGCCGGCCTCGACGTAGTCGGCTGGGCGTACCGCGACACTCTTGAGGTAGCCCTCAAAGGGCGCGGGCACGACTTGCATCTTGGTGGCCTGAAGCGCGAAAGGCGCCTCGGCCTGGAAGTCGCCCTTGGCGAAAAAGACGAACGCCAGCAGACCCGCCGCGGCGATGGCCAACGCCTTGGCCCAGGTGTGCTTGGGGCTTAGCGCCCCGGCCAGGCCCTTGCGGAGCCATTTGGCCAGGGCCGCCCCAAACCACACGTCACTGTCATGCAGGCCCGCCAGGCGCGGGGTGGTCAGATCGCACGTCAGTCGCAACGCCTCCAACTCATCGAGAGTGAAGGGTTGGTCGGCGGGCCTCTCCATCGTCACGACGGCCAGCTCCTCGCCGTTGAGGCGAAGTGGAAAGCTAACCATGGTGTGCGGCCCGTGCCGCTTGGACAACTCGGCCGCCGCGCGACTGACGTAGGTCGCCTGCGGATCGGCGGGATAGATAATCTCCACGTTCTGGTCGAGGCACTCTTCCATCGCGGCCTCGATGTCCTGGACCACCTTCATCTTCCGGTTGAACTTCTCGGTGTGGGACATCGCCTTGAGATGGACGTATCGTCCCTTGAGGAACCCCAGACCCACACGTTCGCAGTTCCACCGGCTGGCCATCTCATTGCACAAGGTCATGCCCGCGCCGGTAAACCGGTTGTGCTCGTTGACGGCCGAGAGGGTCTCCATCGCCACGCGCAGCCTTCGCAGGTCCAACTGGCGGCGCTGGAGGGTCAGGCGCATCTCGTAGAGGCTCAACAGGCCGGTGGTCAGTTCCAGGCGGTCGCAACAGGCCGTCAGAACCGACAGATCGTCGGTGGAGACAACAAACGCCTCCAGCCCGCGGATCTGGTTGCCCCCGCGAAGGGGAACCATGACCAGGTGCCGCTTGGCCGGCTGGCCGTACAGCTCCTCGGGCGACCGCAGCGGGCGGATGGCCGTCACCCCGGCCTTGAGTATCTGGCCGCTGAGTTCAGCCGACTGGGCCAGCCAGACCGGCGCCGTCGCGCCCTGGGCCAGGGGCGGATAGACCGCCACCGCCTCGATGTCCTTCTCGCCGCTGCCGCGAAGAATGGCCCCCGCGTCAGCGGAGGCGATGTGGCACTGCACGGCAAGCAGGTTGATCAGGAACAGCTCCGGGGGACCGTCGAACCGGCTGATGCGGTCCACCAGGTCTCCCGCGGAGACTGTCCGAGGATGGCTGTCCTGCTGAATGGTGCGTCCGACGTCCATCGTCACTGACTTTCTGCCTGCGTTGTCACGGCCAGGCCGTGCTATTTCGCGCGCCGCTTGTTGACGTCCAGTTCCAACGTGCCAAACTGCTCTTCGTGCCGCCGAATCAACTGGCTGAGCGTAATGGCCAACCGCTTGGCCGAGTAGTAATTCAGGATCACCCGGTCGGTGATTTGGAACGTGATTTCCGGCTGGGTCTGCCCCGGCGCCGGCGGCACGGCCAGGTTGAGTCCGAAGTCCAGCATGACTTCCTCGGCCGTCCCGTTGGTACGGAAGGCGTTGGCGTACACTGTCTTCATTTCACGCTCGTCCAGACGAATACGCATCTGCTGGCCGACCGGCTCCTCAGCGGGCTTGTCAACGTTCTCATCAACCATGTGTCACTCCTCTTTCTGGCCCCCTTGGGCCTCTTGGGTTATCGGTTGCGAAGCCGGACCGGAAACTTCGGCCAGCTTGCCCCGTGGGAAACTCACCAGCACGCGCTCACCCGCCGGACGGGATGAGGGGTTGGGTATCTCCAGGCGCACCGTGAGGGTGTCGCTGGCCGCGTCGCCGATGGCGGCGATGTGAACCACCTTGCCTTCGACCACGCCGCCGCCAAACGGCGAGAAATCCGCCTTCCCCACGCCGCCGACCTCCAACTTCAGCGCCTGCCCCAGCGGCACGGGCACGTCGATCCACAGGGGATCGATCTTCACCAACCGAACCGCGTAGACGCCCGCATCGGGACCTTCGCCCACGTGAAGGACGATCTGCTCGATCTTTCCGGCGAAGGGGCTCTTGAGCTTCATCCGCTCGATCTGGGCCTTCATTTCGTCGTACTTCAGGAGATCTTGCCTGTGCTCGAACTCCGCCAACTGCTTGGAAAGATCAGCCGATGTGACATCCAGCTGGGCCAACTCTTTTTCAGTCGCGTTCGTGGCGTTGGGGTTGATCTCGTTGAGCCGCTTGAGATTCACCTGTTTCTGCTCGAGCTGGGCTTCGGCGTACAGAATCTTGGTCAAGTCCCTGGCCGTGGCGTCCAGTTGCGCCAGGCGGATCTGCTCCACCTCGTCCTCCTGGGCCATAAGGATCTGGTTGGCAGCGACGTTGTCGCCTTCCTTGACCAGAACCTTGGCAACCCTTCCGGGGCTGACGAACGGCAGTCTGACGTCCTCGCTGGGCCTGGTAATGGCCGCAACGCCTTCAGCCAAGGACAGCGCCGGATGGGCCAGCAGTGCCAGGAGAACCGATAACGCCAGTGCCAAACAAGTTTTGTGTGATTGCATTTTGACCGACCGATTGCGATTTTCAGCCTCTACGTCCGCGCCGAAAGTGTTCCCCGCCATCCACGGCGGCTCTGTGCCCGCCCGGGCGAGGTGTCGCCCCGATCGGGAAAAGATTTTGCGCACTCCCTCCCGGCACCCAACCAAGCCAGCGTACCTATTGCACACCATCTACCCGCCGCGAGACCCAAGGTAGTTAACAACGTAATACTATACGACTGCGCGGGCAGTTACAAAATATTTCCTAAGGCCTGCATCGCCGCAATGCCTACTGGGCGGCCACGTTGCATAAGCCTATACGAACGTATTATCGGCCAGAAGACGCCCTGACCCATTACTAAACCCGCCAGCCTCGCCTACATCCGTTGCGCCTTCCTGCCCTGGGGGCTGATGGTCAGCGGGAAGCACTGCATCTGCGGGAAGTTCCGCGTGATATTCTCCATCGCCTTGTCGCGGTCGGCGGCGCTGCGGGCGACAAACTGGGCCGTGCCGTCGCCCTGGCTGCCCACGCCCTTGCCGCCGTAAACGTGCTCCTGGATGCACTCCAGGGTCAGCACCTGGTGCAGCAGCGGGCTGGACAACTGTTCGGGGCTGTGCGGAGCCACCAGGGAGTCAAACTGCTGCTGCGACTGCGTCATCAGTTCGCCCAGGCGGGCCGCGTCGCCCCCCATCATGGCCCGGTAGGCCGAGCGAACGATGGCTTCATTGGCTGGCCCCAGGGCGTTCTTGAGGTTCTCGCTGGTGAGGTAGGCGGCACGAAGGTCGGCCAGGATTTTGACGGTGTCCTTCTTGCCGGCCAGGTCCACGAAGAACATCTGGATCTCCTGGCCGCAGAAGACCGGCTCGACACGGATTTCGGCCGATCGCTGAAAGGTCAACAGAACCGGCGTCTTGCCGTAGATGCAGGCCTGGTCCATCCGCCCGCACTGGCTGTCGGTGAGGCGTTCGCCCAGGTAGGCGATTTCCATCAGCTCGTGCGGGAAAAGCCCCAGGCCGTACACCGCGTCGATGGCGCGGGCCACCAGGATGCACACGGCGGCGGAACTGGAGACGCCCTTGCGGAGCGGCAGGTCCATGCCGATGATCTGAAGTTCCAGCCCGCCCGTCACGCCCGGCCGGCCAATGACCTGATGAGCCACGCCCGCACAGTAGCGGAAGAACTCCGTCTGGTCCTTGGCCGCGGCCAAGAGATGCCGGCTGTCCCACGGGCAACTCATCCGACGGGCGCGTCCCGAAGGCCTGCCCGCCGCGTCGGGAATCTGGGTTTCGACAATGAAATCCTCGCTCGGGCGGGCGACGGCGGAGAGGCCCTGGTCGGTCCCGATCACCAGGCAATAGCCCTTGTGCAGGCCAAACTCCGCCGCCCAGTCGCTGTGCTCGCCAAACAGGCACAAGCGCCCGGGCACGAACAGCTCCACCTCGCCGTTTGCGTTCATTCTTCGCTTCCTTTCGCACCTGGGCACGACGTGGACTTTGGCTCACCGGGTCCGGCGCGGGGGAAGATCCACGCCGATCGGACGCATTGACTTTAACCGAAACCGTTTTGTCTCGCCAAGCGATACTTGCCCCTCGCAGGGGCCACATGCAGTGTGTGGACATGCCTCCTGCGACCGGTATACAAAGAAAACAGGCGTACCAAACGAATGGGGCACGCCCGTCTAAGTTTGATCGATCGGCTCAGCGGCCCACAGGCGAGACGCCTCTGCTACCATCGCCTACCACAGGTGAGGCGCCTGTGCTACCCGCATCTATTTCCGCCGCCTCTGCGCCTGCCCTGAGCGATGTCGAAGGGCCTGCGGGGGCTGGAATGGCGAACCGGCGGGCCAGGTCGGCGTTAGGGCCTTCGTTACGGAGAAAGATGACGCTCCCGGCGTCCAGGTGTACGATCGTCCATCGCGGGTCATTCGCCAGCGATCGCACGAGCGAGGCATTCGTGACGCCTCTTCCCATGGCCACGATCTCGATGGAATACTCCCGGACCAGCGGATCGAACGGCGTCCCGGCCAGGTGGTTCAGCACCATCAGCATGACCTGCGGAGGGTACGCCCACGTGTTGGTGAGGATCGGCACGTCGCGGTGCGGCTGGGTGAAATAATAAAGGTTCGAGGATTGGTCGAAATCCGTCCACATCCTGCCCGCGGGCTTGTGCTTGTTGAGCCAATCGGCTGCGTCCAGGGGCAGATATCGCCTGGCAGGGCCGATCCCGAAACGGTCCGCCCATCCAACAGCCTGGTGGAAACGACTGGTCACCACCGCCCAACTCCACCAGAGCGACAGAGTGGACAGCCCCAGCGCCGCCAGGATTGCCGCTCGTCGATGGGCCGCGACCGACCCCCCTGCCGACGGTCTCGCCATAGCAGGCCGGAATGCACACAGCGCCGCCGGTACGATCAGCACCGAAGCCGGCGCGACATTACGCACCATCGACAGGGCGATGGCTCCCATTGCCGCCAGGATCGCCGCCAGCCCCCATCGACGGCGACCAAGGGCAACAAGGCACCCGACGCCGGCCAATAGGAGCACCAGCACAATCTGCGCGGATGCCTTCGTCAGACCCTCCATGGCCAGGACGCCGGCAGTATTGACGATTTCATGGATGACCGACCAAGGGTGCCTGGGCCCGGCAAACTCGGTGGCGGTTACATGATGTTCCCGCAGATACAGGGCCGTCTGGATGGGCATCACCGCCAGCCGCCACGTCCAGGGGTTTACCAGACACGCGCCCGCCTGCGCCGCCAGGACGGCCCCCAACCGCCAGGCATTGGCGGCGGCAGCCGTTAGCGCCGGCCGATCCTGTCCGCGCCATCGCAGCCAGGCCGCTCGCAAAACCTGGTCGGCCAGCATGGCGCCCGTCATTCCCGCGCCCAACAGGAAATAACTATGCACATTGACCAGGATCACTTGCAGGCCGACCAAGAATACTGCCGACCGCATAGACAGCAATCCGCCGCTCTCGATCGCCAGCAACAGGCACATCTGTGCGACCAGGAGCGGATACGCGATCATCTCCGGCCGAGGCGCGTATCGCCCCGAAACGCCCAGCGTCACTAACACCACGCCGGCGGCGATGGCAACCCACGAAACCCGCAGCCGACGGCATGTCGCGATCATTATTCCCAGCACGGCCGCCATGCAGGCTGTGGGCAGCAGGGACATCGCGGTCATCCCCCCAAAGCGGTACAGGATGGCGATGATCGCCTGACTGAGCCAATTGGCATTGGCAAAGCGGTAGCGGCCCAGCGAGTCGTACCAGCACCCCGGCCCCGGGGGGCAAGCCTCTCGCTGGGATGGCGTCTGCGGGAGCGTGTAGATGAACTCGTTGGTGTCCACCGGCCCGCCGGTAGCCAGGAATTGCTCCCCGTATGCCAGGTGATAGCCCAGGTCGCTACTGGTGACACGTTGTGTTGCCAGCAGCAACGCGAATGCACATGCCAGAACCACCGACACCCCGGCCGCGACGGCCGCGACGCTCCGTGTGCCCGCCAAGGCCGGCGGGACTGCCGGGGGCGACGCGGTCGCTGACTTCCTGGCGATATGGCGTTGCTGATGGGGCATCCTGGGCGAGATTATAATCTCCGTGGGCTCGCCCGGAGGGAAAAGAGAAGGAAAAAGAGAACATTCAACTGTTGGCACCCAACCCCCAGTTTCAAAAACGGACGGAGTGTTAGCCGCCCGTTGAAAAAGCCATTCCAGCCTGTGGCACGCCCGCCCTCGGGCGTGGAATTCCTGAAAATACGAGTGTTCTTGCGATCCCGTCCCAGCCGAGGGCGGCTGGGCCACACTTTTTCAACGGATTATTGGCCCTTGGCCGGCAAGTCGGCGACGACCTCGGCCGGGACGCCGATGTCCGCCACGATAATCTTGCCGGTAAAGGCCTCGGCGCCAGGAGTGTCGAAACCCTTCTTCCAGGCCACGAAGGTGACGGTCAGGGTCGCACGGATAGTCGGCCCGCCGGCAGCGCCGCTGTCGCAGTCCAGGCCCGTGGGAATGTCCACCGCCACCACCGGGCGATGTGCGGCATTGACAGCCTCCACCGCGGCCGCCTGCTCGCCCCGCAACGGCCCGCGAATGCCCGTGCCGCCGATCGCATCAACGATCATGTCGAAGGGGACCAGGGTCGCCGCAAGTTTGACCAGGTCACGCGGGCCCAGTGGGCGGATCGCATGCCCCAGCCTGCGGAGGATGGAGAGATTCACGGCTGCGTCGCCGGCGATTTTGTCCGGCGGGGTCAGGAGAAATGTCGTCACGTCCACGCCGCGGATGGCCAGGTGCCGGGCAATCACGAAGCCGTCACCGCCATTGTTTCCACCGCCGGCGACAATGGCCACCCGCTTGCCGTCGGGACTGCCCAGGAGCTTGATGATGGCATCGGTGGCGCCGCGCCCGGCATTTTCCATCAGGATGACGCCGGGGACGCCCAGTTGCTCAATGGCTGTGCGGTCGATCCGCCGCACCTCGTCGCGTGATAATGCGTCCATGGCGTGCCTTTGCTTGGACAGTCCCGACCGGGGAGCAGGCTGCTAACACCGCGGCCTGACCCGCACACGCCCATAAGCCCACAGCGTCGCGTAATGACCTAAGAACGTGTATGAAAACCGCCGTTGCCCGCGACTCATGGGCATCCTGCCCATGTTCTGGAACGGCTCGACACGGCCGGGACGGCCGTGATACTCATGGGCGAGACGCCCATGCTACGTTTTCATACACGTTCTAAGAGGCCAATGCCTCGTCGATGGCCGCCTTGAAATCCCGCTTCTGCTGCAGGCCGACGAACTTCTTCTTCATCTGCCCGTCCTTCAATAGAATCACCGTCGGGATGGCACTGATGTTGAACTTCATGGCCGTCGCGCGGCAGGCGTCGGTGTCAACCTTGCCGACCTTGATCTTCCCGGCGTAGTCCTTGGCCAGGTCGTCGATCGTGGGGGACAGCATCTTGCAGGGCATGCACCATTCAGCCCAGAAATCCACCAGGGCGACCGTACCCTCCTGGAGCATCTCCTGGTCGAAGTTCTCGTCCGTCAGTTGCAGTACGTTTTCCGAGGCCATCTCGACTCCTTCCCTATCCGCGGACGCCGATTCCAACCGTGAAGTCGCTCCGTCCGCGGCGTCAGAATCCTAGCCGTGGCCCGGCAGGATGTCAATCGACCACAACATCAGGGACAGGGCATTAAAATTAACGGACAACTGGAACCAGTTTCCCGGCTCCAGTTGTCCGAGTTCACATCTCACATCCAACAGCTTCGGCCCTTAGTGGCCTGCGGTGACACTGTTGGAATCCACGCGGTACTGGAGGTAACGCTCGAGGTTGGTGTACTCGTCGTTGGAATCCAGGTCGCCGTTGTTGTCGGGGGTGTTGGGATCGGTGCCGTACCAGTTCTCCCAACTGTCAGGCATGCCGTCCTGGTCCGTGTCGGTCGGCGTGGTGCCGGTGGCCAACGACGGATAGGCGGGCGTGCTGCTGATGATGGCGCCGTTGCGGTTACTCACGCTGTTGACGACACTCGTGTCACGGCTGTCACGTGCCGGAAGGGTCGCCCCGACGCCGGCCAGCACCGCCTGGTAAGCCGTGTTGGCATCGCTGGTGGTGATGGCATAAAGGGTCGGAATCGTGAAGGCCGAGGCCTGGATCGTCCTGCCACCCTTGAAGTTGTTGTTGGTCACGGCAACACCGTCGTGGGAGGTGTCCTTGTCGGTGTCGATATAGTTGCCGGTATGATAGACACGGCAGGTCGCGCCGCTACTGCTGGTACTCATGACGGTGTTGCAGTAAGCAGCGGTTCCCGTGTTGGAACCGGCGATGGCGTAGTTGTTGACCCAGTTGGTGTTGAGGTATTCCGCGCCCACGCAACCCCAGCAGCCCCAGTCCTGGGTGGTGCCCCAGTTGTAGGTCACGTTGTTGACGTAGTCCATCAGGAAATCATTGGCGCCGTTCTGGGCGCCGGCGCGGGGCATACGCCCAAGATGGTGCGCATAGAGGTTATGGTGCCAGCTCATCCGGACCCCGCTGGTCTGCGGGTCAATCAAGGATCCATAGCCGTGCGCTGCGTCATTGATGCCTTCGCTGATGATGTTCCAGGAGGCGGTGAGATTGGTCCCCCTGGCCGAGAAGCACTCATCTTTGCCCCAGGACACCGAGCAGTGGTCGATGATCGAGTTGTAGCATGACGTATCCAAGGTATCCCCGCTATTGGCGCCACTGGTACCCAGACGGAGGCGCATGTATCGCATGACCAGGCCGCTGGTTGAGGAACCGGGGCGGAGCCTGTAGTCCCTCACGCAGATGCCGCCGCTGTCGCTGGGGGCCGTCTGCCCGGCAATCGTCAGATTGCTCAGGCTGTCAACCCACATCGTGCTGGACAGGGTGATGGTGCCGCCAATGTCGAACACGATCGTCTTGCTGGAACCGATACCGTCGCGGAGTGAACCGGAGCCGCTGTCGTTGGTGTTCGTCACGTGGTAGACGCTGCCGCCACGGCCGCCGGTGGCATAGGCGCCGTAGCCCTCGGCGCCGGGGAAGGCACGCGTCTGGGTGTGGTAGATGGCCACAAGCTGCGTGTTGCTGTTGCGGAGCTCGGTGGTCCAGGCGGTCGGCACATTGGTGAAGGTGCCGCTGATGGTCGCGCCGCCGGTGCAATTGATCAGCGTGAACTCCTGGTGATTGGAGGGCTCGTATCCATCAATCTGGTCTATCACCAGCGTGCAGCCGCTGTACAGCGTGACATTGGCCGTCACGTCAACATGCCCGTTTACGCCACTGGCGATTTCCGCCGCAACGGTGCCGTTGGCAAGAACCTCCACGGTACCGGTGCTGCTGAAGGTGGACCATCGGCCCATCGTCAGCTTGCCACTGGCCACCTTGAAGCCGCCGGTGGTCATCGAGCCACCCATCAGGTTGACCTCACAGGGCATGCTTGTGTCATATCCGACGTGTATCCAACCGGTGTTGGCGACACCGCCGTACTGGGTAAACTTCCCAAGGCCTGCCCGGTCGCCGGTGAGGATACAGCCACAGGTAAGGGTTCCGCTATGCTGGTTGTAGGCGCCGTCAGCGGTGCTGTAGCGGGAGCTTCCGCCGTCGCCGAGGGTCAGGTTAGAATTCAGGTTCGCGTCTCCATACTGCTCCCCCTTGCCCAGGCCGCTGGAAGCGTACCCTATCTTTAGCCCGGAGGTTCCACGCAAGGTGCCGTTAATAACCAGTGTCGGCCTGCTCGAGTTGTAGACGTAGGTTTGCGCAATGTTCGCCGTGTAGCCGCTGGGGATGGTGGCGGTGCTACCGGCTCTCCTAATATCGGCGTTGTCGCCGGAGGCCGGAACGCTCGCGGGATTCCAACTCCCCGATACGTTCCAGTTCCCGCTGGCTACGTTCCATGCATGGGTATCGGCCAGACTCGTCCCGGCGGCGAGCGTCAGGACCAGAGCCACTGTTGCAAATGCTGCTATCTTACTCATGAGTGAATCTCCTTTTGGGCCGTTCTGGGCGGCGCCGTTTGTTCCGTTGCCGACAGCGTTTTCGTCATTCGCAGCGGCAGGGGCCGCCTGAACCGGCGGCGTCCTGTCGAAAACCTGATTCGAGAAAAGCCTCGGCAACATCTCTCAGTGTGCGAGGAACCATTGGCCTGTTCCTTCGCCCTTACTGCAACAACACATACGCAAGGTCATACAAGAACATACGGTTTCATCAGACCATCAATACCTCCTTGCTAAGCTTCAAAGATGCCAGAGAACCTCACGGAAACACAAGGCCCAAGCACGACTATTGGAAACGTCTCGGCCGGGGGGACAGACACTTCGACCTCCTGGAATGTCGCCCAAACAGGGCCGACTACCGTACGACTCGAAGCCCGGCCGGAACGCCGGTCACGACCCGACAGAGGACGAAGAAGAATCCGCTTCACTGGAAATGAAAAATACGCGAGAAACCAATTATAGGCGAGAAAAAGACTCTATCAACACCAGTTTCGCAAATTCTTGGGCATTCTGTAGAGCGTGCAACCTGCCGGCCGACAGGCCAGTGGTAGGGCGTGCAACTCGTTGCACGCGGAATCGTTCTGTCGCAGATGCGCGGCGGAGTTCCTACTCCGCCGCGAAGATGTCCATGACGAACGAAAAGGAGGTGGAGTTGGAACTCCACCTCCCTGATATGCGATACGGGAAGAAGCCGGGATTCGGCAGGCCTGAAGGGCCGAGAAGGATTTAGCCGGGGCCGTCAGGCCCCGGAGGCCAGCCCCAGGAACACAAGGCCCGAAGGGCCGGCAGAACGGTCCTGCGGACCTCAGATCCCGCTCTAGCCGCTGCCGAGAATCGCTCTCAAAATGTTCCACGTGGAACAATCAACATTTGTGCGCCAATATTGCTTACCCTGGCCGGAAGCAAAAAAAGGGAATTATTCCGCGTTTTCATTGCGGGCGGGGGCAAGCGCCCGTCTCTTGCGCGCAATTCCTGTCGCGCAGCCCTCATTTTTCGTGTCGCGATTGTTGCGCAGACGCGCTGCCGCCGGACCTGACACTCGCATATCAGGGAAGCGGGCTTGCAACAGGCAGCACAGGCGTCTGGCCTGTGTCTTCCATCCGGGAAAAGATTCTTTGGCAGGCCTGAAGGGCCGAGAAGGATTTAGCCGGGGCCGTCAGGCCCCGGAGGCCAGCCCCAGGAACACAAGGCCCGACGGGCCGGCAGAAATTTCTTTCGCCCCGCTATGTAGCGGGTTGTCAAGCCA
>JBAZTO010000044.1:0-35830 GCA_041661865.1 Phycisphaerae bacterium | reverse complement strand
GGCGATGGCCGCCCTGGCGTGCGTGGACCAAAGCAACATGCTGGAGGCCTACTGGAGCCTTCAGCGACAACGAGTTGCATAGTGCCAGAAACTTCGGGCACACCCCTCCGGTAGTTCGGACCAACTTGGTTCTTGATTTGACGTCTGAGGTTGCTAGACTATCGGACTCGCCGCCCGAGGCGCCGGCCGGCCAAATGACTTGGCTGGCCACCGCCGCCGACTGTGACGAGAAGAATTGACCGGGGCGTAGCTCAGCTTGGCTAGAGCGCTGCGTTCGGGACGCAGAGGTCGCTAGTTCAAATCTAGTCGCCCCGACTCACACAAGAGCCGTAACCTGAATAGGTTACGGCTCTTTGTGTTTAGGGGGCAATTGAGCGTGTGACCTGCTTTTTCAGGTCATGTGGCCTGTTCTTCGAGGCAAATTGAAGGGACTTGGGGCATTTTTACCCCAAGGATCAGCGGAAAATCGTGGGGCTTTCTGCTTCGACCTACATGGAGCCGTAGTCCTGTCAGTTGCTGTGGAGCCATCCCAGAATCCGGACATTACGGAATATGCCTCGATAATCGAACCGCACCGCACAGTACCGCGCGCCCATGAAATCCACGATGGTGCTGATGTCATAGACGCGGACAGTGGAGCCATCATTGTCCGAGCGAAATATCGCGACGGGCACCCGGAGATACTTGCCCGCCTGAATCTGCTCAGCGGTTTGTCCCCGGTAGCACTTGTCCAATGTCAGTCTTTCCGCAATATCGCGACTACCGTCAGGATCCGTATCGATCATCGAGACTTGGGCAATCTGATCGCCGTGGCACCGGACGACCCACTTGAGTTTTTTCAGCAGGTCCTTTTTTACCGAGTACAGTCGCAAGTGATCACCCGTGCTTTCGTTCGTGAGCACTTCAGTCGGTGCACCGAAGATCGTGTCGGCGGCAGTCGCGGGCTGGCCCATGAGCCGGGTGGAGTAATCGGCCGCTTCCTTGGAGATTACATCGTTCCCTACCATCTCGGCTGCATCTGTAACCAGGGTTGTCGTACACCCGGAACCCAACGACATCAGCATCATTACGATGACTATCAGGGGGGAATAGCCGATCTGTCTGGGTCGCTGCATTTTGCTGCTCCTTTCAGGCTGACACTGATGCCAATGACCTATGAAGACTACCCCCGGCGCAGCCATTCCTGATTCTGCGACGCTGTCTGCGATGTTCAAGATGACTACTCGCCAACGACCACCGCTGGCGTCCGGAGATTGTGGCACGCATTAAGGTTCGGACAACAGACGGCCTACTGTGCAGGAAGGAACGTCGGAGTACGTTCATCTTCCATTGAGATTGACAGATGCCGTGATGATACCTGATTGACTGCCAAGTTCCCAAGAAAACAATGCTTAAACTCCACGCTCCACGTCGAAGAGGGCGGGAGGAATTTCTTATGACTTTCACACTGACAAATCTCCACTATGTGGTATAATGCCATTGCTTCGACGCCCGTCGTTAAAGGGAACAGGCGGGTATTCACGTCGGAGGCATGGAGCGTTCTCGCTCACTCGCACATGCCTCGAAGCCCACACGGGCGCACTCCCTGGACCGTTCTTTTTCGGTGATTTTCATTAGAAACTATCTCGGTAGGTGTGTGGCACAGGCTTTCCAGCCTGTGCATGGCACAGCTTGGAAAAGCTGTGCCACCCATTGGGATGGGCTCTAAGTGGCTGCCTTGATAGCCCGGGGCAGGCACTCGCCCCCTGTCGTGTGGAACAGAGGAAAGAAGGAAGGGCAAGCAAACCAAAGAGGTGATGCATGAGAGTTCGTGGACAAGTTGCGGCACACGCCGCTTTAGTCGTCGCCAGTCTGGCCTTGGCGTGGCCGGCCTGTGCAGGCGTGATCAGCTACACGGTGAACGGAGTGGCAGCACAGCAATTCCCCGGCCCCGTCACGCCCCCTTCAAACGCCCCGTGGGGAACGAATGGATATCCGGGCGACACGGTGGCAGTCCAAACATATACCGGCAGCCTCGATCTTACGCCGGGCACGGTCACCCAGAAGGTCAACACGCTTCTGTGGACCGTGAACTACACCTATGCGGGCACCGCGACAGACCCCAATGCCTGGAGCGACCTGAATTTCACCCCCGATGTATCACGCAGCATGACCCTCGGATCGGATACTCACAACCTCACACAATCCGGCTCACTCCAGGTCACGTGGGAAACCGACTACCTTTCGGTTGATGCGGGATCGACAATTTCTTTCTACGTCGATAATTACCGCATTGATGTCACCTTGCTGGCCGTTCCCAGTGCTAGTGCCGGCGGAAGCGGCAATGCTCCCTGGGTCCAGCCGGGTCAAGACATGATGGCACAGTTTACGATTGTCGAAATTCCCGAGCCTGCCACAATGTCGTTGCTGGCCCTGGGCGGCCTGGCAATCCTGAGGCGCGGGAAGAAGTAGATCAGCAACATCCACAGATTCACGCGGGCGGACCTTCGGGTTCGCCCGCTTCTTTTTCCCCCACCAACAACCCCTGCCATCTGCCCTTCCATCTCCATCAACGCCCGATCCAAACCTGCTCCAGTCCCGCTCGGCATACGCCCCCTTCATGCCGTTTTCGGCACGGGGGAGATACATCTCCGTGGCCGCGGGATCAATCCTCTCAATCATCGCAGCCGTTATTCGGTGGGCATGTCTGGCGGTTTCTATCCCATCTGGAGGAAGGATCGGACCTTTCTCAGCAGGGGCGTCTTGCGGGTGCAGGACAACTGGCAGTTGATGGTACACCCCCTGGCCTGCCGCCGGTGAGTCGCAGCCGCTTGCGATCGCCAGATTTCCCTCAATGACTGCGTGTGGAGATCGCCAACCGCCTTGGTTTGCAGGCCACAAAGGTAGACCTTCGCGTCGGGAAGGATGAACATCGTCGAGTAGCCGGTGGAGCATCGCCGCTTGCGCCCGTTGAGTTCGATTCGGCGCAGCGGCCCGTTCAGCGGCGGCATGCGGAAGTAGTCCACAAAGCCGCGGAGCGTCTCGGCGTCGGCATTGAGGCTGTAACCCTCAGCCTGGAGCGAGATCAGTTCCTCGACCACCCGGGCGAGCCGATCGGGGTCGCTCACCCACAAATCGTCATGCCCGGCCCAGGGGTAGTAGGGCTGAGGCGTCACAAGAACGTCGCCGCCCTTGCCGAAGTGTCGCACCAGTTGCGGCAGCGAGGCATAGTTGACGTCCGTGACAGTCGGCTTGACAAAGACAGTGACTCGGCCGCCGGTGCGGCGTTTCTCGTCGAGGATCGCGTCGATGCCCGCCAACGTCCTGCCCGTTCCGCCGGGCATCGGCCGAAGCTTTTCGTTGACGGCGGGATCGACCGATTCGAGCGAAACGTTGATGTTGAACGGATCGAAGGCCAGGGCCTTTCGCACGTTCTCGGGCGTCAGAAGGTAACCGTTGGTGGTGAAACCCATGTTGACGTTCAACTGGTGCGCCCGTTCGAGCGCGGCATAGAGGCCGTCGTAGAGAAGCGGCTCGCCGCCGCTGAGATTGACGTTGAAGCCGTCTCGCGAAAGCTCCCTGGCCTCGCTGACGATCCTCATCATCATTTCCGGGGGGATTTCCTCCGACTTGCCGTGAGGCAACTGGCAGAAGATGCACCTGGCGTTGCAGTGATAGCCAAAGAGCACGGAATAGGAGGACGGCGTCGAGAACAGGCGCCCCGATCGCACGGATATCGCCTGGGACGCCACTTTGCGGAGGTACGGCAAGCCGCGCCAGAATTTCGTCACGATGTTCGCCATTGCGCCCTGCCTCAGTCTCTTCCGATCCCTCTTTTGGTAACTATCTCAAAACCAAGTCGCAACTTGCACGGGCGGAACGCCCGTGATACTCATGGGCAAGATGCCCATGCTACGTTTTCTTGTGACCGGACAAACCTCTTCCCGTTCTTTGTCGTCCATCTTCATACTGTAGCACAAGCAGACCCCGCGAAAAAACGTATCCGGGCGGGTTCGTGGTCGCAAACGCCGCGACCACGGCACCCGCGCGAAGCCGCAAGCGGCAGCGGCCCTTCGGCTTCCCGTCCTGCGGTATTCCGGTATTCCGGTCATTCGGCATCTTGCATCCGAGCGGCAAATGACTAAGATAGGCCGCGTTGTGTGGCAGGAGAAAGGTTCACGCCTCGCCGAGGCCCAGCCCGATATAGAAAGGGAAATTGCAATGTCCACCAAGATCAAGGCAGTCAAAGGTCGTCAGATTCTCGATTCCCGTGGCAACCCCACGGTTGAAGTCGATGTGCTTTTGAAGAACGGCATCGTCGGCCGGGCCGCCGTGCCCAGCGGCGCCTCGACGGGCGAGAACGAAGCCTGCGAACTCCGCGACGGCGACAAGAAGCGTTATCTGGGCAAGGGCGTGCTCCAGGCCGTCGCCAACGTCAACGGCGAACTGGCCCAGCTTGTCGTCGGCAAGGACGCCAACGATCAGGAAAGCATCGACCACGCGATGATCGCCGCCGACGGCACGCCCAACAAGAGCCGCCTGGGCGCCAACGCACTGCTGGGCGTCTCGCTGGCCGTGGCCCGCGCCGCCGCCAACGCCGCCGGGCAGGAACTCTACCTCTACCTGGGCGGCGCCGACGCCTGCACCCTGCCGGTGCCCATGATGAACATTCTCAACGGCGGCAAGCACGCCGACGGCACCGTCGACTTCCAGGAATTCATGGTCCAGCCGTGGGGCGCCTCGAGCTTCTCCGAGGGCCTGCGAATGGGCACCGAGGTCTTCCACTCCCTCAAGAAGGTCCTTAAGTCCAAGGGCTACAACACCGCCGTCGGCGACGAGGGCGGCTACGCCCCCAGCCTCCGCAGCAACGACGAGGCCCCCGAGCTGATCTGCAAGGCCATCGAGGACGCCGGCTACACCCCGGGCAAGGAAATCTTCATCGCCCTGGACCCCGCCGCCAGCGAACTGTCCAACGAGGCCAAGGCCCGCGGCAAGAAGGGCTACTGCTTCTTCAAGTCCGACCCCGACCGCGTCGCCACCAGCGACGAGATGATCGACCTGTGGGAAAAGTGGGTGGCCAAGTACCCCATCCGCTCCATCGAGGACGGCCTGGCCGAGGACGACTGGGACGGCTGGGCCAAGCTGACCCAGCGCCTGGGCGACAAGATCCAACTGGTCGGCGACGACCTGTTCGTCACCAACATCAAGTTCCTCCAGCGCGGCCTGGACTCCAACTGCGCCAACAGCATTCTCATCAAGCTCAACCAGATCGGCACGCTGACCGAAACGATGCAGGCCATCGACCTGGCCATGAGCAACAACTGGACGGCCGTGGTCAGCCATCGCAGCGGCGAGACCGAGGACACGACCATTGCCGACCTGACGGTGGCCAAGAACACCGGGCAGATCAAGACCGGCTCGGCCTGCCGAACCGACCGCGTCTGCAAGTACAACCAACTGCTTCGGATCGAAGAGGCGTTGGGAAATCGAGCGATCTATGGAGCATCAACCTGGGCGAAAGGCTGATTCCCGCGCCCGCGGACCTTGGCTGATCTTCGCCCTCGGGCGAGGCCTTGGATTCCTGACGCTGGCGGGGCTGGCCATGGTCATCCTGGCCGCCCTGATCCTGCTGCCTGCCTACGCGCAGTTGCAGCAGGTGGTCTACGATCGCGATTGCCAGCAGGTGGCCGTCAACGAGAACGACAAGACGCTCGAGGCCCAGCGCCGGCTGATCGAAGAGTTGCCCGACAGCGAGGTGCTGACCAAGCGTCTGGCCATCAGCCAGGGCGAACTGACGCCCGACCGCGAGGTGATCGTGCCCCGGGCGGGCATGCCCACCCTGCCGCCCGACGTCATCCAGCCGGTCCGCTACCCGCGCCCGGCCAAGCCGGATAATTTGCTGCTGACTCTGGGCACCCGGATCGAGAAACCCTCCACTCGCCGCGGCCTGCTCTTCCTGGCCGCCGGCGCGCTGCTGGTGGCCATGTTCCTGTTCTCCCCGCCCGAACGGCGAAAAGAATAGGAGCCTTTCACAACGGATTTTTCTGGTGCCACGGTCAAGCGTTGTTTGCTTGGCCGTGCGGACACCCCCAAGCACACGACGCTTGGGGGTGGCACGAACTCACAACTTCCACTGCGACGGGCTATTGGTCTTTCAGACACCAAGCCCTGAACCCGCGCGTGGCCCCTGCCCTCTCCGCTGTCGGCGTTCCTATTTCCTCGCCTTGCCGCGAAGGTCCAGCAACTGCTTCATCACGTTGGAGCAGTTGCCTTGCCAGGTCCGCGTGCCGAAGGCGTCGTGGAGTTGGCGGTAGAGGCCGTAGAGTTCGCGGTAGACCTTGTGGGCTGCGGGGCGGGGCTTGAAGACCGTGGGCTTGAGGCCCGTCATCGCCTTCTGGGCGGCGGCGAAGTTGGCATGCCCGCCGGCCTTCTTGCCCGCCACGACCGCCCCGGCGATGGCTGAGCCCAGGGCGCAGGTCTGGGCCGAGCGCGAGATCCGCATGGGCCGGCCCGTCACGTCGGCATAGATCTGCATCACCAGCGGGTTCTTCTCGGCGATGCCGCCGCAGTTGGTGATCGCGCGGACAATCACGCCGTACTCCTCCAGGCGGTTGATGATGGTCAGCGCGCCGAAGGCGGTGGCCTCGATCAGGGCGCGGTAGACCTCGGCCGGCGTGGTGTAGAGCGTCTGGCCCAGCAGCAGGCCCGTGAGGCGCTGGTCGACCAGGACCGTGCGATTGCCGTTGTTCCAGTCCAGTGCCAGCAGGCCCGACTCGCCCGGGGACAGCCTGGCCGCCCCGGCAGAGAGGGCCTCGTGCGAGAGGGCCTTGGCGCCGCCGGGCTGGATGTAGTTGACGAACCAGTTGAAGATGTCCCCGACGGCCGACTGGCCGGCCTCCAGGCCAAAATACCCCGGCAGAACGCTGCCATTGACGATGCCACAGAGCCCGGGGATGTCGGTCAGCTTGTGGGTTGTCGGGGCGATCATCATGTCGCAGGTGCTGGTGCCGATGATCTTGACCAGCGTGCCCGGCGCGATGCCGGCCCCGACGGCGCCCAGGTGGGCGTCGAACGCGCCCACGGCCACCGGAATGCCCGCCGGCAGACCTGTGCGCCTGGCCCAGTCGGCGGTCAGGCCGCCCACGGCCGTCTCGACCGAATAGGCCCGGGCCGGCAGGCGGCTGCGAAGGGCACCCAGCGCCGGGTCCAGGGCCGAAAGAAACTTCTCGTCGGGATAGCCGCCCCACTCCGCGTTGAACATGGCCTTGTGCCCCGCGGCACAGACGCCCACCTTGAGCTTCCCGGGCGATTCGGTGCCCGTGAGCATGGCTGGAATCCAGTCGGCGATTTCCACCCAGCTATGGGCGGCGCGGAAGACCTTCGGACTGGTGCGCTTGCAGCGGAGGATCTTGCTGAAGAACCACTCCGACGAATACCGCCCGCCGCACTTGGCCAGGTATTGGGGGCGCATCCGGGCAGCCAGGGCGGTGATTTCCTCAGCCTCGGCGACGGCGGTGTGATCCTTCCACAGCCAGGCCATCGCAGCCGGCTCGTTGGCGAAGGCTTTGCCCAGTGCCAGCGGCTTGCCGTCGCGATCCACCGGCAGAGGAGTCGAGCCGGTCGTGTCCACGCCGATGCCGATCACGTCGGCGGGCTTGAAAGACCTGGCGTTGCGCTTGGCCGCGGCCAGGGCGGCGCGAATCGTGCACTCGGCGCCGGCCACGTAATCGGCGGGATGCTGGCGGGCGAGGTTGGGGTCCTTGCCCAGGATCACGCCGGCATGGCCATGCTGGTATTGCCAGACGGAGGTGCCCACTTCCCTGCCCGTGGCGACATCGACGACCAGGGCCCTGACGCTGTTGGTGCCGTAATCCAGACCGATCGCGTACTTGCTCATATTCTTTCCTTTCGACGGGCCAAGCCCAAGGCGAGCATGATAAGACATCCTCCGCCGCCCTTCAACATGCATCGCTGCCGGGCAAAAGGGCCATCACCTCTGAAAGTGAAGTAAGTAAGTCGCCAAGAGAATCAGCCGCGAAGACAGCCGCAAAAAAGGAAAAGCCCATAAGCTTCATTCCGCGTGCAACAAGTTGCACGCCCTACTAATTCTCCCCGGCCTGTTTTTGGGCTGAAATTTGCCGCGATTGTTCTACAATGTGCGTTTGATAAGGCAGTAAAGGAAATGATTGTGCCGACGTTAAGGGATTACATCGACCCGGAGCGACTCCAGCAGTTGCAGGACATGACCTTCGCTGTTGCGCAGGCGCCGGTGCGCATCTGCGCGCCCGACGGCGCCCCACTGACCCAAGACTCCTCAGCCGCCGCGGACGACGGCCTGGCGGGGCCGACGGATGAAGTGCCCGTGACGGTGGAAGGGGAACTGATCGGCAAGATCCGTTTCTCCGCCACAAGCCCGAAGTCCGGGGCCGACGGCAAGATCCGCCAGGTCTGCCAGTGGACGGCTGCGGTGCTGGTCAGCCAGTGCCAGCGCGGCGAGGAGCACGCCTCCCGCGTCGAGGAACTGGCCACGCTCTATCGCATCACCGCCGAGTTCACCGGCCCGCGCAGCCTCCAGGGCGTGCTGGACCTGGTGGCCCGGACGGTCGTGGAGGTGCTCAAGGCCAAGGCCTGCTCGATTCGCCTGCTCAACGCGGAGCGCAGCGAGCTGGTGATCAAGGCCGTGGCCAACCTCTCGCCCCAGTATCTCGACAAGGGCCCCATCCTGCTGTCGGACAGCAAGATCGACCAGGAGGTCATCAGCCAGCTCAAGACCGTCTACATCGCCGACGAGCGGAGCGACCCGCGCGTGCTCTACCCCGCCGAGGCCCGCAGCGAGGGCATCGTCAGCGCCCTCTGCGCGCCGATGGTCTTCAAGGGGCGCGCCGAAGGCGTCATTCGCGTCTACACGGCCCAGCCGCACCAGTTCGACTGGTTCGAGATCTCGCTGCTCCAGGCCATCGCCGGACAGGCCGCCGCGGCCATTGTCAATGCGCGCCTGCACGAGGAGGCCGTCCACACCGCCAACATCCGCCGCCAGCTCCGCCTGGCCGCCGAGGTGCAACGGAGGATGATTCCCTCGCGCCCGCCGGACCTGCCGGGCCTGGAGATCGGCGCGCTGTACGTCCCCAGCTTCGAGCTGGGCGGGGACTTCTACGACTTCATCCAGTTGCCGCAGGACAACTGGGGCATCTCGGTCTGCGACGTGGTGGGCAAGGGCGTGCGGGCCTCGCTGCTGATGGCCTCCATCCGGGCCTCGCTGCGTGCCCATGCCCTTAACGTCTACCAGATGCTCGAAGTGCTGACCAAGGTCAATCGCGACCTGTGCGCCGACACGCTGCTGGGCGATTTTGCGACGCTTTTCTACGGCGTGCTCGACAGCCGGGCGCGGCGGTTGACTTATTCCAACGCCGGCCACGTGCCGCCGGTGCTGTTCCGTTCGGGCACGTGTACGCTGCTGGGCAGCACGGGCACGGTGCTGGGCATCGACTCAGCCGGTCGGTGGTCCTACCAGGTGTTGCCGCTCCAGGCCGGCGACGTGGTGCTGATCTACACCGACGGGTTGACCGAGGCGCTCAACTTCAACGACGAGGCCTTCGGCATGGATCGCGTCCAGCAGGCGGCGATGGAGGCCATCGGCGAAGGCCGAAGCGCCCAGGGCATCCTGCGCCACGTGCTGTGGACGATGCGGCGGTTTGCGGGCCTGCAAAGCCGCCTGGACGACCTGACGCTCATTGCCGTCAAGGCCTTGTGACCGGGCGCGAAGGCTTGGCCGCGCAGGGGGCCGGCCCGCGAAAGAATACGTTTCAGGATCGTGTTGACGGGCCGCGGCGGGCCTGTTATAGATAGTCTTCGTACCAGGGTCCATAACAGATACTGAAGGGTCTACTTAAACTTCGACTATGAGTCATTTCTGCCTGCTTAGCCATCCGGAATCCTACCTCGCCCACGACTGGGATCTTATTGCCGACGAACCGTCACGCCAACTCTGGCTGAAGCACTACACCGACCACTTCGAGGTGGCCCTCAAGTACGCCTCGGCCCAGTATGGCCGCATGAGCGGCAAGTCCTGTGCGACGGCCAAGCAGCAGTTTGCCCAGGCGATCAGCCAATTGCAGGCCGACCCCGCCTCGCTGCCCGGCGGCAAGCTTAATGTCCTGGAACTCTGCCGCCTGCGCGACCGCACGCTGCGGGCCAACGGCCTGAAGGACGTCTTCAAGCACGTCAAGGACCGCGAGAACGCCTCGGCGATGGCCTTGTATCCCGAGGTGGTTCGCAAGCTGCACGTGATGAACGGGGCCGACAAGTGGCTGCACCTGGTCAAGTGCGTCTTCGCGGGCAATATTTTCGACCTGGGCAGCAAGGCCACCATGCACCTGGCCAACCAGTCGACCGATTTCCTCGCCGCCGTCAAGAACGGCAAGCCCCGGCCCTGGCTGATCGACGATTACGACCGCCTGGCCGCCGACCTGCTGTCGGCCCCGCCGGCCAAGTGGGCCAAGGCCGTTGTGTTCGTCGATAACGCGGGCACCGACTTCGTCCTGGGCATCATGCCCCTGGTTCGTGAGTTGGCCCTGGTGGGCACCAAGGTCGTCCTGGCCGCCAACGAACTGCCCAGCCTCAACGATATGACCGCCGATGAGACCGTCGATGTCATCGAGCGACTGGCCGCCGTGGACGAGGACCTGGCCTCGCTCATCAGCGCCGAAATGTTCGAGGTCGTCTCCACCGGCACCGACACGCCCATGATCGACCTGTCGGCCGTCAGCGACGAACTCAACGCGGCGGCCGCCGATGCCGAACTGGTCATCCTCGAGGGCATGGGCCGGGCCGTCGAAAGCAACCTCTCCGCCGCCTTCAAGGTCGATACGCTTAACCTGGCCCTCCTCAAGGACCCCAACGTCGCCCATCGCCTCGGCGGCGAAGTCTTCGACTGCGTCTGCAAGTACACTCCGGCGGGCAGCTAGGGAGTCGCGATTCGCGAATTGCGAAACGCGAATGAACTGCCCGCGGGTGTGGCAGGTCGGGGTGGTTGAGACCGCGCTCCCACCCGCCCAATGAATGACGGCAGGGAGTATCCTCCAATCGCCTGCCCGTGCCACGCCAACGGAAAGATTCTTTGACTTGCCCTTGGCTGCACTTATAATCTCGGCCGTGCCAGAAACACGTGCATGCCGCTCTGTCGGCGAACCAAGACGCGGTTGGGCATCGGCCAAGGCTTCCCAGGAGGCGAGCGGAAGCGGCCGCGGCGGCAATTGGCCAGAACTTCTGGACCCTGCGAGAAGGCGATGAAGGATCATCCCGGTGGCAGTAACGCTCGGCGGCCTTTGCTGATGGCGGCCGTGGTTTTCGCGCTGGGCGCCGCCGCCTGGGCCGCCAACTTCGAGTATATCCACGAAGACCTTCGCCTCTCGGGCAAGGAAATCACCTCGTTCCAGGATGCCAACCAGGACGTAATCGTCGTCAGCGGCAATTTCAAAGTGACCGTCGGCAAGAGAGTCGTCAGCGGCCAGGACGCGGTGATCTGGATCAACACCACCCACGTCGGCTCGGTTCCGCGCCATGACGTGGAGATATACGCCGAAGGCGGCGTGAGTGTTCTTGACGCCGGCACCAGCACCACCGACAAGACCATGTTCGTCACGCTGCATTGCGACGGGCGGGTTCGTGCGGCGGGCAAGATTGTGCAGGCCGACGTGCAAGAAGGCCCGCTCTACCAGCGAGCGGTCGAGGCGCGTCGTCAGGCCCAGGCCCCGCCGCCGTCGCTGGCCGAGGTGCGGGCACAGGCCGCAGCCGCTGCCTCCGCGCCGGCCGAGGATGAGACTGCCGCCGCCCCCAGGGAAATTGTCACTTGGGCGCCGACATCACCGCCGGGACCGATGCAGACAATGACGCCGGTCAAGAAGTCGCCCCCCCCGCCGCCGGCCGCTCAGGTCGCCGCGGGAGGCAGGTTGGCCCAAGGCGCCACCCGGCCGGCCACCCAGCCGGTTCGCGTCGCAGCCAAGAAGCCCGTCAAGCAGCCCCAGCCCAGGGTTCTCGATTATTCCTACGAGGAAGGACTCAGTTCCCAGGAAGTGGAACTCCGGCCCGGTGAGGGCCTGCGCCGCGTGACCATCCTCCGCGGCCGCGTGCGACTGGGCATGGGCGATCCCAAGAGCGATCAGTACCTCGAACTGCGCAGCGATGCCGCTGTCCTGATCAGTCGCAAGAATACCGCTACCACCAAGCCCACCGGCAAGAAGGCCGGCTCTGCTATCGGGCCTGGCGTAGGCAGGCTGGGCGGATCAGGCGGCGAGACATTCGACGGCGTTTATCTTGAAGGCGACGTGGTGATCTCTCGCGGCGAACGCACCTTCCGGGCGCCTCGGGCCTACTACGACCTGGGCACCGACCGGGCGACAATTCTGGAACCGGTTTTCACCAGCGTGCAGGAGCCGCGGAACATCCCGATCTACATCCGGGCGCGCGAGGCTCACGTGCTATCGACCAAGGAAGTCGTCTTCGACGACGCCAAGGTCTCCTCCAGCGAGTTGTACACGCCGTCCTACCACATTGGCGCCGAGACTGTTGACCTGAAGGACAAGACTCCCTACGACGAAGAGGGCGTGCGCACCGGGCCGACGAAGTACGAGGCCACGATGAAGCACACCACCGCCAATGTCCAGGGCGTGCCGCTGTTCTACTGGCCATATCAGAAGACTGACCTCACCGAGGGCTCCTCCGCCCTGCGAAGCGCCAAGTTCGGCAAAGAGGGCAACCTCGGCTTCGGCGTGATGACCGACTGGAACTTCTTTCGCCTGCTGGGCCTCGTGCCGCCCGAAGGTTTCAAGGCCACCCTGGGCCTCAACTGGTTCAAGCAGGGCGCCCAGGCCAACCTGGACCTGGATTATGCCCGTAGCGACTACAGCGGCTATGCCAAGGCCTACGGCATGATCGACCGCAAGGGCGAGGACACCTTCGGGAACGAGATTAAGGATGTCCCAGCCCCCGAAGATCGCGGCTGGCTGTTGTGGCGGCACAAGCAGGTTCTGCCTCAAGGTTGGGAGTTGCAGCTTGAGGCCAGCTACGTGTCGGACGCCAATTTCCTGCGGGCCTTCTACCCCACGGAGTATTACGCGGGCAAGCCGCAGGAAACCCTCATGTACGTCAAGAAGCAGCAGGACAACTGGGACGTCAGCGGCCTGCTACAGTACCGCCTCAACAATTTCCAGACACAGACCGAATCCTGGCCGGAATTGGCCTTCCACATGATCGGCCAGCCGCTGCTGGGCGACCGGCTGACCTTCTTCACCGAGGATCGGGCCGGCGTCAAGCGCTGGATGCCCGGCGACGACACCGACGAAGACTCCAGCAATTACATGGGCCGCCTGGACAGCCGCAACGAACTGGACTTCCCCGCGCACCTGGGGCCTGTCAACCTGCTGACCTATGCCGTCGGGCGGGCGACGTACTGGGGCGACGTGCCTGAAAGCAGCGACAAGCACTTCCGCCCCTACGGCCAGGTCGGGCAACGCGCGAGCATGGACATCTGGCGCGTCTACGACAACGTCGAAAGCCGCACCTGGGACATCCGCCGCCTCAAGCACGTCATCACGCCGCAGGTGACCGCCTTTGCCTCCGACACCGGCGGCGTGGAACCCGACGACCTGTTCCCGATGAACCCGGACATTGAGGAGCACCTGCTCCAGACCGGCGGCGGCAGCGTCGGCGTGCTCCAGCGGTTGCAGACCAAGCGAGGCCCCGGTGGCGCCGATGAGCGGACCGTTGACTGGATGCGGTTCAACCTCATCGCCAGCTTCTTCACAAAAGACGACCCCAATATGGCCTCCAATGGCCAGTTCTTCTGGTATCGGCCGGAGTACAGCATCCTGCGGGACAATGTCTCGGCCGAATACGATTGGCAGGTCTCCGACTCCACCGCCTTCCTGTCGGACCTGAACTACGACATCAAGGACGGCTCGGTGGCCAAGGCCGACGCGGGCCTGGCCATCGCCCGCGACCCGCGCGTGCGTTACTATCTCGGCTGGCGATATATTAACGAATTGGACTCTTCGCTGGGCATCTTCGGCGTCAACTACAAGCTCAGCCGCAAGTACACCCTCAGCGTGTTCGAGCAATATGATTTCCGCTTCAAGAACGGCCAGAACGAGGCCACCAACGTTGCGCTTATCCGCCAGTTCAACCGGTACTATGTGGCCGGCACCTTCACCTACGTCCAAGGCCGCGCAACCTCGGGCAACTTTGGACTCGCCATCTGGCTCGAAGGCGTGCCCGAGGCCCTCCTGGGCAACAACAACCTGAACATGCTGGGCTCCAGCGACCGGAACTAGCGGTCTGTCGCTCGCCAAACGATGGATCAGGTGCCACTGCTGCGGTGTTTGCAGCAGTGTCGACACTATGCACGGCTGCACACGACGCAGCCGTGGCACCTATCGCTTCACCTGCGACAGAGTACCGGCCCGGAAAGCCTCCCCTCCGACAGAGTGCCCAGCCGGTTCACCTCCATCGCAAAAGTCGTGGCAAGAGCAGCCGCATAAGCCCCCGTCGCCGCGTCAGCGCCAAAACGGCGGTTGTTTTTGGAGGCCCGGCGGATACACTCATTCTGAATACTTGGGCGCGGCCCGCACAACAGGCGCATCGGACACGTGTTCATCTATCCTGATTGCGACAAGCCGCCGAACGGGGACCAGGCGACAGAAACCAAAGAGTAGCGACTGGACAAAATAGCCGCGAGCGCAAAGCGAGCGGAATTGAATGCCGCGAGCGCAAAGCGAGCGGAATTGAATGCCGCGAGCGAAGTAAACTGTGTGAAGGATTTCCATGAACGTGGATCAGATGAAAGAGTTAGTGGCGGCCAGGCAGTGGCAATCGCTGGAGGGAGCCTGGCTGGAGGCCGTGGAGCAGAAGGCCCCGGCGCCGCCGCTGGCCGGCGTGCTGGAAGCCCTGGTCGCAGCCGATCAGCTTAACACCGCCGAGACGCTGGCCTGGACCCTGCTGGCCGAGCGGACGGCCCAACTCCCCCCCGAAGAAGCGCTGGAGGTGGCCAAGGCCGTCGTCACCGCCGTGCCCGTCAGCGACGAACTTCGCAGCCAGGCCGCTGAATTGTATCGCGCCGTCCACGGCCAGAAGGCACACTTCGCGGCCATGCTCCGCGCCTCGGGCCTGACCAGCGGGCAATCGCCGCGCCGCGCCTTCCGCACGCTGGATGTCTGCCTGGGCATCGAGCCGGCGGCCTACATGGTCAATCGCTTCGACCACCAGGCCTACCGCCTGGAGACCTACGAGGACGCCCTGGGCGAATTCGTCCTGCGCGATCCGTCCAACCACCCGCACCACCTCGAACCCAAGGCCCTGGCCGACGAGTTCGACCCCGCCGACGAGACCGACTTCCGCGTGCTGTGCCAGTTCTGCCCCGGCGAGCTGACGCGGCTGATCGACGAAGACCCAGCCTCGGTGCTCATCGGCCTGTGCATGTCCGGCGGCGGGGAGATCAACTCCGCCAACCTCAAGGACAAGCTTGTGCCCCGGTACCTGCCGGCTGAGAAGTGGAGCCACTGGTGGAGTCGGGCCCGCACAGCCGCCAACCGCTGCCCGCAACTGGCGCTGGAAGGCCGAACGCCCGTCACCATCAAGTATCATCCGCAGGGCTTGACGCTGGAGCAGGAGATGACGCCGCTGGTGGCCGGGGCCTTCAGCCCGCTGGAGAAGCTGGCGCTGCTCCAGCAGTATGTCCGCCAGGCCGCCCAGAGAAAGTCGCCCATCAGCCCGCCGTTCGTGGCCCCGATCATGGAATCCCTGGCCTCCCAGACCCAGGACAAGCGCCACGGACGCTCGATGGCACTGGCCGCGGCGCTGGCGCTGGAGAAGCTCGTCGCCGCGGGCCTGCCCATGCCCAGCGGAACGATGCGCTCGCCGGGGCAACTCCTGGCCCAGGACGACAGCGCGGCCGAGACTCTCGTGGCCATGGACAACGAGGAGTTGTTCTCCCCCGCACTGGACGCCATGGCTACCCGCCCTGACGCCGCCGAGCAGCTTGTGCGCCTGCTGGCCAAGGCCCCCTCGATCCACCTTGACGACATTGCCCGCCGCCTCCGCCAGGCCGGCCGGGATGACGCCATCGCCGCCGCCGTCGCCAGTGCGGTGACCGATCCGCTCAAGAATCTCCAGGTCTGCCTGTGGCTGTGGAAAGGGCCCAATCCGCCCATCGAAGGCGGCCCGTCCAAGACCGAGATCCTCGTCCGCCTGCTCAATGCCGCGTTGGAGATGGAGCGAGACTGGGACCTGGACCCCGCCTTCCGCAAGGCGGCCCTGTTGCAGATTCGCTCGGCCTTGTCCGCCGGCGACTACGCCTCCTATCGCCAGGTGCTGGGCGAGGTGAGCGAGTCGGTGGCCGGCACGCTCAAGCGCCGCGTCGAGCGGTGCGACGGCCTGGCTGAGGCCGTCCAGGGCAAGATGCTCGCCCTGTTGAAAGAGAACTTCTTCACCCTGTTCGTCGAGGCCAAGGTCGCGCCCTGGCTCGACGAGAGCGTGATCTGGACGACCGAGGCCGCCCTGAAGCGCCAGCAGGACGAATTCACGCAACTGACGGACGTGAAGATGCTGGCCAATGCCCGGGCCATCGGCGCGGCGGCCGCCCACGGCGACCTCCGCGAGAACGCCGACTGGCAGTTCGCGATGGAGGAGAAACGCCGACTATTGGCCCAGGCGACCCGGATGCAGGACGAACTGACCCGCTGCCGCATACTCCAGCAGCACGACGTGCCGACGGACTTCGTGGGCATCGGCTCGCGCGTCACGCTCAAGCGGGCCGACGGCGGCGGCGAGCAGACGCTGACAATTCTGGGCCCCTGGGACGGCGACCTGACCCGCGGGCTCTACAGCTACAAGTCCGCCCTGGCTGCGACGCTGCTGGGCAAGGCGCCCGGGCAGACCGTCACGCTGAAGAATGAAACCGGCGAGGCCGACTGGATCGTCGGGAAGATCGAGGTCGGGCTGGAGTAGTTGGCGGCATCCTGTTGTAAAAGGCGATCCACTGGCGCACAATCCTCTGCAAAGGAAGTGCGAAGTGCGTGGTGCGTAGTGCGAAGCCAAGGACGGTCCGGACGGTTCTTCGCACTTTGAACTTCGCACTCCGCACTGTTTGGGAACAATGGCCCGAGAAAAGATCATCTCGACGGAATCGACCGGCGTGGAGGACGAGCAGTTCAACGCGGCGCTGCGCCCCGGCCGGCTGGACGAATGCATCGGCATGGGCGAGCTGCTGGAGAAGCTGCGGATCTCCATCGCCGCGGCCTGCCAGCGGAACGAGCCGATGGAGCACGTCCTGCTCCACGGGCCTCCGGGGCTGGGCAAGACCACGCTGGCCTACGTCATCGCCCACGAGATGGGCTCGACCATCAAGGTCACCTCCGGCCCGGCCCTGACGCGCCCCAGCGACCTCATCGGCGTGCTGACCAATCTCGAGCACCGCGACGTCCTGTTCATCGACGAGATCCACCGCCTCTCGGCCCCCGTGGAAGAGTACATCTACCCGGCGATGGAGGAGTACAAGGTGGACTTCGTGGTCGATTCGGGCATGCACAGCCGGACGATCAACCTGCCGCTCAAGCCCTTCACGCTGATCGGGGCCACCACCCGCGCCGGCATGCTCAGCCCGCCGCTGCGAACGCGTTTTGGGATCACCCATCACCTGGACTTCTGGAGCCCGGCTGACCTGCTGGCCCGCTGCCGCATGTCGGCGAGTATGCTCAAACTGGAGTACGACCAGGCCGCCCTGGAATTGCTGGCCGACCGGGCCCGCGGAACCCCGCGCATCGCCAACCGTCTCATGCGACGCTGCCGCGACTACGCGCAGGTCAAGGGCAACGGGCGGCTGACCGTCGCGAGCATCGAGTCGGCCCTCAAGCTCGAAGGCATCGACGAGCTGGGGCTGGACGAGCTGGATCGCCGCTTCCTTCGGCTGATCATCGACGTCTACAAGGGCGGGCCCGTCGGCATCGAGGCTGTCGCGGCCACCCTCGGCGAGGAAACCGACACGCTGGTGGACGTGGTCGAGCCCTTCCTGCTCCAGACCGGGTTGCTCGCCCGCACCCGTCGGGGCCGACTGGCCACCCTCCGGGCTTACCAGCACCTGGGCCTGTCGCACCTGGCCCCCCCGCCGGATAGGCAACTGTTTGAGACTGATTAGTGCGAAGTGCGTAGTGCGAAGAGGAAAGGTCGTAGGTCGTAGTTCATAGGTCATAGAAAATATTTAAAGTGAGAACAATGTCCAAGGAACGCGTGCTGGTGGTGGGTTGTGGAGGAATTGCCGGGGCCTGGTTTCCGCCGCTGATCCAGGAAAAGGTCACTATCGCCGGCGTCGTGGATATCAAGCGTGAGAACGCCCAGCAGCGCCTGGAGAAATTCAAGGTCGAGGCCCCCATCTTTACCGACCTGCGGAAGGCCCTGCGCAGCGTGGAGGCCGACTTTGTCGTGGACCTCACCGTGCCGGCGGCACACTGCCAGGTCACTTGCGCCGCCCTGGCGGCAGGCCTGCCGGTGATCGGCGAGAAGCCCATGGCCGACAGCATGGCCGCCGCCCGCCGCATGGTGGCCGCCAGCAAGAAGGCCGGCAAGCTCTACATGGTCAGCCAGTCGCGGCGATGGGACCCCAAGCACGACCTGACCGCCCGCCTGGTCAAGGACGGCAAGATCGGCCCGCTGACGGCCGTCAACTGCCAGTTCTACATCGGGGCACATTTCGGCGGCTTCCGCGACAAGATGCCCAGCCCGCTGATCCTGGACATGGCCATCCACCACTTCGATATGGTTCGCTGCATCACAGGCGTCGACCCCGTCTCGGTCTACGCCAAGGAGTTCAACCCCGCCGGCTCGTGGTACAAGGGCGACGTGGCGGCAAGCTGCATCTTCGAGATGACCGGCGGGGTCGTCTTCACCTATGTGGGAAGCTGGTGCGCCGAAGGCTGCCAGACAAGTTGGGACGGAGACTGGCGGTTCCAGGGCGTCAAGGGCGCGCTGATGATGGAGCAGGGCCAACCCCCTCGCGGGCAGGTCGTCGACGCCAGGAATGGCAAGGGCCTGCTCTGGCCGCGGAAGGACATCCCATTCCGGCCCCACGGCTCAAGTACTTCGGCATGCACGGGGCCCTGCGCGAAATGCTGGCCTACCTGCGCACCGGCAAAAAGCCCCAGACCCACTGCCACGACAACATCAAGTCGCTGGCGATGGTCTTCGCCGCCATCGAAAGCTCACGCAAGGGCCGGCCCGTCTCCGTGCGGGCACTGTAGCCGGCGAGCGACAATCTACAGCTTCCAGGCCTTGGCGAAGGCCTTGAAGCTGCGGTCGTAGCTGGCCTCGGCCGCCGGCGGGAAACAGCAGCCGGGCAGTTGCTTGCTGGCCAGGTGATAAGCGATGCACTCACAGCAGGCGCCCTTGCGCGGGCAGCCGTCATAGGTGCAGGTGCAGCGGTCAATATTGGCTTGTTTGTTGCAGTCCATGGCATAGGCCTCCTGCTTTCCCCAATTAATAGCATACCGATGCCCCCTGGCCAAGCATTTGTAGTCGGTAGTCGGTGGTCGGTAGTCAGGGAAAGCTGACTGGCTACTGTCTACCGCCTACTGGCTACTGCCTACCGGCTACCTTTTCCGGCGGCCAGGGCGGCCTTGCGGGAGGCTGTCTGCACGGCGTCGTTGCGGAGCTTGCGGGCGGCGGCGTTGTCGACGGGCATCTGCCGGGCCTTCTCCAGCTCAGCCTGCGCCGCGGCAGGGTCCAATTGATCGATTTCCACGCACTGCTCGGCCAGGATGACCAGGCGGTTGTTGCCCACCTGCGCAAAGCCGCCGGAGACGAACCACTCGCGCTTCTGGCCTCCCGGTTCATCGGCGACCAATCGCCCAGCCCCCAGGGCCGTCACGAGGGGCGCCCGGCCGGCCAGGATGCCGACCTCGCCGTCGGAGGCGGGGAAGACGGCACTGACGGCCTCGGCGGCGATAATCTGCCCTGCCGGCGTCAGCACCTCGTATGAGAACTTCCTGGTGTATTTGGATGCGGGCATTTTGCTACGTCACGTCCTTGTTCTTATGGGCGCCCTACTTCGTCGCGGCGGGGGCTTCTTCGCCCGCGAGCTTCCTGGCCTGCTCGGCGGCCTCTTCGACCGTGCCGACGAACATGAAGGCCTGCTCGGGCAGGTGGTCCCACTTGCCGTCGCAGATTTCCTTGAACGAGCGGACGGTCTCGGCCAGCGGCGTGAAGTTGCCCGCCTTGCCGGTGAAGATCTCGGCCACGAAGAACGGCTGGCTGAGGAACCGCTCGATACGCCGGGCGCGGTGGACGATCTGCTTGTCGGTCTCGCTCAGTTCGTCGACGCCCAGGATGGCGATGATGTCCTGAAGGTCGCGGTAGCGTTGAAGGATCTGCTGCACGCGCCGCGCCACGTCGTAATGTTCCTGGCCGACGTACTGCGGGTCGAGAATGCGCGACGAGCTGGCCAGCGGATCGACGGCGGGGTAGATGCCTTTTTCCACGATCGACCGTTCGAGCACGATGAAGGCGTCCAGGTGCGTCACGGCCGTGGCGGGGGCCGGGTCGGTCATGTCGTCGGCCGGCACGTACACGGCCTGCACCGAGGTGATGGCGCCCTGCTTGGTGGAGGTGATTCGCTCCTGGAGCTCGCCCATTTCCGTGCCCAGCGTCGGCTGGTAACCCACGGCCGAGGGCATGCGGCCCAGCAAGGCTGAGACCTCGCTGCCGGCCTGCGAGAAGCGGAATATGTTGTCGATGAACAGCAGCGTCTCGGCCCCGCTGTCGCGGAAGGCCTCGGCCACCGTCAAGGCTGAGAGCGCCACGCGGAGTCGCGCGCCGGGCGGCTCGTTCATCTGTCCCAGCACGATGGCCGTGCGGTCGATGACCTTCTTGCCCGTCGAGCCGATCTCGGTCTCCTGCATCTCCAGCCACAGGTCGTTGCCTTCGCGTGTCCGCTCGCCCACGCCGGCAAAGACCGAATACCCGCCGTGCTTGGTGGCCACGCGGGCGATAAGTTCCTGGATGACGACGGTCTTGCCCAGGCCCGCCCCGCCGAACAGGCCCGTCTTGCCGCCGCGAACAAAGGGCACCAGCAGGTCGACGACCTTGATGCCCGTCTCGAACAATTCGCTCTTGGGCACCAGCGAGTCGAAGGGCGGCGGCGCGGCGTGGATGGGGCGGCGCTCCTTGGCATTGACCGGCCCGCGATCATCGATGGGCTCGCCCAGCAGGTTGAACACGCGGCCCAGGACTTCCGTGCCCACGGGCATGGTCACCGACGAACCGGTGTCCAGCACGTCCATGCCCCGACACAAGCCGTCGGTGGACCCCAGCGCGACGCACCGCACGCGCCCGCCGCCCAGGTGCTGCTGCACCTCGCCGGTCAGGGCTACCTTGCCGTCACGCAGCACATGCAGGGCGTTGTAGATGGTGGGGAGCTGGTTCTCGGCGTATTCCGCGTCGAACGTCGAACCGATCACCTGGACGATTTTGCCTATGTTTGACATGGTCTTTCCGTTCACAACCTTTTCGTGTTCTCTCGTCGCTCGAAGACGACAACTTCACACAGAGACGCAGAGCTACAGAGAATTCCTATTCCTGTAATCGTTCTTGTTCTTCTTCATCTCTCTGTGCCTCTGTGCTCTCTGTGTTGAATGCTTCCTATTTGATTCCCGCCGCTCCGCCCATGATCTCGGCCAATTCGGTCGTGATCTGCGCCTGCCGCATACGGTTGTAACGCACGGTCAATTCGTGGAGCATCTCGTCGGCATTTTCCGTCGCCGCCCGCATGGCCGTGGTGCGGGCAATCTGCTCGGTCACGGCGGCGTCCAGGAAGCACTGGTAGAGCCTCAGCCGCACAGCCGTCGGCAGCAACCGATCGAGGATCTCGGCCGGCGAAGGCAGGAACTCGTAGGCGGCCTTCGCGGCCACAGCCGCGGCCTGCGGCGCCGCCAACGGCAGCAATTGGGCCACCACCGGGGCCTGCTGGCCCGACGAGATGAACTGCATGTAGGCCACTTCGAGGCGGCTGATCCGCTTGGCGACAAAGTCCTCGATGAAGCCGTTGGCGATCCCCGCCACCACCTCGTAAGTCGGGGTCTGCTTGAAATCCACGTAGGTCTTGGCCAGGGGATACTTGCGGTAGTGCAGGTACTGCGCGCCGCGCTTGCCCACAACGTGAAGCGCCAGGTCCGAGCCGCTCTGGCGGATCTCTTCCGCCCGCCGCGTGGCCACCGCCAGCACGTTGGAGTTGTAGGGCCCGCACAGGCCGTTGTTGCTGGTCATCACCATCAGCACGTTGCCGCCGACGCCGTTGTGCTCAGCCAGCAAGGGATGCTCGGAGGCCTCCTGCCCGCCGCGGGAGACCAGCTCGGCCACCAGCTCGCCCAGGCGGTCGGTGAAGGGCCTGGCCGCCACGGCCCGGTCGTGGGCCTTCTTGAAGCGAGCGGAGGCGACCATCTCCATCGTCTTGGTGACGGTGCGGATGTTCTTAACCGCTTTGACGCGCCGCAGTAGTTTACGTGCCCTGGCCAATTGCCAACCTCTTGCCGCTAATTTACGCCTTCAGTTCGCCTTGGGGACGTCGCGAAGTCTTGAACACGTTGGTTTTGAACTCCCCGATGATTGACATCAGGGCCTTTTCGTTTTCCTTGCTGATGCTCGCCTGGGCCACCAGCGCGTCATAGACGCCGCGATGGTGCGCCTTGACGTGCTTGAGCATGCCTTCCTCGAAGGCGATGATCTCTTCGAGCGGCAGATCGTCCAGGAAGCCCGCGTTGCCCGAGAAGATCGAGATCACCTCGTCGATGACCGGGTAGGGCATGTACTGCTTCTGCGTCAGCAGGCGGGTCATGCGCGACCCGCGGTCCAGTTGCCGCTGCGAGGCGGCGTCCAGGTCCATGCCCAACTGGGCGAAGCTCTCCAGCTCGCGATAGGCTGCCAGGTCCAGGCGCAGACTCTTGGCCACTTCCTTCATGGCCTTGATGGCCGCCTTGTAGCCCACGCGGCTGACGGAGATGCCCACGTTGACCGCCGGCCGAATGCCCGCGAAGAACAACGACGGCTCCAGGTAGATCTGCCCGTCGGTGATGGAGATCAGGTTGGTCGGAATGTAGGCCGAGACTTCGCCCTCCTGCGTCTCGCAGATGGGCAGGGCCGTCTGGCTGCCGCCGGAATTGGGCAGGCGGTGAATCTTCAGGCTCGCCGCGTTGGGCATCTTCTTGAGGGCCTCGGAGGCGGCGTGCTTTCCGGGCGGGCCTTCGTAGACCTGCTTATCGATGCTCTCGGGCGACGCATCGGCGGGCGTGGCGGCTGGGACGATGGCATACTTCTCAGCCAGCTTGCACGCGCGCTCCAGCAGGCGGCTGTGCAGATAGAACACGTCGCCGGGGTAGGCCTCGCGCCCGGGCGGGCGGCGGAGCAGCAGCGAAATCTGCCGATACGCGGCGGCCTGCTTGGACAGGTCGTCGTAGACCACCAGCGTGGCCTTGCCCTGCTCGTACATGAAGTGTTCGGCGATGGCGCAGCCGCAATAGGGGGCGATGTACTGCATCGGCGCCGGGTGCGAACTGCACGAGGCCACCACGATGGTGTGGGCCATCGCGCCGTGGGCCCGCAGCGTCTCGACCACGCCGGCCACCGTCGATTCCTTCTGCCCGACGGCGACGTAGACACAGATGACGCCGGTGTCCTTCTGGTTGATGATGGTATCGACGGCGATGGCGGTCTTGCCGGTCTTGCGGTCGCCGATGATCAGTTCGCGCTGGCCGCGCCCGATGGGGATCATCGAGTCGATGGCCTTGACGCCGGTCAGCAGCGGCTCGCTCACGGGCTGGCGGGAGGCGATGCCCGGCGCGATGATCTCGACGGGACGGGTCTTGTCGGCCACGATGGGCGCGCCGCCGTCCATGGGGTTGCCCAGCGGGTCGATGACGCGGCCGAGCATGCCCGCCCCGACCGGCACCGACAGCAGGCGGCCGGTGCAGCGGACCGTGTCGCCGGCCTTGATGCCCTCGTAGTCGCCGTAGATGACCGCGCCGACGGAGTTTTCTTCCAGGTTGAAGACCTGTCCCATCACGCCGTTGGGGAATTCCAGCATCTCGCCGGCCATGGCGCCCGACAGGCCGAAGATCTCGGCGATCCCATCGCCCACTTCCAGCACTCTGCCGACCTGCGCGACGTCCATCTCACGCTGGTAGTTGGTGATCTCCTGGCGAATGACGCTGGCAATTTCATCGACTCTGAACTTCATAATCGCTCTTTCTCCGCTGGTGCCACAGTCTCGGCTATGCCTGTGCCTTCACAGGCGGGACGCCTGTGCTACCTAGGCGGGCGCGCCTGCGGTCAGTCGCGCGTGCATCGTCTCTTCCAGTTTCTTTCTCATACGTTTGAGCTCGGCGGCGACAGAGGCGTCGTACAGCCGGTCGCCGACAGTCACCACCATGCCGCCCAGCAGCGATTCCTTGACTTGCAGGGTCAGGTCGGGCGTGCCGCCGGCGAGGTCTTTCAGTTCCGCCATCAACTGCTCGCGGAAAGACGGCGCCATCTCGATAGCGGTTGTCACTGTCACTTCGACCTTGCCCTGGCGGATCCTGAGGAGCTGGCCGAAGCGCCGGCTGACGGCCCGCAACAATTCCAGACGTCCGTTGCGCGCCAGAACCCACAGAAATGCTTCAAGTCGCGGGTCGCACCGGCCGCCGAAGATTCGTTCGACCATCTGCTCCTGGTGCTGGCCGGAAAGGGTCACATAGGCCAGCAGGTCATCGCTGCCCGCTGCCCCTTCCAGCACGCCCACGATCTGCTCCAACTGGCTGGCGATTTCCACCGCCTGCGCCGGCTCGTCCACCACGTCCAGCAGGGCCTGGGCGTACACGCCGCCCAGCGCCAGGGACTGCGGGTCCATGACCGAAGGCAACTTGGCCGGCGGCACTTTGGCGGAGCTGGCCTCGCTCACGATGGGGCTCCTCCGCTGCGGCCGCGGCGGATAGTCTCCAGCGACTGCTGGACAAGGCGCTGATGGTCCTCGCCGCCCAAGGTCCTGCCGATGATCTGCCCGGAAAGGTCGGTGGCCAGCCCGGCCGTGGTGCTCTCCAGTTCGCGAAGGGCCACGTTCTTGGCCGCGTCGATCTCCGAGCGGGCCGACTCGATCGTCCGGTGCGCTTCGTCGCGCGCGGCGGCGACCACCTGCTCGCGGACCTCAGCCGCTTCCTTGCGACCCTGGTTGACCAATTCCAGGACCTCGCCCTCGGCCGCTTCCATCCGCTTGCGATAGGAGGCCAGCAGTTCCTGGGCCTCCTTCTCGCGTTGCTCAGATCGGCTCAGGGCTTCGCCGATGCCTTCCTCGCGGCGGCGGAGCTGCGTGATGATGGGCTTCCATGCCCAGTGTCCCAGCACCCACAGCAGCAGCGCGAAGATGATGAGGGAGGCGATGGCCTGGCCCAGGTCGCCGGCACTGATGCCGCCCTCGGCCTCGGAGGCCAGCGCGGTCGATGCGCCCAGCAGGACGGTCCCGGCCGCGGCGGCCAGGCGGAACAAGAGTCTGCGAATGCTCGATGACTGCAACATGATCGGCTCGCTCTACGCTCGAAGCGCGGTATTAGAGGCGCAACATGCCCAGGATGCAGATGACCAGGGCGAACAACATGCCGCCCTCGATCATGCCGGCGGTAATAATCATGGGGGCGAACATGGCCCCAGCCGCTTCCGGCTGGCGCGCGATGCCTTCGACGCACTGCCCGCCCACGCGGCCGATGCCGATGCCGCCGCCGATAATGGCCACCCCGGCGCCCAGGCAGACGCCAAAGATGCCCAGGCCCTTGCCGGCGGACTGCACGGTGTCGGCCGCCGTCGGCGCGGCGTGGTCAGCGGGCTTTTCCGCCGTTTGGGCGACGGCTGCGGAGGCCAAGCCGCCGATCAGAATCCCCAGGATCGCCACTGTCATCAACGTCTTGTTCATCGCAATCTCCTATTGCCCCTGCCTGGTAGGCAGAGAGTCTGTCTTTGGCCGGGACTCTGGCGTCCCGGCATCTGGTCCTAGTGTGACGGCTCGATGTACAGGCCCAGGAATATCGCCGTCAGGAACGTGAAGATGTACGCCTGCAGGCCCGCCACCAGCAACTCCAACAGCGACAGCAGGACGCTGAATACGATGCAGACGGGCCCGATCAAGGCCAGTTGAAGCACCTTCACCTGCCCCTCCAGCGTCATGACAATGAACATCATGAACACCGCCAACACCATGTGCCCCGAGAGCATGTTGGCAAAAAGACGAATCATCAGCGCAAAGCATCGCGCCACGACGCCCACGACTTCCAGCAGCGTCAACGGGACGACCATGATCAGCCCGGGCACGCCTTCGACGTGCGGGGCGAGTTTCTTGACCCACAGGATCGGCGACAGCGCCGCCGAGAGCCACAGGGGCCAGCCTTTGTGATCGTGGTAGCCTTGCGCGGTCTTGGCCAGGCCCAGGACCACAATCATCAGGAGCGTTACCAGGGCCAGCGCGCCGGTGACGGCTGGGATGCTGGTGGCCGACCCGCCGATGGGCGGCATGCCGGGGATGATCGCCGTCAGGGGCTCCAGCGGCAGCAGGCCCATGAGGTTCATGCCCAGGATGAAGGTGAACAAGGTCAGCAGGAATGGCAGGAAACGGTCGCCCTGGTCCCTCAGCGATGGGCGGGCAATCATGTCACGAATGAAAATGACCAGCACCTCCAACGCATTGGCCCCGCCGGTGGGCACTTTCTGCCGCCGCCGCGCCGCCGGGACGATAATGGCCACCAGCAGCAACGCCGCCAGGACCATCGAGGCAAGCTGGCTGGACATAAGCGTCAGGGTGGTGCCAAAGACCTCCACCTGGCAGTGCGGCCAGGGATGGTCGGAGAGTTTTTCAGTTAAGCTGGCACTCGCAAGGAGCATTCAACGCCCTTCCGGAAAACAAGCCCGGATCGTCATACTCGCCAATATCGGAAACTCCGTCGCCCTGCAATCAATAAATGTACGCCTACCCCCTCGCCAGCAGGGCCCTGCTCATCCACATACTCTCTGCCGCCAGAAGGGGGAAATAGAAGGCCGCCAACCACATTATCGACGTTATTGGCGGTAACTTAAGGACTTGCCATGCCGCCGCCCACAGCCCCAGCACCGCCACCGCCCGCAGCATGCCCCCAAAGGCCGCCGCCATCGCCCCCTTGGCCGGGCCGGCCTGGATCTGGCGCATCACCAGGATAACGCTGGCGATCATCGCCGCCAGCACGATCAGACCGGAGACAGCCTGGGCGAACAGACCTTCGGCGCCGGCATATTTCCACGTCGGATACGCGCCGATCAGGCCCTCGACCACCGCAATCGCCGCCAGACGGAGACTGATCGCACCTGCGCCCAGTCCGGTTTTGCCTTCCATGGCATCTCTCCTGCTCACTAATAGTCCTTCACAGCTAATTTTGTTGGTGCCACGGTCAAGCGTTGTTTGCTTGGCCGTGCGGACACCCCCAAGCACACGACGCTTGGGGGTGGCACCCACTCACAGTTTTAGCTGTGAAGGATTACTGACCCCAGGCAAGCAAGCCTCAAACGCGACGCGCTTCAGGACTGCGGGCCTGGGCGATTTTCCTGGTCATCCTTGCGCCCGACATTCTGCATCTCCCGCCCTTTGCGGACCAGGCGGATCATGGCCCCGATAAAGCCCAAGGCGCCCCCAGCCAACGTAAAGGCTGGGCTGCTGCCCAGGCGCTTGTCCAGCCATGCCCCGCCCGCCAGCAGCAGGCCGAAGGTAATGATGAACTCCAGGCCCACGGAGCTGAACTGGATCAGATTGCTGTACTTGGCTTTGTTTGGCATGGGTTCCAAGCCGCCTGCACATGGGTGCCATTGTAGCGTCCAGCCCGCCGGGCACAATGCCGCAACCGCCGGCAGCTTTCGCCCGGGTCCGCAGAGGGTCTTGCCAATGGCAAGGGAAAGACGTACAGTTTCGCTCTTCGTCGTCAGACTATCATGTTGGATGTCTATGTTGACGCCGGTGCAGAAAAAGTGGCGATTGTTCCGTGCCTGGACCTCCAGGCATCCTCTCTGGTGCGCCTGGCAGGTGACCTACCGCTGCAACTTCCGCTGCCAGTTCTGCGGATACTGGCACGACCCGATGGGCCAGGCCGAGGAACCCTCCGTGGCCGACTATGCGATGGGGTCCAGAAAGCTGGCCACCATGGGCAGCCTGCTGGTCTCGCTGGCCGGCGGCGAGCCGCTGCTGCGGCGCGACCTCTGCGAGATCATCGCAGCCGTCGGGGAGTTCCATTTCCCCTTCGTCACCACCAACGGCTGGCTGATGACTCCCAAGATGGCGAAGCAGATGATGCAGGCCGGAGCCTGGGGCGTCTCGGTCAGCATCGACTACGCCACGCCCGATCGCCACGACGCGCGCCGCAACGTCCGCGGGGCATGGGAAAGGGCCTGGGCGGCTGTGGACATGCTCCGCGACGCGCGAATCCATGACTTTCAGCGCGTCAACGTCATCGCGGTGCTGATGGACGACAACATCGACGAGCTCGAAGGCCTGCTGGAAATGGCCGCCTCGCGCAACGTCTACTTCATGGTCCAGCCCTACGGCTACCTGAAAACCGGCTCGAAGGCCTTCGCCCACAACGACGGGCCCGTCTCGCCGCGCCTGCTGGATCTCCACCGCCGCTGGAAAAACTTCCTGTCCAACAAGCACTACCTGGCCCAGTTCGACCAGTTCCTCGCCGGCGGAATCCCCTCCTGCCGCGCCGGGCGGGCCTTCTTCAATATCGACTCCACCGGCGACGTGGCCATCTGCGTCGAACGCAAGGGCGAACCCGTGGCCAACCTCTACCGCAACAGCATGCAGACCATCCACGAGCGTCTCCAGGCGGCCTCGGTCGGCAACGGCTGCACCGACTGCTGGTACAACTGCCGCGGCGAAGTCGAAAGCCTCTACAAGCCCCGCTCGCTGCTGACAGCCCTGCCGACGCTGTTCTTCGACCGCGGCTCAGCCCAGCACGGCAGCCGCTGGACGACCCGTTAATTTGAGAAACTTCTTGAAGAGTGTGTACCACTAATGGTACACTATGGCGCATGGATGGCAAACGGATCACGGTGCGGTTCTACTGTCAGCCAAGCGGCAGGGAACCGGTTCGCGAGTGGCTGCAAGCGCTTTCGCGGGACGAGAGATTGACCATCGGCACGGACATCAAGATGGTGGAGTTTGGCTGGCCGGTAGGTCTGCCGGTCTGTCGCAGTTTGGGCGACGGGCTTTGGGAAGTCCGCAGTTCGCTGCGCAACCGCATCGCGCGCGTGCTGTTCTGCCTGGCCAATGACACGATGTGGTTGTTGCACGGGTTTATCAAGAAGCAGCAGAAGACACCGCCGCAAGACATGGCCGTGGCACGAAGGCGAATGCGGAAGGTGCTGGATGCACTGTGAACGAAAGGATGGTTGCGATGATTGCAAAGACAAATAAGAAAGCGTCTCCCTTGGGATCGTCGTTCGACAAGTTCCTTCGCGACGACGGGCTGTACGAGGAAGCCACTTTGGGAGCCACCAAGCGAGTACTGGCTGAGCAACTTCGCCGAGCGATGAACCGTCAGCATCTAACCAAGACCGAAATGGCCCGGCGGATGCACACGTCCCGTTCGGCGTTGGAACGGCTGATTGATCCAGCCAATGAAAACGTGACACTCCAGACGCTGGACAAGGCGGCCAGGGCCATCGGCCGGCGACTGACGGTTGTTTTGACCTGATCACGTTTGGCTGCGACCGCGGCTCGGCCCAGCACGGCAGCCGCTGGACGACCCAATAATAAGGTTCATGGCCCATTTCCGGTGGGCCGCCGTCGAATGACGAATACCGAAGCTCGAATGTCGAAACAATGACGAATACTCAAATGACGAAAAACACCACTTCGTCCACCGACGATAGGACGTTGCGGAGCCTGGCGCCGCCCGTGTTGTACCCCGTTCTTCGGTCAAGACGGCCTGCTGCCGTATTCGAGTTTCGGAATTGATTCGTCATTCGGGTTTCGTCATTTGTCATTGGGCTTACTGTTCCCCGGAATCGGGACAAGAACCAATAATAAAGCACACTTCCAGCCTTGCAATCCCTGCCGCTTATGCCGATAATCGGCGCGTCATGGATCGATAACGCACTTTTAGATGGGAGCTCAAGGATGAGAAACTATCATGCATTTCTTGCACTTTCATTGATTGCCTTGATGATTACCGGCTGCCCCAAGAAGCAGACGGGCACCATTTCCGAAGGCATCCCGAGCACCTCGGAGTACGATCGGCAACTGCCGCCGGGACAACTGGCCCTGCGGAAGCTCACCGATCCCAACGACATTCCCGATTTCACGGTGGCCTGCTCGAACCTGGCCAGTCTCCGCCAGGCCGTCAAGAACAGCTTGGACTACATGAACAAGCCCTCCAGCAGGCACTTCTTCCCCTACGGCGAGATCAGTCACGACCAGGCCGTGGCAAGCCTGAAGGCCTTCGCGGCGCTGCTGGACTCCAACCCCTCGCCGCAGCAGATGAACGCCGCCATCCGCCAGCAGTTTGACGTGTACACCTCCGTCGGCTGGAACAATGCCGGCTCGGTGCATTACACCGGCTATTACACGCCGATCTTCGACGGCTCGATGACCCGGACCGACCGCTTCAAGTATCCGCTCTACAAGAAGCCGGCCAGCCTGGAGAAAGGCCCCGACGGGCAGACCCTCGGCATGAAGGGCCCCGACGGCTCGCTGACGCGATGCAAGAGCCGCCGCGACCTTGAGCAGTCCGGCGATCTGGCCGGGACGGAACTGGCCTACCTGGCCGATCCCTTTGAAGCCTACGTCGCGCAGGTCCAGGGCTCGGCCCGCCTCCGCATGAGCGATGGAAAGATGGTCACTGTCGGCTACACCGCCGACAACGGCTACGAATACAACAGCGTGGGCAAGGAACTGATCAAGGACGGCAAGATCGCCAAGGAATCCCTCAGCCTGCGGACGCTGATGGACTACTTCAAGGCCCATCCCGACGAAGTCAACGAGTACACCTGGCGCAACCCGCGCTACGTGTTCTTTGCCGTCACGGACAGCGCTCCGCACGGCTGCCTCAACGTGCCGGTGACGGCCTACCGCACCATCGCGACGGACAAGTCCATCTTCCCGCGGGCCTCGGTGGCGTTCATTTCCACCAAGCTGCCCTACCCGACGGGTGACATGAGACTTTACCAGGGCTTTGCGATGGACCAGGACGCCGGCGGAGCCATTCGGGCAGCCGGCCGATGCGATGTGTACATGGGCATCGGCGACCAGGCCGGCGAACTGGCTGGACGAACGCAGCAGGAAGGCCGGCTCTACTACCTGTTCCTCAAGCCCAACGCGGTGCCGGCTGCGGTGGCTCCCGTGCCGCCCGCAACCCCGACAGCCATCGGACAATAACGACATGTATCGAACAGGCCTTGGGTACGATTCGCACCGTCTGATCGCGGGGCGACCGCTGATTCTGGGCGGCGTGCGCATCGCCTATGAACGGGGCCTGGAAGGTCACAGCGACGCCGATGCCGCCCTTCATGCCATCACCGACGCGATCCTGGGCGCCCTGGCCGCCGGAGACATCGGCGAGCACTTCCCCGACACCGATCCCCGCTGGGCCGGCGCCGACAGCGCCGAACTGCTCTCGCAGGCCGTCGCACTAGCCGGCGGCGAAGGGTATATTATCGTTAATTGCGACTTGACCATCTTCGCTGAATGGCCCAAATTATCGCCCCACAAAGCAGCCATGCAGGCGCGCATCGCCCAAATTCTCGGCGTCGGCCCCGACTGCGTCGGCGTCAAGGCCAAGACCAACGAGCACATGGGCTTCATCGGGCGTGGTGAAGGCATCGCCGCACTGGCTGCGATCCTGATCAAACGCAACGCCTGAGGGCCCCGCGACGGCGACCGCCGATCGGCCTTCCTGGAATTATCTGCGTTCCTCTGGGTTTAGAGCCGCCGGTTGTGATTTGCCGGTTGAAATGTCGGGCTAATTGCCCAATAATCCCTTAGCACATGAGCCTGACACGAAAGGATTTGCCATGGCCGACATCGAAAAAGTCTTCAAGGCCTACGATATTCGCGGCGTCTATCCGCCGGAAGTGAACGAGGATCTGGCCTGGAAGGTCGGGCACGCGACGGCCCAGTTTCTGCGCAGCCTGCTGTCGGGCTACGAGCGTGGGCAAGCGTCCAGCAATCGCCTGGTCGTCGGCCACGACATGAGGCCAAGCAGCGAGTCGCTGACCAAGGCCGTGCTCGAAGGCATCAGCGCCAGCGGCGCCGGCTGCGTCGATATCGGCCTGTGCGACACGCCGATGGTCTACTTCGCCATCAACCACCTGGGCTCCTGCGGCGGCATCATGGTCACCGCCAGCCACAATCCCATCCAGTACAACGGGTTCAAAATCTCCGGCGTCAAGGCCCGCCCCATCGGGGCCGACACCGGCCTCAAGGAAATCCAGCGCATCTGCGCGACCGTTCGCCGCATGCCGCTGGGCGCTTCCATGACCCAGGCCGCCAGCGTGGATCTGTGGGATGCCTATCGCAAGCACATCCTGAAGTTCCTCAAGACCCCCCGCCGTCTCAAGGTCGTCGTCGATGCCTCCAACGGCATGGGCGGCAAGATGGTGCCCACGGTCTTTGCCGGCACCGACATCGAGATCATCCCGCTGAACTTCGAGATCGGCTCGGGCTTCGTCCACGAGCCTAACCCGCTGGTGGAGGCCAACCTCGCCCAGCTCAAGGCCGAGGTCAAGAAGAGCAAGGCCGACATGGGCATCTGCATGGACGGCGACGCCGACCGGTGCGTCTTTGTCGACCAGAAGGGCAACACCGTGCCCAGCGACCTGATGACCGCCCTGCTGGCCCGGCACTTCCTCAAGGAAAGCCCCGGCGCCATGGTCGTCTACGATCTCCGCTCCAGCCGCGTGGTGGCCGAGGAAATCCGCGCCGGCGGCGGCGTGCCGCGCCGCGAACGTGTCGGCCACTCCTTTATGAAGAAGGCCCTCGCCGACGGGCACGGAGTCTTCGGCGGCGAATTGAGCGGGCACTTCTACTTCCGCGACAACTTCAATTGCGACAGCGGCGCCATCGCCTTCGCCACGGCCGTCTCCATCGTCGCCCAGCAGAACGCCCCCTTCAGCGACCTCATCGCCCCGCTGAAGCGATACGTCCAGAGCGGGGAGATCAACTTCTCGGTCGAAGACAAGGCCGGCAAGATGAAGGAGATCGAACAGACCTTCTCCGACGCCCAGATCGACCACCTCGACGGCGTGACCTGCCAGTACGACGATTGGTGGTGCAACGTCCGGCCGTCCAATACCGAGCCCCTGCTGCGACTGAACCTCGAAGCCCGCGACGAGCAGACCCTCCGTGCCAAACTCAAGCAGATCGAGGCCATGCTCGGAAAACCCGTGGCACATTAGAGCGGACGGTTGATTGGTTATCGTTTTACTAGTGGTCCTTCACGGCAAAACTTGTGAGTGGGTGCCAGCAAAATCAGTTGTGAAGGACTACTAGCCGCGAGCGCGAAGCGAGCGGGAATTAGGTGGAACTGTAGGTCGTGCATCTTGTTGCACGACCTGCGGGCTACGGCTTTAAGCCGGAAGTTTCATCGCCGCGACCCATTCTTTCACCAACGCGGGAAGCCTTTCAACAACTTCGCGGCCAAAAAGCACCTCGTCGACATATCCCATATGTAGCATATCGACGATTCGGCACAGGTAAGAGCGGCCCATCTCCCACCAAGTTTCGTGAGAATCTACCATCAGATAATGTTTTGTATCGACTCCCTCCCGTTCCCGCAGTTCCTCAAGTTCCATCCCATCGACCAGCGTTTCGTACACCCCATCCGCAACGCGGCTGCCAAATGTTGTCGTATAGTAATATTCCTTGATTTCCCAAATGGCTTGCGGGTTGATGGCGTAGGGAAATGCCCCGTCTACACGTCGGCAAAGTGTCCGCAGCGGGATACTGTCCCGCGTGAAGGTAGTCAGTTCACGCGGATCATACTCACAGGGCAGACCGGACGAATTGGCTTCAATTAGCATATTGACGATACACGTCAGAAACGCCGGGGCTTTCTTCTTCCCCTTCTGCTTGTTCATGGGCAATGGGCAAGTCCATTGGGTCTTCCCCCTTACTTCTTTGAAGAGGCGTTTGGCATCCTCAGCATCCATCAGGCGTGGTTCAACGAACTTGTTCAACACTTCGGCCCGATAGCCGAAATAGGCTACCAAAAGCTGGCCAAAATCGGTTGGTGCCCCTTTGGGCGTAACGATATGGCCGGTTCTCAGCCCAATACCCGAGAGGGCGTTGTCGATTTCCGTAATCGTCGGAACCTGTATCTGGCTTGTCCTCCTTCGGGTATAGCCAATCTGCTGGCTGATGCTGCGAACATGCGCCCAGAAATTCTTAGGCTGCCTCAAAAACCGTGGGTCGGGTTTCATTCCGCAGCCTCCTCAAAGCGCCGCACAAAATCGACCATTGAAACTTTCAAGGCTGCGCAAACACGCCGAACTTCGACAAAATCTAACCTGCGTTCGCCAGATTCGTACTTACTGATGAAGGACTGAGGCATGGCAAGACGTTTCGCTAGCTCTTCCTGTTTGACGCCTGCTTCCAGGCGGATCGTTCGCAACAGTTCTTGCAGCTTTGTCTGCTCGTGGCTATAAGGGTCTCTGACCATGACTGGAATGTAGTCTGGCTTGCCAAATATCCCAAATTGGGATATACTGGGCCTGGCTGGATAAACAGCAGAAACGGACTTCAGAATATGCAGCAACGCCTTCTCTTCAAGGATGCCACTCCCCCGGTAGCCTTCAAGGCGCAACTCCTGAAGTGGATCGGGAACAAGCAGCGGTTTGCCGCTGAAATCGTATCCTTTTTTCCGTTGCGATTTGAACGCTATTTCGAGCCATTTTTAGGAAGCGGCGCGGTTCTGGCTACACTAGCTCCAAAGGCTGCTCTTGGCTCTGATAGTTTTGCCCCGCTGGTTGAGATTTGGCAGACTCTCAAGCAATCTCCAGAGACACTTAAGCGCTGGTACACGGAGCGGTGGAGGACATTCAAGGTTGGCGACCGGCTAGAGCAATATGACCGCCTCCGCATGGCCTACAATACGAATCCCAACGGGGCCGATCTACTGTTTCTCTGTCGCTCCTGCTATGGCGGCGTCGTCCGGTTTCGAAAGGCCGACGGCTACATGTCAACGCCCATCGGCATTCATGATCCTATCGCCCCAGAAGCCTTCGCTCGTCGCGTTGATGAATGGCATCGGCGAATTGCGGGGGCCCAGTTTATGTTGCTCGACTACGAAGAAGCGATGGAATCCGCCCGAACGGGAGACATGGTTTACTGCGACCCTCCTTACCATCACAGTCAAACGATCCTTTACGGTGCGCAAGGCTTCAGCCTGGAGCAGCTCTTTGAGGTCATTGATCGGTGCAAACGCCGAGGAGTCTACGTTGCCCTGAGTATCGACGGCACAAAACGATCAGGAAAACACGTTTGCCCTCTGCCGATTCCGGCGGGATTGTTCGAGCGGGAGGTCTTCGTGAGTTGCGGCCGGTCAATGCTGAAGCGGTTCCAGATGAATGGCCAAAGCCTAGAAACTGAGGCCGTCTCTGACAGGCTGCTCCTCACGTACTGACGGCTGACGTGGTTGGCATGTCGGCGCTGAGCTCTAAGCTGCCTGCCATAATGTTTGAACAGTTATTCAACATCCTGCCGAAAGAGTGGTTAAGGACGATTTATCCGGTCATGGAGGACCGACAAGATGTCTCAACCATTCTTTGTGCGTCCGCTCAC
>JBAZTO010000043.1:0-38653 GCA_041661865.1 Phycisphaerae bacterium | reverse complement strand
CAAAAGGAGGCCGGATTATGCGCGCGTTCTATAAATTATAACTGCTGCATATGCAGGTCGTTGCAGCGAGCCTCCCCCCAGTTTAGTTTACGGCGTTGCATGGCACCCACGGCTCCATCGGGACATCAACCGCCCTGAACGATTAGGAGATAGATCATGGGACACATCCTGTTCTGGCTGGAAGCGGCCGTCACCTCGGTGCTCTTCGTGGCGATGGGGTTGAGAATCCTGTCCGGCATTCAGCGCCGCGGGCGGCGATGGCTCGTCCGCATCGCATGGATCATTCTCGCGCCCTTGCCGTGGGTGGCGGCCATCGGAGAATTTGCCGAGGTGCAATTCTTCACGGGTGGGGCCTTGGCGCCGCTGATTTCAGCGTCGGTCGCGGGCGGCCTGGTCGCCATAGCCGCCATCGTCATGATCAGGCGCAACCGCCGACCCGCTGCGCTGGATGGCCGCCCAGCCGCCGCCGGCTGGCGACTAGGCCGACTGTCGCTGATCTGGGCGGTATCGCTCCTTCTGACGTGCATCACATTCTGGAACCTCGACCTGGCCGTTCGGCAGGAAATGGCCACCCTGAGAATCGAAGCGGGCGCCTTGGCCCTGTCCGTCTCCCCGCCGAGAATCCCCGACGCCCAGAACGCCGCCATTCTCTATCGACAAGCATGGGAGATTCTGGATGCACAGAAGGACGGCAATGTGGAATGGGGCAAGGTCGTTGCCGGGTGGCTGCAACCGGACAAGGGAGATTTCGACCCCAATAACAAACAGATGCTCGATTTCCTTGCGAAACAAGGCCCGGTGATCGAGTTGCTTCATAAGGCCGGGCAACTTCCCGCCTGCAATTTCGGAACGCAATACAATCCACCTGCGATTGATGTTCTCCTGCCTCCGCTGGGGAAAGTTCGGGATCTGGCGCGTCTGCTTTGGTTATCCGCAGGTGTGCATGCCGATCAAGGACGCATGGTCGATGCCATGAAGGACCTCAGCGCCAGCTTCGCCCTCGCAGACCATTGCACCGCCGAGCCGCCGCTTGTCACGCTCCTCGTGGCCATCGCGATCGACGCCAAGAGCGTCAATACATTGCAGCAGGTTTTGGAAAAGCACGCACCAACCAGCGAAAGCCTCAATGCCCTGAAACTCAACTCTGCCTTCAGCTTCACGGCGGCACTTCAAAGAAGTCTGCGGATGGAAAAGGCGTTCGGGCTTTCCTTTTTCACAACGCATAGTCCTTCGGCCGCTTTCGCCGACGTATCCCTGCCTGCACCCCGCACTTATGTCACAGATACGCTGGCAAATCCCTATCGCGTCTTCTTTTGGAGCCAGGACGTGGCCGCGTATCTCCGGTGGATGAATAGAATCGTGACCCTTTCGGGCCAGCCGTGCCATGAAGCCCGCGTCAAATGGAACGAACTGGATGGCGACATGGAAAAGGCGGCAAATGCACGCGGGTTGGGCGGGCTCCTGGCGGCCGTCATTACGCCAGCATTGTCACGGGCGGCGACACTCGTGGCCAGGGCGGATGCTCAGCACCAACTCGCATTGCTGGGCGTGGCCCTATGGCAATACCGGCTCGACCACGGCGCGTTTCCCGATAAGCTCGACTCGCTCACGCCCAAATATATCCTCGCCGTGCCGACCGATCCCTTCACCGGCCAGGGCATGAAGCTGGCCCGAAAGGCCGACGGTCAATGCGTCATCTACAGCGTGGGCTCTGATCTGCAAGACGACGGCGGAACGCCCTTTGACAGGAAGACCGAAAAGGGCGACATCTCGCTGACCCTGGGCAAGTAGCTGGGCGCGGGGCGAAAGATAGAGAACAGGAGGTGGGGTAGGAACCCCACCTCCCGATATGTGGTCGCGGCGTTTGCGGCCACGTAGCATCAGTCCATCAAAGGGACGGTGACAATGGCCCGTGTTCCCTGGCCGGGGGCGCTCTGCACTTCCAGCGTGCCGCCCAGCAGTTCGGCCTGCTCCCGGATGCTGAAGAGCCCGAAAGAACCGTTGCCAAGTTCCCCGGCGGCCGAAGGGTTGAACCCGACGCCTTCATCCCTCACCGTCAGGCGTATGTCCTTTGAATCGACCCGACGCAGTTCCAGCCGGGCGCACTTGCAGCCGGAGTGGACGGCTACGTTATCCAGCAGTTTTCTCGCGCTGTCATAAAGGAAGGGCCTGAGGCTCTGGCTGACCGGCTCCACCGCTTCGTCGATCTGGAGATCGACATCCAGTTCGTACCTCCGCCGCATCTGGTTGGCCAGCCATCGGAAGCCGTCGGACACGCCCATCTCACAAACCGCTCCGGGGCGGAGTTCCACCGTCAACTGCCGGAGCTTGGCCAGGGCCTCCCTCAGCAGCGACATCGCCTGCGCGGCCTCCGCCGGGCGACGGTCGGCATCGGCGGCATCGGCGGACTGCATGAACATCCCGACCGCCGTCAGAATCTGCATGACATCCTCGTGCAGGACCTGTCCCATGCGGCGGCGTTCCTGGTGCTCGGCCTGCATCAAGTGCATGGCCCGCCGGCGGAACTGGTCCGCTCGCGCCACATTCGGCCCGGCGTGGTCCAGGGACACCTCCTCCACGGTCTGGGACAGCGTCGTCAGGGCCTTGGCATACTGGTGCCGCCGCATGCCCAGGGCCAGAACCTCCCCCGCCAAACGCAAGCGCGACACCAATCCCAGGGGCCATCGCCTTTCGCTTCGAAAGCTGCCGAAACCCAGGGCCCCCACGATCGTCCCCTCCATCAGCAGCGGGATCGTGAGGCTTGACTTCAGACCGCTGCTCAGCAGGTACGCGCGCTCCTTGGCCGCCGCGGCGGGCAGATCAATCGAACTGGAGACGCTCACGACGTGGCCGCTGCGAATCTGGTGCGTGTACCACGGCCCCTCCGCATCGACCGTCGTGCCGATGGGAACGGGAGGAACGCCCTCGACCCCCCAGGAATGGGTCACCTGGAATCGGTGCCCATGCTCGGAGAAGGCCATGAGCGTGCTGCGATCAAACCCCAGGGATTCCACCAGCGTGCGGAGGCAGCCGGTCACCACGTCATCGAACTGGCCGTCGCCCGCGTTGGAAAGCCGGCTGGCAATGTCGGACAGAACCCGCTCGAACTTCGCGCATTCCGCCGCGACGTCCTCGGCCACTTCGATGCGACGCCCGCACGGTTGGGATGCCTCCTGGGACGGTCGGGGCGCCCCCAGGGATGGTCCGGCGACTGGTCGTGTACCGCGGGCGGGGAGTTGGGCTTCGGGCTGCATGAATGGGCTCTCTTTCCGGCAGCGGCAGGCTGCCAAACGGCGAACATCCGATGCCGTTCTCTGCGGTCTCGTTCCAAGGACGTGGGGCAATTCCCACACATCAGTGTAGGCCTCTGGGCGGGCGGGCCACCGTACCCGACCCATTTATAAATCAGCCGCGAATTCCGCGAAGACAGCCGCGAAAAGAAAAAGCCCATAAGCTTCATTCCGCGTGCAACAAGTTGCACGCCCTACCAATTTTCCTGGCCTTGCTTTTAGTTCTTTATCTCTTGGAATTCGCGTAATCTGCGTAATTCGCGGCTAAGGTTTCCTTTTGGGTGCGTTTGCCCTGGAGGGTTGAAGTTGGAGGGTAGACAGCGGCCCTCTTAGCGTGTATGATTCCTCATCTTTGATAAACCGGCAGCGATAGAAACTAACGATACTCAGTACGAGGTAGGAATGAGCAAGCCAAGACGCCGCAGGAAAATCGGCTCCAAGAAGCGCCGCGAGCGCCGCAACCGCCGCAAGAAGTAACCGCGGCCGGTTTTCAGCTACAGCCACTCTTATGGCGCCGAAGGTTTTCCCTTTTGCCCTGGCGTTTTAGCGCGCCGACCAGAAGCCCTCGATCGCGTGGTCGCAGCGGCCGCAACGGCCGTCCTTCATGTCGATGGCCCGCGTGGACATGCCCACGCGGTCGATCACCACGTGGCCGCAGGAAGGGCAGATCGTCCGCTCGGCCGGCTGACCGGGCACGTTGCCGGCGTAGACGTACCTGAGCCCCGCGTCCTTCCCCATCCGGCAGGCCAGTTCCAGCGTGCTGATCGGCGTGGCGGGCGTGCCGCTCATCTTGTAGTCGCCGTGGAAGCGGCTGACGTGCCAGGGCACTTGCGGCCCCAGGTCGCGGGCGATGAACAGGGCGATGTCCCGCAATTCTTCGGGCGAGTCATTCATGCCCGGCACGACCAGCGTCGTCACCTCCAGCCAGATCCCCGCCTTGACCAGTGCCTTGAGGCAGGTCAGGACCGGCTCGAGCCGGCCCCGCATGATCTTCTGGTACGTCTCGTCGCGGAAGGCCTTGAGATCGACGTTGATGGCGTCCAGGTACGGGGCGATGGTCTCGACGGCCAGGGGCGTCATAAAGCCGTTGGACACAAAACAGTTCCGCAGGCTCCTCTGGCGGGCGAGCTTGCAGGTGTCGTAGGCCAGTTCAAAATAGACCGTCGGCTCGGTGTAGGTGTAGCTGATGGACGGGCAATCGTAGTTGACGGCGGCCGAGACGATCTGCTCGGGCGAGACGGCCTCGCCGCGGATAGTCCTGCCGTCGCGGGGCGACTGGGAGATCTCCCAGTTCTGGCAGAACTCGCACTGGAAATTGCAGCCCGCGGCCGCCACCGACAAACTCCGTGTCCCCGGCAGAAAATGGAAGAGGGGCTTCTTCTCGATGGGATCGACGTGAATGGCGACCAGCGCGCTGTAATTGAGCGTCTTGAGCGCGCCGGCGATATTCTCGCGGACGGCGCAGAGCCCGTACTTGCCGGCGGCGATAATGCAACCGTGCCCACAGAGCTTGCACTTGACCCGCCGGCCGTCCATGACCTCCCACAGCATCGCCTCGTGTTTTTCAGCCATCGATTCGCCCTCTCCCCAATGCGTTGATCCCTGCGGCCGCAATGCCGGTGACTAATCCTAGCACCAGGAAACCAAAGTGCGGAGTGCGAAGACGATTCCAGAAGGCGCAGGCGCCGTCGCATCACGGCGTTGGGTGCCACGGCTGCGTCGTGTGCAGCCGTGCTCGGAGTCGACACTGATGCAAATATCGCAGCAGCGGCACTCCTCGCTTTATCTGCGACAAATCTCTAGAACTGGCCCATATCGCGGTAGAGAATCACCTTGCGGAGCAGCAGGAAATCCTGGTCCTTGTAGCGTTGGATGACCCCGGTGATTCGGATGCGGCCTGGGATTTTCTCCGCCCGCTCCAGCAGCGAGTTGGGCAGCAGGCGGATAGGCCGCTCCTGAAGGGTGTTGTCCGAGAGGAACCTCGCCTCGTACCACTCGCCCCGCCGCTGGATGCGGACGGTGCGGTCGATCACCATCATCTGGGTGGAGTCCACCGGCACCAGTTCGCGGGTCGGCAGCGGCGCGACCGACGGCGTGTTGTCGGCCGGCGCACGACCGATGAGGGCCGGCATGGTCATGGGCTTGCCGGGGCGGTTGACGAGCATCTGGGCGAGAATGGCCTTGCTGTCGGGGCGATCCTGCGCGGATGGCTGAGAACCGGCGGGCCGGATGGCAGGCGCGGGCAAAGGAGTCGCCGTCGGGGAACTGGCAGCCGGGGGTGCCTTCTTCTTGCCCGTTGCCGCGGGGCCTGTCGGCACCACCGGCTCGGCCGAGATCGGCGCGTCGCTCGTGACGGCCACCGGCAGGATGTAGAGAGCCGCGTGATAGCCCGTCAGGTCGCCGGTGACATGGAAAACCTTGTCCGGGCTGTTCTGCTGCTCCATCAGCGCCAGCCACTGGCATGGCAGGACGCGTTGCGGCGGCAGGGCCGGCTGGTCGGGCTCGCTGAAAAACTCCAGCACAAACCACGCACTGCCCGAAGGCTTGACCAGGCGGCAGCGACGGTTGAAGACGCGCTGCTCCAGAACCTGCGGGGGCGCTTCCTCGGGCACTTTGATCAGCATACGCGGCGCGATGACGGGAGCCGACTGGCGGTCGGGGAAGGCCGATTCGTCGGGCCTGGCCTGCTCGGGCGCCGCGGCGCCAGGCTGTTGGCCATCGGCCGATGGGCGCTGGGCCTGTTGCGACATCGCCGGGCGGGGAGCGACCCAGCCGGCCAGCACGCCGCACGCGGCCAGCGCCAGCCAGGCGGCGATCGTCAATGATTTCGTGCCCGTTCGCATCGGGATTATTGTAGCGTCGCAGGCCCCCGCTGTCGCGTGGGAAAGTCCCGCCAAGCCGCCTGCCGTTGGTAGCACAGGCGTCTCGCCTGTGTAGGACTACTGCCCGCCCGCGCGGGTGTAGTTGAGCAGTCCGCCCGCGGAGAGGATCTTCCGCTGGCGCGGCGCCAGCCGGACGTTGCAGGCGAAGTCAAAGCCCTTGGTGACATTGCGCACCGTGATCGTCTCCCGCGAGGCGACGGCCGATTCCAGGCCCTCGATGGCCAGCTCGTCGGCCGGCTCGATGCGGTCATAGTCGCTCGCCTGGGCGAAGGTCAGCGGTAGGATGGCGAAGTTGACCAGGTTGGCCTGCGCGATCCGCTCGATGGCCTTGGCGATGACAACCTGCACGCCCAGGTACATCGGGCACAGGGCTGCGTGCTCGCGGCTGGAGCCCTGCCCGTAGCTGTCACCGGCGACGATGACGCCGGCCTGCCCAGCCTGCCTGGCTGCCAGGGCCCGCTGGGCGAAGGACGGCTCGCCCGCCTTGTTGAAGCAGTTGAAGACGTACTTGGCGTACTCGGGCACGTTGGAGCGGTGCTTGAGCAATTCGCCGGCGGGCATGATGTGATCGGTCGTGATCTTGTCGCCGACCTTGATGAGCACCTTGCCCGTCAGCTTGTCGCGCAGTTTCTCGCCGCGCGGCGGCTTGACGATGGTCGAGCCGCGAATGACCTGGGCCTCCGTGGCGGCCTGGCCTTCCAGCGGCGGGCAGATCATGCCGTCGTCGATGGGGAAGCTGGCCGGCGCGGGCGTCTGTGGATAGACCAGCCCCTGCTGGGCGAGGCTGCGCGGGTCGGTGATCTGTCCGGTCAGGGCGGCGGCGATGGCTGTTTCCGGCGAGACCAGGTAGACCTGGTCGCCCACCGTGCCGCTTCGGCCGGCGAAGTTGCGGTTAAACGACCGCAGGCTGACGGTGCCCTCTGCCGGCGAGAAGCCCAGGCCGATGCAGGGCCCGCAGGCCGACTCCATGATTCGGGCCCCGGCGGCCACCAGGTCGGCCAGCGCCCCGTTGGCCGCGAGCATGCTCAGCACCTGGCGGCTGCCCGGCGCGATGGCCAGTTCAACACCCCGATGCACGGTGCGGCCTTTCAGGGCGGCTGCGGCAAGCATCAGGTCCTGGAAGCTGGAGTTGGTACACGAGCCGATAGCCACCTGCGAGACGGCTGCCCCGGCGATCCCGGCCACCGCCACGATGTTGTCGGGGCTGGAAGGCGCCGCAGCCAGCGGTTCGAGCGCGTCCAGATCGATCACCACGTGACCGAAGCTGACGGCCGCCATGCCCGAGGCGTCGGGGGCAGAGACTTCCACATTCGTGCAGAACTTCTTGATGTTCTCGAGGGTGGCGGCGTCTTTCTGAGCGTGCAGGCGCTTGGTGATGCGGTCATAGGTCGCGCCCGCATCGGCGGCCAAGGCGGTGAAATGCTCACCTCGCCCCTGGGCCGCGAGAAACTGTCGCGTCACCTCGTCGGCGGGGAAGACGCTGGCCGTCACGCCCAGTTCCGCCCCCATGTTGGTGCAGGTGGCCCGCGCCGGCACGGGCAGGGCCGAAACGCCCGGGCCAAAATACTCGACCATGCAGCCGACGTTGCCGCGCGTGGTCAGAATGCTCAGCAGGCGAAGGATAATGTCCTTGGCCGCCACCCACGGCTGCAGGCGGCCGCGAAGCTCCACGCCGATGACGCGCGGGCAGGTGGTGTAGAACGCCCCGCCGCCCATCGCCACCGCCACGTCCAGCCCTCCGGCCCCGATGGCGATCATGCCCATTCCGCCGCCGGTGGGCGTGTGGCTGTCGCTGCCCAGCAGCGTCTTGCCCGGACGGGCGAAACGCTCCAGGTGAACCTGGTGGCAGATGCCGTTGCCCGGCCGCGAGTGATACGCGCCCAGCTTGGTCGCGATGGACTGGAGGTACAGGTGGTCGTTGTGGTTCTCGGGCCCGAACTGGGCCATGTTGTGGTCCACGTAGCTGACCGAAAGCTCCGTCCGCACGCGCGGCACGTCCATCGCCTCCAACAGCAGGAAGGCGGTCGTGCCGGTGGCGTCCTGCGTGAGGGTCTGGTCGATCCGAATGCCGATCTCGCTGCCGGCAGCCATCTCGCCGCTGACCATGTGGGATGAGAGTATTTTCTGAACGATGTTCTGTGGCATTGGAAACTCCAACAACGGAAGGCCGGAATACTGGATTACCGTGGGACCGAACGCAACAGGCCGCCTTGTCGGCAAGACTGCGGCAGGTGCTCGTCGTGTCTTTACGACGCCCCGCGAACTACGGGGTTGATTACCTCATCACCCAGGTCTCCTCGACCAGTTTGACAGGCGTGCTCAAGCGTGCGGCGGCCTCGCCGGGGATCTGGTAATGCTGCTGGAGCGTCCTGGACAGGATGATTTTGGTCTTGACCACATCGACGCTCTTGCCGGCGGCGTTGGTCTCGGTGACGTGAATGGGCAGGGGCAGGTTCACTTCCTTCGTCTCGCCCGACAGTCCGCTGACGAACACGTCGAACGAGCCGGCCGAGGGGTCAAAGTCCGGCCAGATCGCCACGCCTTCCTTGGCATTGTCCTCGCCCTGGAGCATCTTGCCGGTCATCTCGGCCGCATCCAGCAGCAGCGGATCGTTGTACATCCGCTTGATCGCCGTAAAGACCGCCGAGGGCACCTGCCGGCCGGCCCGGAGAATCTGGCCGGTGTCGGTGTACAGAATGAACTCGGGCACGAACAGGCGGTCGTCGCCGGTGCGGTTGGTGATGGTGTATCGCAGGTACCAGAAGGTGCGAGGCCGGTTCTCGCCGGCCAGTTGCACCTGGATGGGCAGGACAGGCTCGAACTTGGCGCTCAACTGCCACTGCTTGGAGACCTCGGCCGGCTTGGGGGCCGCCGCCGATACGCGGATCGCCACCGCCAACACGATAACCGCCGCTAGCGCCGCCGCCGTCAGGATCGCCGATGCCCTGTGTTTCATATTAACCCACACTCCCGCAGCCACCGTCATCAACGGGCCGCCAAGTCTACAGAGTACGACGATCCGGCCAGGAAGTCAACGTTTGCTGCGCACGCGATTGGCCTGGCGTTGCCGCTTCCTTTTGGCCCGGCCGACCGATACGATGGGCCCATGCCCTCAGCGGTCACAATCGAGCCGGTACCCCCTCCGCGGATCGACGAGGCCCTGCTGTTGCTGGTGGGCGGCGACGAGATCGATTTCTCCGCCCCCGTCCGCGTCGAGGCCCTGCGGGACTACCTCCAGGACCGCGGCGATCTGCGTTACTGGCTGTGGTGGGCCCAGGCGGGCCCCGGTCGGCCCCTGGCGGCCGCGGGGGTCATCGAAAGCGCGGGTAATCTCGGCATCCTGGTGCATAGCCCGCCGCCCGCAGGGCCGGACCCCTCGACGGCGATGGTGTCGGTCATCCAGGCCGCCTGCGGCCAGGCCTTGAAAGACGGGCTGGCCTTCGTGCAGGCTCTGGTCGATCCGCGCGCCGGCGATTCAATCAGCCTGATCGTCGCGGCGGGCTTCGGGCGGCTGGCCGAGCTTGTTCACATGGAGCTTCTTACAACAAACGTCCATGAGCCCCGCGACCCGCGCATCACCTGTCGCCGCTACGAGGACTTTGCTCCCGCCGAGTTGGCCGACGTGATCGGCCGCACGTATGAGCAGTCCCTCGATTGCCCCGCGCTCAGCAGGATTCGCCGCATCGACGACGTGATCGCCAGCCACAAGGCCAGCGGCCTGTTCCGGCCCGAGTCCTGGTGGATCGTGCAATACGACGGGCAAAACGCCGGCTGCGTCCTGATGAACGAGTCCTTATCGGCCAAAGCGGGCGAAATAGTTTACTTGGGCTTGTTGCGCCCCTGCCGCGGCAAGGGGCTTGGAAAAGCGATGGTCCGACGCGCCGCGGCCGAGGCGTTCCGTCGTGGCTGGTCCAAAATCACGCTGGCGGTGGATAGCAGAAACATCTACGCCAAGAGGCTTTATGACGCCGAGGGTTTCAAGGTCACCCACCGCGCGCTGGCCTACATTCTCTGTGAAAACCGCCATAACCCTGCTCTCCCATGAGGGTTGTTAGCAATCTGTGGATGAAAGTTTTTTTTCGGACCCAACCTTCGGCAATCACAAGCGCTTGGGCGGTGTGGATAAGAAAGCGCGATCTTTCCCGATTGACCGTTCCGCAAAGTGCGAATAAAGTCTGCCTCGTTAACTTGATACCTTGGGACACGGGAGCCACTTTTTCGGCACCAATGCGGTAGACGTTCTGACCGCCGATCGCTCGTTCTGTGCGATTCGAGGGACCAAATGAATAGTACTACGGACTCAGTCCGCGCAGATAATTGCGTCAACAAGGAAATCCTGGCCGCCCTCCAGGATCGAATCGGGCCGCAGAAATTCAACGCCTGGTTCCGGCACGGCACGGCCGTGACGATCGAGGACGGGCACGTGCGTGTTTCGGTTCCCAATCCCTTCGTGGCCAACTGGATCGAGACGCACTACCAGTCGGAGATCGCCGAAGCCGCCAACGTATGCACCGGCACGCTTCGCCCGGTGGTCTTGACGGTGGACCCCGCCCTGCCCGGCCAACTCCGCCAGAAACACCTGGACGCGCAGGCCCAGATGGTCTCCCGCGCCGGCGACGGGACGTCGAGGCCGCGACAGGCGCCCCAGGCCCAGAGCCTCAAGTACAGCCTGAAGGATTTCGTCGTCGGCACCAGCAACCGCCTGGCCTATTCGGCGGCCCTGGCGGCGGTGGGCACCCAGCGTCCCTCCTTCAACCCGCTGTTCATTCACGGGCTGTGCGGCGTGGGCAAGACACATCTGATCCAGGGCATATGCAGCGCCTTCTCCGCCGTCCGCCGCGCGGGGCGGGCAATGCAGTGGCGATACGTTTCGGGCGAGCAGTTCACCAACGAGTTCATCACGGCCTTGCGGCACAAGAAGATCGACGAGTTCCGCGGCCGCTACCGCCACCTGGACCTGCTGGCCATCGACGATGTCCACTTCCTGGCCAGCAAGAAGGCCACCCAGGACGAGTTTCTCCACACCTTCAATGCCATCGAGTCGGCGGGCAAAATGATCGTCATGGCCTCCGACGCCGCCCCGCGCCTGATGGGCGAACTGAACGAGCAACTGGTCAGCCGCTTCGCCGCGGGAATGGTCGTCAAGATCGACGCCCCCGACCACGCCCTGCGGATAGAGATCCTGCGCCGCAAGGCCCAGGCCATGAAGATCGAGGCCAGGGACGAGGCCCTGGAATACCTGGCCCGCCACATTCACGGCTCGGTGCGCGACCTGGAAGGCGCCCTGATTAAGCTGTCGGCGCTGGCCTCGCTGGACGGCCGGGCCATCACCACCCAGTTGGCCGAGAGCGCCTTGGCCGATCACCTGGCCCGCACCGACAGCGCCATCACCCTGGGCGACATCGAGGCGGTGGTTACGACCTTCTTCGGCATCACCACCGCCGACATCCATTCCTCCCGCCGCACCCGGACGGTTTCGGCGGCGCGGATGGTGGCCATGTTCCTGGCCCGCCGCCATACCCAGATGAGCTACCCCGAGATCGGGCAGTACATGGGCAAGAACCACTCCTCGGCCGTGCTGGCCGTCCAGCGGATGGAAGCCATGCTGGCCGCCGGCGAAGAGGTCAAGTGGCTCACGCCGGCAGGCACGCGAAGCGCCCCGGCTGGAAAGCTGATAGAACTGCTGACCCAGCAGATCGTTTGAGGGTCCGCCGTAAGGTGCCGGAGGGAACCGGTCACAGTTTCAAACTCATGGATGGGCGTCCGGACACGGATGTCCGGACGCCGTAATTTTTTCCCCGCCACCCGCATCTCAACCGGCTGGCTTTTTTGCTGGCACTTCCGTCAACCCTTGCATATAATTCCACCATCAGGTCTGTAGTTGCGCTTCATGTCAGTCGTGTATTTCGGGCGATTGCCAGAGCTTCGCTGTCTAGGCTTTGTATTCGCGCCCATCCGGTCAGCGGAAACCGCTGCCGAAAAACGCCTGGGCAGCCGATATAGGCATGAGCCCGTCGAAGGAAGAGCAGAACATGTCCATGGACGAAAAAAAGAGCTCCGTCAAGAGAACCTTCAAGAAAGCCGCGCCGATTGTCCTGGTCAGGCAGACCGCCAACGACAAGAACGATCTGGCGCCGAAGGTCAAACTCCTGCCTTTCCAGGTCGAGCTGCCCAGCCGGCGATGGCTGGAGCAGGCCTGTAGCGGCGTTGACCACTGAGAGCGGTTCTTGACGCACAAGGCCCCTGCCGGCGCTAAAATGGCGCAGTAGGCAGGAATGGTGTCTGATGCCCCTTGTGCCGTACAAATTACTGCTCGACGAGCTGTACGATCGCTCCAATCACCCACGCTTTGTCCACCCCGACCCTCTGGAATTCCTCTACCGCTACCATCGCCCCGCCGACCGCGAGGTCGTGGCCCTGATCGCCAGTTGCCTGGCCTATGGGCGCGTCAGGCAGATACTGGCCAAGTGCAAAGAAAATGGAAGGTAATGGCGTAGCAAGAGATATGGAACACATGCATCATCACGTAGTAGGCTTTGTGAGCAGCTTCTGGGCTGTGCTGGTCGAGATGTCGCCCTACCTGCTGTTCGGCTTCCTGATGGCCGGGCTGCTGTCGGTGCTGATCTCGCCCAAGTTGGTCGAACGTCACCTGGGCGGGCGGGGCATTCTGTCGGCATTCAAGGCGGCCTTGTTCGGCGTGCCGCTGCCCTTGTGTTCATGCAGCGTCATCCCGGTGGCTACCTCTTTGCGTCGCCACGGCGCCAGCCGCGCCGCCACGACGGCCTTCCTGATCTCCGCGCCGCAAACCGGCGCCGACAGCATCCTGGTCACCTACAGCCTGCTGGGCGGCGTAATCGCGATCTTCCGCCCCATTGCGGCGCTGGTCAGCGGGATGATCGGCGGAATCATCGTCGGCCTGCTGGACAGGGACAAGAGCGACCGGGCCACAGGCTCCCAGAGCCAAGGCCAGCCCAAGCCCGCGTGCCAGGACGCCTGTTGCGCCGACAACGGCCACGGCCGAGCCTATCGGGCCCTGGCTTACGCGTTCATCGCGCTGCCGGCGGACATCGGCCGATCGCTGCTGGTGGGGCTGTTAATCGCAGCCCTGATCTCGACGGTCATCCCGCCGGACTTTTTCACCGGAACGCTGCACGGCCTGCTGGGCGGCGGCGTGCTGGCCATGCTGATCATGATGCTGCTGGGCGTGCCGGTCTATGTGTGCGCGACGGCCTCGGTGCCCATCGCCGCGGCCCTGATTGCCAAAGGCGTCTCGCCGGGGGCAGCCCTGGCCTTCCTCATGACCGGCCCGGCCACCAATGCCGCCACTATCGCGACCATCTGGCGAACCATGGGAACGCGCACGGCCGTCGCCTACCTGGTGACCATCATGGGCACCGCGATGGCGGCGGGCCTGAGCCTGGACTTCCTCTTCACCATCGAGGGCGTCAGCCACGCCATGCCTGAAGGCACGGCCATGCTGCCGCACTGGCTCGCGGTCGGCTCGGCCTTCGTGCTCATCGCGATGCTGGGCTGGTCGCTGCTCCAGCCGATGCTGGGCAGGAAGACCGCCACGGCCGGCGTCGCCGATGACTCGAGCGTTACCCTCCACATCGGCGGCATGACCTGCCAGCACTGCGTCGAGGCGGTCCGCAAGTCGCTGCTGGCTGTGCCGGGAGTGCGATGGGCCACCATCGAGCTCAAGGGCGGCCGGGCGACCGTCGGCGGCGCAGGCCTGGATGCGGAAGTATTGAACCGGGCGGTTCAAGGCGCAGGCTATAATTCCAGAGTCGCCGCACTGCGGGGGCAAGAACCCGCCGGCGACGACCAGGAAGAAAATGGCGCGTAATCAACGACAAGACCCCGGCCCAGCCGGCGAGATGAAAAGGAGAATTGCAATGACCACGATGGCCCAGGACGCCACGATCACCATGAAAGGCAATCCGCTGACGCTGGTGGGTAAGATGCCCAACGTCGGCGACAAGGCCCCGGATTTCGTGGTCGTGGCCAACGACCTGAAGGAAGTGCGCCTCTCGGACTTCGCGGGCAAGGCGACATTGCTGATTTCGGTGCCCTCGCTGGACACCTCGGTCTGCTCGATGGAGGCCCACAAGTTCAACCAGGAAGCCGCCAGGATGAGCGACAAGTTCACCGTCGCGGTCATCAGCATGGACATGCCTTTCGCCCAGAAACGCTGGTGCGGCGCCGAGCATGCCGACGCCATCAAGACGCTTTCGGACCATCGCCAGGCCTCCTTCGGCCAGGCGTACGGTGTGCTGATCAAGGAACTGCGACTGCTGGCCCGCGCGGTCTTCGCGATCGACAAGAGCGGCGTGATCCGCCACGTCGAACTGGTCAGGGAAGTGACGCACGAGCCCCACTACGACGCGGCGCTCAAAGCCGTGACGGAAGCGGCGAAATAGAAAATGCCAGCCCCGCCGAGTTCGCCCCGCAGACGCATTTTTAGCCGCGAAGTGATCGCCGTCGGCCTCATGCCTTCGGCCCCAGTCACAGCCGGCCTCGCCACGGTCCGCGGCAGCCGGCAAACAATTTTTGGGAAATCTGCGCTTTGAGGCACAGACCCTTGACTATCGTGCCGACACTAGGTAACTACAGGAACTAGAAGGGCCAACAGATCTCCAGTGTTTGTAATAAGTGCCATATGGATAAGACGGTGCCCCGCGGACAAATCCGAAAAAGTCGCCTGACTCGCCAGCGACGCGTAATTCTTGAGTCCCTGGTGGCCGTGCGCACGCACCCCACCGCCGAGGAGATTTACCATGCGGTTCGCGAGAAATTACCGCGGATCAGCCTGGGGACGGTCTACCGCAACCTGGACGTCCTTTCGGCGAGCGGACTGGCGCAGAAGATCGAGATGTGCGGCTGCCAACGTCGTTTCGACGGGCGAGTTGATCAGCATTATCACATCCGGTGCGTCCGGTGCGGGAAGGTCGATGATCTGACGGACAAGCCCGTCATCAAGATGAAGATCAATTCCACCTGTTACGAGGTTCTTGGGCACCGGCTGGAATTCGTCGGGCTTTGTCTAAGCTGCCGGCCGGCGAGCAAGGACGGCAAGACGCACGGACAGGCCGTAACGTCACCTCTCAAATCAAAGATTCTTGCTCATTAGCGTCAGCTTGCCGGCCTGTACGCCGCGGGTGGCGACAATGGCGTCGGACAGACGCCGCAGTTGGGCGGCCGTGCCCTGCATGAGGATCACTTCCAGGCAGCGATGGCGGTCGAGATGCACGTGCTGGCTGCACAGGATCGCGTGGTGGTCCTCGTGCTGGATCTGGGTGATGGCCTGGGCCAGCGTGTGGGCGGCATGGTCGTAGATCAGGCTCAGGGCGGCGACCACTCTGGCGCGGGGATCGCTCCACTCCTCCTCAATCAGGGCCGAGCGGATCAGGTCGCGGACGGCCTGGCTGCGGTTGGTATAGCCATGACTGGCCATCCAACGATCGAAAGCTGTCAGCAGGTTCTCTTCAAGTGACAGTGCCGTTCGAGCCAGCTTTGCCATACAACACGCTCCTGTGCGGCTTGCACTCAGCTCGGCGTGTAAAGCAGGTCACCGTAGCGGAGGTCGCAACTGGACGCCCCGCCGGCCAGCTTGTTGCCGTTGGTGATGAAGAACTGGTCGAGGGTGGACATCTTCTGCTCGGCGCTGATCTCGAAGTCCCCGCCGCCGGGCACTTCAAATCGGCCGAACTTGATGTCGGTGGCCGGGCCGTCGTCCACCTGGGCGTACATTCGCAGGTACGGCTCGCGCTTGCTGATCCGCCCGTCGAAGTTGCGGACGTCCACGCGGGCGATCTGGTTGGCATATGTGCTGACCGAGTGCGTCAGCACAAGGTTGACCAGGCGCAAGCCCTCGCGGATGTCCCCGCCGCTCCAAGGCTGGCCGATGGCGGGCGGGGCCGACTCCACCCCGGCGATGGTGATGTAGTGAAGGGCCTTGACCGCCGCCCCGGCGGGCGGCAGGTCGCTGTCGCGGAAGGAGATGGGCTTGGACCGCGTCCCCGGCCCTTTCGCGTCGCCCGACATCTCGAGCATCCACTGCGGCACGTCCTTGGCCGGCAGGCGGACACCCTCGGAATCCACGTAGGCGAATTCCCTGGCCGATTCCTTGCCGATGGGCACGCGCGCGACGGCCATGCGGAATTCGCAGTCGATCTCCACCAGGGCGATCCGATCGTCCGTCGTCCGCTTCTTGGTCACGCACCGGACCTCGCGAATCCAGGGATTGGCGCGGGCCCGAGCGTACGTATCGGCCGTCAACTCGGCATCATAGAAAGCCGCCCGCGGAAGAATCAGGCTCTTGCCGATCTCCTCCGCCAGAGACTGGGGCATCCACGCCGGCACGCCGAAAGCCACGCGGACCGTCGTGGCAGCCGGCTGGTCAACCTTGCGGGCCAGGACCGTCTGCTCAAGATACTTGAGCCCCACGAACATCCCGCTGACCACCGCGGTAGCTGTCACCAGCACCACGCCGATCCGCACCAGGATGTTCAGACGCCCGGGGCCGTCAGAGTTTTCGTCGAGCTTCTTCTTTTTTCTTCGCAACATGATTCGCTATCCTCGGCCGCTTCCTACTTCAAACGCCTGTCCTGCCTGCTACCGCTGCATCGCCATCGCCACGATCCGCTCCACCAGGAGCGGGAAGCTGATGCCGACCCGGGCCGCCGCCATCGGCAGCAACGAGTGGCCGGTGAAGCCGGGGATCGTGTTGACCTCCAGGACCACCGGCAGGCCGTCGCCGGGCAGGATGAAGTCCACCCGCGACATGTCCCGGCAACCCAGCGCCCGGTGAGCCACCAGCGCCGCCGACTGCATCGCCTCGGCCATCTTGGCCGGCAGGCCGTGATCGAACACGTACCGCGTTCCGGAATTGTCGGCGTACTTGGCCGTGTAGTCGTAAAACTCGCCGGGCGGAATCACCTGGAGTACCGGCAACGCCCGATCGCCCAGAACGCCGACGGTAAACTCCCGTCCGCGGACAAACCGCTCGACCAGGCCGCAGCCGTACTTGGCCAGCAGGTCCGCCAGCGCCCGCTCGGCCAGGTCGGCCGTCTTGGCAATGGTGACGTCCACGCTGGAGCCCCCGTCGGCAGGCTTGAGCACGATGGGCAGGCCCAGCGTCGCCATCCACGCCCGCACCTGGGCGGGATCGTCCTTGGCGGTGATGACCTTGCCTTCCGGCACGGCCAGGCCGGCGCGAGCGAAGACGGCCTTGGCGGCGGTCTTGTCCATGGCGATCTCGCTGGCCCGCTGCGGCGAACCGGTGTAGCGGAGCCCGCGCTGCTCGCAGAGCTGCTGCACCTCGCCGGATTCGCCAAAGGCCCCGTGCAGGGCGATGAAGACCACGTCGATGCCCTCGCGGTCGAGGGCGGAGGTATCCCGCGGGGAAATGTCAGCCTGCTGGACACGGTGGCCCAGCCCTTCCAGGGCCTCGGCGATAGCGGCGCCGCTGACCAGCGAGACGTCGCGCTCGCTGGAGGGTCCGCCCATCAGCACCGTGATATCCAGCGTCAGTTTGGGTCGCGTAACTTTTACTGCGTCGCCTTCCGTGGCCACGACCTTGCCTTCCATGTCATCCAACCTCTTCCAGGGTTCCAAGCAAAGCGAACCCCGTGATTCACCACACTTCGATCTCAAGTTCCAGGTACACTTCCGACTTCTTGTAAACTTCTTCGCGAATGACGTTGATGAGCTTGAGGATATCCGAGGCCGTCGTTCCATCGTCGGCCAGGATAAAGTTGGCGTGCTTGCGCGAGACATACGCCCCGCCGACTCTCTTGCCCTTAAGCCCGGCCCGGTCGATCAGCGCCCCCGCCGACAGCCCGCGGGGATTCTTGAAGATGCAGCCGGCATTGCGCTTGCTCAGCGGCTGGGTGTTCTTCTTGTAGATCCAGATCTGCTTGACCTGGTTGAGAATCCGCTGCGGGTCGTCCTCCACCAGGCGGAACTCGGCCCCGAGGATGAACTTGGAGTTGATGTTCGTCGAGCGGTAGGCAAAGGCCAGGTCCGCGCGGTAGCGCGTGAAGACCTCGCCGGCCTCGCTCATGACGTGCACGGCCTCGATGACGTTGCCGATGTCGCCGAAAACGCCGCCGGCGTTCATCCGCACGCAGCCGCCAATGGTGCCGGGGATGCCCGTGAGGCACTCCAGGCCCGACATGCCGTCACGGACGCAGCGGAGGACCAGTTTGCCCATGTCGGCCCCTGCGCCCGCGCGGATGCCGCACTCGATCCGCCCGGTCTCGGCGAACTGCCCGGACCCCAGGTGGATGACCGCGCCCTTGACGCCGGCGTCGTCCACCAGCAGGTTGGCCCCGCCGCCCAGGACGTACATCGGGATTTCGTTCTCGCGGCAGCGGAGAACGACCTGGCCCAGTTCCTCGACGGTTCGGGGCTCAATGAAATACGTCGCCGGTCCGCCAATGCGCAGCCAGGTATGCCGCGACATCGGCTCGTCGGCCTTAACAATCTCTTCCAAGCCACCGAACAGTTTCATCTGCAATTTCCCAGACATTGCCTGCACCCATCGTCACCAGAAGGTCGCCGGCCCGCAGGCCGCCGCGGAGGTAATTGTTGATCTCGTCGAAGCTCTTCAAGTAAGTCGCCGTCCCGCCGTTGAGACGGATCTGCGCGACCATGTCCTGGGACGAAATGTAATTCTTTTCCAGGGCACTGTCTCGGACAAAATAGATGTCCGGCACGATCACTTCGTCGGCCGCGGCAAAGCTGCGGGCGAAGTCCTTCAGCAGGAACCGCGTGCGGCTGTGCTGGTGCGGCTGAAAAACGCACAGCAGCCGCTGCGGCTGATAGAACTCGCGAATGGCCTTGAGCGTCACCTGGACCTCGGTGGGATGATGGGCGTAATCGTCCACCACCGTCACGTCGCGCCCCTGGCCCTTGAGCGTCATCCGCCGCCGCGTGCCGGTAAACTTGCCCAGCACCTCGGCGATTTCCTTCCCGCTCAGCCCGGCGTGGTACAGCAGCGCCGCAGCCGCCAGGGCATTGTAGGCATTGTGCCGGCCGGGAAGCAGCAAGGACAGGCGACAGAACGCCACCCCGCCGTAGAGCACGTCGAAGATGCACTTGCCCCGCTCAGCCACAAGGTTGACGCCCCGCCAGGTGCAAGTCTCAGCCATGCCGAAGGTCTCGACCTCGCAGGGCGCGTTCCGCACCGCCTCGGCCACGTTGCGGTCCTCGCCGTTGACCACCAGCAGCCCGCCGCTTTGGACCCGGGCGCCAAAGGCGCGGAAGGCTTCGATGATGGCGGCGAGGTCCTGGTAGCAGTCGAGGTGGTCTTCTTCGATGTTGAGGATGGCCGCGTAGCGGGCCGAAAGGTTCAGGAAGCTGCGGTCGTACTCGCACGCCTCGGCCACGAAGTGCTTGCCCTGGCCCACGCCGCTGGGCCCGCCCAGTTGCTCGACGGTGGCGCCCACGATGTAGTTGGGCTGCGCGCCGGCGGCACAGAGGCCGTAGGCGACCATCGCGGTGGTGGTACTCTTCCCGTGCGTGCCGGCCACCGCGATGCCGACCTTCTGGGCCATCAGCCGGCCGAGCATCTGGCTGTACTTCAACACTTCGATCCCGCGGTCGCGGGCGGCGACCAGTTCGGGGTTCTGCTCGTGGATGGCGGCGGAATAGACGGCGACCTCGCAGTCGTCGGGGATATTCTCCGCCCGCTGGCCGATGCACACCGTCGCGCCCTGTTGTGTAAGCCGCTCGATGGCGCCGCTGGTGGCGGCATCGCTGCCGCTGACCACCGCGCCGCGCCCCAGCAACATCCGCGCCAGGGCTCGCATCCCTGAGCCGCCGATGCCGACCAGATGCACGCGCCGGCCCGTGAAAGACTGGCTCTCGGCGCGACGGCAAACATCAACCTGACCCTCGGTCTCCATACCGTGATGCATGGTAACTCTCCGTGCCAACCATGTCAAACCAGCGCCGGCGGGGCAACCAAGCTCCTCCAATGAAGAAGCGCTATAGGTCTTATCGCCTGGGCGCATTGCTTTTCTTTAACCTTCAGACGCCCCGGCCGCAAGTAGCCAGTCCGCAACATTCTCGGCGGCGCGGCGACCTTGGAACTTCCGGGCCGCGGCAGCCATCCGATCCAGCGCGGGAATATCCCGCATCAGGGGGAGCATCCGGCCTCGCAGCGTGGCGGCGTTGTCGGCTGCATTCTTGCTGTCAGGGCAGACAATCGCACAACCGCAGTCCACCAGGGCGGCGGCGTTGAGCCGCTGGTGCTGGTCGGCGTGGTAGGGATACGGCATCAGCACGCCCGGCCGTCCGGTGGCTGCCAGCTCCGCTACGGTCACCGCGCCGGCCCGCGAGAGCACCAGGTCGCTGGCGGCGTAGGCCAGGTCCATGCGGTCGCAGAAGCCCTGGGTCCTGGTGTGCAGCCCGGCCCCTCGAAGGGCCTGGTCAATCGCCTCAGCCTTGGACGAACCGGTGATGTGCAGAACCTGCCATGTGTGGGCCAGCGTGCCCAGGTCGCCCACCAGTTGCCCGACGGCCTCGCTGAGGGCCTCGGCCAGCAGGCTGCCGCCAAAGACCAGCAACGTCTTGCGGTCGCCGCGCAGGCCGAAGTGCTGCAACGCCTCGTCGCGGGTCGCGGCGCCGAAGAGCGAGCGGATCGGGCAGCCCACGCAGCGAATCCGCTCGTGCAGGTCGGGCGGAAAAACGTTGGTGGTGGCCTCGAACTGCGTAAAGATGACATCGGCCTTGCCCGCCAGCAGGCGGTTGGCCTTGCCGGGGACAGCGTCGGGGTTCAGCAGGGCCACCGGGATGCCGCGAGAGGCCGCCGCGGAGATGACCGGCCCGGCGGCAAAGCCGCCCAGCCCCAGCACGGCCTTGGGCTTGAGGTCGGCCAACAGGCGGCGCGACAGGGAGGCGGACTTGGCCCAGGCCCACAGGAATCCGGGCCAGCCGGAAGGCTTGCCGGGGAACGGCCGGACAGGCTGGGGGACGATCGCGTACGGCAAGGGGTCCAGAATCCGCCGGTCGATGGGGCGATTGGAGCAGGCAAAGACCATCCGACCGGCCGGGTCGCGCTTGGCCAACGCTTCGGCCACCGCCAGCCCGGGATACAAGTGCCCCCCGGTGCCGCCACCGGCAAAGATATAAACATTACCCGCCATCACACGCCTTCTTCAGTGAGAGGTTTCAAGAATCCCTGGCAGTCCGTCACAGTAAGATTTGCGAGTTCGTGCCACCCCCAAGCGTCGTGTGCTTGGGGGTGTCTGCACGGCCAAGCAAACAACGCTTGACCGTGGCACCAACAAAATCCTTTGTGAAAGACTCGTCGTTAATGGTTCTGTTCCAGCGTGCCTTGAGGCCGGTAGGCCGTCACCGAGACCATCAGGGCCACCGCTCCGGCGGCCAGCACCAGGGCCGTTCCGCCGGCCGACATGAAGGGCAGGCTCGCGCCGGTAGGCGGGAACATGGAACTGTCCACGGCGAAGTGCAGGACCGCCTGGCTGGCGAGCAGGAATCCCAGCGAGCCGGCCAAAACCCTTCCCAGGCGGTCGCCGGCGCTGACGGTGACGCGGCGGGCCTGCCAGATCCACAGGATCACCAGCGCCATCAGCAGGGCTGCGCCGATGAAGCCGAACTCCTCGCAGTAGGCCGAGAAGAGAAAGTCCGTGGTGTCTTCCGGCAGGAAGCCCAGCTTCTGGATGCCGTTGCCAGGCCCCTTGCCCAGCCACCCGCCCGTCATGATCGCCAGCAGCGATTGCCGGGGCTGGTAGGCGCTGTTGTTGGTCAGCGACCAGGGGTCCAGCCAGGCCGTGATGCGAACCCACCGGTGCTCGCTCTTGTAGACCAGGAAGTAGCAGGCCGCCGCCGCCGGGGGCAGCAGCGTCAGGAAGTAATGCCACGGCACGCCGGCCAGCAGCAACGTCACCACCGCCGCCACGCCGATGATCATGCCCGTGCCGAAGTCCTGCGTGATGACGATCGCCGCGGCCAGGCCCGTCAGGGCCATCGCCGGAACGAAGGTCTTCCAGAAACTCCGCGGGTCGGTTTGCTCCCGAGCCAGCCAGGCAGCCAGGAAGATCACGATGGAGAACTTGATCAGCTCCGACGGCTGGAAGCCGATGGCATACTGCGCCGGTCCGATGCGGACCCAGCGGGCGTCGCCGCCGATGCTGTGGCCGATGCCCGGCACAAAGACCAGGACACCCAAAGCCAGCGAAAGGACCAGGACAATCGCGGGGATAGTCGGGACAATTCGGCCGCGGGAGAGGCGGTGGTAGTCGAACATCCAGGCGATGAGCATCGCGACGACGGCCGCCACGGCAAAGACGGTGTGGCGAAACTCCGGGCGGGTGTACCAGGCGCCCGGCGCGCGGGCCGAGGCCATGGCGCTATGCACCATCACCACGCCCAACGCCAGCAGGGCCAGCGTCATGATCATCAGCCCGCGCCCGGCGGAATTGTCCCGCAGGGGCAGGCGAATGGCTGATTCCGACGTCCGTGCCATTTGCAGCCCTCACTCCGTGAACACCTATGAATCCATTCCACACAGAGGTCACAGAGCGTCAGAGAGCAACCTTTCAACGAAACCATCTCTACAGGTTATTGTTTTTCTCTGTGACTCTGTGTCGCACAATGTCTTTTTTTATCTCAGTTTCAACGTCGCGATGGCCAGGGCGCTGAGGATAAAGCTGGCCACCCAGAACCGCACCACGACTTTCGACTCCGCCCAGCCGCCCAGGTGGAAGTGGTGGTGCAGCGGGGCGCAGCGGAACAGCCGCTTGCCCGGCTGGCCCTTCGCCGGCCGCGTCGCCTTGAAATAGCCGATCTGCAAAATCACGCTGACGGCTTCCATCACGAACACTCCGCCGGCGATGACCAGCAGCAGTTCCTGCCGCGTCACCACGGCAATGTAGCCCAGCAGCCCGCCCAGCGGCAACGAGCCGGTATCGCCCATGAAGACCTGGGCCGGGTGGGCGTTGTACCACAGGAAGCCCACGCACGCGCCCAGCATGGCTGCGCACAGCACGGCCATCTCTCCGGCCCCCGCCACCAGCGGCAGGCGGAAGAACCGCGCCCACTCGGCCACGCCCACGATCTCGGCGATAATCAAGAAGACGATAATAACCGTCATCGAGCAGCCGGAGGCCAGGCCGTCCATGCCGTCGGTGAGATTGACCGCGTTGCAGGACCCCACCACCGTCAGCAGCGTGATGATGATATAGGCCAACAGCGGCAAGGCGATGGGCTCGGCCTTGAAGGGGAAGTAGAAGCTGTGGGCCGGGTTGATGTAGCGCCCGGCCTCGTCGACGATGTGGCTGTCCTTGCCCCAGTAATAGATGCCGATGGACAGGATCATCGCCAGGCCGATCTGGAAGAGGATCTTCTCCCACATCTTCAGGCCGTCGCGCGAGCCGGTGCCGGCGGAATACTTCAGCTTGGTCCAGTCGTCCACCGCGCCCAGCCCGCCCAGCCATACCAGGGCGATGAGCCCCATGCGAATGTACATGTTGTGGATGATGTCGGCGAAGAGCACCACCGAGACGAAAATCGCCAGGACGATCAGCAGGCCGCCCATGGTCGGGGTGTTGGACTTGTGCTTGGTGAGCTGGTTGAGGTCGGCGTGGTCGAACTCCGGCCGGTCGCCCAGCTTCTGCCGCACCAGGAAACGGATCATCCGCGGCGCCAGCAACATGACGATGAGAAAGCTCATGATCGCCGCGGCCGCGGCTCGCAGGATCAGCCCGTTGTACCAGATACAGATCAACTCGTTGTCCTCAGGCCGGCGGCCAGGCCGGCCAATCTCATAGTTCGTCAAGTCTGATTCTGCGGGTGCCATGCCCTTACGCAGCCGTTTGCGGAAGGGCATGTCCAGCGTTCACATGCCCATGCGAACAACAACGACCGCATGGGCATGGCACCCAACCCACAGTCTCAACCTTGACACAATACCAGTCAGGTCTTCAGCGCCGAGCGAATCGGCTCGATCAGTTGTTCCATGCCCATCGCCCGGCTGCCCTTGATGAGCACGGCATCGCCGCGGCGGAGCAGCGCGAGCACCTCGGGAATGGCCTTGGCCACGTTGTCATAGGCGCGCGCCTCAATGCCGGCCTCGGTGGCGCCCATGGCGATATATCGTCCCAGCTCGCCGACGCCGATGAGCAAATCGACCCGCGAGGCGATCTGCGAGCCGGTCTCCAGGTGCAGCATCTGGGCCAAATCGCCCAGCTCCCGCATGTCGCCGACGATCATCACCTTGCGCGTCGCGGGCAGGTCGGCCAGCACGTCGGCCGCCGCGATGACGCTGGCGGGGTTGGCGTTGTAGGCGTCATTGATAAGGGTCACGCCGCCGGCCTCGATCCACTCCAGCCGCATGGCTGCACCGCTGAAACTGGCCAGGCGCGCCCCGGCCTCCTTCAGGGGAATGCCCATGTGCATCGCCACGGCCAGGGCCCCCAGCGCGTTGATGGCATTGTGCCGGCCCGGCTGAGGCATATCCACCCAAAGCCGCCCGTTGACCTCGAACCGCTGGCTGCGACCCGAGGACTCAAAGCCCGTCAGGCGATAGTCGCAGCCGTCGGAGACGCCGAACAGCACCCATCGCGGGTTGTAACGTTTCAGGGCCTTGTCGAGAACCTCGCTGTCGCCCCAGACGATTGCCGGCCCGCCTTCGCGCAGGTGCCGCAGCAGGGTGGCCTTCTCTGTCGCCACCTGCTCGATGCTGCCGAGTTTCTCCAGGTGCGTCTTGGCCACCGAGGTGATGACCGCCACGTCCGGCTGGGCGATGCGCGAGAGGGCGTCGATCTCGCCGGGGGCGTTGGTTCCCACTTCGCACACGACGTAGTCGTCGTCGGCGCTCACGCCCAGCAGCGTCAGGGGCACGCCGATCTCGTTGTTGAAGCTCTTGGGGCTGGCTGTGCCTTTCAGGGAGGCCGACAGAATGTGGTGGATCATCAGCTTGACGGTCGTCTTGCCGTTGCTGCCGGTGACGGCCACCACTTTCGCCCTCACCTGCCCGCGATGCCACGCCGCCAGGTCGGCCAGGGCCTGCGTCGTGTCCGCCACCACGATGAGCCCGCCGGGAAACTTTCCGGCGATGCCGTCGGCCATTTTTCCGTCGCGGCAGACGATCGCCGCGGCACAACCGGCAGCGGCGGCGGTGTCCAGAAACGCATGCGCGTCAAACTGCTTGCCGCGCAGCGTCACGAACAGGCCGCCGGCCTTGGCGCTGCGGGTGTCGGTGCTGACGGCGGTGAAGGTCAGTTGGCTCTTGGGCGGGCACGCGGCCCCAGCCGATGCGCCGCGCCACGTTCCCTTGACGGCCTGGCAGATTTCCTGAAGTCCCAGCGGAATCACTTAGCCGCCTCCTTGGTTCGCATGCAACGGGCGGCCTCCTCGGCATCGTCAAAATGAGCCCGCGTCTCGCCGATGATCTGGTAGGTCTCGTGCCCCTTGCCGGCAATGACGACGACGTCGCCCTCCCCAGCCTGGCTGATGGCGATTTCGATGGCCTTGCGCCGGTCGGGCTCGACGGTCGTCTTGGCCGTCCCGGCCGCGTCCAGGCCCGCCAGGATTTCGTCGATGATCGCCTCGGGCCGCTCGCTGCGGGGGTTGTCGCTGGTGACGACGACGCAATCGGCCAGCCGCGCCGCCACGGCCGCCATTCTCGGCCGCTTGGTGCGATCGCGATCCCCGCCGCAGCCGAAGACGACGATCAGCCGCCCCTTGGCCAACGGGCGAACGGCGCTGAGGGCCTTGTCCAAGGCGTCGTCGGTGTGGGCGTAATCGACAAATGCGGTGTAGGGCGCATCGACCGGCACGCGCTCCATCCGGCCGGGCACGCGATCGACGCTCTCCAGGGCCGAGACGATGGTCTCCAGCGGCACTCCCAGGGCTGAGCAGGCGCCCGCCGCAGCCAGGCAGTTGTAAACGTTATGCCGCCCGATCAGCGGAATGGCTACGTTCAGTTCGCGACCGCCGGCGGAGAGAACAAACCGCGTCCCAGCCGCGTCGATCCGGCCGATCCTGGCCTGGAAATCCGCGGTGCTGTTCAGGCCATACCAGCAGACCTTGGCCGGCGTGGCGCGGGCCAGTTGCTCCCCGGCCCCATCGTCGCGATTGATCACCGCGGTCGCCTGGGGCGAAAGCTGCTCAAAGAGGATCTGCTTGGCCAGCAGGTACTCCTCCATCGTCTTGTGGTAGTCCAGGTGCTCGCCGGTGAGGTTGGTGAAGACGCCCACGCGGAAATCCACGCCCTCGGTGCGCCGCTGGTGAAGGGCATGCGAGGAGACCTCCATCACCAGGTGCGTCTTGCCGGCCTCGACCATTTCGGCGGCCAGGTCGGCCAGTTCCACCGCCCCGGGCGTGGTATTGCCGGCCGGGCGGCTGGCCTTGCCCGTCTCGTAGCTGATGGTGCCCAGCAAGGCCACGTCATGCCCAGCCGCGGCGAGGATCGCGCGGATCAGATAGGTAACGGTGCTCTTGCCCTTGGTGCCCGTCACGCCGACGGCTGTGAGCTTCCGCCCCGGCCAGCCATGGATGGCCTGCGCCAGCCGCCCCGCCGCCTGCTGGGTGTCCTCGACGACCGCGCAGGCGACGCCCGCGGGCACAGAGGAAGCATCCTGGCAGACCACCGCGCAACTGCCGGCCGACAACGCCGAGGCGATGTGACGGTGCCCGTCGTCGTTGGGCCCTTTCACGGCCACGAAGCAGCAGCCCGCGCCTCCGCGACGGCTGTCGGATGCGACGGAGCGGACTTCCGCCTCGCCGCGAATGCTGACGGGCGTGATGCCCGCCGCTTCCAGGAGTCTTGTCAAACGCATGTTGTTCTATCTGCTCCTGCCGCTCAGGCCGGCAGCTCATACCTCAAAAACCAAGTAGCACGGGCGTCTCGCCCGTGAGTCGCATGGCCATCTTGGCCATGCTCTTCGCAACTTGCACGGGCGGGACGCCCGTGATACTCATGGGCAAGAGCCCATGCTACGTTCTGGGATAGTTTCTTAGTGTTCTTCGTGGCCTTTGTGATTGCTGTCCCGATCGGAATCACCGCTCACCGCCGCGGCCAATTCCGCCACCGACGGCAGGGGCCCCTGGGCCATCATGGGGCTATCGGTCTGCTTGTCGGGCGGGACGTCCAGGTACGACAGCGTCCGGGCCAGCACCTGCTTGACGTACGGCGCCGCGACGGTCGCGCCATAGTGCCCGCGCGAACGGTCGGGCCAGTAGATCGAGATCACGCAGAGCACTTCAGGATGCCCCACCGGCGCGCCGCCGATGAACGAACCGGTGAATGCGCCGTCGATGTAGCCGCGGGGACCGGGAATCTGGGCCGTGCCGGTCTTGCCAAAGCTGGTCCACTGTTCCATGCGGCAGGCTTTGCCCGTGCCTTCTTCGACCACCTTGGCCATCACGCCCAGAATCTGCTCGGACACTTCCGGCTTGATCACCCGCCGCACGATCTCCCGCTTGGAGTGGTAGATCATCTGCCCGCCGGCGTCGTTGACGAAATCCACCACGTGGGGCTTGAGCAGCAAGCCGCCGTTGGACAAGGCCGAGAACGCCATCGCCAGTTGGACCGATGTGGTCGAAATCTCCTGACCGAAGGGCACGCGGCGCATCGAGTAGCCGTCCCACTTGCTCACGCGCCGCAGGATGCCGCCGCTCTCGCCGGGCAGTTCGATCCCGGTCTCCTGGCCGAAGCCGAACCGCTGGGCGATGTCGAAGAGCTTCTGGTTGCCCAACATCTCGCCGACCTTGGCCATGCCGATGTTGCTGGAATGCACCACGACGTCGCAGAGGGACAGCATGCCGTACTTCTCGCCGTGATCGCTGATCCTGCCGCCGCGCGGTGCGTTGTAGACGCCGCCCTCGCAGTTGATCATTGTTTCAAAGGTGGCCACGCCCGCGTCAACCGCCGCCGCCGCGTACACCGGCTTCAGCGCGCTGCCGGGCTCGTAGGGCACGCAGATGGTCTTGTTGGTCACGTTCTCAGGCGGGGAAGCGCTGTATTGCCCCGGATCGAACGTGGGATAGGCGCTCATGGCCAGGATCTGCCCGGTCTGCGGGTTGACCACGATGCCCGAGCCCCACTTGGCCCGGTACTTATCCACCGACTCCTTGAGGGCATCCTGGAGGAAGCCCTGGACAGCGGCGTCAATGCACAGGAACACATGCTGGCCGTCGCGCGGGAGGCGGCTTTCCTCGGGCACTTCCCAGATGGGCCGGCGCTGGGCATCGCCCAGGAAGACGCTCAGCCCCTCCTCGGAGGCCAGGTACTTGTTCTGCGTCATTTCCAGGCCGGCGCCCGGCGTGCCGTCGGTCCGCTGGCGGAAGCCGATGACCGTGGCGGCCAGGTCGGCGCTGGGATACTCGCGCTGCCAGGCGAACTTGACCTGGATTGGCCGCGACCGCATCGCCCGCACAGCCTGCACCTGCGCCTCGCTCAAGTCGGCCTTGACCACACAGAAACTCGTGTCGCGGCGGGCGTAAATCAGCTCCTGGACCTCCGACGCCTTCATGTCCAGAACCTTGGCAACTTTGCGGGAGACCTCCTCGATCTGTTCGTCCTTGATCATGGCCGGGTCGATGTAGCAGTAAGGAACCTGCTTGCTGCCGGCCAGGAGGGTGTAGCGTTTGCCGACACGGGCGAAGATGTTGCCCGGGCGGGCGGGCAGCGGAATTTCCATGCGGTGCTGGCGTTCAGCCAGCGGCAGCGCCTTGGCCTGCCCGTCCCGCACCAGCCAGGCCATGCGAACGCACAGGCCCGCCACCGTGAGAATCAGCAGGCCGAAGATCAGGTCGTACCGTAATGTTCCCTGCGACTGCCCTTGCATGGTCCTGTCCATCTGTCGCCTGCTGTCGGCGGTGCATTGGTTGTTTGTCGCGGTGCGCGCGGCGCGGGGCGTCCGGCGTGGAAAAACTCAATCGTGGCCCGAACGCGCCGGCGGCGCCGCACGGTTCTTAGGCTTGGCCTCGGCCGCCTCGATGCCCTTATCCACCATTCCCAATGACATATCCTCTACCCGCTTTCGCACCTCGGCCGGGGAGGTCATCTCACTGAGGGTCAACTGCTGGTCCTGCATCCTCCGTCGCTGATCCACCTGCTTGAGTTCAAGCTGATGGGCCTGGTGACGCGCGATGATCTCCGCCCGCCGGACATGCACCAGCGCGACCGCCATGGCGGCCAGACAGACGATGATCATTCCGAAACGCACGATGACATCTCCTCAACGCCAACTTACGTCGGAATCTCCAGCTTCATCCCGACCTGCAACTTTTCGGGATGCGCCAGCTTGTCCTTGTTGGCGCTGAAGATCTTGCCGACCGAACTCTTGGAATCGTTCTTGAGCACCCTGCGGGCGATCTTGTGCAGGGTGTCGCCTTCGCGAACAACGTAGGTTTTCGTCTTGCCGCTCTTGTCAGCCGACTTGACACCCAGTTCATCGGGCTTCCCGCCCGCCTTGGCAGCCGAGGCCACGACCTTCTCGTTGCCCTTCTTCCCCGAAGACGAGGAATCCAGGCTGTCGATCAGCGTGGCCAGATCGGTCTCGTCGGCCTTGATCAGCGTCCCGCCCTTGGGCGCCGGCACCTTGTCCCCGGCAACGGCCTTGGCGTCGTTCTTGGCCAGCGACTTGTCGGAGGCCTTGCTTCCAGCCAGTTCCTTCTGGAGCTGGTCGATATCCACCTGCTTGACTCCCGTCGCCGCGGTGGACTTGGCCAGGGCCTTGTTCTCCTCCGGCTTGGCCTGGGGCAGAGCGGGAATGATCAACTCCTGCCCGACCTTCAAAGCCGTCTCGCTGGAGAGCGTCTTCTTGTTGGCCTCGAGAATACGCTTGTAGTCCCGCTCGTTTTCGGGGCCGTAATATTTGCGGGCAATCTTGATGAGGGTGTCCTTGGCCGCCACGGTGTGTTTCTGCACGTTGGCAGCCGGCTCGGCGGCAGGCTCCGGGGCAATCTCCACCTTCGCCACCACCGGCTCGACGGGCTGGAGTTCCTCCACCACCGGGGGCTTGGGTCTCTCGGCCACCACCGGCGTCGGTGCCTTGACCTCGGCCACCACCTCGGGCACCAGCGGCGGAGGCGGCGCCAGGAGGGGCTTGGTCGGCAAGAGCGGGCTGGCCTGGGCCGACAGCGAAGTGGCCGGGGAAAGCTCGGTCGCTCCGGGCCTGCCCGCCGCCGGGACAAGCCCGACGTTATTGCTGACGGCCGGCGAGACCTGCTCCACCGGCGCGTACGCCAGCCGGCTGTCGTCATTGGCCAGGGACGGAGGCGGCACGGAGTTATTCGTGCCGGTCAGTTCCGTCAGGATCAGGCCAAACATGATGATAAAGCCCAGCCCAACAACCAACCCAATCCGTGTCTCTCGAGTCATGATCCTTGGCTCCATCCAAGTTTCCGCTCAGGCAACTTTTTCGATCGCGCGAAGCTTTGCTGAGCGGCTTCGCGGATTCTCGGCCGCTTCCTGCGCCGAGGGGATTACCGGTTTCCGGGTCAACAGCCTGGCCTGACCCTGCTGGGTCCAGGCGGCAAAAGACTGCTTCACGCGGCGATCTTCCAGCGAGTGAAAACTGATGATCGCCGCCCTGCCTCCAACGGCCAGCACCTCGGGCAACACGCTCAGCAAGTACTCTAATTTACTCAATTCTTCGTTGACCGCAATACGCAGGGCTTGAAAAGTCCGCGTGGCAGGATGCACTCCGCGCCTGGCCGAGGCCGCCGGGCGAGGGATGGCACAAGAGACGATCCGCGATAATTCGTCGGTTCGCTCGATCCGGGCCGTACGCCGCGCCGCCACGATCGCCCGGGCGATCCGCCGGCTGAAACGCTCCTCGCCGTAGAGGTAGATCAAGTCAGCCAACTTCTCTTCGGGCAAGCTGTTAACGAAATCCGCGGCCGTGCGTTCCATCCGCATGTCCAGCCGCATGTCCAGCGGCCCGGGGGATGAAAAAGACAACCCCCTTTGAGGGTCGTCCAACTGGCTGGAAGCTATTCCCAGGTCTGCAAGCACCGCGTCAACCTTCTGCACCGCTGCGACGCTAAGAACTTCTGTCAGTTCCGCAAAATTTGCCTGGAACAACCGCACCCGCCGGCCGAAACGCTCCAACCGCTGCCGCGCCAAGCGAAGGTTGTCCTCATCCACGTCGATGCCGATGAGCTGGGCCTGCTCCCCTGCCGCCGCCAGCATCGCCTCGGCGTGCCCGCCCAGCCCGATGGTGCAGTCCACCAAGACACTCCTGCCGCGGGGGGCAAGCAATTCCAGCACCTGCTCGCGCAGGACCGGCGTATGCGCCGGCGTTATGTCCATGGCACGCCCTGCCCTAGGCCGTTGATACTGCCTGGTCCCTCAAAGCCGCCACCGCGTGCTCCGAGAGCACGACCCGGTCATACTCATCCCCCAGCGCCTGAACGCGCTGCAGACACTGGGCCAATTCCAGCAGGCGCCGCCGGTTTCCATCGCTCAAGAGCGATGGACAGGCCAGGCTGCGCCGCAGTTCGGCGAGACTGACGGGCGGGCTTCCTTGCCTGCCGCCAAGCTCGTGCTGGGCTGTCTGAGGGATGAGCATAAGTGCGACTCCTTTCGCCGGGTCTACCAGCCGATTCCGCCGGATCCTTCCAGCCTAACCGGTTCACAGATACGACTGCTCTCAACTGTTGCCGGGGAGCCCTGCCTGCTCGGAGGCTTCGTACAGCACTTCGCCATAGCTGGGCAGCGCCTCGGCCACGTGCCGCTCCCATTCCTGGCTGGGCCAGATCTCGATGTGGTCGAACACACCCACCAAGGTCACCTGCTCGCTGACGACGGCCCTTTGCATCGACTTCTCGGGCACAACCACCCGTCCCTGGGCGTCGGCCTTGATGGGTCGGGCCATCGCGAACAGCAGGTCGATCTTCCGCGTCTGCCTGTCGGGCAACGGCGAGCGCTTCAACGTCGCCAGCAGACGGCGGTAATAAAGATCCGGGTACAGCCAAAGGTGGCGATCAGGACCCAGCACCAGGATGAAATCCTTGCCATCCTCTTCGGGGACGATCTGCTCCCGCAAGGCTGAACTAATCGCCAGCCTGTGCTTGGCGTCGATCGACTGCTCAAATTCCCCAAAGAACAGTGCCACGATCAGTCCTTTTCATGTCCCTTTCACCACTGGATGGGATTACCAGGGAAATCTAGGCTCAATCAGGGATTGAGGCAAGGAAAATCTTTAAAGAAATGTTATTCAAGAGCGTGACAGAGAATGCGAACGGATTCCGAACAACTTCAATACCTAGGATGTTCGGCACCTGTTAATCCACAACATATTGTGTGTGGAATCTTCTGAACATTTTTTTCACGCTCACACGGAGCGATTTTTTCCAAAAAATCCGTCCGCTCCGCCGTGGCCCGCAACGGCCCGTATTCGAGGAATCGGCATAGCGACTTCAATTCCATGAGAGAAACGACAGGGACCAGGGAAAAGGGAATAGGCAAAAGGAAAGGGGAAAAGGGGAGAGGGGAAAAGGGCAAGCCACTTGGATTTGGCGACACGGATCAACCCTTGGCCTACTAGCCGCGAGCGCGAAGCGAGCGGGTGAGTCAGGGCGTGCAAATTGTTGCGCGCGGGAGAAATAATCCGTGGTATTCCAGATAAGAGATCCGGTCAAGTTCAGCGTGGTCGCACACGCCGCGACCACGGCACCCGGCCCGAAGGCTCAGCGGACTGCATTCGACGTCGTCACCGCCTTCGCCTTCAAGAGATCACTGATGACGTCGTCGAGGCAAAACACCACGTGTTTCTCGCCGCTGTCTAAGTCGTATCTGTCCAGGTACTTTTCGTCTCTCCATAAATAAGCGTATTTCGCCTTTCCCCCTTCTGCTCCGACAGCCACGATGAACGTATCGTGCCTTGAGCCGTCAGTCTCGGCCACTTTCTTCTTTTCGCTGCCAGAACACGACATCTTCCACAGTATTCCACCTTCTAACCACACAAGTTCATTTCCGCTGGACATGACCGAACTAATGTCCCCGACTCCCTCGTATATCGGCCGCTCTCCGATGAAGATGGTCTTGGGCTTGTTATCACGAATATGAACGACCCCTCCAGCACAGTACCCCCCCCTCATCCGCCAAGCGCCTGCGGTATCCGGCAGATGTCGTCTGACCTCCACCCCGGCGTGGTCACCAATCCTGACCTCAGCTATGCCTTCCGGTTCATTCATTATGTATAGAGTATGATCATCCGCCCACGTCGGCGATGACGCGTGAATCATGGTATCTTCAAACTCCATGCCAGACTGGGCCTCTCGCCCGACGGTGAGGCAATAGCGTCGATCAGCTTCTGGATTCTCCACCACCATCGCAACTACTGTTCCGCTTGGGTTCCAACTCATCTCAATTATCATGCGGGGCGTCGCATTGGGACGATATTTGAATGATCGCCACGCTCGCGTTTCCCCTTGCCGATAGACTTGTATCATCTCTGGACCAAACAAAGGCGCCGGCCCAAGCATAGGGTCTGTTGCCACCCACAGTTCTGATGTCCCCTTCCTCCACCCCATTGAGACGAACCCCAGTGAATTCTCAAGTCTCGCTACAGAAGCCTTCATCGTGTCGATATTCGTCGCCTGGGCGGCGAACTGCTCTGTCAAGGCGAACCGCTTATCGGGGCCATGCACCCGACGCGACGGGCAAAAAACGATTTCGCGACCGTCGGGCGATAGACTGACAAACCCAGTCAGCCTCCATCCTCCCGAATCCTGAGCTTCCTGAGATTCCGGACCCGAGCCCAATGTCATGGCCCACATGCCCGCAACGATAATCGCAATCAGAACCACTGATTTCATAGATCACCTCTGGGGGAAAAGGGAAAGGGAAACGGAACGCCATATCGTGACCATCCGGATACGGTGCTGGGTGCCGTGGTCGCGGCGTTTGCGACCACGATTTGGCTTGCGATGGATGGATTTTTCCCCGGACATTTGGGCACATCATATCACGCCCCCGGATTCCGGCAAGCCCGATTACACCTGTCACGCCCGGCATGCCCTTCCGCGAACAACCGCGTAAGGGCATGGCACCCGCGCCTGCCTGCCGTCTGCGCAACAATCGCGGCGCGGGCAACGAGGGGCCGCGCGACAGAGTTTGCGCGCAATAGACGGGCGCCTGCCCGCGCCCACAATGAAAACGCGAAATAATTGTCTTTTTTGCCCTCTGCCAGGGTAGGCAATATAGGCGCACAAATGTTGATTGTTCCACGTGGAACATTTTGAGAACGATTCCCGGCAGCGATTCCGCGAATTGCCGGGGGGCATGCAACACCCTGCGGAAGCATGCTTCTGCAAATACCGCAGGAGCATGGCCCGGCCGGAGTGTGCCCATCCTCGCCAATTGAAGACACGGCTGCAAACACCTACCTACCGGTAGGCAGGCCGCAGCCGTGGCACCAGGCACATCGGCGTTCATCTGTGCCGGCAGGCGGGTTCATTCCCGCTCTCTTGAGGCGATGGCTTCATAGAGCCGCTCATGCGCGGCGATGGTGGCGTCGAGGGGATAGGCACATCGGTTGCGGTCACGGCCAGGCTTGTCAGCGCGGGGGGGGTAACATAAATTGTCTGGCCCTTGCAAGCGGGCGGGGCGGGTAGCATAATACCCGTGTGTTTGGATAAACACCGGTAAGAAGGAGCGAATCCGATGAAGAGCATGACGCTTTGGATCGTAGCGTTGATCGCGGCGTCGGGCCTGCTGGCCGGCTGCGGCGGCGTGATGATCGACACCCCCCCTGCAAGTCCCAAAGTCCCCAACGTCGAGAACACCCAGGCCCTGCCCGTCACGCAGGACAACGGGGCCGAGGTCCATCTCGCACTGGCCATGGAAACGGCGAAGGTCAACTACCGCCACCGCCTCACCGTGCTGCGGGATTACTACGAGAAGGTCGGCGACGCCGACAAGTACAACGCGGCCAAGAACGAGTTGAAGGCCCTCAACCAGGCCCAGACCTTCCGGTTCGACGGCCTGCCCGAAGTCGTCCCGCCCGAGCGCGAGCCGATCGACAAGGCCGACGAGCGGATGCTGGTGGAATACGTCGTCTCGGCCCGCAACGAGTACCAGAAGGCCGTGGACAACCTGCTGGCGCTGTACGACAAGGAAGGCCGGATTCCTCGCGCCAACCTGCTGCGCGCCACCCAGAAGCGCTATGACCAGGTCCGCGCCACCATGTACTTCAGCGACGCCGAGATCCCCGGCCCCGACCTGCGCCCGACCGAAGTGATCCCCCAGGCCGACGCCCTGTTCGACAAGGCCTACAAACTTTTCGTCGGCGGCAAGGGCCTGCTGCATACCTTCGTGACCACCGACTATCAGAAGGAACGCCAGGCCCTGGCGACCTTCCGCGAGCTGATCGCCCGCTATCCCAAGTCGACCAAGATCGCCCTGTCGGCCTACTACATCGCCGACATCCTCAAGGAGTTCTTCAACGAGGACGTGCGGGCGGTTAAGTGGTATGAGCGAGCCTGGCAGTGGGATCCCAACATCCGCGAGCCGGCCCGCTTCCAGGCGGCCACCGTGTACGACTACCGGCTGAAGAACCCCGAGAAGGCCGTCGAGCTGTACAACGCAGCCATCCAGCACGAGCGGTTCAACTCATCCAACCTCTCGTGGGCCCAGAGCCGCATCAATCAACTGACCGGCCAATAGTCGCCTTTGGAGTCTCAGCGTTTGCCGCTGATATCGCGTTCGACCTGGCGAATTTCTTCCTGAATCCGTTCCTGGTAGGCGCCAGAGCTGGCCTTGACCGCCGACGCGGCGCTGGCCGCCTGGCGGCTGGTTTGTAGGATGTAGACAATCGCCATGGACATTATGATTGCCACCGCAATCGTGGTCATCTTGGGCGCGTTCATCGGCGGATTAGTCCTCCATAATTCCCTCGCCCCCGGCCGCGGGGACGTTTCCTAAACCCTACGATTCCCCGCGCAGCCTGACCAATGGCCCGGCTCGCACAATTGAAAATCCAAAGCTGTCAGACCCAGGAAACTTCACCTCCGGGCCCCTATACTTGATTAGAAAGTGTTCGACGACACCCTCCGAAGATGGCAATTTAGACGACAATAAAGTGGGCGACGCGAACACGCTCGGGCGCTTACTTGGAAGCGCCCGAGCCTTTATTGGGGCTTGCGGTCCGGGCAGGCTTGCGCAAACAAGCGGATTGAGGGGTTTAGTGTTGCCTATCGCGATTTGTCCGTTATGATCTGGCACACATGCATGAACCCCGTCCATCGCGATGGCCGCTGATCCTGTCGGCGGCGGCGATTGTGGTGGTTGCCCTGGCGGCCTACTGGAATAGTTTCCAGGGCGTCTTCGTCTTCGACGACACCCGTGCGATCGTCAACAATCCGACGATCCGGGCGCTTTGGCCCCCAGGCCCGGTGCTGTCCACGCCGCACAACGGTTCCCCCGTGGCGGGCCGGCCGGTGGTGAATCTGTCGCTGGCCGTCAACTATGCCTTTGGCGGGACCAATCTCTGGGGCTATCACGCGGTCAACCTGGCCGTCCACATCCTGGCGGCCCTGATGCTTTTCGGCATCGTTCGACGCACGCTCCTGCTGCCGTCGCTGCGTGGACGCTTCGCCGGACAGTCGACGGCACTGGCCCTGGCGGTGGCGCTGATATGGGCAGCCCATCCCCTCCAGACCGAATCCGTCACCTACATCTGTCAGCGGGCTGAATCCCTGGGGGCACTGCTCTATCTTGCGACGATCTACTGCTGCATCCGCGCCTTCGCCGGTGAGCGCGGCGCCGCGTGGCAGGTGCTGGCGGTGGCCGCCTGCCTGCTGGGCATGGGGGCCAAGGAGACCGTGGCCAGTGCGCCCCTGATAGTCCTGCTGTATGACCGCACCTTCGTATCCTGTTCCTTCAAAGAGGCACTGAAGAAACGTCGGGGCCTTTATCTTGCCCTGGCGGCAACGTGGCTGCTTCTTGCGGCGCTGGTGGTGAGTGCTCAAGGTCGAGGTGGGACGGCCGGGTTCGGACAGGGGACCAACTCCTGGGATTATGCGCGGACGCAATTCGGCGTCATCGTGCATTACCTGCGGCTGTGCTTGTGGCCGCACCCGCTGGTGCTTGACTACAAGTGGCCCCTGGCCACCGCGGCCTCGCAGATCATTCCCTACGCCCTCATTGTCGGCCTGCTGCTGGCGGCGACGATCTGGGCACTGATACACCGATCCGCGGCAGGGTTTCTCGGCGCCTGGTTCTTCCTGATGCTGGCCCCGACCTCCAGCTTTATCCCGGTGGCAGACGTGGCTTTCGAGCATCGCATGTACCTGCCACTGGCGGCGGTGGTCATATTGGCCGTGGTGGCTGCGGGGGAGTTGTGGCGACGGATTCTGTCAGCTTCCCTGCCGCCAGGCCAGGGCCGGTCGGCCTGGTCCTGGGCGATTCCCCTGGCGGTCGTGGGCGGATTGGTCGCGGGCGAGGCCTGCCTGACGGTCCTACGCAACAGGGACTATCACTCCGCGCTTCGGACCTACCAGGACATTGTGCGTAAGGCCCCGCACAACGCCCGGGCGCGCAACAACCTGGGGATGGCGTTGGCAGCGCAGGGCCGGGCGTCGGAGGCCGTCGAGCAGTATGAGCAGGCGCTCCAACGGGAGCCCAACTCCGCCGAAACACGCAACAACCTGGGCAATGCGTTGTCCTCGCTAGGCCGCCTCGCCGAGGCCGTCACGCAATACGAGCAGGCGATGAAGCTGGCGCCGAATTATGCCGACGCCCGCGGCAACCTTGGAAATGCGCTGGCCGCCATGGGCCGATTTGACCAGGCCATCACGCAGTACGAGCAGGCGCTGGCGTTGGAACCGGAGGCCGCCGAGATCCGCAGCAATCTCGGCGTCGCACTGGCGGCGCAGGGAAGGTTCGCGGAGGCCGCAGCGCAGTACGAGCAGGCGATGAAGTTGAGGCCCAACGCCGCCGGAATCCGCAACAACCTCGGAGTGGCGCTGACCGCACTAGGCCGCGTTGACGAGGCTATCGCACAGTACGAAGAGGCGCTAAAACTGGAACCCAGCGACGCCGGAATCCACACCAGCCTGGCAAGGGCATTGGCCTCGCAAGGCCGCCTGGACGAGGCCATCGCGCACTACGAGCAAACGCTGAAGCTGGACCCGTCCTCTTTCGACGCCCACAACAATCTCGGCGTTGCGTTTGCCTCGCAGGGAAAGTTCAAGGAATCGGTCCGCCACCTGGAGCAGGCCGTGCAACTGAGACCCAATGACGCGGGCGCTAACAGGAACCTGGGCATCGCAGTGGAGCTTTATCGAAAAAGCCTTCCCGCCACCTCGTCTTCACCCTCTGCCCTTCAGCCCCATCCATAGCCTTTGAGTCCGGGGCATGATCTGATGGGTGCCACCCAACGCCGTAAACTAAGTGATGAGTTTTTGTTCATAGAAGGCTTGCGCCCTGCGGATTTCCGTGCGTGTGGCCCTGCGGATATTGGGTGCGGTCGCCGGGGGTTCGTTTTTCTTGTGCGG
>JBAZTO010000042.1:0-38713 GCA_041661865.1 Phycisphaerae bacterium | reverse complement strand
AGACGTGTGCTCTTCCGATCTCATGGCGCCGACCTGTCACCCCAGCAGCATCTCGACGCCAGGATGCCGCCGGTGCTCATGTTTCATGGCGACGCGGACCAGGTCGTGCCCTACCGGTATGCCGTCGCCCTGGACAAAAGGCTCCGCGATACCGGCAACGAATGCGAATTCATCACGATCCCCGGCAGCGGCCACGGCCTGAACACGGACGAATGGAAGACCAAGGCCGTCACGTTCTCCACGGCCTTCTTGGAACGCCTGAAAATCCTGCCCGTCGCACCATGAGAAACATCGCCTGCATCCTGCTTTCCCTCGCCGTCACGGCGGCGGGGCCCGCCCAGGAGCCGCCTGCGGTCTACGGTTTCTCTCCGACCAATCTGCTCTCCACCCGCGCCCGCCTGGCCCGCGGCGATGCCGCCCTGCAGCCCGCGCTCGACCGGTTGCGGCGCGAGGCGGACTTGGCGCTGGTGCAAAAACCGCTCTCGGTGATGGACAAGCCGCTCACCGCGGCCAGCGGCGACAAGCACGACTATTTCAGCTACGGTCCCTATTGGTGGCCCGATCCGGCCAAACCCGGCGGCCTGCCCTACATCCGGCGCGACGGCGAGGTAAACCCCGCCAGCAAGCAGGGCACCGACGACCATCCGTTCGGCCACCTGTGCGACACCCTCGAGACGCTCGGCCTCGCCTACTGGTTCACCTCGGATGAACGCTACGCCGGCAAGGCCGCGCAGCTGGTGCGCGTCTGGTTCCTCGATCCCGCCACGCGGATGAAGCCCAATCTCCAGCACGCCCAGGCGATTCCCGGCATCACCGATGGCCGCGGCATCGGCATCATCGAGAGCCGGCAGATCGGCAATGTCGCCGACAGCCTCGGGTTGCTCGCCGGTTCGCCCGCCTGGACCGCGACCGAGGCGGCGGCGATGCGGGATTGGCTCGCCGAATACCATCGCTGGCTCACCACCAGCGCCAACGGTCTCGATGAACAGGATCAGCACAACAACCACGGCTCGTGGTATGACGTCCAGACGGCGCACCTCGCCCTGGTACTCGGGAAAAAGGACGACGCGCGAAAAATCCTGGCCGGAGGCCTCAGGCTCCGCCTCGCCGCCCACCTTCGGTCCGACGGCTCCCAACCGCACGAACTCGCGCGCACCAAATCCCTCGGCTACTCGCTTTTCAACCTCGAGGCGCTCTTCGCCTGCGCGCAGCTGGCGGAGGCGGCCGGGGTGGACTGGTGGAACTTCGCCACGGCGGACGGCCGGAGCCTCCACGCCGCCCTCACCTATCTCGCCCCCTACGCCGATCCTGCGAAGCCTTGGATCAAACAGGATGTTGAAGCCGGTAATCGCGGACGTCTGCTGCCGCTCTTTGCCCGGTATCTGGCCCATCGCGACGACGCGCAGATTAGGCAGCATTACACCCGGTTCGCCGCCCAAGCCGACCCGGGTGCGCGCTGGCGGCTGCTCTGGCCCGTCCCTGCGACTCGATAAAAGGCCGCCCACCCGGGCGGCCTCGTATGTAGGGGTCTCGTCGGAGTTCAGAACCTGGTGCTCACGCCCAGGATCACCCGCCCGGGCTGGCCGCGCGACTGGTTGGCGTTGTAGTATTGGGTGTCCTCGATGTTCTTCCAAGCCAGGGTGGCCGACCAGTCCGCCCCGGCCGCCTTCCAGTCGCGGCCGACCGTCAGGTCATAGATCGTGCTGGCCTCGAGGAAGAGGGTCGGATTGGCCGTGCGCTGGGCCTTGTCGCCCGTGTGCACAAACCCGCCGCCGACCCACCAGCCGTCCAGGGCTCCCTGGTTGAACGTATAGCGCGTCCAGAGCGTGGCGAGCCGCTCGGCCGAGCCCTCGGGCACGGCGTTCAGGATCAGGTTTTTCGCCTCGTTGTAGGCGGCGACATAGGCGGCCTGCACGGCCGGATCCGTCGAGTAGGTGATGATCGGCGGAAACGTGCCTTTGACGGTCTTGATGTCCATCAGGCTCAGCGTCGCGTAGACCTGCCAGTTGTCCAGGGGCGACCAGGTGACCTCAAACTCGACGCCCTCGCTCCGGTCGACCGTGCCCTGGCGGGTGATGGTCGGGAAGGTGCCGTCAACCGCCGTCTCGCGGAAGCGCAGCACGCGGTTTTCGCGCTCGAGGTGGAAGGCCGAGATCGTGGACGACACACGGCCTTCGAGGAAATCAGTCTTGAGGCCGATTTCGTAGCCGCTGCCCGTGGTAGGCTCGGCGGGCTCGGAGATCGTCACGCGGTTGGTCGGGCCCGAGGGCAGCGCGGGATTGTAGGCGGGATTGAACGAGGTCAGGCTGCGGTCCTCGATGAAGAACGACTCGGAATAGCTGGCGAACAGCAGCAGGTCGCGGCGCACCTTGTAACCGACCCCGAACTGCGGCGTGGTCTTGGTGGCCTCGAACTTATCGCCCACCACCGCCGCGCCCGGGGGCGTGGTCGTGGTCGGCAGCAGGTTGGTGTTGATGGTCCAGGTCGTGTTGTAGCGCGCGCCACCGATCAGGATCAGGCGCTCGTCGAACAGGCTGGCGGTGAACACCCCGTAGAGCGCGCTCTCCTCGCCCTCGGCGTCGTTGAAGGAATTGATGCCGGGGATGGTGTTCACGCTGTAGTCGTCGGTGTTCACCCAGGTGGCCGGGTCGTTGTAGTTCCAGGGCTGGAAGTGCTGGTTGGGGGCCGTGGCTGAGTTGGCGAGACCGGCGGGCGGGGCCGAGTTGCTCTCGCGGCGGAAGCTGCCGGTGCCGACCTGGCTGAGGTAGGCGCCAAAGAGAGGCTTCAGCGTGACGGCGCCCAGCTCGAGCTTGCCGGCGAGCTCGACCTGGTAGGAGGTCGAGTCGCCCATGGATTCCTCGAGCCGCTTGCGGCGGGTGAGGATCGCGGCGGCGGTCTTGGACGCATCGGCGAGGACGGCAGCGGGATTGGCCCGCAGCTCGTCGCGGAAGGTGAAGCGGCTCTGGCCCGCGGCGGCCAGGTAGGCGGCGGCGGGAGTGACGGTGAACTCGGCGAGGCCGGTGAGCTTGTTGCTGATCTTGAAATCATTCCAGCCGAAGTTGGCGCGGGCGCGCCAGTTCGAGCCGAGCTTCACGTTCAGCTCCGCGTTGATCGAGTCGAAGTCCGACATGCGGTAGTCACCCCGGCCGACATAGTTGAAGTCGGAGGGCAGCGGGGGATAGTTGAGGAAGCCGAGGTTGAGGTTGCCGACATCGACATAGGCCTGGGCCCGGGCGCGGTCGGTGAGCACCGGATAGTTCGCCGCCGACGCGGAGTTGAAGCCGGCGATGGAGAGGTTGGGACTCATGCCGACCAGCGGGGTCTGCGCCCGGTCATAGGTCTCGAAGTCGACGATGAGGGAGACGTTCTCCATCGGCTTCACCTCGATGCTGCCGGCGATCAGCTGCGAATCGCCGCCACCGGGATTGGTCCACGCCAGCGTGTTCTCATAGGCGCCGATGAGGCGCACGTTGAATTTGCCGTCGGCCATGGTCCGGTTCACATCGAGGTCGGTGCGCCAGAACTCGTCCGTGCCGGCCTGCACCTTGACCTTGACGAAATCCTTGTTCGTCGCGCGCTTGGTGATGTAGTTCACCGAGCCGCCGGGCGTGATCTGGCCGTAGAGGAGCGACGCCGGGCCCTTCACCACCTCGACGCGGGCCACGTTGGCGGAATCAACGTAGCGGTTGCCCACGAAGCCGTTGCGCTGGGGCGTCACGTCGCCGTCAAAGCCGCGGATCGAGAAGCGGTTGTTGCCCTGCGTGAATTCCTTCGCCCCGCTGGTCACGCCGGGGGCGAAGTTCACCACGTCGAGCAGCTCGAGTGCGCCGATATCGTCGATGAACTGCTCGGTGAACGCGCTGATCGAGAACGGCAGGTCCTTGATCGGGGTGTCGATGCGGGTGGCCGAGACCGAATTGCCGGCCCGGTAGCCCTTGTCCAGGTTGGTGGAGACCGTGAAGGTCGGCAGGGTGATGGTTTCGGCGACGGCGGCCGGGGCCGGCGCCTGAGCCTGGGCCCGGAGGGAGAGCAGGGCCAGGCAGCAGAGACCGGCTGCCCGGGCCCGATTTGATGCGACGGGGTAACGGATGTTCATACGCGTTGGTTTTGGGGTTCGGGTGCTTAATAATTATCAGCTTTCATTGTTTACAAGCTTTTTTCGCTCTCTGTTATTACTCATTATTATCATATTTTGTTAATAGTTACCTCCTGCCGGGCCGGCGCCGGGGCCGGCCCGGCCCGGACGCAAAGATTTTGAAGGACTCCGCCCGGGCGCGGTGTTATGCTGCATACCGTCAGCCTCAGGCTTCGCCATGACCACCCCCCCCGATCCACTTGACCCTCTGCTCGACCGCTGGAACCGGATCCCCGAACCCCCTCCGCGCCTCGCCGCCGAGGTGTGGCGGCGTATTGCCCACTCCGAGGAGGAGTCCGCACCGCCGCTTCCGTGGTGGACCCCGATCGAGGCCTGGTTCGCCCGCCCACCCTTCGCCATCCTGTTTCTCTGCAGCTGCGCCCTCCTCGGGCTGTTCCTGGCCGAAGTCCGCCTCAACCGCCTCGAAAGCGATCGCAGCGCCCAGCTGGCGCGGAGTTACCTGCAGTTGATCGATCCCCTGCTGGCCATCCGGGACGACACCCCCCGCACATGAAACGTGCTCTCCTCACCCTCGCCCTGGGCCTCGCGGTGGGCCTGGTCACGCACCTCGCTTATTTCCGCCTGCACCGGCCGGCCACGACTGACACCCTGGAGGGCCGGCTGGCCTGGATGAAGACGGAACTGCGGCTCACCGACGCCCAGTTCGCGCGCGTCCGGGAAATCCACCAGGCCTCCAGTCCGCGCCTACGCGCCATCGCCGACCGGGCGGCCGGCCTGCAGGAAGAGTTCCTCACCTTCGAGCAGGTGCGCCGCGCGGAAGACCGCGTGGACTTCCTCGAATTCGCCCGCTACGTCGAGCTGCGCCGCCGCCTCAGCCTGGAAGGACGCGACTCCACCCGCCAGCTCGTGCTCGCCGCCGCCGCGGTCATGACCCCGGAACAGCGGCAGCGCTACATCCAGCTGGTGGAATCCGACGCCCCGCTGGCCCCCTTCCCGCCCGATTGATGCGCCGACTCCGCGCGTTGTGTCCAACCCCGATCCAGCCGAAGACCACGCCAGCCTGCTTGCACTCAAACAGGGCGAGGCGGTGGCGCTTAACCGGTTGATCGGGCGCTGGCAGCGCCCCCTGCACAGCTTCGCCTACCGCTACGTGCAGAACAGCGCCGACGCGCACGACCTCGTGGCCGAGACCTTCGTCCGCCTCTACCAGCAGCGCACCCGGCTGCGGCCCGACACCAGGCTCAGTGCCTGGCTCTTCACCACCCTGACCAATCTCTGCCACAATCATCACCGGTGGCAGCGCCGGCATCCCACGGTGGCGCTCGCCACGGCCGGCTCCGGGCGGGGTCCGGCCGAGTTCGAGCCCGCCAGCGACCAACCCGCCCCCGCCGCCGTCCTCGAGCATGACGAGGTTCTCACGGCCGTCCGCGCGGCCATCGACGGCCTGCCGCACGACCTCAAGGTCACGTTGCTGCTCCATCATTACGACCGGCTCTCGTATCACGAGATCAGCGAGATCACCCATTGTTCCGTGCGCGGCGTCGAGACCCGGCTTTACCGCGCCCGCCGGCTGCTGCGCGAACGGCTGGCCGGATTGATGAACGAACTGCCGCGGGCCTAGCCTGAGTGGGTCGAAAGGCGACGGGGTGTGGCGTCTTGGCCTGGGTGGGGGTGAAATATTCCGGCGGCCTTGCGGCGCCGGCAGACTCATTCCCGTGGACCGGGAATCATCCGGCCTGATCCACCTCATCCCCGATCCAAGCCACCGCAGCGGCGAATGACCTCCCGTCCCGTCGCTTATTCCTTCGGGACAAAGTTGAATTCCTGGGTCACGAGGACGAGCACCGGCCGGCCCTTGACCGTGGGGGAATCAAAGCGCCATTGCCGGACCGCGGCCAGCGCACTGGCGGCATAGACGCTGCCGGCCTCGGTGCGGGCGACCGCCGGGAGACGAACCCGCCCTTCCTGATCGATGTAAAATTCCACGGCGACCGTGTGCTTCGCCCTGTTCCCCGCCCCCGGCGCGGGCGGCAGCGGGGAAACCACCTGGATGGGAGTGGGAATGCGATCAAGGTCGCGCAAGGTGTAAGAGCGGTGGGCATACCCGCCCTGGAGCAGCGACTCGATCCGGTTGGACATCGCCTCCGTCCCGATTAAATTCACCACCACGCCGGACCGCGAATAATCAAAGTGCAGTTCCCGCACCGAGGCCCAGGGCTGGCCATTGATGCTGGGCGGTTCAAAGCGCCACTGCCGCAATGCCGCCACCGCGGAATCGGCAAACTCCTTGCGCGAATAGGCCGTGACCAGCCAGTCGGTGAGCTGGCCCTTCTCATCCACGTCGATCGCCACTTTCGCCTCGCCGTTCATCACCGGACTGTTCTGCAGGCCGAGCGGGAACACCGGATCCTCCGTCTGGATGATCTTGAGCGAAAGCCGATCCGCCTCCTTCCGGTCAACCTGGGCGCCGGCGGGGACGGCGAGCAACAAGGCGGTGCATACGAACGGGAGCAGGGGATGTTTCATGGTGATGGGCTTTGCCCGGTATAACACCAGCCGGGCGCCCAACCCTTCACCCCGGTGGCAAACCCCGTCCATCTCGGCCGTTTCCTGCAAATCAGCGTTTTTCGTTGACGGGCATTTAATGGTCGTTTTTAGCTAGCAGAGAAACATGCCTCCCGTGGCCCCAAAGTTCGATTTTTCCGTGCTGCGCCGTCTCCGCGAGCAGCAGGAGATGACGCTCGCCAACCTCTCCGCGGCGTCGGGCGTTTCCGTCGGCGTCATCTCCAAGCTCGAGCGCAACCAGCAGTCCGCCGAACTCGACACGCTCTACCGGCTCGCCCGGGCCTTCGGCATGAGCGCGACCGATCTCATGGCCCTGGCCGAGTCGCCGCTCGCCCACCGCACCGAGGAGAAGAGCTACCGTTCCGGCGAATTCAAGTTCCGCCAGGTGAAATATGCCAACGCCGTGGCCCTGCTCGGCGCCGCGCCGGCCGGCGCCCGGGTCTCGCGCCCCGAGATCCACCACGACGACACCGAGGTCTGCTGGGTCACCACGGGCAGGCTGCGCCTCAGCCTGCCGCACGAACAGTGCGTGCTCGCCGCCGGGGAAAGCATCCAGTTCGACGCCATCCAGCAGCACACCTATGAGGCGCTCGCCGACTGCGAGTTCGTGATCCTGCACCTCCGGAAGGACAAACGCTACTGAGCCGACCACAGAACACGACCAGACTTCTTTCTTACCTCTAATGAACACTAATGGATCACTAATCGGACAGAAGAATCGTCTGGTCTGCATGAATTCCATTAGTGGGCATTCAGTGTGGATTAGTGGTTAACCCTCCGTTCTCTCCGTTTCCTCCTGTGAAAATGATTTCCCCCTCCGATGAAAATTGACGACCAGCTGAAACCCGCCGCCTTCACCCCCGCCCTGACCCGCTTCTGGCAGGTTTCCGGCGACAAGCTCAACCTCATCCATCGCGACTATGACCCTGCCAAGGGGGCGCCCGTGTTCACCGTCGCCGGCAAATACACCGCGCGCGGCTGGACCGAATGGACCGAGGGGTTTCTGTATGGCTCCGATCTGCTCCAGTTCGACGCCACCGGCGATGCGGCCTTCGCCACCCGCGGTTCGAAATATACCGTCGCGCGCATGGCCTCGCACGTCTCCCACATCGGCGTGCACGACCACGGCTTCAACAACCTCAGCACCTACGGCAACTGGCTGCGCCTCCAACGCGAGGGCCGGCTCCCCGCCAGCCAGGTCGAGCTGTGCGAACTCGCGCTCAAGGTTTCCGGCGCCGTCCAGGCTTCCCGCTGGTCCCGGATCAACGGCGGGGGCGGCTACATCTATTCCTTCAACGGCCCGCATTCCCTCTTCGTCGACACCATCCGCTCCTGCCGCATCGTCATGGTCGCCCACGCCCTCGGCCACCGCCTGATGGGCGAGAATGACGCCGCGCACTCCCTCCTCGACCGCGCCCTGCAGCACATCGAGGCCACGGCGAAATATTCCGTCTTCTACGGCGAGGGCCGCGACAGCTATGACGTGCCCGCCGAGCGCGGCCGCACCGCCCACGAGGCCATCTTCAACCCGAACGACGGCCGCTACCGCTGCCCCAACTCCCAGCAGGGGTTTTCCGGCTTCACCACCTGGACCCGCGGCCTCGCCTGGGCCATGGTCGGCTTCGCCGAGGAACTCGAGTTCCTCGATACCGTGCCCGACGCCGACCTTGCCCCGCTCGGCGGCAAGGCGAAGTTCCGCGACCTCATGCTCAAGGGCGCCAAGGCGACCTGCGACTGGTATGTTGCCAACACCGCGCTCGACGGCATCCCCTACTGGGACGGCGGCGCACCCCACCTGCACCAGCTCGGCGACTGGCGCGCGCGCAATGCCGAACCGTTCAATGACCACGAGCCGGTCGACAGCTCAGCCGCCGCCATCGGCGCGCAGGGCTTGCTCCGCCTCGGCCGCCACCTCGGCGAGAACACCGCCGAGGGCAAAAAATACTGGCAGGCCGGCCTCACCACGATGCGCACGCTGCTGGCCGAGCCCTATCTGGGCACCGCGCCCGATCACCAGGGCCTGCTCCTGCACTCCGTCTACCACCGGCCCAATGGCTGGGATCACATCCCCGCCGGCCGCAAGGTCCCGTGCGGCGAAGCCTGCCTGTGGGGCGACTACCACCTCCGCGAGGCCGCGCTCTACCTGCAGCGCGTCATCAGGGGCGAGAAATACTACACCTTCTTCGGCTGCCTTGAATGAACCGGACCTCCTCACAGGAGTTAACGGAGAAAACGGAGCGCCATCTCCCTGTTACCTCTGTTTCCTTCTGTAAGAATTAATCCGCGTTTATCCGTGCAATCCGTGTTTGAAAAATGAATCCCTCTGCCCCACTTCCCGACCTGAGCCGACTCTGCATCCACACGATCACCACCAAGCCGTGGGCGATCGAGACCTCCGCCCAAAAGTTCGCCGCCGCAGGCGTAAAGGGCATCACCGTCTGGCGCGACACCCTCGCCGGGCGCGACATCGCCAGGACCGGCCGGATGATCCGCGACCACGGTCTTTCCGTCGTCTCACTCTGCCGTGGCGGCTTCTTCCCCGGGAAAACCGTCGCCGACCGCCAGAAGGCCATCGATGACAACCTCCTCGCCATCGCCGAGGCGCACGCCCTGGGCGCGCCGCTCATCGTCCTCGTCTGCGGCGCCGTGCCCGGCCAGCCGCTCACCGAGTCGCGCCAGCAGATCCAGGACGGCATCGCCGCCCTCCTTCCCGAGTGCCAGGCCGCCGGGGTGAAGCTCGCCATCGAGCCGCTCCACCCGATGTATGCGGACAGCCGCTCGGCCGTGAACACCCTCGGCCAGGCCAATGACATGGTCGAGGCCCTCAGGTCGCCGCTGGTCGGTGTCGCCGTCGACGTCTACCATCTCTGGTGGGACCCGGCGCTCGAGGCGGAGATCGCCCGCTGCGGCAGGCTCAAGGCCCTCCTCGCCTATCATGTCTGCGACTGGCGCACGCCCACCATCGACCTCCTCAACGACCGCGGGCTCATGGGCGAAGGCTGCATTCCGCTCCGCCAGATCCGCGCCTGGGTGGAGGCCGCCGGTTTCAAGGGCTTTAACGAAGTCGAGGTCTTCAGCACGCGCCTATGGGCCACCGACCAGGACGAATATCTCAAGAAGATCGTCCAAGCCTACCGCGACCACGTCTGATTTCCAAACCCCAATCATTTTACAGAAGATCGCAGAGCAATTCCCTCCCTTCGCTACCTTTGCTTCCTTGGTGTAAACCCAATTCTCCGTTCCCTCTGTTCCCTCCTGTAAGAATTTCCTAATGAAAACTCACAAAATCGGCATCATCATGAACGGCGTCACGGGGCGCATGGGCACCAACCAGCATCTCATCCGCTCGATCAAGGCCATCATTGACCAGGGCGGCGTGAAGCTCTCCGACTCCGAGGTCATCATGCCCGACCCGGTCCTCGTCGGCCGTAGCGAGGAGAAGCTGCAGGCCCTTGCCGCCCGCACCGGCGTCGCGCGCGTCTCGACCAACCTCGACGCCGAGCTGGCGAACCCCGCCAACCAGATCTACTTCGACGCCACCCTCACCGGCCAGCGTCCCATCGGCGTCCGCAAGGCCATCGCCGCGAAGAAACACATCTACTGCGAAAAGCCCACCGCCACCACCTCCGCCGAGGCCCTCGCCCTCGCCAAGGAGGTCACCGCCGCGGGCCTCAAGAACGGCGTCGTGCAGGACAAGCTCTGGCTGCCCGGCCTCGTGAAGCTGAAATACCTCATCGACACCGGCTTCTTCGGGAAAATCCTCTCCGTCCGCGGCGAGTTCGGCTACTGGGTCTTCACCGGCGAGTTCGAGAAGCTCCAGCGTCCCTCGTGGAACTACCGCAAGGAGGACGACGGCGGCATCATCGTGGACATGCTTTGCCACTGGCAGTATGTCATCCAGAACCTCTTCGGCGAGGTGAAGAGCCTCACCTGCCTCGGCGCCACGCACATCCCCACCCGCTGGGACGAGGCCAGCAAGCCCTACAAGTGCACCGCCGACGATTCCGCCTATGCGACCTTCGAGCTCGTGAACGGCATCATCTGTCATTTCAACTCCTCGTGGGACGTCCGCGTCGACCGCGACGACCTGCTCACGCTCCAGGTGGACGGTACGCACGGCTCCGCCGTCGCGGGCCTGCGCGACTGCAAGGCCCAGAGCCTCGCCGCCACGCCGCGTTGCGTCTGGAATCCCGACGTCGACAGCCCGATCAAATACAAGGACGGCTGGGTGCGCGTGCCCGACCAGGGCGTCTACGACAACGCCTTCAAGATCGAATGGGAGCTATTCCTCAGGCACGTCGTCACCGGCAGTCCCTTCCCGTGGTCGCTTCATGAGGGCGCCAAGGGCGTCCAGCTCGCCGAACTCGGCCTGAAGTCCTGGGCCGAACGCAAGTGGGTCGACGTCCCTTTCCTGAAGTAACCAATCCATGTATTGGCCACAAAAAGCGCAGAAATCACAAAAGCAGAGCCGGACTTTTCACCACAAAGACACAGGGAAACAAAGTTCTGAAACCAGTGTTGATCTGCCGTCTCTGTGCCTTTGCGTCTCTGTGATTAATCCTCCAAACCCTGCCTTGTTTTGAGACTTCTGTGCCTTTTGTGGCCAACCTTCCTCTGCTTTTCTCAGTGTCTCTGTGCCTCTGTGGTTAATGTATAACTACTCCCATGAATAAAATCGCACTCGTCACCGGTGGTTCGCGCGGCATCGGTTTCGGCATCGCCGAAAAGCTCGCCGCCGAGAAATGGGACCTTGTCATCAACGGTGTGCGCGATGAAGCCGCCGTCGCCGAGCCCCTCGCCAAGCTGCGCAGCATGGGCGTGAAGGTCGGCTACGCCCGCGGCGACGTCGGCAGCGCCGTAGGCCGAGCCGCCATCAAGCAAGCCACCGATGCCTTTTGTAGGAGCCTGCTTGCAGGCGATGGCGGAACGCCCGCGATCAATCTTCTAGTGAATAACGCCGGCGTCGCTCCCAAAGTCCGCGCCGACCTCCTCGAAACTTCCGAGGAAAGCTACGACTACGTGGTCGGCACGAACCTCCGCGGCGTCTTCTTCCTCACACAAGCCTTCGCCCGCGACATGGTCGCCGCGAAGAAGGTCGATCCGAAGTTTCCCGCCACCATCATCAACATCACGTCGATCTCCGCGACGGTGGTCTCGATCAACCGCGGCGAATACTGCATCGCCAAGGCCGGCCTGAGCATGATGTCCCAGCTCTTCGCCACGCGCCTCGGCCCCGACGGCATCCCCGTCTACGAAGTCCGCCCGGGAGTCATCAAGACCGACATGACCGCGGGGGTAACGGCCAAGTATGACGACCTGATCAGCAAGGGACTTTGTGTGCAACCCAGGTGGGGATTCCCGGATGACATCGGACGGTCTGTCGCCGCCCTCGCCCGCGGCGACTTCCCGTTCTCGACTGGGCAAGTGATCATGGTCGACGGTGGGTTAACAATTCCTCGGCTGTGATGGCTTGGCTCGCCGTAGCTTCAGCGTAGGCGGCTGGACGGCGGTCTGACGATCCCGCGTCTGTAAGGTGGAGCGGGTACTCCGCGCACGCTTGTTTTCCAAGGGCGGCCAATCGGCCGCCCCTTTTCTTGCCCACCAATCAATATCACCCCGGGCATCAACCTGTCGGCGGGTCAAAGAAACCAACCCTTCGCCATGCCCGATTCACCCGACCCCATTCCCGGCCGCATTTTTCATATCCGCGGCCACCGTGTCATTCTGGACGCCGACCTCGCCCGCCTCTACGGCGTGCCGACCTTCCGCCTCAATGAGGCCGTCAAACGCAACAAGGAGAAATTCCCGGAAGATTTCCGTTTCCAACTTACCCGCGAAGAACTCGCCGACTTGATATCGCAAAATGCGATATCAAGTGCGGTTCCAATTGGCAGTAAGGTGGTTAAACCGATATCATTACAATCTGCGATGACATCCCATGGTGGTCTCCGCCATCTGCCCTGGGTCTTCACCGAACACGGCGCCCTGATGGCCGCCAACGTCCTCCGTTCGCCCCGCGCCACTGAAATGGCGACCATCCCACGCCTTCGGGATTTACGACGGTTTTTTATCTGTTTTGGGAGCCCCAAGTGTGCCCAAAATACGATTATAGGTTTCAACTAATGACAGCGCGATAAGGCCAGCGAGTGGTTTTAGATCACCGCGGTCAGCACGCCGTAATGCATAGTAATATCGCGACCGTGATTTTTGATTCGTAGCCTTCAATGCAACAAAAGGATGCTGGCCACACAGCACAAGATTCATGAGGGCTCGCGAAATCCGCCCATTGCCGTCGTTATAGGGATGAATTGCTGTGAATCTATGAGAGAACTTTGCCGCCTCCATAATAACGTCCTTAGATTGACCGAATGCTGCGCTGAGCGGGTAGCCTTTAACAAAATCTGCCATTAAAGCTGGCACCGTATCTGGCGGCGGGAGAAACAAGTCCTGTCGACCCAGATTGACAAAACAACGCCTAAAAGACCCGCAACGGTTACTCGGGAATATACCGGTAAAAAGTAGTCGGTGTAAGAAATGGATGTGCCGTTCCTCAAGCATTTCTAAATCTTTCTTGGTTTCATATCGTCCAGATTTCTGGAGAAATTCTTCTCCTGTCTTAATCTCGTTGGTGACAGGAAACGGAAGCGCCTCATTAGTAAACATTGCAGCCGCAGCTCTTCTACCTTCTGCCAAGGCATTTTTCGCTTCGGGTGGCAAATCCCCCGGGAATGCCTTGGCCAGTTTCTCAACCAATTTTGCCAGTATTGCATTATATCTGGTCTGAATATCCATCAACAGCCATGTCACCGCTTTATATGCGGCGGAAAGATTCAACGTAATGAGATCGTTCTCTGAAATCCCCTTGTTTTTCAATGTAAGCACTAACTTGCGATGATTTTCCAGCATCCAGCCAAGATCCAGCCCGGGGGTTAATCCAGTCTGGAAATCAGCAAAGATTACATCTGCGAGTTCACGTGTCCGTCCTATGCTCACTTCCACTCCTTCCTGCCAGTTGCTTTCGTGAACTGCCGATGCGACTATTTCCTTAGTATAACCAAGCATTACAGCGACTGGCTCTAGTTCGAGCTCCGTGCATCGCCTTCGAAAACCACATTTTGCCTCAGCAACGGCTGCAACTTTCTCCTCATAGTCATAATACCAAGGCCGAGATGAATTGGTAGAATCCATTCTCTTCACTTTTTCGCGACGTAGATCGCCGTGCCTGTCATCTTTTGCCCCTCCCAGATCGAATCGTTCATATCCTTGATGACGATTCCGTTCGCGCCCATCGCTCCGGCTTTCTCGCGCATCTTTTCTATGCATTGGACCTTGGCCTTGTCCCAAGAAAAAGATGCGGTCGAATTAGCCGACACGAGGCCGATTGTCTCAGCCCCAGCGGGTGTCTCGGTGTATACCGTAACATTGTAGGGTGGCACCGGTGTCCGCGCTGTGCCTGTGACAACCTGAGAGCCACTAACACAACCGCTGAGAATCAAGGCCACGAGCGACATCGCCCACAGCGTGCTTTTGATGTAATAGGGCTTCATATTGACTGGTTCACAGACGTTACTTCAGAAGCTTAGCGGTAATGGTTGTGACACCATGGACGCATCCCGAATTAGGCTCTCGTATACTTTACCTGCACGCTTGCCACCTGAGAGCGGCATGGTCCCCGAATTACTGACCTCGAAATAGTAGCCGTCCAACATGGCGCCATTTGGACCCTTACCTTTTGCAGAAATCATGTAAGCAACGATGGTGTGGCTATCGAGTGCGAACCGAAAGGTTGCTTGATATCCCTTGTTAGGAAACTCGACACGGGAAACAGGTGAACCTGCGAACTCTCTCGCCATAGCGGTAGCCAGGATTCTGTCTGCTTGTTCCGTCGTGAGCGGAAACATCGTGGCTGCACTTCGATCCCCGCCGGTTCCTACCATCGACTGGGTGCTTGAGCAGCCTGAGGCCAATACAACTGTAAGCAGCAGCGCTGCTAGAGCGGATGTTTTCATTTATTAGAAACGAAACTGGCCCATTTCGTTAGTAGTGCAGATAACGCGTCTACTAAGAGCTCCGCAAGCTTGGTTCTTTCGCACCGACATCTCCTCATAGCATATAAACAGATGGATGAAATCAGGAGCGATCCGAGCACGTCAGGTCTCGACTCTTGACAAGGGACCCGCCCAAGGCGCCCAAACTCCGCCGTTGATTCAATCGGAGCTGATCGCCGATGGCCTGAACATCCAGTCGCACTGATGCTACTCGGTAGACGTGGGCAAGGCCGTTGCCGCCCTCACCCGCGGCGACATCCCCTTCTCGACCGGTCAGGTCATCATGGTCGACGGCGGGCTAGCAATTCCGCGGCTGTAATTAGCGACTTCCCTTTCTCGCCTGCGGCATAGAAGAGTCGGCTGGGGCCATCACTTCTGCCTTCTCATAGTTAAATCAAATTTAGCGAGGTAATCATCTCCATACCGGAGTATCTCACTATTCACGGCTTGAGTCACCTCTTGGAGACTTGCTCCACGCACCATAGCGAAATCTTCAAGATAAAGCCATGCCTGCCGAAACGATGAATCCAATTTCCCCGGTTGCTTCACCCAGACCCCATTCGGAATGCGAAGCAAATATACTTCCGAGAATATAGAACTACCTTGAATTGGCGTTCCTGTATCGACGCGATATATTTCAACCCGAAAATAAAGCTTATCTCGATGCTCTACAGTATACGTCGCAATCAGATCGTTGATGATCATAAGTAGTGCCTACCCTCGAAGCGCATTTATCGTGGACCGGGCTATTTCAGGTTCGAGAAACTTTCTAATATCAGGTGAATCTCCTGAAATGGATCTCGCGCAGTTTTCTCTGCCGCGTGGATGTATGCTGTCTTGAGTCGTGCAAGCTCGATGTTCGCCTTGGACGCAAATTTCGCAAGAAGCTGTTTCCCGGGAATTAAATCCTTCCACCTAGTATCATCCGCAACCAATGAAGCTGATAATTCACGATGATGTTTTTGTGCAGAAGCGGTCACAAGCGAGTTATTCAGGGTGGACTCAACGCGACTAAGCTCGGCTTGAGACACTCCCACCAATAAATTCGTTATTTCAGTCTCGTTTTTATCATGGCACCCCTTTGGCATCAAATCGACGTTGCCTACTTTCAGCCGAAACTCTCTAGCGACCATAAGCGCCACAGCATAAGATACGAGACTCTCAGCCAATGCGTGAAGTTCTTGCCGAATGGACGCTGGAGAGCGCAGCCACGAATCGGCTGGTTCCAATTCCTCGAAAACCTTAGCCAGTATGTCCTCATCCAGAAAATAATTTTCGATGTGATACTTGGTGAGCAAGCGAAGCCGTCCTTTCGATTGGGCCTCAATGGCTGCTAGTGTGGTTCCCCACGGCACCGAGTCACGATCACACAGCATGAAGAAATCGACCCCCCAGATGGTTTTACTCAATACATCCTCTGCCACAGAGCTAAAGGATATGATCGATTGCTTCCCTCCGCTTGGCACAAGGACCAGTGATGGAAACTTTGACTTGATCAGAGTTCCATAGAGCTGTTTATCGAGGCTGGCCTGCGCTCCTTCTATCAGCACGATTTTTTTCCCTAATGCGACAATGCCAATAGAATGCCCTAATAAGCGAAGTGCTTGGTTTGTCTGATCATCCTCTCTAACCACGATTGCTTGGTTCTCTGCGTTTGTCTTTTTCGGTGCGACGAAAACCACCGACTGATCTAGTGAAGCAGAAATGATATCTGGGGAGTGAGTGCACAGCACAAACTGGTTGCGAGCACCAATTGAACGAAGCGTGTTCAGGAGCCGATAGCTCAGCTCTGGATGTAGATGCAACTCTGGTTCATCAAAGAAGACGATGCAATGCGATGGTGCCCGTAGCAGAAAATCAAACGTGATATTCAGGACTTCTTTTTCACCTGAGCTCAAAGATTCAAGACCGAAGATCTGACCATCAGACTGATATGTCAGGCGCTGATTCTTGATGTCGGCATCAACCAGAATCTTTGGGGCAAGTAACTGCGAAAATGCCTCCTTGAACGGCTGAAGAGGATCTTCGAAATCAAGGTCCATCTTCTTTTCTCCTGTGCGCTGAAGCTCACGGGCTTTCCTGGCTATCTCACTCTCCAGACTATGCACTTTTCTGAAAATGGCATGGAGCGTATCTTGGAAACGATTTCTCAGGGTGCTCCAAGTCATGTCCCATCCAATTTGCTCATCCCATGGGTCCGATACATCCCATGAGAATCCGTAGTTTTGAATATTTTGAATCGAACGATCGCTGTCGAAATTCAACACGCTGCTCTGAAACTTACGGCGCCTCTGTTTTTGCTGCAGGAGTTTGAGCAGAATCTGGCGATCCTTCTGATCGGAGGTATCAATTAGTTTTTTCCCAAAGGCTTTCTCTTCAGCTATACTAGTTGCCTCGATTTGAAGCACTATTTTAGGGTCTCTTGCCCCATGACCACGCAAAACTTCGAGTATGCTACCAAGCAGCCTTGATTTGCCTACTCCATTAGGCCCAGCGAAAACAACGACATCGGTTAAATCGTATACTTCAAAAATATCGATCGGCTTGATGTCTTTGGCCTTAATAGATGTCAGTCGCATTGAGAAATGTCGTTTAAAGAAATCAATGCCGTTTGGCCCGACGGCTCTGCGACAAAAACCAAATCCGAAGACCGGTTGCAATCATAAGCTCAGTCAATTTGTTGTTCAGGGTGGTGTTGCCACCGAGAAAAGTGGGGTGTTATGGGACTGAAAAGGGGTCTGGCTGCGGGGACTGAAAAGGGGTCTGGCTGCGGGAATTGATGTCCCGCGATTCCACCCGAACGACCAGCGATTCCCCTTCCGCCTCAATCCGTTGAAACGCAGAGCCCTCGAAGGTCGCGGAGTCCAATCCCCCCTCTCCGCGCCCTCTGGCCATTCGACAGGCTCAGGCCACCCTGAGCGAAGCCGAACGGGTGCGCCCTCCGCGTTTAAACCAAGAGTTCATTTCAAAACCTGCCTTGTCATCGCGAGCCCAGCAGAGCCGGGCGTGGCGATCCAGCTGGATTGCTTCGGCGTCCGGCCAAGGCCGGACTCCTCGCAATGACAGGTTTTGAAACGAACTCTTGGTGAACCCCGATGGTCTGGCTTCTGCCATCATTTCGCGTGTTCCAGCAGTCCCGCATGCAGCAGCCGGACGACCTCAGCCATGCGGCGGTAATCGAGCGTGTCGTAGGTGTCCGTCGGCTGGTGGTAGTGGGGGTTCCGGAGAAAGGAGGTGTCCGTGATCATGAGCGCTGGAAAACCCTCGGCCCAATAGTTGCGGTGATCGGAGAAATCGATCGCCGGGACGAATGACGGCGCGGCAATCGAAACGACCGGAATGTCGGCCGCACCCGCACAGGCCTTCTTGAAGGCGCCGACCACCGCCCGCTGGTCCCACCGTCCGACGATGGCGATGAAGTTGCCGCGCGACGGGTAAAGTAATTTTAACAGCGGCATATCATACGACTGGCTGCCGCGCTCATCCTGATAAAAGCCGATCATCTCCAGCGACAGCATCAGTGCGACCGGAACGTGCTCCTGCTTCAGGCCTCGCGCATGAACCGCGCTCCCCATGTAAGGACCCGCAAAATTGGGCGGCTCTTCCAGATTGTAGGCGACCAATTCGAAATGAGCCGGCAGGGATTTTTCTTTCCCCAGCAAGACGGCCAGCTCCAACAGGCCCGCGACCCCGCTGGCATTGTCGTCCGCCCCCGGTTGCACTCCGCACGAATCAAAATGCGCCCCCACCACATAACGCTTTCCTGCCTCCGGACCGAAGTGCGCGATCACGTTCTGATAGGAACCGGACGGGGTGGGAAACTCCTGCATCTCGACCCGCCCACCCGCCGCCCGCAAATGCTCCGTGATATAGGCGATCGCCTTCGCCTGATTCTCCCGGGCCTCGGAATGCCGCGGAAAACAGTCTTCACTCAAAAAGCGCACATGCGCCTTCAGCCGGTCCGGAGCGATGATCGCCGGGGACGGGGGATGTTGGGTCCAGACCGGTTGACGCAGCACGCAGGCCGCCACGCCCAGGACTAGCGATATCGCCGCCGCGATTCGCAGAACGCTCCATCCCCACCGCCACCGTTTGTCCCTCATCGCCAGTATGATTCGATTCTGCCGCATTCGAGTCGAACTTAAACCTCCACTGTCCCCAGACTGATATTTCTCCGAAGGATTTCCGCTTGGCGGGCGTATAGGGGATATGGATCCCATCAAACTTCTCCGCCCTGCCAGCCTAACTCTCATCGTCCTTCTCGCCCTGCCCTGCTCCCTCGCCTTGGCCGAGGACAAACCCGCCGCCGGGACCATCCGCCCTGTGCGGGTCGAACGTAGGGCGATCTCGATCGATTTTCCCGGCGGGCCTTTCTCCAAGCTGGTGGCCAGCCTCAACAAGGACGAGCTTTCCATCATCCAGTCGGCGGGGCTCGATCCGGCCCTCCCCGCCTTTTCCGTGCGCGAGGTCCACGTCGACGCCGTGATCGTGGCGCTGGGCCGGCTCCTGGAGCCACAGGGTTATATGCTGGCCGCGGTTGGCCCCAACCTGGCGGTGCTGTCGAAAGACGACCGCATGAAGCCCCAGCAAGCGTTTGGCTCCTTCCAGTTGGAAGGCAAAATCGGCGCCCGGCCCGGCCTGACGGCGGAAGACATTGTTGCCGCCATCCAGCAGGGTTGCGAATTCGCCAACGAGGGGAAACCTTCCACCTTGCGCTTCAAATTCCATCCCGGCACAAAGCTTTTGTTCGTCGCCGGCACCCAGCAGGAAGTCGACGTGGCCTATCGCGTGTTCGGCACCCTGCCCGACACGATCCGCCCCTTACCCCCCGAGAGAAATCCCCCCGACAAAAAGTGATCCCCGCCGCAACCTCCCGTCTTAACCTGCGTTTGATCTCCGCGGATAAAGAAGGCGATGCCTCCTCCGCGGAGTTGCGCCGGTTGACGGAAGCAATGTCCCGCGGTGAGGACGCGGCTTGGACGGAATTCAACCGGACCTACGGGCCGGCGATCTTTCGGCAACTGCTGGCGCTGACGCGCGGCGACCACGCCCTGGCCCAAGACGCCCTGCAGCAGACCTACCTGCGCGTGGCCAGGCATGTCCGGCCCTGCAAGGCCGAGGCGATGTTCCGGACGTGGCTCCGCACCGTGGCGCGCACCGCGCTGTCGGACTGCTGGCGCCGCCGGCGCAGCTTCACCGGCCTGCTTTTTCGCAAATGGCAGGAGCCCCCGGAGCTTTCGGATCCCGCCGGGGACGACTCACTGATGGAGATACTGGACCACGCGCTTACCCGTCTGGACGCTGCCGACCGCAGGCTGCTCGAGTCCAAATATTTTTCCGGCCTCGAGGTGCGCGCATTGGCGGAGCAACTCGCCCTCACGCCGAAGGCCGTGGAATCCCGGCTCACCCGCGCGCGCGAAGCCCTGCGCCGCGAGCTTCTTTCCGCTTTCCAGCGCCATGAATAAAAAGGAACAGCTCATTGCGGACACGCTCGGCAACGGCGAAAAGTTCGCCCTGGCGGCGGCCGCGTACGCCCGCCGGCGCGCTAACCGGCAAGCCGGCCTGATCGCGGTCCTGGGCCTGGTCGTGGCCGCGACATTTTTGGTCAGCCAGCAGTCACCCCCAAAACCGGCGATCATGGCCTCTCCGTCTGCGCCCAAGCCCGTTTTTGAAATCATCTCCGATCAGGAATTGCTGGCCCAGCTGAAAGATCAACCGATCCTCGTGCTGAAGGACCAGACCGGCATCACTGGCATCGTCTTCCTCGCGGGCAATGAGACCGGCAATAAACTCTAGGCGGTAAGATCGTTTATTTTGTGCGGTTTTCGGGCCGGCGGGTGCTATAGGTGAATTGCCATGACGGACGACGCCACCCTCTTGCAACGCTACGCCCGGGATCGCTCGGAGAGTGATTTCGCCGAGCTGGTGCGCCGGCATCTGAACCTCGTCTATTCCGCGGCCTTGCGTCAGGTCAATGGCGACACCCATCTGGCGCAGGACGTGACCCAGCTGGTGTTCACCGACCTCGCCCGCAAGGCGGGCAAGCTGGCCGACCACCGGGTGCTGGCGGGCTGGCTGTTCACCAGCACGCGGTTTGCCGCGGCCAAGCTGGTCCGCGGGACGCGGCGCCGGCAACTTCGCGAACAGGAGGCTTTACTCATGCAGGAAAACTCCCCGTCAGATCCGGCTGCCCAGCTCGACTGGGAGCGCGTGCGTCCGGTGTTGGACGAGGCCTTGGGTGAACTGGACGAGCGTGATCGCGAGGCGATCCTGCTGCGCTTCATGGAGGGCCGCGACTTTGCGGAGGTCGGGGCGCGGCTGTCGCTGTCCGACAACGCCGCGCGCATGCGCGTGGACCGGGCCGTGGACAAGTTGCGGAACCTGCTCGCCCGACGCGGGGCGACGTCGACGGCCGCCGCGCTTTCGCTGGCCCTGGCGAACCAGGCGATCGTGGCCGCACCCGTAGGGCTCGCCGCCACGGTGACCGGCACCGCGCTGGCGGGCGCCGGCACGGCTGCGACCCTGACCTTTATGAGCCTGTCCAAACTACAACTCGGACTCGCCGGGGCGGTCATCGCGACCGGCGCCGGCTTCTACGCCGTGCAGGAACAGACCAACACAGCGTTGCGCACCGAACTCGCCGGCATGTCGCAAAGCAACGGGGAAATAGTCAGCCTGCGTCAGGCGAATGAGCAGCTTGAACGCACCACCCGGCAAGTCGCGAGCCTCCAGGTCAGCGAAGCGGAGCTGGTGCGCCTGCAGGGTGAGGTGGCGGCACAACAACAGCGATTGAAAGCCATGGCCCGGCCGGCTCCGCGACCCGCCACGAGAATTTCATCCGGATCGCCGGCGGCAGAGACAATGGACATCGCTAAACTCGACGCAATGCCCGTGCCGGCAGCGATGCCAACACCCGTCTATCCTTACGAGATGGCGGCCGCCGGGATCGAGGGATCGGTGGTGGTGGCATTTGTGGTCGATTCCACCGGCAAGGTGCAGGGGGCCCGCGCGGTGAATTCCACCCGGCCCGAGTTCGAGGCCGCGGCGGTCGCCGCGGTGGAGAACTGGCAGTTCGATCCCGGCCGCAAAGGCGGTCGCCAGGTCAACACGCGGGTCAGCCAGAAGATCGACTTCAATCTCGCCGGCAAGGGCGGCACGGCCCCCGCCCCGGCGGATTGGTTCTGAGCCATGCATCCGGGCAAGCGATCCTTCGCCATCCTCGCCACTTTGATCATGGCGACGATTGCCGTGCTCGGTTGGCAGCACCGGCAATCCAACGGACTGCGCGAAGCGATTGCGCAGCAGCGCACCCTGGCCCGGGAACAGGCGGATTTGCAGGCGGAGAACCGGCGGCTGGTCGCCGCGCAGATGACCGAGGCGGAACTGGAGGATCTGGTCGCCAGACGGATGGCGGCGGAGCAGCTGCGGACGCAGCTGGCAACCATGCACCGCCGGGAGGAAGCATCTACGCGGGCGGCGGCGGCGGATGCCCGGACGGCGGTTCCCTCGTTGAAGGGAAATTCCCTCGCGTTCCAGCTCTGGCAAAATGCCGGCCAGGCGTCGCCGGACGCGGCTTTTCAAACCACGCTCTGGGCCGCAGCGGCCGGCGACCTCGACTCCCTGGCCGGCCTGCTGGAGTTTGACGCCGCGGCAAGGAGCGCGGCGGCGGCGGCTTTTGACCGGTTGCCCGGAGCCGTGCAAAATGAGCTGGGCACGCCGGAGCGGCTGATCGCGCTTTTGACCGCCATGGATGTGCCGCTCGGCCGCGCGGCCATCCTGAGGGAGTTTCCCACCCCGACCGACACCAAGGTTGCCGCCCAGCTGATCGATGCCGAGGGGAAATCAAAAACGGCGGTGTTTTCGCTGCGCACCGATGGTGACCGCTGGCGGCTGGTCGTGCCGGCGGAGGTCGTGAAGAAATACGCCGGCTGGCTGCAAGCACCGCCCCAGTAGCGCCGATTGGCGATGATCAGCGTTCAAAGCTGCCAAGCACGTCAGGTCTCGACTCTTGGCAGATATGATGAATCCGGAAGCGCGGCATCAGCGGGGTCTGGTTTGCGCCCGAAATTCATCGAGTGACAGCCAGGCCCCGGGGCTGCAATCATTTAGCCGGCGGCGCAACTCGGCGTCCAGAGCCGGATCGTCACTGCCATGAAGTGCGGACGGTTTGTCATGTGCACCGGTCTCGGCCAACAGCCGATGCGCCAAAGCCCGTTTCTAGCTCCTGGTCATCTTGGCTGGCTCGATGGCAAGTGCGTCGTCACGGCAGTCACGATGCGACATTCTGAAATTCTACAAGCGGAGAGATGCCTCCTGACACAATGCTGTCAGCTGGGTGTGGTAGGGTTGGGGCATGAAACAGTTCGTCATCCTCTTCCGCCAGGGCCCGCACCCGCTCACCGCTGCCGACAAAGCCCGCCGCCAGGCCGCCATCTCCCTCTGGGCGCGTGAACAGAACGCCGCCGGACACATGCTCGAGCCGCGCAGCCTCGCCCCGAGTTTCACCCGTCCGGGCATCACCGTGCCCGACGCCGCCACCGGGCAATGGCCCGTCACCGCACTGCTCTTCCTCGATGCCCGCGATCTCGACGAAGCCACCGCCGTCGCCGCCTCCCATCCGGCGAAGTACTACAACGTCAGCATGGAAGTCCGCCCTTGGTCGTCACCCACCCTGCAACCAATCAAACCCTAACCGCTGATCTACGCTCATCTCCGCTAATTCCGAACCGTTTGTCCATCAGCGTCAATCAGCGCAGATTAGCGGTAACCGGCTTTAACCCATCCGTGCTCATCGTGTGATCGTGGTCAAACTGTGTCTTTCAGGGCGATTCCGACCAGCCGAAGGCGGACAGCATGACCTGGAAAATCTGCGTGTTGGGAATGAATCCGTGCAGCCGCTCCGCGCCGGGACCCTGCGCCGTCGCCACGATTTCCTCGCCCGTGTGGGTGTTGTTCATCCGGATGACGGGCTTGGCCGGCGGGGGCGAGGCGGTAAGCTCGGCCGCGAATTGCTCAGCCAACGGCCGGTCCCGCTTGCCCGACTGCACCCGGAGATCAAAGGAGTGGTCGGCGGCGAAGATGAGCAGCGTGTCCCGCGAAACCCGGCCCGCGACATGACGGATCAGCTCATCCATGACGATGGCGCGGTCCAATCCGCGCGTCACCTTGTCGGTGTGCATGTCCCACTCGACCATGAGAAAGTAGCCCTTGGGATTGCCCGACAATATCTGCAGGACCTTGTCGACGACCGGCTGGGGCGGAAAATCCCCCTCATCATGGATCGCCACGGCGCGGGAGGCGCCGGCCGTGACGGCCGCGGGGGACTCGAAGATCGTGTATCCGGCCTTTTGCAGCGCCGCCTCCGCGTCCAGGCCGGCCTTCTCCATGGCGGCGAAAAGCTTCTTCCGGTCGGTGCCGATCAGCACGTCCACACCGTCGCCAAAGCGCGGCGTGAAAACCTGCGAAAATATCTCGACCATCGTCTTGCGGGAATTGGCGTGGGCATAGCAGGCGGCCGGCGTGGCGTCCCAGACCGCCTTGTTGGTCACCACGCCCGTGGCGAGGCCCTTTTCTTCGGCATACTCCAGCAGGGTTTTCAGTGAAGGACCGTCCTCCCCGTTGGCTCCGGGCCGGACGGACAGCATGCCGTTGTTGGTCTTTTTTCCGGTCATGATGGCCGTCATGCCGGCGGCCGAATCCGTCACCCAGCCATCCAGCGCGGAAGTGTCCGCCAGCGCCAGATGCGGCATGCTGTGGATGAACAGGCTCTGCGGCCGGTCATGCGCGTAGATCCCGGCCGCATGGAGCGTGGGGAGACCGCCGGCGTCGCCGATGAAGAGAATCACGTTCCGGGCTCGATCGGCGGCCATGGCCGTGTCGCCAAGAGCGAGGACCATCAAGGCCAGCACCGTTGCCGCTGATTGAAACAGGGGGTGATGAATATGCATGGGGTGCAGGGAATTGCCGATATCCCGGCGAACAAACCTTAGCCAGCAAGGAACCGGCTGGCGAGCGCGCAGATGCGCTTCGCCCCCCCTCCCGATGCCGGCGGCATCCGCCCTTGCCCCACCCGTCGGAACGTCCCAGGTGACGATCAATGATACGGCCAACACCCCATAGTCACCACGGCTTGCGCGAGGCATACTCTCGACGGTGTGTTAGTGTTAGGTGTGAGGGGCCGTCTAGGGGTAGACGGCCCTTCCTGCGTTCGGGCCCGACTTGGGCGGGTCATCACAGCCCCTTCGCCCTTCCAGGCATCGCCGCCCCACGGGTGCCCGGCGCATCCTGCCTCACTTGATGCCGAGCAACTCGACCTCGAAGGTCAGCACGGCATTGGGCGGAATATCGCCCTTGCCGCGCGCCCCATAGCCGATGGCCGGCGGGATGGTGAGCTTCCACTTGTCACCGACGGACATCAGCTGCAGCGCCTCGACCCAACCCGGGATCACGCCGGTCACGGCAAATTCAACGGGTTCGCCGCGCTCGACCGAACTGTCGAAGACCGTGCCGTCGACCATCGTGCCATGGTAATGAACCCTCACGGTGTTGGTCGGCGTCGGCTTCGGCCCGCTGCCGCTCTTCAGCACCTCATATTGAAGCCCGGAAGCGGTTACTGTCACCCCGGGGCGCGCCTTGTTCTTGGCGAGATGTTCGTTGCCGGCCGCCAGCTGCTTTTCCGACGCGGCCGCCATCTCGGCTGACATCTTCTGCTGCATCGCCATGAAGGCGGCCTCAAGTTCCGCCTCCGGCACGCGGGTCTTGGCTTGAGCCAGGCCATCCTCGATCCCGGCCATGAGGGCGGCCCGGTCGACCTGCACGGTTTTCTCGCGGCCCAGCCCGGTGCCCATGTTGTAGCCGATGCCATAGCTCACCTTCTGGTCCACCGATTCCAGAACCGGCACGGTCCCGGCCGCCGGCGAATTTTGCGCGGTCTGCTTGGAGGCCGGCTGCTTGCGGCAGGCGGCGAAGGACAGGAGCAGGACGGCCAGCATGGCCCGGATGGCGAAGGACAGGTGATTCATGGTGTTGAGGTTGAAGTGCAAGGAGGCGAACGAGCCCGCGAGTGAGAGGGACCCGGGCCGGCGTGACAAGACTTGGATTGGGCGATTTCGCTCAGGTTTCCCCGGCGAAATCCACGGCCACGAGACAGACATCATCCGGCAGCGACCCGCTGGCACCCCTGGGGCGGAAGGACTGCACGTCGGCCAGCAGACCGTCCAGCAATTCTGGCGTCGGCTGGACCAGTCTGCCCGCCGCCGCCGCCCGCAGCCGCTCCTGGCCAAATTCCTCGGCCCCGGGCCCCTCGACTTCAAACAACCCGTCGGTAAGCAGCAGGAGGGCGTCGCCCGGCACCAGGCGGTGGCTGGTCGTGGCGTAGGCGAAATCCGGCATCAGTCCGAGCGCCGGGCCCGGTCCCTCCGCGGCCATGCACGGCTCCACGCCGCCGGCCGCTCGACGCAGATGCAGCGGCGCGGGGTGCCCGGCGTTGACCAACCGCACCTCGCCGGTCGCGGCATCGGCGACGAGATACACCGCCGTCACGAACACGAGGTCGCCCGCACGCTCGAGCAACGCCTTCAGCTTCGCGTTTACGGCGCAAAAAAACGCCCCGGGATCCCCCGCCAGCGCCTGGTGCTCGCGGATCAGCCCCCGCAGCAGGGTCGTGATGAGCGCCGCGCGCACACCATGGCCCATCACATCGCACAGGAATACTCCGGCCACGGTGGCCGAGACGGGGAAAACGGCGAAGAAATCCCCCGCCACCTTGTGGCTGGGAATCCAGCGGTGGCAGAAACGGAGCCGGCTGTTCCCGGGTTCGACGCCCGCGGGGAAAACCGGATAATGCTGCGGCAGCAGCGCCTGCTGCACCTCGCGGGCCATGGCCAGGTCGGCCTCCAGCTGCTCATTGTGCCGGTGCAGCTGGAGCGTGGACTCGGCCAGCCTTTCCTCCAGCCGGTGCCGTTCGAGCGCCCCGACGATGGCGCGCCGCAGGGCCGGCAGGTTCACCGCCGTCTTCACCATGTAGTCCTTGGCGCCGAGCTTCATGGCCTCGACGGCCACCTGCTCGCTGCCGGCGCCGGTCAGCATGATGACCACCGGGCGCTGCTCCTCCGGCAGGTCGTTCACCGCCGCGAGCAGCGCCAGGCCGTCGTCGTCCGGCAGCAGGTAGTCGAGCAGCACGAGCTGGTAGGTGCCGCGCTTGAACTCCGCGCGCGCCGCCCGGCCCGTGGCCACGCAGGTCGGGGCGCAGGCCAGGCCCTCGCCGAGGTTGCGCAGCAGTCCCCGGAGCATGGCCGTGATCGTCGGGTCGTCGTCGACAATCAGCACCGGGATGGGTGTAGTAGCCATGGCGGGCGGGAAGCCTGAGCATCACCGGGCGGGCGCGGCACGCGAGCGCATTTTCCCGGGCAACCGCGGTCACCCGGAATGATCGAAACCCAACCGGCCCCCTGCTCCTAATTGTCGTTCCCGATGGGCGAAGAACGAATGGCGGTGTCCTGCACCGACCTCCGGGTCTTGAGGTCATCCCGCAATTCGTGCAGTTTCCGCGCTTCGCGCCTGGCCTGATCGGGAGTGAAACCGAGGGGACTGTTTGATTTCTTATCCTCGGGGAGGGAGGGCTCCTTGTGCTGGGGGAATGGCCCATCCGGGTTCATGCGGGGAATTTACCCCATCTACGACTGCAATTCAACCAGCGACCGCGACTTCACCCCGCCGGCAGGAATGCCCGGGCGAGAATTATGGCCGTTGAGGCAGGCTCCGGGGAGAATGGTTGGCCCGTCGCCATCTGGTCGTCGGGAAAAACAGAGGCCGCCACGTTCGGCGGCCCCGGTTCGCGGCACTGTCGTGTTCGATCAGTTCGTAATGTCAAAGGTCGTGCTCTGGTCCCGAACCGGCAGGTAGACCTTGTACCATGCCAGCTGCGCCGGGCTGTCGGTGTAGGCCTTGAACGCGGCTTCGTCGGCAAACTCCATGACCAAGGCGTGCGTCCGCTTCTTTTCGGTGCCCCGGGCATTCTGCACCTTGATGGACTTGACCCACACCCGGGTGATGCCGGGGAAAGCCGCGGGCAGGGCCTTGACGCCGTCGAGCGCCGCCTGGATCTGCGCGGGCGTGGCGTCGTCCTTGAATTTCAACGTGACCACATGGATGACGGACTTGGGCGCCGTGTCAGCGGCGGAGGCGCCAATCGGGAGCAGCGCGGCGGCGAGGAGGAGTGCGAGCAGTTTTTTCATGGGATATCAGGAGGGGGTTGCGTGGGTGATATTTCCGCGCCGGGGGACGGCGCGGAAATCGGACAGGCACGGTTGCGCCAATCCGTTGATTCCGCAAGCCAGACAATGCAAAACCCGGACGGCTACAGACCCTGCTCCATCTGCCACTGGGACATGGCCTGTCGCGCCAGCCCGGCCCCGAGCATCCAGCCGCCGAGTTCCTCCGGCCACAACGCGCTGATCCGCCATTCCCGGGCCGGATGCCGCGCCATCGCCGCCCGCAGCAGCCGCGCCGCCCGATCCTCCCGGTGGGTGACGCCCTCCACCACCAGGGCGCGGATGGACACCGCCGGGCCCGCCGTGTTGGACAATGCCAACCAGGCTCCATCAAGCATGTAGCCTGCGGCCGGAGGCGCGAGCTGGGCAATCGTCTCCCCCGAGATCTGCCACGGCCAGTTGACCGATTGCTCCCGGGTAAGGGCGGATGCGACGGCGCGCAAATCAACCGCCGCCAGTTCCGGCACGGGGGCGAGACCGCCGGGTGCCGGGCCGGCGAAACCAACCAGCCGGCGCACGCGCTGAAAGCCGGTGGCCTCATAAAGCCGCATCGCCGCCGTATTCTGCTCGATCACCTCCAGGACCAACTGGTGGTCCTCGCGGGTCCGAGCCTCCTCGAGCAATTTCTCCACCAAGGCGCGTCCGACCCCCTTGCCTCGCGCCGCCGGCACCACCGCCATGCCCGCCAGTCGGCTCGCCCAGCCCCGGCGCGCAATCAGGGCCGCAGCCACGGGCTCGCCGTTGAGCCGCACCACGCGGCTCTCGGCAAAGCCTACGCTGTCGGCCCGTGCCATCGACCACAACACGGCCTCGGTGGCGGAGATTTTGACCAGATAATCCGCAAAGCCGCGGGTCATCAGGTCCGCCGTCTGCGGCAGGCCGAAATCGCTGACGGGAATGAACTCCAGGAACATGCCGGTAGCCAACTTCAGCGGGCCGCGACAGCCAAGCTCCAAGCGGCACCCCGCCCAGATCGCCACCCGGGCACCCGGTCGGCAGGATGGCGGCGGTGGGCACGATCTGCCAGCAGAGGCCGTGGTAGTCCTTCAGCCAGCCGCACCGGCTCGTTCTGCCTCCGCCGGACGACAGCTTTTTCCAGTAGTTATCGACTTCCTGCTGGTTCGCACAGTTGACGACTGCGTCAGCGTCCAATCCCAGACTCCGTGTTCCCCTCCAGAAACGCCCGTAAATCCTCGGTCAGGCTGGTCCAGCCAGCGAAGAAATTCCCGACGGCAAGATCGGGGTGCGTGTCCGGCAGGAAGCTGTCCAAACCCGTGTGAATCAGCTGCAAGCGGGTCTTGTCTCCGGCGGCGGCCAGCTCGAAGGTCACGAAGGACTCCCCCGGAAATCCACCGTATCTCCAGCTGTAGGTGATCTTCCGCCCGGATACGACCTCCGAGACTTTCCAGAGGTGAAGGAAATCCTTTCCGTTGTGGTGGACGTTGAACTGGGTCTGGAACCCGACCACGGACACGAATGATTCCAACTGCGCAAAATACCATCGACGCATTTGCGCCGGATCCGTGATGGCCCGCCAGACCAGCCCCACCGGGGCATTGAAGGTTCGCTCGATGATCAGCGGCATCTTCGGCAGAAATTCGCTCAGTCGCTCCAGCGTCTGCCGGCCGCCTTCGACGGCGCCGAATTCCTTCGCCACGAAATCCCGCGCCTCGGCCGAGGGGAAGACCATGCGGCCGGTCAGCCGCGTCTTGCTGCCCTCGACCACCTCGAACGTCCATGTCGCGGTGAAGCTGGCCCCCGGGCCTCCCTCCCGCCCGCCACCGTGCGAATAGGTGATGCGTTCCAGCGGAACAATTTCCTTGAAGGTGCTCTTGTTCGGATAATTCGTTCCGTCCGGCCCGTGCATCACATGCTCCCACACGCCGCCGATGCGGAAGTCCATCTTCTTGATCGTGGTGGTGAAACCGCGCGGCCCCCACCAATGGACCACGTGCTGGGGGTCGGTCCAGGCCTGCCACACGAGCTCGCGCGGGGCATGGACGACGCGGGTGATGACGATTTCACGATCAGAGGTATTGTCGGCGGATGATTTCATGGCGTGGAGTTGATTTGGGACGAGGAGTGTTGCGGAATTCAACGATCGACCGGACGCCGGGCCGACAGGTGCGCGGCCAGGCGGTCAAAATTCTGCTCATTGGCCGGGATAACAAAGGCCCTGACCCTGCCGCATTCAGCCGGGTCATCGAATCGCATCCGCCACGTGAGCTTGGTGGCCCCGTCCTGCGCGACGAAAGACATCGTCAGAGTGAAATCGTGGGCCTGCTGGATGTGACGCACGACGATCCGCTCCGGCCGCACGATTTCCGTGAATTGATGGTCCATCTCAAAGGCGGTGCCATCGGGGCCCATCATGTTGAATCGCCAGGCGCCGCCCGGATGGAAATCGAATTGGTGAAAGGTATTCGTGAATCCTTTCGGTCCCCACCAGGAAGCGAGCTGCTGCGGATCGCTAAACGCCCCGAACAGCTCTTCCCGCGCAGAGGCAAACACGCGCGTGCTGACGATTTCACCGGGGGAGTCAGCGGAGGCCGGGTTGCTTTTTCTTGGAGGCATACGTGGTTCCTTTTGAGAAGGGTTTGGTCTGCTGCAGTTCCTGCAAATAGTCGTCGAGGCGGTCCAGGCTCGCTTCCCAGTGCCGCCGGTATTGCCCAATCCAGTCCACCGCCTCCTTCAGCGGGGCGGCCTTGATCCGGCAGGGACGCCACTGGGCATCCCGGCCCCGCTCGATCAGTCCGCTGCGCTCAAGCACGCCCAGGTGCTTCGAGATCGCGGGCAGGCTCATGTCGTGCGGGTCGGCCAGTTCCGTGACGGACGCTTCCCCCCGGGCAAGCCGCACCAGGATGGCGCGACGGGTAGGATCCGCGAGGGCGGCAAACGTGAGGTTGAGTCGGTCGGGAGACATGATTGGCCGGGCCAGTTTATTTAACCTTCTGGTTAACTACAGGCCGAATCGCGTCAAGCAACTTTCGCGGGTGGTTCAGGCCAATGGCCCCGCCGACGGCGGGCTGACCGGAGCCGGCGTATTCTCGACGGGAAGGGCCGACACGGGCTGCTCGGCCGCCGGAGCGGTTGTCGGAGCGGCTGTCTTGGTCACGGGGTTCTTCACGGCGGCCTTGCGGGGGATGCGCTTCACCGCAAGGGTCCCGAGTTCGTTCCTCAGGGACTTCACGACCTTGCGCAATTTCTTCGCGGCCCGGCGGGCCTTCTTGAATTTCTGTTTCGCGAGCCTGAGCCCGGCCTTGGCCCGCTTGGCCGACTTCTTGGCCGCATCGGCCTTCTTTTGGGCGGCGGAAATCGCCGCGGTTAACTTCTTTCTAGCCGCGGAGCGGTCGGCGGGGGTGGTAATCCTGCTGGTCATGTCGGGAAAGAGCCTACCCCTATCCTTACCCGCCTGCCGGCCCGGCCGCAACGCTGCATATGTTACATTTTGACCAGACTGATCTCTCGCCCAAGCGTGATTTGACGGCACGACCTTTCCTGCACAAGGTGGCTGCATTGGATTCCCCTACCCGTCTATGAAATCCACACGCCTGCTCCTGCCCGTGGCTTTAGCCGCCTTGTTTCTCCCCGCCATTGCCACTGTCGCCAAGGACGAGACTCCCGCCCCACCGGTCGGCCTGGGTGTAACGGTCTATGTCACCATCGAGTATTTCGACCCCATCCGGTTCGAGCGGATGCGCTACGGGCTTATGACGGGTGACGAACTGATCCTCGCCACGCTCAGGGACTCCGCGACGGAACAAGCCCGGTTTGCCGGTTATGCGGGCACGGTCATCGTGCTCGCCGAGAACGCCAAGCCGCCGGCCGAGGCCACGGTCCTGAGGCTGACGTGGAATGGAAATGCCGTGGGCGCGGATGTCACCCAGGCAGGCAAGAGCAAGTATCTGGGCGTCGTCAACCGTCTCCCGATTTCCTATCATCCGGATTTCATGCGCATGCAGCGGTCGATTGACACGGCCGGCGTGCCCAACGCCCGCCGGGATGCTGCTTTGCGCGCAGAGGTGCAGATGGATCTCTTCCAAGCGCTCCAATATCTGGTGCGTTACCAGAAAGGCCTCACGCCGCGGGATTGAACTGTCCGGCCCCCTCCCCGGGTGGCCGCGGGGAATAGGTTCAGGTCGAGACTCCCAGCAATCCACGCGAGAGCTGAAAGTCCACGAAGCCGCCCGCACTGGCCACCGGGGTATAATTGCCCTGCGCCGTGTCGCAAAGGAACCGCAGCAGCACCGACTCGTCGATCACTGCATCGTCGCCAAGCATGACGTCCACGTCCTGTCGCGCCGCGGCGGGCAGGACGGCGCGTTCAGCCACCTGCAGCACCGGGAGCATCGGATGTCCCTGCTGCGGCGAATCACTCACCAGACCGAGAAAAAGATGCACTCCACACGCACCGAGCCCGGTCAGGTTTTCAACCCAATGGCCCGAGTCGGTCCGCACCAGGTGCAAGCCCGGGGTGGTGTAGGCCTGGCCATAGGACAGCGTCGCATGAGGCGGGGTCGATCCCAGTAGTTTCAGGCGGAATTCCGCCATGGCCAGCAGGGGATCGCCCTCAGACAGCAGCACGGAGCCCCCGGCGGCGAGGATGGTGCGGGCAACCCGGGCCAGGGCAGTGGCCCCGGCCTTGCCCACCGGGGCGGCACCGAGCAGCCCGACCGAGAGAGCGCCGACCCCCACCGGGTGGCGCCTGGCCGCCGGCAGCGCCGTGCCGGCCTGCGCGAACCAAGCCTCGACCTTGGCCAGCGATTTCTCGATGCCCCCGTCGAGCTGGACGCTGGACCAGCCGAACCGCTCGAGGGGCAGGCCGGCATTCTCGAACTGCCGGCGCATGGCGTCATTGGGAATCTTCTCGCAGCCGTGTTCGAGCAGCAGCGCCGCCGCGACATTCGGATGCGTGGCGTAACCGAGATAGGTACGGTGCAGCAGCTGATACATCGACTCGCCCCCGAAACCGCATCCTTCACTATGCGCCAGGGCGATGAAGCGGTTCAGCCCGAGGGATTGGGCCAGGCCCCGGGAGTTCATCCGGTCGGCGGCGAGCCGCGCGATCTGCGCGGAGCACATGCTCGTCGGCAGCACCAGGCCGATGCGCTCGGTGGCAAAGCGCTCACCGATGAGGTAGGCGGAGAGCGAGGGCGGCTCCTCGCGCCCGGTCCGGCGCTCAAACGCGATCTCGTGCGGCCGGCCGTCCGGCACGGATCGGGCGCGGATTTCGGCGACCTGCGTGCTGTCGGACTGCCGCCAGTTGCGCCAGAGCGAGACCTGGGAATGACCGGCATGTTCGCCGCGGGTTTTCCGCCCGGAGGCCGTGGCCACGACCAGGTCGAATGCCTCCGCCGCGAGCGCGTCCATCGGTTCCCCGTCAAGGTAGCGGCCGGCATTGATGTCCATCTCCTGGATGAGCAGCTGGTGGCGGCGCGTGGTGGTGGTAAGCTTGAGCGTGGGGACGAAGGGGAAGTTGGTGATCGACCCGTTGCCCGTGGCGAAGAGGAAGAGGTTGCAGCCGGCGCCGACCTGGCCCGCGATGCCCTCCAGGTCGTTGCCCGGACTGTCCATGAAATAGAAGCCCGGCGCACCGAGCGGGTCCGCGTAATCGATGACGTGGTCGATGCGCGTGCGCGGGTCCTTCTTGTGGACCGCGCCGAGGGACTTGAGCGTGATGTTGTAGAGGCCGCGATATTTGTTGCCGGCGGAGGGATTGCCCTCGGGGGTGACGCCATGCCAGCCAAGGCGGGCCTTGAATCGCTCGATCCGGGCGAGCAGGGCGCGGGCGAGCGTGGCATCGCGCAGGTTCTTCATCAGGTAGGACTCCGCCCCGCTCAGTTCGTCGGTCTCGCACAGCACGCCGATGCCGCCATGGCGCACAAGCTCGTGGACGATGGCCCCGGCGAGCGGATTGGCCGAGACGCCGGAAAAGGCATCGGAACCGCCGCATTGGAGCGCCACGCGCAAGCCGCTGAGCGGCTCCGGGGTGCGGCGCAGGCCGGCGACGAGGGGCAGCCAGTCCCGGATGATCCCCTCCCCTTCGGACAGCGCGGCAGCCAGTCCCGCGCGAATGTTGAGAAACCGGTGGGGCACATCCGCCAGCGGATAATCCCGCTCGCGCATGAAGGCCGCCAGGCGGGTGTTCGTGATGGGCTCGACTCCATAGTCGACGGCCAGAACCGCGCCGACGTTGGGGTGCACCATGAATCCTGCCAGGGCGCGCAGCATCTCGGCGGCGTTGTTGGGTTCACCGGGTCCGCCTCCTTCCGTATGCGCCACCGCCACGATCCCGTCGATTCCCGGGTGCAGCCGCGCCAGCGGCTGGAGCCGGGCGGCCAGCTGCCGGGCAAAACTGGCCGTGCGCGAGGTGGTGCCGAGGATGACGAGGTAGTTGCGGGTGCCGACGCCGCGCCGGCCCGGACGCCGGTAACCGTCAAATGTCCGCGGCTGCGGCACCAACGAAACGGGCGGAGCCGGGGTGAAGGCGGCTTCGTTGAAGTCAAACGCCACCAGGTGGTCGGCGAAGTTGGGTTCCGCCGGCAGCGGGAACGGCAGGCGCCGCACGGCGAGGGCCTCGAGCATCGACCGGTTGCAAACGTAGTCGCCCGGCGCAATCGGTGTGATCGCGTGGCCAAACGGCAGGCCCCACGACAGCAGCGGTTCGCCTGGGACAATCGGCCGCACGGCGAAACGGTGCCCCTCAAGCACGGTCCGGGCGAGCGGGCGCGACACGCCATCGATCTCAACGACCGTGCCGGCCTCGAGCTGGCGGATGGCGATCGCCACATTGTCACCCGGGGCGGGCAGCCGGCCTGTGACGGAAAGCGGAAGCGGCGGAGGCATCAGGGCAAGGTAGCCATGGGCGCCGCCGAGTCATTGATAAAATTCCGCCCGTGTCTGGCTAAACGATATAAGCCGAAAAGCTTTCCCGAAATCGCCCCGGCGCTTGCCTTGGCGATGGGGCGGCGGCATTAATCCGCTGCACTTCGCTCACCACCCCATGACCCCACTGGAACTGAAGAAGACGATGTCGGCGGGATTGCTGTCTTTTCCCATCACGGATTTTGACGCGGCGGGAGATTTCCGCCCCGACACCTATGCCCGGCGGCTCGAGTGGCTGATGCCCTACGGCGCCACGGTGCTGTTTGCGGCGGGTGGCACGGGTGAATTTTTCTCGCTCACCGCGCAGGACTACAGCGCGGTCGTTGGCACGGCGGTTAAGACCTGCCGGGGTGGCGTGCCGATCATCGCCGGCGCCGGCGGCCCCACCCGTCAGGCGATGGCATTCGCGCAGGAAGCGGAGCGGCTGGGGGCCCAGGGGGTGCTATTGCTGCCGCATTATCTGACGGAGGCCGGACAGGAGGGCCTGGCGGCCCACGTGGAGGCGGTGTGCCGGTCCGTGAAACTCGGCGTGATCATCTACAACCGCGGAGCCTGCCGGCTGCAGGCCGATACGCTGGTGAAACTCGCGGACCGGTGCCCCAATCTGATTGGATTCAAGGACGGCATCGGCGAGATCGAACTGATGGTGACAATCCGGCGAAAGCTGGGGGATCGATTCGCCTATCTGGGCGGTCTGCCCACGGCGGAAGTCTATGCCGCGGCCTACAAGGCGCTCGGCGTGCCGGTATATTCCTCAGCCGTGTTCAATTTCATCCCGAAGACGGCCATGCAATTCTACCAGGCCGTGACGGCGGATGATCACGCGACCACGGGCCGGTTGCTCGATACATTTTTCCTCCCCTATCTCGAGATCCGGAACCGCAAGCCCGGTTACGCGGTGAGCATCATCAAAGCCGGGGCCAGGCTCACGGGCCATGACGCCGGCCCGGTGCGGTCGCCGCTGGTGGATCTCGGCGCGGAGGAGTCGGCGAAGCTCGCCGACCTGATCCAGGCGCTGGGCCCGCAGTAAGTGCTGATGAATTCCGCAGTGGCAGCCCGGACGGAACAGCCTACCCGTTTCCGTTACTGGATCGTGCTGTTCCTCTTCCTGCTGACGTCGATCAATTTTGCCGACCGGGCGACGCTCTCCATCGTGGGAACGGACCTGGCCAGGCAGCTCAGGCTCGATCCCGTGGCCATGGGCTACGTGTTCTCGGCCTTCTCATGGGCCTATGTGATCTGCCAGATCCCCGGCGGCTGGTTGCTCGACCGTTTCGGCTCAAAGATGATTTATGGCTGGAGCATCGCGCTGTGGTCGCTGTTCACGCTGCTGCAGGGTTTCGTGGGGGCACTCGGCCCCACTTCCGCCGTGGTCACACTCTTTGTGCTGCGTTTCCTGCTCGGGGTGGCCGAGTCGCCGTCGTTCCCCGCGAACGCCAGGATCGTGGCGGCCTGGTTTCCCACCGCGGAGCGCGGCACGGCGAGCGCGATTTTCAACTCGGCGCAGTATTTCGCGACGGTGCTCTTTGCCCCGATCATGGGCTGGATCACCCACACCCTGGGCTGGCCGCCGGTCTTCTGGTTCATGGGGGGCCTGGGCCTGCTGTTTGCGGTGGTCTGGCCGAAACTCATTTACGCCCCGCGGGAGCATCCCCGGGCCAATGCCGCGGAGGTGGCGCACATCGCGCAGGGCGGCGGGCTGGTGGACATGGAGCAGGCGGGCGCAAGACAAGCCCAACGACCCGGCGGGCCGGTCCTGGCGCAGCTGCTGGGCAACCGGATGTTGCTCGGCGTTTACTTCGGCCAGTACTGCATCACGACCCTGACGTGGTTTTTTCTGACGTGGTTCCCCATCTACCTCGTGAAGGAGCGGGGCATGTCGATTCTGCAGGTGGGCTTCGTTGCGGCGTTGCCGGCGCTGTGCGGCTTCATCGGGGGCATCGGTGGCGGGGCGTTCTCCGACTGGTTGTTGCGCCGGGGCAAATCGCTCACCATCGCGCGCAAAACCCCCATCGTCATCGGGCTGCTCCTGTCGGTCAGCATGGTGGCCTGCAATTACGTCCAGTCGCAGGCCGCGGTCATCCTTTTCATGAGCCTGGCGTTTTTCGGCAAGGGGATCGGGGCGCTCGGCTGGGCGGTCATCTCGGACACCTCCCCCAAGACCGTCACGGGGCTTTGCGGCGGTTTGTTCAATACCTTCGGCAACGTGGCCGGCATCACGACCCCGATCGCCATCGGTTATATCCTCAAGGCCACCGGCTCGTTCAACTGGGCCCTGGTCTATGTCAGCGCCCACGCCGTGCTCGCAATCATCAGTTACCTTGTGGTCGTCGGCGAAATCAAACGCGTGGAACTCCACGCCCCTTGAAACATGACGGATACGAAAACAGATTCCCACACTCCCCTCGTCACGTCCATGCGGGTGGTCCCCGTGGCCGGGCATGATGGCATGCTGCTCAACCTGAGCGGGGCGCACGGGCCCTTCTTCACGCGCAATGTCGTGCTGCTGACCGACAATGCCGGCCGGACCGGCGCCGGCGAAGTGCCCGGGGGGGAGAAAATCAGACGGACACTGGAGGACGCGAGGACTCTCGTGGTCGGCCGGACTGTGGGAGATTACGCCGCTGTGCTCAAAGAGGTGCAGGAGCGCTTCGGTGACCGCGACGCGGGCGGGCGCGGCAACCAGACCTTCGACCTGCGCACGACCATCCATGCCATGACCGCGATCGAGTCAGCCATGCTCGACCTGCTGGGCCAGCATCGTGACGTTGCCGTGGCCGACCTGCTGGGTACGGGCCGGCAGCGCGACTCGGTTGAAGTGCTGGGCTATCTTTTCTATGTCGGGGACCGGCGCAAAACCGACCTGCCCTACAGATCCGAACCTGACGCCAAGGATGACTGGCTGCGCCTGCGGCATGAGGAGGCCTTGACGACGAAGGAGATCGTGAGTCTGGCCGAGGCGGCACACGCGCGATACGGGTTCAATGACTTCAAGCTCAAGGGTGGCGTGAAAAGCGGCCCCGAGGAGATGGAGGCGGTAACGGCGCTCGCCGCGCGTTTCCCGAGGGCGCGCATCACGCTGGACCCGAACGGCGCGTGGTCCCTCGAGGAAGCGGTGCGGCTGTGCAAGGGCCAGGAGCGCGTGCTCGCCTATGCCGAGGATCCCTGCGGCGCCGAGAAGGGCTTCTCGGGGCGCGAAATCATGGCGGAGTTCCGCCGGGCCACCGGATTGCCGACGGCCACAAACATGATCGCCACCGACTGGCGTGAACTCGGCCATGCGCTGGCGTTGCAGGCCGTGGACATTCCGCTCGCCGACCCCCATTTCTGGACGATGCAGGGCTCGGTGAAGGTCGCGCAGATCTGCCAGAAACACGCGCTGACCTGGGGTTCCCACTCGAACAACCATTTCGATATTTCGCTCGCGATGTTCACGCATGTCGCAGCGGCTGCGCCGGGCCGGGTAACGGCGATTGATACGCATTGGATCTGGCAGGACGGGCAACAACTGACCAAGGAACCCCTCGCGATCAGGGAAGGGCGGCTGGACGTGCCCCAGCGGGCCGGTCTGGGGATAGAGGTTGATCTCGCCCGGTTGGAACAGGCCCATGAGCTCTATCGTCAGATGGGCTTGGGCGCACGCGACGACGCGATCGCGATGCAATACCTGATCCCCGGCTGGAAATTCGACCCCAATCGACCCTGCCTGCTGCGCTAAGGGGAAAAAAGAGGCCCGGTCCTTCTTTCGAAGAACCGGGCCATAAACCTGGCAACGACCTACTCTCGCGGGACCTAACGTCCTACTACCATTGGCTACGCGGGGCTTAACGGCCGTGTTCGAGATGGGA
>JBAZTO010000041.1:0-38777 GCA_041661865.1 Phycisphaerae bacterium | reverse complement strand
ATGGAACCTGCCCAACGCCGAGGCGATGGCCGCCCTGGCGTGCGTGGACCAAAGCAACATGCTGGAGGCCTACTGGAGCCTTCAGCGACAACGAGTTGCATAGTGCCAGAAACTTCGGGCACACCCCCACAGCAACAGTTTAAGCTTATTTTCTTGACAAAAACGTAGTGGATTACTAGTGTTCGGCAGATTTCATCCTGCCGGCCGGTGGGGCTGTTGCCCCGTCGCGGTTGAGTGATGCCTGTTTTATGAGGATGGTAAGATGCTCCCAACGCAAAAATTGAGTCGAGCCCGTACCCGCAGCCGCCGCAGCCACCACGCCAAAGTGGCGGTGAATCTGGCGGACTGCCCCCGCTGCAATGCCCCCAAGCTGCCCCACGCCGCCTGTGACGGTTGCGGTTACGTCCGGCCGGGGCTTAGCCTGGAAATGAAGAAGGAAGGCTGATTCGATGCGGATCGGCATCGACGCCATGGGTGGCGATCGGGCCCCCGGTGAAGAGGTTAAAGGTGCACTGGCGGCCCGGAAGTTCCTCAAGGATGGGGACCGGATAGTCCTGGTCGGACAGGAAGCCCGCATCCGCGAGCACCTTCAAGCCGAGCCCGCCTGGCCCGAGTTCATCGATATTATTCATGCCGAGCAGGTCATCGGCATGAACGAGGCGCCCGTCGAGGCGCTGCGCACCAAGCCCAACAGCTCGCTGGTGATGATGACCAAGCTGCACGCAGCCGGCGAGATCGACGCCTGCATCTCCGCGGGCAACACCGGCGCGTTCGTGGCCGCCGCCCAGATGAACCTCCGCCGCCTGCGCGGGGTCCATCGCCCCGGCATCGCCGTCGTCACGCCCACGCCCCACGGCCCGGTGGCCGTCTGCGATGTGGGCGCCAACGTCGCCTGCCGACCCCAGCATCTCTACCAGTACGGCATCATGGCCTCGATCTACGTCGATGCCCTCTGCGGCGCAGCCAACCCGCGCGTGGGGCTGCTGAGCATCGGCGAGGAAGACGCCAAGGGCAACCCGCTGGTCAAGGAGACCCGCGAACTGCTCAAGGGCGATCCGCATATCCGGTTTGTGGGCAACGTCGAGGGCCGGGACCTGTTCCGAGGCACCTGCGACGTGATGGTCTGCGACGGATTCGTCGGCAACGTGGTTCTCAAGCTGATCGAAGGCATGGCCGAGGGGCTGCTGCGGGCCTTGCTCGCGAAGTTGTCGGAGTCCATGCCCGGCCAGCAGGAAGCCATTCACAAGGCCGCCAAGGCCATCGCGGCCGAGTACGACTATAACGAATACGGCGGGGCCCCCCTGTTGGGCGTGGGCGGCATCTGCATCATTTGTCACGGCTCGAGCAGTTACCGGGGCATCATGAACGCCGTCCGGGTGGCGGTGGATTTCTCCGGTCGCCACGTCAACCAGCAGATCACCCAACTGCTTTCACAAAGCCAGGGAACCGCCGATGCCTGATCATCCCCGCGCGGCCATTACCGGACTCGGAGCGGCCGTGCCGCAGCGGGTAATGACCAACGACGACTTCGCCAAGTTTCTCGATACCTCTGACGAGTGGATCGCCCAGCGCACCGGCATCCGCCAGCGCCGCATCGCCGGGGAGGGCGAAACCCCATCGTCCCTGGGCACTGCCGCGGCGAAGATGGCCCTGGAGCAGGCCGGCATCGCCCCGGGCGACCTGGACCTGATTATCTGTGCCACCATCAGCCCGGACATGATCTTTCCCGCCACCGCCTGCCTGATCCAGAGCAATCTGGGCATCAGCGGCGTGCCGGCCTTCGATATCTCGGCTGCGTGCAGCGGCTTTATTTATGCCCTGACCGTCGGCAGCCAGTTCATCGAGACCGGCAGGTACAAGCGCGTCCTGGTCATCGGCGCCGAGACGCTCAGCCGTTTCAGCGACTTCACCGACCGCACCAGTTGCATCCTCTTTGGCGACGCCGCGGGCGCTGCCGTTCTGGAAGCGACGCACGAGGAAGGCCGGGGCCTGCTGTACTCGATACTGCAGGCTGAGGGCTCGGGCTGGGACTTCATCCACGTGCCCGACGGCGGCTCGGCCCGCCCGGCCAGCCACGAGACGGTCGATCGCAAGGGCCACTTCCTCAAGATGCGCGGACGCGACGTCTACAAGTTCGCCGTCGAGAAGATGCAGTGGCTGCTGAACGATTGCATGGACCACTGCGGCCTGACGGCGGCCGACGTGGATATGGTCGTGCCCCACCAGGTGAACCTGCGGATCATCAGCTCGGCCACCGAGAAGTGCGGCTTCCCGATCGAAAAGGTCTACATCAACATCGACCGCTACGGCAACAGCTCCGCCGCGTCGATCCCGCTGGCGATGCACGAGGCCTGGGCTGAGGGCAAGATCCGCCGCGGCTCGCGGGTGCTGCTGGTGGCCTTCGGGGCTGGACTGACCTGGGCCGGCGGCGTCGTTCGGATGTGACGCAGACGCAAAGAAGAAGCCATCACGAAGACCACAAAGAACACAGAGATCACAAAGAAAGAGTATGTAAGCAACGGCAATTGAGTGGTTGTTCTTCGTGGTCTTGGTGCTCTTGGTGGACTTTGTGATGGCTGTTCCTTTTGAAGAGAAGCGATCACGAAGACCACAAAGAACACAGAGATCACAAAGAAAGAGTATGTAAGCAACGGCAATTGAGTGGTTGTTCTTGGTGCTCTTGGTGGACTTTGTGATGGCTGTTCCTTTTGAAGAGAAGCGATCACGAAGATCACAAAGAACACAGAGATCACAAAGAGCCGACGGCATGAGCAATAACAAGAAGCTGTCCTCTGTGATCTTTGTGGTAGCTGTTGGCTAAAGGATGAAGATGAAGACAGCATTCCTGTTTCCCGGACAAGGCGCCCAGGCCGTGGGCATGGGCAAGGATCTCTACGAGACCTTCGCTGCGGCCCGGCGGATTTTCGACACCGCCGAAGCCGTCACCGGTCTGCCGATCAAGAAGCTCTGCTTCGAGGGCCCCGAGGAGGAGCTTTCTCGCACCGACATCGCCCAGCCGGCGATCTTCACCGTTTCGGCGGCGCTGCTGGCCTGCATGAGCGACTTTCTCAATCCTGAGCAGGAGCAGGCGATCGCGCCGCTGTGCCTGGCCGGCCTGAGCCTGGGCGAGTACACCGCGTTATACGCCGCCGGGGCCATGGACCTCGAGACGGCGCTGAAGCTGGTCACCCGACGCGGCGCCGCGATGCAGGCAGCCGCCACGGCTGTGCCTTCGGGCATGGTCAGCATTATCGGCCTGGACGAGGCCAAGGCCAACGAACTGTGCGTCGCCGCTGCCGGCGGGGAAGTCCTGGTCTGTGCCAACTTCAACGCGCCGGGCCAGATCGTTCTGTCCGGCGCCCTCGCCGCCTGCAAGCGGGCCGACGAAAAGGCCAAGGACTTCGGCGCCAGCGGGGCTGTGCCCCTGAAGGTGGCCGGGGCCTTCCACTCGCCCATCATGCAGCCGGCGGCCGACGAACTGGGCAAGGCCATCGACCAGGCCATCCTGGCCGACCCGCGCAAGGACGTGGTTTCCAACGTTGACGCCCGGCTTTACCGCGGGGCCGGCGAGATCAAGGCCAAGCTGCTGGGGCAGTTGGTCGGCAGCGTCCGCTGGCAGCAGTGCATGGAATACCTGCTGGCCCAGGGCGTCGAGCGGTTCTACGAGATCGGCCCCGGCCGCGTGCTGGCCGGCCTGATGAGAAGGATTAATCGCAAGGCCGACGTGGTCTGCGTGAACTCCAAAGAAGCGATCGAGAAACTGTCGGTCTGAAGAAGAGACCATCACAAAGATCACAAAGGACACGAAGATCACAGAAGAAGCATCACGAAGACCACAAAGAACACAGAGATCACAAAGAAGGAATTTGTATAAGCAACAACAATTGAGTGGTTGTTCTTGGTGCTCTTGGTGGACTTTGTGATTTCTTGCTGTTAGAGGTTTCAGGGAACTTAAAGAGGAACATCATGGCGGATAATGAAAAGGTAGCGATTGTGACTGGCGGGGCTCGCGGCATCGGCCTGGAGATCGTCCGGGAGCTGCTGGGCATGGGCATGACGGTGGTGGCCGTGGACATGCGGGAAGACCTGCTCTCGGGCCTGGCTGCGACGCTGGGCGCGCCGGCGGGCAAGCTGGACACCGCGGTGCTGGACGTGACCAACAGCGAGGGCTTCACCGCCCTGGTCGACTCCCTGGTCGAAAAGCATGGCCACATCGACGTGCTGGTCAACAACGCCGGCATCACCCGCGACGGCCTGCTGCTGCGGATGGAAGACAAGGACTGGGAACTGGTGCTCAAGGTCAACCTGACCAGCGCGTTCTTCGGCACCCGCGCCGCAGCTAAGCACATGATCCGCCAGCGCAGCGGCTCGATCGTCAACATGTCCAGCTACAGCGGGCTGGAAGGCAACCGCGGGCAGGCCAACTACGCCGCCTCCAAGGCCGGGCTGCTGGGTTTCACCAAGACCACCGCCAAGGAACTGGCCAGCAAGAATGTCCGCTGCAACGCGGTGGCCCCGGGCTTCATCAAGACCGAAATGACCGACGTGCTGCCCCAGCAGGCCAAGGACATGGCCCTGGAGCAGATCCCGCTCAAGCGGTTCGGCCTGCCCATCGACATCGCCAAGGCGGTGGGTTTCCTGGCCTCCGACGCTTCCGGCTATATCACCGGGCAGTGCCTCAGCGTCGATGGCGGGATGCACACCTAAGAGCCTATCCCAATAGGTGGCACAGCTTTTCCAAGCTGTGCCAGGCACAGGCTGGAAAGCCTGTGCCACACACCTACTGAGATAGGTTCTAAAGCAATTGCCCGCGGGCGTTGGCGTTACGGTTGCCGGCGGGAGAAATTTGCGGAAAGCTGTTGAAGGTTCTATTGCATGCCCACAGGTCGGACGCTATAGTACCGCGGCTTGCTAAGAACGGACTAGTTTAGGAACCCCGAAGTCAGAAACCCGCCTGCCGCAGGCAGGCTCAGGGAGGTTACGAAAGTGGCTGAAGGCGACATCGAAACGAAGGTTGTGGAAATCGTGTCCGAGCAGATGGGCGTGGACAAGAGCGAGATTACTCGCGAAACCAGCTTTGTCAACGACCTCAATGCCGACTCGCTGGACACCGTCGAACTCGTCATGGAGTTCGAGGACCAGTTCGAGCTGAGCATTCCCGATGAGGAAGCTGAGAAGATCCAGACCGTCGGCCAGGCGATCGACTACATCCGTGAACACTCCAGCAAGGCTTAGGCCGAGCCAAAGGATTCGCACCTAATGGCCAAACGCCGCGTCGTAGTGACGGGCCTGGGAACGGTCAACCCCCTGGGCCGAAGCGTCGGTGAGTTCTGGAGCGATTTGATTGCCTGCAAGAGCGGCATTCGCCCCCTTGGCCGCTTTGACACCACGCCCTACTCTTCCCGCATCGGCGGGGAGGTTCAGAATTGGGAAGGCGTCAGTTTCGAGGGCTTCGACCCTCGCGAATCCAAGCGGATGGACCGCTTCGCCCAGTTCGCCGTGCAGGGCGCGCTGGAGGCGGTCAAGGACTGCGGCATCGACTTCGCCTCCTATGCCCCCGAGCGTTGCGGCGTGATCGTCGGCAGCGGCATCGGCGGGCTGGAGGAGCTGGAAACCCAGCACAATCGCATGCTCACCAAGGGCATGGACCGCTCCAGCCCCTTCACCGTCCCCAAGCTGATGGCCAACGCCGCGGCGGGCAATATCTCGATCATCTGGCGCCTGCGCGGGCCTAACTTCGCGGTCGTCACCGCCTGTGCGTCGGCCTCCTCGGCCATCGGCGAGGCCTACCGGACTCTCCAGCGAGGGGACGGCGTGGACGTGATGATCACCGGCGGCAGCGAGGCGGCCGTCACGCCCCTGGGACTTTCGAGCTTCTGCTCGCTCAAGGGCCTCTCCACCCGCAACGACGACCCCGAGCACGCCAGCCGGCCTTTCGATATGGACCGCGACGGCTTCCTGCTGTCGGAGGGCGCGGGCATCTGCGTGCTGGAAGAGCTTGAGTTCGCCCGCAAGCGCGGCGCGAAGATTTACGCCGAACTGGTCGGCTATGGCGCCAGCGGCGACGGCTACCATATTACCGCCCCCGACCCCGAGGGCAACGGCGCCGTCCTGGCCATGCGGTTGGCCCTGAAGGACGCCGGGATGTCGCCCGAACAGGTCGATTACATCAACGCCCACGGCACCAGCACCGAGCTGGGCGACATCGCCGAGACCGGGGCCATCAAGAAGACCTTCGGCGATTACGCCAAGGGCGGCCTGATGATCTCGTCGACCAAGAGTTCCACCGGCCACCTGCTGGGGGCCTCGGGCGGCGTGGCGATGATCGCCAGCGCCTTGGCCATGCGGGACAATATCCTCCCGGCCACGCTGAACCTGACCAACCCCGACCCGCGGTGCGATCTGGACTATATTCCGATCACGCCGCGTCAGAAGAAGATCAACGTCGCCCTGATCAACAGCTTCGGCTTCGGCGGGCACAACGCCTGCCTGCTGATCAAGCGCTTCGAGGGCTGATAAGGCCCCGGCAAGCGGCAATCAGGGAGCGAGAATCACCACCGATCGGCGGGGTTTATCTCTGCGCGCAGCCAAGCCTGGCAATAATCGTGATCGTCGCCCTCTCTGCGCGGCGGTCCGCCGTCACTTCTTGGGTATCTCAAAGGAGATTATGTTTAGCAGCGCGTTGTTCTTTTCCTTGTCCTTGGTTTTGTCCACAGCGCCGGTGCTCATCAGGTAGAAGCGATTAGCGTCTTCTTCCCCGCCAAACCGCTGCGGGCGGAGCGTGTGCGTGACCAGGCCGAAGAGCTTGCCCTGGGTGCCTTCCAGGCGACGCGGGTTGTCGAGTTTGAACTGGCCATCCGAGATATCCAGATCCCACAGATACCGTTCATTATTCTGGCTTGCAGCCAGGAACCATCGCCCGGAGGCGGAATCAACCAGGAGCTTGGGCTTGCGGTAGGGCATGTCAACCTTTCGCACGTCGGCGCTCAGATCGTCGCTGATCTTGGCCAGGTAGACGCCGCCCTTGCTGGCCTCGCTGTCTGCCTTGGTCGGTCCGCCACCGTGCCAGTACAGCAGGTATAGCTTGCCGTCGCTCGTGGCGTAGGCGTCTTCCAGTCCGGTGGCTCCCCAGGCATCATCGATGAACGGCCGGGTCTTCCATTGTCCCTGCGTCAGGTCGTCGCAGGCAGCCAGGCGGACGTATCGCCACGGTGTTGCAGCCTTGGGCCACTTGATCCCACCAAACGAGATCATGACATCGTTGGGGTCCTTGGCCTGCTCGGGCGGAGGAAAGGCCGATGAGCCCACGACCACCAGGGCTTTCTTACCCTTCAGGATGATGGTCTCGTAACCGTCTCGTCCTTCGGGCGTCTCGAATCGGCTTTTGTGCCAGGTGTCGCTGGCCGCGTCATAGAAGGCGGCGATGACGGCGTTAGGCCGGCCTTTGCTTGTCTCGGCGTGCAGGATCAGGACGTTGCCCTCGGGGCTGACGCTTCCGCCGTTGTAGGCGCACGTGCCGTTGTAGACCAGTTCCCACTTGGACAGGTCGGCGTTGGGAGCGGAACGGAACACTTCGCAGGTATTGTAGGTGGAAGGCGATATGACCCAGAAACGCCCCCGCGGGTCCACCATGAGGTGGTCAGGATTGTTGGGGAGCCGCCCGGCTTCCACCCACTTCCCATCGGCCTGACGGCGAAGGATCAACCCCGCGTCCTTCCACCTGTTGTTGGCGTCGTCGTCCTGGACTGTTATCGCGGCATACAGGGCGCCCCGGTACATGACCAGGCGCGAAGAGTTCCACCCGTGGATGGTCCTCTCTTTGACGGCACCATCGATCAACTCAACCTGGGCCGCGATCGTCGGCACCGCCTGTGTGGCCGGCGCGGTCGTCGGCGCGCTGCTCGGAGCGGATTGGCCCGTGGCGGGAAGGCAAAGGCCCAATGCGACCATGGCGGCCGCGACCGACATCTGCAAGGATCGAAGTTCAAACCTCATCTTTATTGCTCCCGTTTGGGTTATCTGGCTGGATTCCATGCTACCCTTGGAACAACGAGATCCAGGGGGGCCTATTGCGTGAAAACACCCAAACGGGCGGGTGTTTGGGCTATCTCCGCCGAGCCACCGGGCCTACTTCGCACGTTTTTCCATTTCCTCCGCCTGCCCTGTCAGCCAGTCGGCGTAGGCCTGGGGCGTGAAGATCTCATGATCGAAGATGCCTCGCTCGATCTGCTTCCAGTCCCGCACCGCCTGCATCTTTCCGCGGTTGTCGAGCTTGCGAATGTCCTCGGCCATGTCCCGCATCTTGGCGGGGTCCTCCTTGTAGTGGGGGATCAGGTAGGCCACCATGCCGCTGTCGACGTAGGCCTGGGCGTCGGAAGCCCTGTCCCCGATGCCGATCCGCAGGTTGGGGAAGTCCTTGCGGATATTGGCTAGGGCCTGGCTCTTGAATTCCTCGCTGTCGTTTTCCAACAGGGCATGCATGGTGCTGGCCACCAGCGGCCCGGAGGGGAAACCTTGGCAGTCCAGCCACCGGCGGCTCTTGTCCGTCAGGACGTCGGGGCGGTAAGTCAGGTAGACGATCACGTAGTCCTTGGTGATTCTTCGGGTGACTTCCCGCGCCCCGGGCATTGCCGGCGGCGGATAATCCTTCATCGCATCCCAGGCCCCGCCGGCGACAATAGTGTGGTCCAGGTCGATAATCACGATAGGCGAGTTGGGATCGCGGGCCGCCACCAGCAGCGGGGCGGGATTCAGTTCGTCCACGTGCTTCCTGGCCGCCCGCGGAGAGTCCATCACCCTGGCGGTGAAGCGGTAATCGCCCACGGGGCCACCTTGCCACGGGAAGTTCGCCCGGCCGTGGGAGTCGGTCTTGGCAACCCCCAGCAACCGGCCGCCACTGTCGTAAAACCCCACCGGGATTTCCTTGATCTTGCCCAAGGTGCTTTTCTGGAGCCGGGCCGAGAGTGTCACCTCTCGATGAGGCGGCGTGAGTACGTCGTAGGCGTAAAAGAGTTTGCCTTGCCGAGCGCCCAACAGTGCATTGATGTCTATGCACCCGCCCATCGCCACCGCCAGAAGGATAAGCATTGCACAGGGACCGCGCCGCCACATGGGTCGTTCTCCCGGGGAATTAAGGTCGGCATTCTACCATGCGTTCCAATGCTTGTGGGTATGAAAGAATTTCAGGATAGGCCGGAAGGTTTTGAACAACAAGAAACAACCTGTCACAAAGAGCACAAAGACCACAGAGGCCACGGAGAACCGCATGATGAAAGAAGGCTTTCGCGTATTATCTCGCGCCTATCAACTCTTCTTGCTGTTCTCTGCGACCTCTGTCCTTCGTGCTTGCTGTTTTCTTCTGCTATGACATCTTTTCCTTCACCCACGCTGCCGCGGCGGACAGGGCTTCTTCCAGCTTGGCCCCGTCGCGCCCGCCGGCCTGGGCGAGAGTCGCCTTGCCGCCCCCTCCGCCGCCGACGATCGGCGCGATGGCCTTGACCCAGTCGCCCGCCTTGCACAGGCCGGCCTTAACCAGGTCGTCGCTCACCATAGCCGTCAAGGTCACCTTGGCATCCTCGCCGACCCCGCCCATGAACACCGCCGCCGCGCCCTTCTGACGCTGACGGTCGCACTCGGCCCGCATCACGGCGGGGTCGCCCGACAAGGCCTTTCCTACCAATATGTTACCGTAAGACGAATCAATAACGTGCTGCGGGTTGAAGATGTCCTCCGACCCGCCGGCCTGTGCTGCCGGCCGCTTGCGAAGTTCCTTGAGTTCCTTTTGCATGGCCACGACGCGCTGGGGCAGGTCGGCGGCGCCGGCCCGCAACTCGCTCGTCAGTTGCCGCAGGATGCCATCGGACTGCTGGACGTGCGCGACCGCCTCGCGCCCGGTCAGGGCGGTGATGCGGCGAACGCCCTTGGCGACGGACTCTTCCGAGACGATCTTGAATAGCCCAACCACCGATGTTCTATGGAGATGCGTACCGCCGCAGAACTCGATCGCACAGCCTCTGCCGGCGGTCTTGAGCGGGTCTTCGGTGCCGATGGCGATCACGCGGACCGGGTCGGGGTACTTCTCGCCGAAGACCGCTCGCACGCCGGAAATCTTCATCGCGGTAGCCAGCGGGAGCAGATGCACCGAGACAGGCTCGTCGGCAAGGATTCGCTGGTTGACCAGCGTCTCGACCTGCTGGAGTTCCTCCTCCCGCACAGCCTGGCCGTGGGTGAAGTCAAACCGCAGGCGGTCGGGCCCGACGACGCTGCCGGCTTGGTGAATGCCATCGCCCAGCACCTCCCGCAACGCCCAGTTGAGCAGGTGCGTGGCGGTGTGGTTGCGCATGGTGTCCAGCCGCGAGGGGGCCACCTGGCAGCGGACGACCTGCCCGGCCTGGAGCCGACCCGCGACGACCTCGCCCGCGTGCAGGACGCACTGGCCGGCTGAGGTGGTGTCGCTGACGACAAACTCCCCGCCGTCCCAGGCCAGAGCGCCGCTGTCGCCGACCTGCCCGCCGCTTTCGGCATAGAAGCAGGTGCGGTCCAGCGCGACAGCCGCCTTGGAACCCGCCGGCAACATCCCTTCAGTAATAAACTTATCGCCAACGACCCAGCCGAGAACCCTGGCCTCGACGCTCTTGTGGGAGTACTTGGGCGCATCGTCGGTTGACGGCAGGCCCGCGACGGCGACGACCTTGAACTTGTCCCCGCCGGCGGAGGATGTCTCGCGATGGCGGTTCATGGCCTCCTCGTACCCGGCCATGTCGACCGACAGGCCCCTCTCGGCGGCCATGAGCTGGGTCAGGTCGGTCGGAAATCCGTAAGTCGCGTACAGATCGAAGGCTACCTCGCCGGGCAACTGCTTCTTGCCGCTGTCGGTCAGGCGCTTGACCTGCCGCTCGAACAGGTCGATGCCCCGGTCCAGCGTCCGGCCGAAGGATTCCTCCTCAGCCGCGATGGTCTGGATCACCGCGTCCTGGCGCTTGCGAAGTTCGCCGAAGGTCTCGCCCATCAACTCGACCACGGTCGGGACGAGCTTGACGATGAAGGATCCTTCGATGCCCAGGTACTGCCGTCCGTAGCGGGCGGCGCGGCGAAGGATGCGCCTCAGCACATAGCCGCGGCCCTCGTTGGACGGGATCACCCCGTCGGCGATGGCGAAGGTCAGGCAGCGGGCGTGGTCGGCGATCACGCGGTAGGCGATATCCTTTGTATCATCCAGCTTGCCGGTGTAGGGACCGGCCGAGGTCAGCTTGGAAAGCGCATCGAAGATGCCGCGGAAGACATCGATGTCGTAGTTGCTATCGACGCCCTGAAGCACGCGGCAGACCCGCTCGAAACCCATGCCCGTGTCCACGTGCCTGGCCGGCAGCGGCGAGAGCGCGCCGTCGGCCGTCCGGTTGAACTGCATGAAGACCAGGTTCCAGATCTCCACCACCCGCGCGTCGCCGGCGTTGACCAGCGGCCCGCCCGAGAGGTCCGGGGTGAAGTCGTAGTGAATCTCGCTGCACGGGCCGCACGGGCCTGTCTCGCCCATCTCCCAGAAGTTGTCCTTGCGGTTGCCCATGTGGATGTGCGAGGGGTCGATGTCCGTGACTTTCCGCCACAGGTCAGCCGCCTCGGCATCGGGGGCCAGCCCCTCGTCCCTGGAGCCCTCGAACACCGTCGCGTGCAGCCGCTCCTTGGGCAGGCCCCAGACCTTGGTCAGCAATTCCCACGCCCACTCGATGGCCTCGGCCTTGAAGTAGTCGCCGAAGCTCCAGTTGCCCAGCATCTCGAAAAACGTGTGATGGTAGACATCGTGCCCGACATCTTCGAGGTCGTTGTGCTTGCCGCCGGCGCGAATGCACTTCTGGCTGTTGACGACGCGGGCCGAGCCCGGCCGCTCCTGGCCCAGAAAGATGGCCTTGAACTGGTTCATGCCCGCGTTGGTGAACAGCAGCGTCGGGTCGTCGGCCGGCAGCAGCGAACTGGAGGGCACGAACTTGTGGCCGCGCTGAAGGAAAAAGTCAATGTACTGGCGTCGAATGTCGTTGCACGTAAGTTTCATGGTCTTATCCGGTTGCCGCTAACCTGTAGCAGTACATGTCCAGCCCCGTCAGGGGCGTTCGTTTTTAGCCCAGGGCGGAAGCCCTGGGAAAACATCTCTCGCATTCGGAGCCCGTAGGGGCGATCGTGGCGCATTGCAGGTTCACGAACGCCCCTGACGGGGCTTGAAACATAAAAAACCAATCCCCAGGGCTTGTCCCGATAAAAACAGCATCGGGACTGCGCCCTGGGCTACTAACGACCAGCCCTACGGGCTTACAGACGTAATACCTTCGTAGCGATGTAGTACCTGTAAGGCATGCTTACCAGCACGCGGAACGTCCAAGCGTCATGCAGGCCAAAGATCGCTTATCTTAGCCGGGAGGCGGGATTCTGCCAAGGAGAGTTTGGGCCAAACAGCGACAAGCCAAGGCCTGGAGACCGGAACAACAGGGCTACAGACTCTGCGCCAGCCGGCGGTCAGTATTCGTAGGCCTTGTCGCCAATTCTCAGTCTTACCAGAGCGGCATGGCCTTGCTTGTCCACCATCACGTCAACCAGCGTGCTGTCGCGGTGCTGGGACAGGGAGTTGGCGACCTCGTGTCGCATCGTCTCGGGCAGAAAGTATGCCTCAAGCCCGTAGCAGATGCGCCAACCGTCGCTCTCTCCCTTGAGCACAACAGCATCAGCGGGAACATTCGTCGGCCAATCCGTGCTGAACGCCACAGCCTTCCACGCCGGGCCATCCCCCTTGACCAACGTGGCGTAGATGGTGGTGTGGGTGCGGTCGGGCCACTTATGACGCTCCGGCGGGATGGAAATGTCGTAGCTCAAGGTCACATAGTAACCGCTCATGATGCTGTAGGGGTCCACCGGCGCCGTCTTGAGTACCACCGGCGTGCCGGTCATCAGCGCGTGAATGTGTCGGGCCGGCACAGCCGCCAGAATCCCCAATTGCACAATGACGGCCAGAATGAACGCGACAGTCGTTCTACTCATGGCAGAGCCTCCGCTTCCTGAGGTAACCCTCAAACCACGTGCCCGAGACGATCAGTCCAATGCCGCAGCCCGTAAAGATGGCCGACTTGAGCAGAAGCCCCGTTTCATATTCCAGGAACCGGCTGGCGATGACCAGGGCAATTGTCAGGATACCGGCCCAATAGCTCTGCCGACTGAGGGTCAGGAAACCATTGTGAATCAGCCCGACCGCGAACAGGCAGATGGCAACGTTCCCGATCACGACGGTCAGCCAATCCCGACCGATGACCGTGGCAGCCACCACCATCACCAGCACGGCCACGCTGTAGGTGCGCAGCGGTAATGCAGCCTTGTCTTCTCGCGGCCGGATACACAGAATCCAGAATATCAGTGACAATACCGCGATGATTACCAGCGGTACCTGCCATGGCCACAGCGCGTCCAGGCACCATTTTGTCTGTGCCGACAGTTCATTGGCTGTCTCCCGGAAGGCGATTAGATAGGACACAATGCCGGCAGCCAGGTAACCCAGCGCTACCGAGGGTGGGCCAAAAAGGTCGAATCGTGTCCGCCGCGCGAGAAAACCCCAGGCACACAGCAGGCTCGCGACGCTCGCCCAGGCCAATACCCACCACTGCTCGCCTTGGCCATAAACGCAATTCTGGGCGGAACTTGTCACAAGTCCTATGCCTGCGGCCAACACAGCCGACAGATATGCCCATCGCGATTGCTTGCGGAAGGCAACAGGCAGGAACACCGCCAACACCGCAATCGAATAAAGCATCGTGTAGCTGTGCCGCTCCGAAGCCGCACAGAACCAAATAAGGGACAGGATCGTCGCCGTCACCGCGATCGGAACGCTCCAGACCGCCAATGCCATCACTGCCGCTCCCACCGCCCAAGCCGCTACGCCGTTTTCCCAATGGCTGTGGATGTGGAACACCTGGGCAATCAGACCGATGTTGGCCCCGAAGATCAGCGTACCGACCAGCACCAATGCGTGCCCCACGCCGCGGCGCTTGTCAGATACTTGCCAGAGGCAGAATCCCGCGACCTGGCATATCAGCATCACGGCGATGATCAGAGCGATCTTCAGTGGTTTAGGCACAAACTCCCAGTGGGCGGCCACAAAACTCACTACCCCGCCGCCAATCATCGCGGCCCCGAGGATGTAGATGGCCAGCATCAGGGCACGACCCCGCTCCTTGACCATGTCATCCAATCGGTAGCGCTCGCTGAGGGTCTGGGCCTGCTCGGTGCTGACCAGCCCCTCTTCTTTCCATGTCCCTAGCTCGTCCTTGAGATGCCGGCGAAAAGTATCGCATGCCTTGGTTTCTTTCCCCATATACACGATCCTTATTCTCGGGCGTTGCGATTGCCGCCCCGCCGCAATGAAGCATCCCTATCGTATCGTCCATTATCGCTGGATGGCAGAGCGGGTCAACAACACTTCCGCATTTTCGGCCCCCTTGGGTCTAAGATTCGCGTGGCAGCACACAGCACCGCCATTCCAACGGCCTCAGACTCAAACGCTCTACTTCTCCGCCTCGAAATCTTCCTGCAGTTCCTTGAGGGCGCGGCGGTAGGCCAGCCTGGCCACGGTGCCCATGCGATCGACGATCAGCCGCCCGTCGAGGTGATCCATCTCGTGCTGGAAGATCCGGGCGATGAGTTCCTCGCCGCTTTCCTGAAACTTCCTGCCGGCGAGGTCCTGGGCCTCGATGGTCACGCGGTTGAATCGCTTGAGGGTCGTGGTGATCCCCGGCAGCGAGAGGCAGCCTTCCTCTTCTTCCTGCTGGCCGTCCTGGCTCAGCACCCGCGGGTTGAGGTAGACGTGGCGGTCGTCGTCGGTGACCGTCGGCGAGGAGACGAACAGCCGCAGCGGCAGGCCCACCTGCGGGGCGGCCAGGCCCACGCCGCGCGCGGCGTACATCAGCTCGAACATCCGCTCGACCAGGCGCGCCAGTGCGTCGTCGAACTCCGTCACATCCGAGGCCGGCTTGGAGAGGCGCGGGTCGGGAAAGTGAATGATCTTCAGCGCGGCCAGGTCTTTGGGAATAACCGAAACAATCTTGCCCATGCCCTCATATTAACTTTTCGGGCCGGGTTGAATCAAGGACAACTCTTCCAGGCCGTCACAAGCGTGAAACGCGCTTTGCGATGGGCCGGGGCTGCCGTATAATGCACCAGACGCTTGCCGGCCGGCGGCGAGCGGCATTTCGGTGCGTCGGAGAAGGCGCACAAGTTCGGGCCTTTGACGAGAATTGCCACCGCCTGGGTGTGGCGGCTCTCGTCAGCGGCCCCCAGGCGAGGTTCTCCACGTGGACCAGGCCGCTATCGAGTCGTGCCAACAACTGATTGGCTACACCTTCGGCGATCCCGAACTCCTGAGCCTGGCCCTGACGCACTCTTCGGTCGCCGCCACGCGCGTGCAAAGCAACGAGCGGCTGGAGTTCCTGGGCGATTCGGTCCTGGCGCTGGTGGTCTGCCACGAGCTGTTCTGCCGCGACGGGGGCCTGCAGGAAGGGGAGATGACCAAGATCAAGTCCTCCGTCGTCTCGCGGACCACCTGCGCGACGGTGTCGGAGACGATAGGCCTCAGCCAGACGATCAGCATGGGCAAGGGCATGTCCAAGCCGGGCGGCCTGCCGACCTCGGTGGCTGCGGCGCTGTACGAGGCGGTGGTCGGCGCCATCTATATTGATGGCGGACTTGAGCCGGCCAGGACGTTCATCCTGCGGCACATGCTGCCGCACATCGAGGAGGCCCTGGCCAACGAGCACCAGCGGAACTTCAAGTCGGTCCTCCAGCAGCACGCCCAGCGGGAGTGGAACATCACGCCGGAGTATCAGATGCTGGACGAGAAGGGGCCCGACCACGACAAGTGCTTCGAGGTGGCTGTCGCGGTGGCCGGCCGGCAGTTCCCCAGCGCCTGGGGCAAGAACAAGAAGGAAGCCGAGCAGGAAGCCGCCCATCGGGCACTGATCGAACTGGGCATCGTCAAGGAAGACTAAAGCAAGCGGGGATAAACGCAGATAATTCAACCTGATACTTCTAAACACTGCCTGCCCTGCCAGGCGGCGGGCGCGGGGCCGTGGAGAAGCAAAGGCTTTGCCAAAGGCCCCGCCACCGCATTAATCATCTGCTCACTGTCGCGATTTTCCTCTGTAATCCTCGTTTCTTGCCATCTGTGTTCATCCGCGTTCATCCCCGCTAAGTTTTTTTTCAAAAGAGCGCATTTCCGACTGGGGATTTGCTTGCACTTTGCCGATAGCTACTTATGATTCGCAATAGGTCGCCACGTCGTTGGTAAACCGAAACATGGAAGTCTTTACGATGGTCGAGTCACGGACGATTAAGACTCTCGTTGCCTTGCTTGTCGCCATGACGGTCGGCAGCATGGCCCTGGTGCTGATGGAAACTGCCCCCGCCCACCCCCCGGTAACGCACCTGGCGGCGGTGGCCAACCCCGCGGACGACTCTTCGGAGATCATCTCGCAGACCACGGCGACGCTGCGGGCGGGCAAGTGGCGCAACATCGTCGTCCACACCTCGGCTGAGGGCCTCGACAGCGACCACGAGTGTCATTTCGTCGTCGAGCCGACCGCCTCCGGCGAAGGCCGATGCGCCCGCGCGACGGTCCTGTGGAAAGGCCAGAACGACGGCACGCACGTCTTTGCCGCCGGGCACAACTGGAACTCCGACAGTATCGGCGTCTACGTCGTGGGCGACTTTGCCCGCATCGGCCCCACGCGACCCCAGTTCCAAGCCCTGCTGAGCCTGGTCCGCTCGCTCCAGCAGACCTGCGGCATCACGGCCGACCGGGTCTATCTCAGCCGCGACATCGACCCCCGCGGCGGCTCGCCCGGCCCGGCCTTCCCCGTCACGCTGTTCAACAACGGCCTGCTCAAGCCCGCCGCCCACTGAAGCAACGGCGCTCACAAAGACCGCAAAGAACTCCAGGAGCACCAAGGAATTCCTTGTTGTCCAAACCCCTCCCGATCTTTTCTTGCCGGCCTGATTTTCGGGTTCTCTTGGAACATGCATGAAAACCCCGTGGCTTAGCCGCCCCCGGCGGTGTTTCCCGGAAACCCGGATGCGTCCCATCCGCTTGGCGCTTGATTGCCGACGGCCAGAGGGTATGATCACGCCCTTCGCTTTTGGCCCTCGCCGCGTGCCTCGCGGCCTACCGCAGGAGTTTTTCGATGGCTTCTTACAAGTTGAACGTCGCCCGCATTCGCGGATGCCCCAGTCCGGCCAAGGTGGCCGCCGCGCTCCAGCAGTTCGGCCTGCCGGAGACCGAGGAGTTCGGCGTGCTGAATCACTCGGCCAGCGAGCATGCCGCCTTTGCCACCATCGTCCGCCGCAGCCAGTCGTCGGTCCAGCAACTGGACACCGATTCAAAGGAAGTCACCGCCGCCCCCGTCGAGCGCGTGACGCTGTACCCCTTCGGCGTGCACCCGGCGCGAGAGACGCTGGAAGTCTATGCCGGTTCGGCGACGGGCATCGAGCAGGTGGGCGCATTCTTCTCCGGCTGCCTGGGCTTTGCCACCGTCACCGAGGCCATCGAGATCGACATCGTCGCGGCCCTGGAGAAACTCCTGGCCGACACGCAGCGGTTCCAGATCCGCTCGGTCCGCCTCAGCGAGTACGCGTACGACAGCTACACCATGGGCCCTTATACCCCGAAGTTCCTGGACAACGATCACGCCCAGAAGTTCCTGGAGAAGTACGCCGAGGCGGTGACCACCGCGTCGGTGAAGTTCGCCGCCCCCCACGGCCGGGCCAACGCCACGCTGACAGCCAAGGCCTGCTTCACCTACTCCTGCAACGAGGACGACCAGCCGCACGTGCAGGCGGTCCTGCGAAAACTCATCTGAGCCCCGACGGGCCGCCCGCCGTCGGAGCAATCTACAGCACCAGAATGCCCGCTCGCTTTGCGCTCGCGGCTAGTAGTCCTTCACGGCAAAACTTATGAGTTGGTGCCACCCCCAAGCGTCGTGTGCTTGGGGGTGTCCGCACGGCCAAGCAAACAACGCTTGACCGTGGCACCAGCAAAATTAGTTGTGAAGGACCACTAACCGCCATTCGCTTCGGCCAGCAGTTGCCTCGCCCGCTCCATCGCCTCTCGGCGCGTGGCGATTTCTTCGTTGAGCTGGGCGTCGTAGACGGCGCGGAGGATCCTGCCCAGTTCCGGCCCCTCCGTCAGCCCCAGGACCTTGAGGTGCTTGCCCGTTATCAGCGGCCGGGGCGCGATGTTATAGTCAGGAATGGCCCGGGCCCGGCATGCCGCCTGCCCCGTCAACTTCGACTCGCCCGTCAGCAGACGTTCCTGGGCATCCCACAGGGCCAGCAGGCGCGGGAAGTGCCGGCCGGCCAGCAACCGCTTGAACTGGCACAGCGGCATGTCGGCTGATCGCTGCCAGTCGTCCAGGTGCCCGGCCAGCAGGCACAGGCCCTCGCGCAGCTCATTGGACGTGCCCCAGCGACGGCAGATGGCCTCGATGGCCGGTGCGGGTAGTTCAGCCATCAGGGCCGCCAGCGCAAGCGTCGTGTCCTTCCGCTGCGCCACCATCCTGAGACGCCCCAGGCCCCGCTCCCACAGGCCCGTGGCGGCAAAGAGTTCCGGCAGGATCGCCTCAGCCAGGCGCACCTCGCCCAGCATTTCAGCGGCCTGTGCCGCTGACTCGCGGACGAGCATCTTGCCCAGTTCCTCGAAGATCCGCTCGCCGCTGATGTCGGTGATATGCGCGGCGTATTGCCGGATCGCCTCGGCCGTCGATTCGTCCATGCGAAAACCGAAACGCACCGTGAACCGCACCGCGCGGATCATGCGAAGGTAATCCTCGGCGAATCGCTGCCGCGGCGAGCCGATGGTGCGGACCAGGCCGGCGCGGAGATCCTTCTGGCCCTCGACGTAGTCGATGACCTCCTCGGTCAGCGGGTCGTAGAACAGGCCGTTGATCGTGAAGTCGCGCCGCAGGGCGTCCTCGCGCGGGTCGGAAAACACCACGCCCTCGGGTCGCCGGCCGTCGTGATAGGACAGGTCGCTGCGGAAGGTCGTCACCTCGACCTTCTGGCGATGGTGGATTACCATGGCCACGCCGAACTTGGCCCCTACCAGCAGCACGCGGCGGAAAAGCTGGCGGACCTGATCGGGCGTGGCATCGCTGGCCAGGTCGTAGTCGGTGGACTCCACGCCCAGCAGCATGTCGCGGACGCACCCGCCGGCAAAATAGGCCTGGTGACCGGCGTCACGCAGACGCTTGAGCACCCACAGCGCGGTGGACTTTGTCGAGGCCGTGGCCATGAGGGGAATATAACCGGAAGAAGTGCGAAGTGCGAAGTGCGAAAGTGCAAGGAAAAGAGGTGGCCCGCCGCGTTCTCTCCATTGCATCAACGTATCGCGGGTTCACACGCCCTGAACGTTGCGACGACGATCTGCACAGCAGGCATCACGCGTTCTTCGGCAAGATATGCAGGGGGCATATCAAGCGATTTCCGCTGATCGTCGAGAGGTTCTCCGCACTTCGCACTCCGCACTCGGTTGGCTGTCAGTGATCCTTCTCCTGGGCGCGCATCAGCAGGATCGTCATCTCGCCGTAGCATTTGGAGCGGAACGAGGAGAACGGCCCGACCCGCGGAGGCGCCTGGACATCGGCGGGCACGCGGAGCACCATCACGCCGCCATCGACCATGTGCGCAGCCAGCGGGTGGAAAATGCTCGCCGCCACCTCGTCCCATGCCCATCGCCGGGCCTGCTCGTAGGGCGGATCGACGAAGGCGATGTCGATGGGCGCGCGAAGCGGCTCCAGCCAGCCGGCCAGTCGCGCGTGAATGTCGCCGGCCCAGACGGTGGAGCGGTCGGCTGCCCCGAGGGTTTCGAGGTTCTCCTTCAGCCGCTCCAGCACCAGCCGGTCCATGTCGGCGAAGTAGCAATGGGACGCCCCACGCGACAGGGCCTCGATGCCCATCGTGCCGGTCCCGCAGTAGAGGTCCGCCAGGGTCGCCTCGACCAGGTAAGGCCCGAGGGTGTCGAACAGGGACTTCTTGGCCAGGCCCGTGATGGGCCGGGTGGTGGCCGACTCGGGCGGCGAGAGCAGGATTCTTCCCTTGTAGAGGCCTGAGAGGATTCGCATGGTCGTCTTGCCTTCTCCTGGTTGACGGTCGCCCGGGGCGGTTGGGTTACGCCTCGAGCCCAGGGGAGCGATTATATCCTTTCTTTCTCCGGCGTGGCGGCCTTCGCGACTTTCCCAGCCGGCCTGGTGCGCAAAAAAGTGCCCCGGTCGGGCAAGACCGGGGCGGGCAATGGTGCGGGGCCTTACGCAGGCCAGCTAGCGGATACCCAAATCATGGGTTGCTGCAATTGAAACATAGGATAGAATGTTCGCCTAGGCCAACCGAGCGGGCCCTTTGGGAGAAAAATGTGAACGCCACGCAACGTTTCATCGTCGCCGTGCCCCTGCTGGTCTGGGCCCTTTCGGGCGCTTCCTGCACCAACTACACCACCCCGCCGCGGACCAAGCCGATTCAATCGGCGGCTGAACGCAACTTCGAGGCCGTCTGGGACGCGTCCCTGGATGTGCTGCGCGACAACTACTTCACGGTGGCTGAACAGGATCGCCGCGAAGGATCGATCGTCACCGCGCCGCTGACGGGCAAGCAGTGGTTCGAGTTCTGGCGCCACGACGCCGCCACGCGGGAGGGCCTGCTGGAAAGCTCACTGGACACGATCTATCGCACAGCCAAGGTGCAAGTCAGGCCCGTGGCGAACGATGCCGGGCGCTTCGAGGCCGTCGTGACGGTCGAAGAAGCCCGGGCGGATAAACCGGACGTGGATGTCTCCTCGACCTCCAGCGCGTATTCCATGTTCATCAAGCCCGGCCAGCTCGAGAAGGCCTCGCACCGGCGCGAATACGGCCTGGAGCAGGAAACGCCGATACCCACCGCCACGCCGCATCAGAACCGACCCATCGGCACCAACGACGCCCTGGCCGCCAACCTGGCCGGAAAGATCAACACCCTGGCCGCCAAGAAGCTGTCGCAACCGTTGACGGAAGGGAATACCGGAGTACCGTGAGACCAGAATACCGGAAGACAGGTCGTAGGTCGAAAGCGGTTCTTCCGGCTCGGGAGTTCCAGTATTCCGTCAGTTTTGAAACGGTGGGTTGGATGGCACGCCCATCGCGTTGTGTGGGGGTGCGAGGTGAGGCACACACCGGTATCTGACGTGCCGAAAGACTACTAGAGGGCCAAATTCGTCAGCCGGACCTTTGGCCGCGGCGTCTGGGCCGAGACGGGATCAAACCCTGCCGGGTTGGCACTGGCGGCGGCGGCAGAGGCGCACGCGATGGCGTGGATGAACGCCGTACGCACCTCGTCGCCGCGCCACAGCGACGCGACGTAGGCGGCCAGCATGACATCGCCGCAGCCGACGGTGTTGCGAACAACCTGGCCATCCACCTCCGACACGCCATGCAGCATCAAGCCGCCGGCGAAAAGGTAGGCCCCTTGGCTGCCGGCGGTGAGGATGACGTTGGAGATGCGATCGGCCAGCGACTTGGCGGCCTGGAGCCTGGCGCGATCATCGGCAAGCTCGCGCCCGACCAGTTGGGAAAGCTCTTCGACGTTGGGCTTGACCAGCCACAACCGTTTGCCCGCCACGGCCGACAGGGCCGGGCCGTTGGTGTCCACGGCCACTCGCGCCCCGCCGGAGATGCACGATTCGACCAGGGCGGCAAAGGAGTCGGCTGAGATTCCCGGCGGCAGCGAGCCGCTGAAGATGATGACATTCCCCGGCTTGGCCAACTGCGTCAGCCGCCGGGCCAGTTGTCCCATCGCGGCGGCATTCACGGCCAGCCCGACGTCTCGGATGTGCGTGTCCTGCCCGCTGCGGGGATCGGTGATCGTGATATTCTCGCGCGTGTGGCCGGGGAGCGTGATGAACTGGTCGCCGATGCCTCGCGCAGACAGTTCCGCGTCGAAAATGGCGCGGTTCTCAGCCCCGAGAAAGCCGCTGGCCGTACTCGATACCCCCATCGCCGCCAGCGCCCGCGAGACGTTGAAACCCTTGCCGGCGGCCACCCGCAACACTTCGCGCCCGACCTGGTGCGCCCCGAGCGTCAGGCCCTCCACCTCGATGATGCGGTCGATCGCGGCGTTGAGCGTGACGGTGATGATGGTGCCCGCCGTCATATTCAGCTTGGCACGGAGGCCTTGCCCTTGGGCGTCAGCCGCACAGCCTTGGGCGCCGCCGAACCGTTCCGTATGAACTCCTCGAGCATCCGGCGCGCATCGTTGTCGAAGTACTGGACGGGCGGATGCTTCATCGTGTAGGCGCTGATGGCCTCCAGCGGCCCGGCCAGGCCGCGATCGCGACCCAGCTTGCAGCAGCGGATGGCGTCCACGGACTCGCCAGCCGAGTTGGGCGAATCCTCGACGCTGAGGCGGAGTTCCAGGTTCAGCGGCACGCCGCCAAAGCCCCGCGCCTCGATCCGCAGGAAGCAGACCTTGTTGTCCTTCTGCCAGGGCACAAAGTCGGCCGGGCCGATGTGTACCTGGTCGGGCGCCAGCGGAATGTCCATCTGCGACTGCACCGCCTCGGTCTTGGAGATCTTCTTGGACCCCAGCCGCGCGCGGTTGAGCATGTTGAGGAAGTCGGTGTTGCCACCGGTGTTGAGTTGGTAAGTCGCGTCGATGGTCGCGCCGCGGTCCTGCATCAGGCGGGTCAGGACGCGGTGCGTGATGGTCGCGCCGACCTGCGCCTTGATGTCGTCGCCCACGCAGCAGATGCCCGCGCGGCGGAAACGCTCCGCCCAGGCGGGGTCCGATACGATGAACACCGGGATGCAGTTGACTAGGCTCACGCCGGTCTCCAGGCAGCATTCGGCGTAGAACTCCACGGCCTTCTGCGAGCCGACGGGCAAGTAGTTGATGAGGATCTCAACCCGGTTGTCGCGCAGCAGCTTGACGATGTCGGCCTTGCCGGCCGAGGGATGGTCGGCGACGACGAAACGCTGGTGCTCGGGATAGTCGGCCATGTGTGCCGCCACGCCGTCCAGGACGTTGCCCATCTGGACGATGACGTCGTCATAGGCAAAATCGCTGAAAAAAACCTTCGTGTTGTTGGGCGGGGCGAACAGGGCTTTGTGCAGCGGCTGGCCGACCTTGCGCTTGTCGATATCAATGGCGGCGACGATCTTGATGTCCTGCGGCGCATAGCCGCCGATCAGCGGATTGGCCAGGCCGATGGTATCGTCGCTGCCTGAGGCGGCCTTTGCCGCATAGTAATGAATGCCCTGAATCAATGACGAGGCACAATTACCGGTTCCGACAACTGCAACACGGATCTCTTTCATGCGACGGCTCCCTTAATCTCTAGGCTTGTGGCTAACGGCAAAAAAGTATAAGCCGCCCCCTCGCACTCTACAAGGTCTTACCCCTGCAAATAGCGCGGGCCTGTCGCCTAACGTTTTTCGCCGTTTTCCGACAAACTTATCAATTGGCGTGTTGCCAGGCCTCTTCCGGCAGGATAGTATTGCAAACTTGTACGTCCACGATGCACCGAATGGCATTCCTTGTGTGGTCAGCCCAGGTGAAAAGATGATCAGGCGACTGAGGATTTGCGAAACAAAGTTGGTCGAGAGCGATGCCGCCAACGCCCAGATCCACGTCTACGTCAACCCTGACGAGGCGGAGAAGAGATACCTGATCGACACGCTCAAGCTGGACGAACACACGCTGAATTCCGCCCTGGACCCCGACGAGCTGGCCCGACTGGAGTTCGAGCCCGAGCACCTGGCCATGATTTTGAAGCGGCCGCGGAACTACTCCTCCGCCGACAGCTTCCTGTTCAAGGTCGAATCCACCGGCCTGTACCTGTTCAAGGACCTGCTGGTCATCGTGGTGCCCGAGGAGACGCCGCTGTTCGAGGGCCGACCTTTCAACCGCGTCCGCGACCTCCTGGACGTGGTGCTCAAGATCATCTACCGGGCCATTTTCCACTTCGAGGAGCACTTGCGGGTCATCAACATGATCTCCGGCGAGCTGGAGCAGGAGATCAACACCTCCATGACCAACAAACACCTGCTGAACCTCTTCACGCTGGAGAAGAGCCTGGTCTACTACCTCAACGCCATTTCCACCAACGGCAAGGTGGTCGACAAGCTCCGCACCCACGCAACACGGATCGGATTCAGCCCCGAGAACGTCGAATTCATCGAGGACGTAGCCATTGAGAACAGTCAATGTTACGGGCAGGCGGAGATCTACAGCCAGGTACTCTCGGGCCTGATGGACGCCCGCGTCTCGGTCGTCAGCAACAACCTCAACGTGCTAATGAAAACCCTGACGCTGGTGATGATTGGTATCATGTTGCCGACGCTGGTGATCAGTGTCTTTTCCATGAACGTCAAGCTGCCGCTGGAGCAGGAACACAGCCTCGTCCCGTTCTGGATCATCATGGCCTTGGCGGCGATATCGGTGCTGGTGGTTCTCGGGATCTGGCGCCACAAGAAGCTTTAGGCCCGACCCGATCCGCTCGACGGATTAAGTTCTCTCTGCTATTCCGCCTCGGCCGTGCCGTCGGCATTGGCCGTCTTGGCCCGCCGCCTGGAGCGGATGTACTCGATCACCATCGGCATGACCGAAACCACCACGATGCCCATGATCACAAACGTGAAGTTCTTCTTCACGGCCGGGATGTTCCCGAAGAGGTATCCCAGCAGGACAAAACTGAATATCCACGCGATTCCGCCCACCGCATTGTACATGAGGAACCGCCAGTAGGTCATGCTGCCGATGCCGGCGACGAACGGCGCGAACGTGCGGATGAACGGCATGAACCGTGCGATAATGATCGTGATTCCGCCGTATTTCTCGTAGAACTCGTGGGCCTTCAGGAGGTGCTTCTTGTTCAGGAAGCGGACGTTCTCCTTGTGGAACACCTTGGGCCCGATCTTGTGGCCAATCCAGTAATTCACCGTGTCGCCCAGGATGGCCGCCACCGAGAGCAGCAACAGCAGCATCGCCACGTTCAGCCGGCCCATGCCCGCGAATGTGCCAGCCGCGAACAGCAACGAGTCGCCCGGCAGCACCGGCGTCACTACCAGACCCGTCTCGCAGAAAACGATCAGGAACAGAATCAGGTAGATCCCCTGCTGGTACTGCTCGATCCACTCTCCCAGGTGCCTGTCCAGGTGCAGGAACACATCGACGAACTGAAGGACCTGATCCATTGACTCTCCTTGTGGGGGCCGTCCTGACCCAGGCCCAGAGTATAGCCCTGCCACCCCGAACGGCCAATGGCAATTTGCCTGGGGCATGTTATGCTGTGCAGGAGATGACGCCCCAGCGTGAAAAGGTATTGGTGGCCATGAGCGGCGGAGTGGATTCCTCCGTTGCTGCCTCCCTGCTCGTCCAGGCCGGCTACGACGTCACGGGCGTGTTCCTGTGCCTGGGCTCGGCCGGGGCGGCCGACAGCGCCACTCGCGGCTGCTGCTCGCCCCAGGACGCCGCCGACGCCCGCCGGGTGGCTGTCGCGCTGGGCATCGACCTCCACGTGCTCAACTGCCAGGACGCCTTCGCCGGCATCATCGACCAGTTCGTCTCCGAGTACGCCGCCGGACGCACGCCCAACCCGTGCATCCGCTGCAACGCGATCATCAAGTTCGCCCGCCTGGTCGAGTTGGCCGACTCGCTGGGCGCCGCCTGCGTGGCCACGGGGCATTATGCCCGTCGCGTGGAGGTCGCGGGGCAGCCGGCCATCGCGCGCGGCAAGGCGCTCGGCAAGGACCAGTCTTACGCCCTGCTGGGGGTGGCGGCTGAACATATCGCCCGCATCCTGCTGCCCGTCGGGGAGATCGACGACAAGGCCACCGTCCGCCAGATGGCCCGTTCGCTGGGGCTGGCCGTCCACGACAAGCCCGACAGCCAGGAGATCTGCTTCGTCGACGGCGACGACTACGTGGAGCTTCTCCGCCGCCGCGCGCCGCAGGCGCTGCAACCCGGCGATATCGTCAACGCCGCCGGGGCGGTGCTGGGGCGGCACGAGGGCTTCGGCCAATACACCATCGGCCAGCGTCGGGGCCTGGGCGTGGCGGCGGGCGAGCCGATGTACGTCACGCGGATTGACCCGGCCAGCGCCGCGGTGACCATAGGCCCGCGGGCTGAGCTGATGTCCAACCACCTGTCAGCCTCGGGGGCCAATTGGCATCGCAGCGTCAGCGAGAGCTTCGAGGCGACGGTGCAGATCCGCTACAACCATCGCGGCGCGCCGGCCCGTGTGACCGTCACGGGCCCCGGCACGTTCGATGCTGACTTCCACGAAAACGTCTCCGCCGTCACACCAGGGCAAGCGGCGGCGGTCTATGACGGGCCCATTCTCCTGGGCGGCGGGTGGATCGATTGAGCGGCGACGCACGGCAGTCCGAAAGGCGGCCTGACGTCCTGGCGATTCATCCCGGGGCCCTGGGCGACGTGATTATCTTTGGCCACCTGCTCAAGGCCGTCGGCGGCCAGGCCACTTTGCTCTCCGGCGGCGAAAAGGGCAAGTTGCTGATGGGGCTGGGCGTCGTGGCGCGGACCCTTGATTTCGATTCTCTGCCCATGCACGAACTGTTCATCGATCCGCCCCCCGCAGCCAGTCGCCTGGGCGGCATGCTGGGCCGGCGCGAGTGGATCATCAGTTGCTTTGGGGGCGACAGTCCGCTGGCCCGTCAGCGGCTTGAAGAGTCCACCGGCGCGAGTCGATTGGACTTCCTGCCCGTTCGGCCGGGGGTTGACTGCGATAGCCACCTCATCGACCTGTGGGCCGGCCAGCTCGCTCTGCCGCCAATCCCCAAGCGCCCGCCGCCCTGGCCGGTGCCGGCCGATTGGCGCGACGCGGCGGCCAGGCAACTCCAAGCCGCAGAGCGGGCGCGAGGCTTGCCCGTCGGGCCGAGGGGATACATCGTCATTCATCCCGGCGCAGGCTCAGCCGCCAAGTGCTGGCCGCTGAAACACTTCGCAGAACTGGCGCAATGCTGCCGCGACGAACTGGATCTCTCGCCGGTCTTCGTCCTGGGCCCCGTCGAGTGCGAGCAATGGACGGCGGAGGACCTCGCCATTCTCTGTGACAGCAAGGCCTTGCGCATCACCTGCCCGAGCCTGCAAATCCTGGCCGGCTTGCTCGCAGGGGCGACGGGGTTTGTGGGCAACGACTCGGGCCCCGCGCATCTTGCTTCAGCCATTGGCGTTGCGAGCGTCGTCCTGTTTGGCCCGACCTCTCCCGTCCATTTCGCCCCGCTGGGCCAGGCGGTGCAGGTACTCGCAGCCCCGGCGCTGGCCGACATCCCTCTGGCCCGCGTGGTGTCGAGATTCAGCGGGGATGCACACAGATGAACAAGCGGCTGCATTGATCCCGCCGGCGGTCGTTTGTGCCACGCCAGACCTATTCGCTTCCACTGCCCTGATAACTGCTTACAGCGATTCCATGCAAAAGATATTGACATTCAGGATCGATTTTTGGAGCATACTGCTCAGAAAGCAGGACTGGCGGGTTGCCGAGGAAGCGTTTCCGAGGCCCGCTGGAGGGGCCTGGGCGGCAGCTGGGCTCCGTTGCAAGGATACTCCAGGTATTCGCCATATCTTTGAGAGCTGCACATGAGCGTACAGGTCTTCTCATTGGGGCTGCCAACCTGGTAAGTATCACTAGCGAATCCCTTTTGTGCCGATTTTCGAGAAGGAGCCGACGATGGCTAACGGCAAGGTCAAGTGGTTCAACGACTCCAAGGGCTTTGGTTTCATCACGGGAGAGGACGGCAGCGACGCGTTCGTCCACTACAGCGACATCGGCGGCGAAGGCTTCAAGTCGCTGGCGGAGGGCGATTCCGTCGAGTTCGAGGTGACGCAGGGGCCCAAGGGCGCCAAGGCAGTCAACGTCCGGAAAATGTAAGAAGGTTCAGCTTCAAATCACACCGCCGCTCCCGACCGGGGGCGGCGTGTTTTTTGAGAGATACACGGACATTCACTTCTTGCCCATCGCCCGCTGGGCCTGGAAAAACTCCGTCAGCAGCCTTCCGCATTCTTCCGCGCGGCAGGGGTCAAGCACTTCCACCTGGTGATTGAGCCGGCTGTCGTTGCAGAGGCGGTACAGCGTGTCCACCGCGCCGGCCTTGGGGTCGCCGGCCCCGTAGACGAGCCGATCCATCCTGGCCAGCACGATCGCCCCGGCGCACATGCAGCAGGGCTCCAGCGTCACCACCAGGGTGCAGCCGCCCAGACGCCAGTCGCCCAGGCTCTCGGCGGCGGCGCGAATGGCCAGCATCTCGGCGTGCGCGGTGGGGTCGGCGTCGATGATCCGGCGGTTGTGGGCTGCGGCGATGACGCGGCCTTCGCGCACGACCACGGCCCCGATGGGCACGTCGCCCGCGGCAGCGGCAGCGCGGGCCTGCTCAATGGCCGCGGCCATGAAGGGGTCGTAATCGGTTGGTAGGGATGATTTCGCCATGCCCCAATCCTAATGCCAACTGTCATCGGCGCCAGCGCCAAACCTCGATGGGGCCTCGCCTCTGGTATCGGCGACTTCTGTCGCTCGCGGCTTAGCGAAACTTCACTCGGTCCAATACGCTCTCGGCGATCTGCTCCGACGTCGCCTCCGGCGGACAATCGAACCACTGCACATCCAGCCAGCGGCGGTGCCAGGTCCGCTGCTTCTTGGCCAACTGGCGCGTGTTGATCTTGATGCGTTCGACGGCGTCGTCCAGCGAGCAGCGGCCACGGAGGTGGTCGATCATCTCGGCGTACCCGACGGCCTGGGCCGCCTGCCTGGCCAGGCCCGCCGGCTCAGCCAGCAGCGCCGCCACCTCGTCGCGTAAGCCCGCCTCCACCATCCGCCGGACGCGCAGGTTGATGCGGCGGTGGAGATCCTCCTTGTCCCGCCGCAGGCCGATGAAAACGCAGTCGTACCGTCGCGGGCCGCTGTCCCACTGGCTCTGGAGTTGGCTGATCGGCGTGCCGGTGGCGCGGTAGACCTCCAGTGCGCGAACGATCCGCCGCTCGTCGTTGGCGTGAATGCGCTCGGCCGCCTGGGGATCGACGGCGCGCAGTTCGGCGTGCAGGGCGGCCAGGCCTTCGCTCGCCGCGCGACGTTTGAGATCCTCGCGGATTGCTGGATCGGCTGAGGGGCCCTCAAAGAGCCCTTCGCTCAGGGCCTTGATGTAGAGGCTGGTTCCCCCCACCGCCAGCGGCACAGCCCCGGCTTGGGCGATGTGCTCGATGGCCTCGTCGGCGGCGGCGACGTACTGGGCGACGGAAAAGCTCGCGCTGGGCTCGACCAGGTCGATGCCGTGGTGCGGGATCTCCGCCCGAACCTCCGCCGGCGGCTTGGCTGTGCCGATGTCCATGCGGCGGTAGATCTTCATCGAGTCGACGCTGAGGATCTGCCCGCCCACGCGGCGTGCCAACTCGCGCCCGGCCGCGCCTTTGCCGCAGGCCGTGCAACCCAGGATGAAGAATACCTTGTGCATGGTAAGACGAAGCATAGCGGGGATGAACCCGGATGAAAACAGATGAAACCACTAGAACCGGTTCTAGTCCCCGCAGAGTGTCGTTTCTGTTCTACGACCTACGAACTACGACCTACGACCTTTCCTTGCTCAGCCCGCCGAAGCCCCACCGCTCCACCAGGCGGAAGATCATCACATACAAGGCCGGCACGATCACCAGCGTCAGCACCGTCGCGAACGACAGGCCGTAAATCACCGCGATGGCCATCGAGGCCCACATCTGGCTGGACTCGCTCTTCCAGACCATCTCGAACTTGTGGAAGTCGAAACTGACGCCCGTGGCCATGGGCATCAGGCCCAGGATGGCGGTGATGGCCGTCAGGAACACCGGGCGCAGGCGGGTGACCGAGGCCTGGATGGCTGCGTCCACAACGTCCAGCCCGCGCTTCTGAAGCTGGCGGGTGAAGTCCAGCAGCACGATGCCGTTGGCCACCACCACGCCGGTCAGGCTGATCACGCCCACGCCGGTCATAATCACGCCGAAGGGCATGCCATGCACCAGCAGGCCCAGCAGCACCCCGATCATCGACAGGCCCACCGTGGACATGATAATCAGCGGCACCGAGAGCATGTTGAACTCGGCCACCAGCACCAGCCAGATCAGCAGCAGGGCAATGATGAACGCCTTGGACAGGAAGGCGCCGGCCTTGTCCTGCTCTTCCTTCTCGCCGGCGTAGCGAATCTCGTACCCCAGGGGCATGGACAGTTTGGCTAGTCGCGCCTGAACGTCCTTGAGCACCGCCTCGCCGCTGCGCCCTTCATTGTCGGCCGTCAGCGTGACGACGCGCTTCTGGTCGATGCGGTTGATCGTCCCAAAGCCGCCCGTGTAGGAAAGCTCACCGAGCGAACTGAGCGGCACGGCTGAGCCGGCAATGTTCGGCACGCGGAGATTCAGCAGGCTGTCCACGCTCAGCCGCTGCTGGAGCGGGAGGCGCACAGTGATGTCGTACTCGTCGTTGAGTTGGCGATAGGTGCCCACCTTGGCCCCAAAAACCGCCGTCTTGAGGAAGTTGCCGATGGTGGCCGTGTTGACCCCCAGCAGCATGGCCCGTCGCCGGTCGACGTGGAAGGACAACTCCGGCTTGGTGGCCTCGTAGTCGCTGCGAAGGTTGACCAGGCCCGGCACGTCGGCGATGGCCCGCCTGGCCTGCTCGCTGATGACCTGCAACTCCTTGAAGTCCTTGCCGATCAGCCGCACCGTGACGGGTGCGCCGGTGGGCGGCCCCTTCTTTTCCTTCTCGACCTTGATCTCAGCCCCGGCGATATCGGCCAGGTCGCGACGGACATCCGCAGCCACCTCGGCCGAGGGTCTCTTGCGGATGTCGAAGTCGTAAAATTGGAGCGTCAGGTTGGCCATGTGCGGCCCTGAGGCCCCAACCTCCATGATGCTCCCGCCGGCGGAGCCCACGTTGCTCACCGTGTACTCGATGTGCGGGTGGTATTTCTCGACTCGCTGTTCGATGACGCGCGCCAGGCGGTCAGTCTCGGCAATGTTGGCCCCCTGCGGCAGACGGACGTTGATGGTCACGCGCTGCGGGTCGGAGTCAGGGAAGAACTCCACGCCCCGGCCGATGAATCCGTAGAGCACCACCACCACGATCAGCGACAGGAAGGACGCGGCCATCGTCACGCGACGGTGGTGCATCACCAGCTCCAGCAGTCGCTGGTAGGCCAGGATGATGCGGGAGGGCTTTCGCTCCTTGATGTCCCCCGCGCCAGTCATCGCGCAGATGGTGGGATTGACCACGATGGCCACGAACAGCGAACTGCTCAGCGTGACCACCAGCGTGATGGGCAGGTACTTCATGAAGCTGCCCATCATCCCGGGCCAGAAGGCCATCGGGGCAAAGGCCGCGATTTTGGTGGCCGTGGAGGTAATCACCGGCCAGGCCACTTCCGCCGTGCCGGCCATCGCCGCGTCGATGCGCCCCATGCCCATCTGCATGTGCCGGTAAACGTTCTCGACGATCACGATGGCGTCGTCCACCAGCATGCCCAGCACCATGATGAGGCTGAACAGCACGATCATGTTCAGCGTGTAGCCCATCATCTGGAGGATGCCGAAGCTGATCATCAGGCTCAGCGGAATGGCCAGGGCCACGATCAGGCTCGCGCGCCAACCCAGGAAGATGAACAGCACTCCCACCACCAGCACCAGGCCGGTGAGGATATGATTTTCCAGGTCGGCCACCATGCGGCGGATTTCCTTGGAGAAATCCATGGTGATCTCGAAGGTGATGCCCGCGGGGATCTGCTTCTTGGCCTCGGTCAGCACGGCCCGAACGGTATCGGCAATCTGAATGATGTTGGCGCCGATCCGCTTCTGGATGCTCAGTGAGATGCTCTCCAGGCCGTTGACGCGGGAATACCCCACTCGGTCCTTGAAGGTGTCGCGAACCTGCGCCACGTCGGTGAGGTAAATGGGCTTGCCGTCGCGGGTGGTCAGCAGGAGGTGGTCCACTTCCTCGGGGTCCACGAAGGCCGCCGGCACGCGGACGTTGAACTTGGTGCCGGGGGTTTCCAGCCCGCCGGCAGAGACGTTGACGTTCTCGGCGGGAATCAGGCCGAGCAATTCGGGAATCGTCAGCCCGTAGGCGGCTACGCGGTCGCGGTCGATCTCCAGGCGGATTTCGCGCTCCAGACCGCCCAGCACGTTGCAACTCATCACGCCGGGGATGGCCTCGATGCGATCCTTCAAGTCGTCGGCGAGGGTCTTGAGCGCCACCGGCGAGATCGGTCCCGACATGTTGATGTTCATGATCGGGATCTCGGAGAAGCTGATCTCGCTGACGGTGGGCTCCTTGACGTCGTCGGGCAGGTCCGGCCGGGCCTGCGAAACCTTGTCGCGGACGTACTGGAGGGCGTCGTCGATCTTGATGTCGGGCAGGAACTCCACGGAGATCAGGCTCAGGCCCTCGGCGCTGGTGGAGCGAACCTCCTTGACGCCCTTGAGGCCGGTAAGCTTCTTCTCGATCTTCATCGTGACCGAGGATTCCATGTCCTCCGGCGAGACGCCCTCGCGAACGGTCGAGACAATCACCATCGGCACGTTCACGTCGGGGAAGCTCTCGCGCGGCAGCGAGATGTAGCTGTAGAGGCCCACCACCACGATCAGCAGGATGAGCATGCAGACGGCCGTGCGGTTGCGGATGCAGACGTTGGATATTATCACTGCGGATTCCTGGCGGTTGTCAAAGCTGAGGCATTTTCATCAGGCCCGTTTTCCTCGATGCGAACGGCCTGGCCCGGCGCCACGAACCGATGGCCCGCGACGATGAGCTTGTCACCGCTCTTAAGTTCGCTTCCTTCGGCCAGCACCTGCACGTCGCTGCCGCGGAAAAAGCCCAGTGTCACCTTTCGCGCGACGGCCTTGTTGTCGACGGAGATGTAGACTTCCTTGCCGTTCTCCAGCGGGATCACCGCCAGCAGCGGGATCATAATGACATCCTTGAGCGTGCCTCGTGTGATGCGGGCCGTGACGATCTGCCCGCTGCGGAGGCGTCGATCCTTGTTGTCGACGGTGATCTCGACGTGCGTGGTCCGCGTGCGGTTGTCGGCCAGTTCGCTGATGAAGGTCAGTTCACCCTCCGCGGCCACCTGTCCGTGGGGACCGGCCAGGATTCTCTCGCGGTCCTTGAGCTTGATCCGGTGAGCGTCGCGCTCGGGGATGTCCACGCACACCTTGACCTTCTCGATGTCGACGATCTCAGCCACCAGCTTGCCGGGCTGAACGTATTCGCCCACTTCCACCGGAAGCTGGTTGAGGATACCGCCGATGGGCGCGAGTATGGTGGAGCGGTCCAGCATGGCCTGGGCCTCGACAAAGGCAGCCTTGCTGGCGGCGGCCTTGGTGCGTGTCTGGTCCACCTCATTGTTGGTGGCCATGCCCTTGGCAGCCAGCTCGTTCACCCGCGCCAGCTCACGATCGTCGAACTCCCAGCTCGCCTTGGCCCGATCATAGGCGGCCTGAAGCAGGTCGGTGTTGAGCGAGAGGATCTTGGCGCCCTGGGCGATGGGCTTGCCCTCGGCCCCGTCGATCCGTTCGATCCGTCCGGGCACCTCGGCTGAGACCTTCACTACGCGATCAGGCTCGACCATGCCCGGCAGGTCGAAAGCGTCTTCCATCTCCGGCATGGCCAGGACCGTCTGCACCTTGACGTTAACGGCGGGGGGCTCCGCCGGCGGCGTTTTCTTCCTGCAACCGCCGCCCACGACGGCTGCCAGCGCGAGCGACAAACCCATTGCGACGAGCAACCCGCGGCGGCTCGTGCTGGAAAAGACGCCAGCATTTCTTCTGTCACTGCTTTCCATGATTACTACCTCTATTACCGCACACTGCGTGGGAAATCTTGTCATCTTTCGCCGACAACGCCACGCGGATGGCCCGCTTGAGACCGTCCAGAAACTGCGGATTCACGTTAATGCCGATATCGAGCATCGATTGGACCATGATGCCGTCGAGCATGGCCAGAATCAGCGAGGCAGCCACCGTCAGGTCGTAGTCGCCGGAAAACTCGCCCCCGTCAATGCCCTTGGAGATGATTTGGCAGAATTGCTCGCGCCAGTAGCGGTACATCTGCTTGAAGCTGTCGGCCAGTTGCCCCTGGTGCTCGCGGGCGGCCGTCGCCCAATACTCCAGCACCAGCCGGCTGATCCGCAGGTGGTAACCCAACTGCTGATACCACTGGTCGAGCATCAGATCGATCTTGGCCTGGGCGGGAATGTCCCGCTCCAGCACCGCCTGGCTGTCAGCCTGCCCGGCGGCGACGGCATCGGTGAGTAGCTGGTAAAACAACTCCTGCTTGCTATTGAAGTAGTTGTAAATACTGCCTTTAGATATTCCAGACTCCACCGCAACCGCCTCCATGGTGGTGGCGGCATAGCCGTGGGCTTCAAAGACCCGCTGGGCAGCGGCGAGTATCCCTGAGCGACGCTCGTTTGTGTGTCCGTTGGCCATCTTGTGGTTCCGAACCTCCTGATTTTCTTCCATCAGCCATTATGACTGACCGGTCAGTCACACACATATTGTACGGACTCCCGGACACGAAAGGCAATAGATTGCGAGATCAAAAATCCAGGCGCGCCGGTCAAGACGGCGGGGGGGCCGTGCTGCCCGTTTCCGGGTCAAGCGGACCACAGGTTGGGACAACCTGCCCTTGCCTGATTTTCCCCTTGCCGGAGCAAGAGTTGGCTGCCCCCGCTGGGCGGCACTTCCAAACCGGGTGAAAAAGACCGCTCACGGATCTCACGCCAGCCAAAAACTCCTTGCATGGAGGGTGGGTGAATCTATAATTCCAAATTGGATTGCGGGATCATCTTGAACCAACGAGAACACACCAATGAGTTGGCGGCATCCAGCCACCCGGCAAGGTGGTTGGTGGTTGGCCTGCTCGCCGGTGCGGCGGCGGTGGGATTGGTCGAACTGGGCTTGACCGCCTCCAGCGCCAACGGCCAGAGCGGAATGGGGGCCAGCCATCGCAACATCATCGCGGTCGCCGGCCAGGTGACGAAAGACGCCTACGGTTTCTACCTGGTGGACGTGGATAATAATGTGACGGCTGTGTATCAGTACCAGCCGACCAACAGGAAGCTTCGCCTGCTGGCCAGCAGAAACTTCAATTACGATCTGCAACTGGATGACTACAATACCTGGCCGCTGCCGCGATCGATCAAGGAGCTTGTGGATCAGCAGAACCGGCTGGGAACGTCAGCCACGCGGCCGGCCGAGACCGAGCCGGCTGAGGAGTAACCATGGCTAAGAAGATGTACTATAGCGAAGAGGAAGCCACCCAGAAACTCGGCCTCAGCGCCGATGCATTGGAGAATCTGGTCCGCGACCAGAAGCTGCGCGCCTTCAAGGACGGCCCCAAGAATATGTTCCGCGTCGACGAGGTGGACAAGCTGGCCGAGGAGGGCGTGAACGTCGAAGAGGAGATTGAGCTGACCCCCGCGGAGAGTTCCTCCACCAGCAGTTCCATCAGCCTGGCCGACTCCGTCGCCCCCACCGACACGGGCAAGGAAGACACGGTCATCACCGCCGAAGGCATCAGTATCTTCGACGAGGAGGACTTGGAAGTCGAATCGGCCGACCCGATGGCCAAGACCCAGATCACCACGAACATGGAAGATCAGGTCGCCCTGGACGGATCAGGCAGCGGCAGCGGCCTGCTGGACCTGACGCGCGAGAGCGACGACACGTCGCTGGGCCAGGTTCTGGACCAGATCGATATGGAAGGCAGCGGCGCCGCCAGCCCGATCACCCAGGAGCCGGTCGTCACCGCCGTAGGCCACGCCGAAGCGAGCGGACCGATCATGGTGGTCGCCCCCGACCCGATGGCGGGGCTGTTCAGCGGCCTGGTTACCGGCGCCGCTATCATCATGGTGGTGCTGGGCGCGGTGGTCCTGGCGGCCATTCGCGGCGCCAAACCGGCATTTCTCGAAATCTTGGAGGACTACAAGTTGGTGGTCCTCTTGGCCAGCGTGGTCATTGTGGGAGCGGCGGGAGTCGTCGGACTGGTCCTGGGCCAGGCGTCCCAGGCCAAAAAGACGGCCTCCTGAAACTCGCCCGTTCCGCGCTGACGCTACGACTGAACTCGAACATCTGACGAAAGGATTGCACATGAAGACTCATCTGCTGCTTCCCATGGTTGGGATCGTGCTGGCAGGGACGCTGCTCTCGGCCGGCGGGTGCGTTTCAAAGGCTGAACACGACAAGATTCTTGCGATGAACCGCAACGCGGTGGACGAAAAGAACCGCGCGATCGCCGCCGCCCAGGAACTGCGGGCGGAAAACCAGCGGCTGACCGAAGAGCTGGACAACGTCAAGAAACAACTGGCCGCCAAGCAGAGCGAGATTGACCTGCTGACGGCGCAGAAGAACGATCTCCAGAAGGCCTTCGACGAACTGATGGCCGAGTACAAGAAGCTGGCCGGCAAGCCGCCCGTGTTCATGCAGGGCGCGGTCCTGCCGCCGGATCTGGACGCGGCACTGAAGCAATTGGCCTCGCAGAATTCCGACCTGCTTGAGTACCTGCCGCAGTACGGCATGGTCAAGCTCAAGGCCGACTTGACCTTCAGCCCTGGCAGCGACATGGTGACGCCCGAGGCCCGGGCCGCCTTGGCCAAGTTCGTGGGGATCGTCAACTCCGCCACCGGCCGGAAGTACAACGTCTACATCGCCGGGCACACCGACGACCTGCCCATCGTCAGGCCCGAGACCAAGCGCATGCATCCGGACAACTGGTATCTGTCAGTACACCGCGCGGTGGCCGTGCTGAAAGACTTGGCCGGCGCGGGCCTGGTCCAGCAGCGAATGGGCGCGATGGGCTTTGGCGAGTATCACCCGATCGCCCCCAACGCCGCGGGCAAGAAGGGCAACGTGGCCAACCGCCGCGTGGAGATCTGGATCGTTCCGCCTGACCGCTTCCTGACCCTGCCCGGTGCCGGCGATGCCGCACCGGTCGCGGCCCCCAAGGCCAAGGCCGCCGTGGTCAAGCCCGCCGCCGTCGTCAAGCCGGCAGTGCCCGAAGCCGCCCCCGCCACTCCCGAGGCGACCCCGGCGGACTGACGCACATTCGATCATTGAACTCATAAGGCCCCGGTGGCAGACGCTGCCGGGGCCTTCTTTATGGTATCACGGGCGTCTCGCCTGTGGGGGCTACGAATCGCGATTGGCGGACAGGTTCCGCTCAGTCTTCCGGCTTTTCGGGCACAAAGGGATTTCGCCCGGTGCGCTGGCGGAACAGCAGGCGGATGGGAACTTCCGAGTAGGGGAGCCGCAGGCGAAGCTGGTTGAGCAGAAACCGCTGGTAGGAGTCGTCGAAGCTGCGGACATCGTTGACGAAGCAGACGATTGTCGGCGGGGCGACGGTGATTTGCGCGCAGTAGAGGATCTTGGGCCTCCGTGTGCCGGTCTTGTGGCTGGGGCCGCGAAGCTGGAGAACCTCGGCCACCGCCGTGTTCAGCGCCGCCGTCGGCACGCGGGTGTGAGCCTGGTCGAAGATCTCCTCGGCCAGCTCGACGGTCGCCTTAACGTTGAGCCCTTCCTTGGCCGCCGTCAGGCTGATGGGGGCATACGACAGCGCCGGGAAGATCTTGGCCAGGTACTCGGCGTAGTCCTCGCCCTGGGCCTTGGTCTGGGCCAGATCCCACTTGTTGACCACCAGCACCACGGGCTTGAACAGCTTGGTGATGTCGCCGGCCAAGTCCTTGTCCACCTGCGAAATCTTTACCGACGCGTCGATCATCAGGGCCACCACGTCGGCGCGGCGGATGGACCGCATCGCCCGGTGATGGCCGTAGTACCCAATGTCGCCGGGGAGGCTCTTGATCTTCTGGATGCCGGCGGTGTCGATGACCACGAAGCGCCGGCCGTCCAACTCCACCGCCACGTCCACGCTGTCGCGCGTGGTGCCGGGGATCTCCGAAACGATAACGCGTTCCTGCCCGGCCAGGGCGTTGATGAAAGTGCTCTTGCCGGCGTTGCGCTTGCCGACGATGGCTAGCTTCATCACCGGCGGGGGCGGGGCCTCGGTGGCCTGGAGAGTATCGGCCAGCCGCTTGACCATTTCGTCACGCAGGTCAGCCAGTCCCGCCGCCTGCTTGGCTGAAACACTCAGCGGCTCGCCAAAGCCCAGTTGGACCAGTTCGCCTGTTTCGTAGGCCCGTCCGGCGGTATCGACCTTGTTGGCCACCAGGATGACGTTCTTGGCCTGTCGGCGGAGGCGGGCGGCGACGGCCTTGTCCAGCGGCAGGATGCCCTCGCGGGCGTCGACGATGAAGAGGATCAGGGCCGCGGCGGCAATGGCGAAGTCGATCTGGGCCTCGACGTCGGCCGTTAGATTGTCGCTGTCCTCGATGCCCATGCCGCCGGTATCGACCAGCTCGACGTAGCCTTCCCCCAGCGGCAAGGGCGACGACACGCGGTCGCGCGTCACGCCGGGGGTGGGATCGACGATGGAAATCCTCTTGCCGACCAGGCAGTTCAACAGGCTGCTCTTGCCGACGTTAGGCCTTCCGACGATAGCGACAATGGGCAAACTCATAAGCAATTCATACCAGAAAAACGATCCACCAGCAACTTTGCGCTGCGTAAAGGCGGGGTCGATAGTGTCAACTATTGTGTGTAAGTTCCCAGCAGGTGCCAACGGGCGAGTTGTCCAAAGACGGCCCGTTCGATGGCCGGCCCGTCGTGGAAGCAGCCCATCGGCTGCAGACGCATCCGCAGCGTCC
>JBAZTO010000040.1:0-38939 GCA_041661865.1 Phycisphaerae bacterium | reverse complement strand
AATTCCTCCGGCTCAATCCCGACTTCCTTGTCCTGATCCATCGTTGTCTCCTCATGTGGATTGTCAATATGAGAAGATATTCCGATTATTCCGAAAGCGCCAGAAGAATTTGTCACACCCTTGCTGTGGTGAGCGACCTTCTTTTCTGGCAGAAAAGAAGGTCACTCACGGAGGATTTTGCTGGGATGATTTTGCTTGCATTGACGGGCTGGCGATTCTAGTCTCATGGGCTAAAGGATCACCGCGAAGGACGCCGAAAAGCGTCCTTTGTTGGTAAATAAGAAGCCCCGGGCCGCGCCAGGGTCTTGAGCCAAGTCGCCCCTTTGTCGGCGAGGGCCAAGCCTGTATCAAGGCTGGAGATAACGGATCCATGGCCAAACAAGACGCCAGCAACGAGAGCGGCTTTCAACTGCCGTTCGAGAAGCCCATCATCCGCCTTCAACGCGAGATAGCCAACCTGGAGGCCGAGCAAACCTCGGCCGGGCGGGACTACACCAACGAGATCCGCCAGCTTCGCACCCAGCATGTCTCCCTGCTCCGCAAGACCTACCAGAGCCTGACGGCCTGGGAGACGGTCCAGGTCGCCCGCCACCCGCAGCGGCCGCTGGCGCGCGACTACATCGACCGGATGGTCAAGAATTTCGTCGAACTGCACGGCGACCGGCGTTTCGGCGACGACAAGGCCTTCGTCTGCGGGCTGGGCCGGATCGCCGGCGAGAAGGCCGCCATTATCGCCCAGCACAAGGGGCGCGACACGAAGGAAAAGATCGCCTGCAATTTCGGCTGCGGGCACCCCGAAGGCTATCGCAAGGCGATGCGCGTGATGGAAATCGCCGCCAAGTTCCACCTGCCGGTGGTGACGCTGATTGACACGCCCGGGGCCTATCCCGGCGTCGGCTCGGAGGAGCGAGGCGTGGCCGAGGCCATCGCCCACAACATGCTGGAGATGAGCCGGCTCAAGACGCCCATCATCACCATCGTCATCGGCGAGGGCGGCAGCGGCGGGGCGCTGGGCATCGGCGTGGGCGACCGTATGGCCATGCTGGAGTACGCCTACTACTCGGTCATCAGCCCCGAAGGTTGCGCCGCCATCCTGTGGCGCACCGGCGAGAAGGCCGCCGAGGCCGCCGAGGCCATGAAGATCACCAGCCGCCAGCTCAAGGCCCTCGACATCATCGACGACATCGTCCCCGAGCCGCTGGGCGGGGCCCATCGCAACCCGGCCGAGGCCGCCAACAACCTCGAACGCCACATCGTCCGCACGCTCCGCGAACTAGGCCGCGTCGGGCTCGACAACCTCCTCCAGCACCGCTACGACCGCTGGCGCCGCATGGGCAAATTCGCCCGGCTCGAACCGGTGGCAACGACCGCCAAGGGTTAGTCGGCCCCCTTCACATTTCCCTTCAATCCGCTCGCTTCAGAACCCTGCTACCATAGCCGGCCAGCTCAATGTCGCCGCTGACCTCCAGGCCGGAGATCAAGTCGACATACACACAACGGCCCAAGTCAATGGTTTTCGCCGTGGGTTGGAAGTTCATTATAAACAGGAACTTATTTCGACCGTCGGTCCGAATCTGGGCCGAAACGCCCGTAGGAAGCGCCGCCTCGATGGCTCGCTTGAGTCCCAGTTGCCGGATCAAGGCCGAATAGAAATCGCACAGGAATGCCTTTTCGCTTCTGGCGGCGATGTAGTAGGAGCGCCCCTTGCCAAGTGCATTGACCGTCAGTGCGGGCGTGCCGGCATAGAAATCCTTCCCATAGGTTGCAAGTACCTTTGCAGTATCGACATGTGAGATTTCAAATATCTCGGTCAACGCGTAGGACTTTTCCAGGCCCAGGGCGTTGCCGGGCAGGGGAATCAATTCGTTGAACCTGCCGTCGGGCAGGGCGTCGTCCTCTTCGACCCATACACCCAGCACTCGCCGCAGCGGGCCGGGGAAACCGCCCAGGAAGCACAGGTCGGTCTGATCAACCTGGCCGCTGACATAGGTTGCCACAAACGTCCCGCCACCGGCGACGAACTGCTCGATTCTCTCGGCCACCCCCGGCCTGACCATGTAGAGCATCGGGGCCACCAGGAGCTTGTACTTGGAGAAATCGGCATCCTCGGTAATCACATCCGTCGGCACGCCGGCTTCCCAGAACGGCCGGTGATGGGCAAAGCAGGTCTCCACGTACTTCTTGTCTTTGTGGAGGAACTTGGCCTCTTCCAGCGCCCACCAGTTTTCCCAGTCGAAGAAGATCGCCGTCTCCGCGGGCACGGCCGTGCCGACGACCGCGTCAAGTTTACCCAGGATGGCACCCACCTCGGCGACGTCCTTGAAGACGCGGGTGTTGGCGTGTCCGACGTGATCCACGACCGCCCCGTGAAATTTCTCGCTGGCTCCGCGGCTCTTGCGCCACTGGAAATACTGCACCGTGTCCGAGCCATGAGCGACGGCCTGGAGCGAACTGAGCCGGTGCATCCCCGGGCGCTTGAGGGGGCAGACGTTGCTCCAGTTGACGATGCTGGGCGTGCTTTCCATGAGCATGAAGGGTTGGCCGCCCTTGAGGCTGCGCATCAGGTCATGCACGAAGGCAGCGCCCGCCGCCGTATCCATGTCCGAGCCGTCCTGATGCCAGCTCGGGTAGAGGTCGTTGGCGATCACATCCACCAACGGGGCAAACCTGGAGTAGTCGCAGAAGTAGTGAGTGCCCATCATGTTCACGGTCACGGGAACCGTCGGCGTGATGGCGCGCAGCGGCGCGGCCTCGGCCTTGAAGAAGTCAACCGTCTGGTCCACGGTATACCGTCTCCAATCCAGCGACAGCCCGTGGAGCAACCGCTCTCCACGCGGGGAGGGAGACTCGATCTGCTCCCAGGCGGTGTAGGTATGGGACCAAAAAGTCGTCCACCAGGCCTTGTTGAGTGCGTCCAGGCTGTCGCCATAGCGGCCCTTCAGCCACGATCGGAAGGCGTTCTGGCACAGATCGCAATGGCATTCGCCGCTGTACTCGTTCGAGACGTGCCAGATCGACAAGGCCGGATGGTTCCCGTAGCGCTGGGCCAGGGCGGTGTTCATGATCCGGCACTTCTCGCGGTAGACCGGCGAGGTCATACAGTGATTCTGCCGCATGCCGTGGAGGTTTCGATGGCGATCTCCCCCCACGCGGTTGATCTCGGGGTACTTGCGGTCCATCCAGGCCGGGCGGGCGCCGCTGGGCGTGGCCAGCACCGCGAAGATTCCGGCGGAGGCCAGCTTGTCCATGATCGTGTCCAGCCAGCCGAAGGTGAAGACGCCCTCCTCCGGTTCGAGCGAGACCCACGAGAAGACCCCCACCGTCATGGTATTGCAGCCGGTCTGCTTCATCATCTCCACGTCGCGATCCCAGACCTCGGGCATGTCGGCCCACTGCTCAGGGTTGTAGTCCGCGCCGTGGATGAAATGCGGCAGGCGAGAATTGATCGGCGGATAACGATGGATGGGCTGGGTCATGGGTTAGCCTCTATTGCCGCTTTCATGCCTGGATGTTGGATTATTGGAAAGACCATAGTCGGCGGCACGCGATCAGGGTCGCCATCGGCCTAGAAGTCCTTCACAGCAAAAACTGTGAGTTCGTGCCAGCAACACCAGTTGTGAAGGACTCCTAACAAGGACGGATGCCGCCGGCGGTTTGAGCGGCCACCTCTACTGCCTTCATGCTGTCTTCCGGCCGGCAGCGGTCGAGGGGCGCATGCTCGGCCACGCAGCGGAGGAAGTATTCATCCTCGGCCAGCAGGGACTCGGTGAAATGCCCGCCGGTCAGTACCTCGCAGCCGCCACCGGGGGTATGGAGGCACAGATCGTTGTCACCGATCATGTCCCACAGGAGGGCCGCCCGCTCCATGAGAATCTTGAAGCCCGCCCGGAACGGAGTGGCCGCATCCCAGTAGGATTCCATCTGAAGCGTGGGCCCCTGCCGATACTCCCAGCGGCTTTGCACGAACGCGGGCAGCCCGTCGACGCATCGCCCGCCGGCGAAGACCTCGTCGGGCCGGCCCAGCAGCCACAAGGCCGCGTCGATGTCGTGGACGTGCAGGTCCATCAGCACGCCGCCGCTGCGGGCGGCATCGGTGAACCACCCGGCGCCGGGTCTTGTACCGTAGCGATTCATCGTGGCTGCCAGCACGCGGCCGAACCGGCCTGAGTCGATGATCTTCTTGGCCTGAACATACGCCGGCCAGAACCGCAGCACATGGCCGATCATCAACTGCCGCCCGCTAGCGTCCCGCGCGGCAAGCATCCGGCGGCAGTCATCGACCTTCAGGGCCATGGGCTTTTCGCACAGGACGTGCTTTCCGTTTTCCAGCGCCAGGACGGTCGCCTCCGCGTGCAGGTCGGAGGGCAGGGTCACGACGATCACGTCCAGATCCTTGTCGGCACAGAGTTCGCGGAAGTGGCAATAGGAGCGGACGGGCCCCAGTTCGACGGCCTCGCCGGAGACGATGTTCACTTCCGACCTGGCCAACTTGCCGGCCTGGCGGCGATCCTCCTGGAGATCGGCCAGCGCCGCCACCTGCACCATGCTCGATAACTTCAGATAGTTCCTCAGATGGGCCTGGCCCATGCTTCCTACGCCTGCTACACCCAGTCGCAACATGGATATGGTTCCTTTTCGACGTCTTCTACCGAAGCGGTTCGAGCAGCGCGACGGCCTTGCGGATGTCAACCAACTGTTTCTCGCCGCCGATTTCCCGCTCGATGGTCAGCGGCCCGGTGTAACCCAAAGCCTTGAGCTTGGCGATCACCGCGGCGAAATCCACCCGGCCCTCGCCCAGGGGACGTTCCTTGCCCAGGTGCTCGCCATCGGTCGGGTAGCAGCCGTCCTTGATGTGCGTGTCCCGCACGAAGCGCCCGAAAACGTCCAGGGCGTCGACCGGGTTGGCCTTGCCGTAAAGAATCAGGTTGGCCGTGTCGAGATTGATGCCCACGTTGTCCAGCCCCACGCGCTCGATCAGCCGCAGCAGGGTCACGGGCGTCTCCTGCCCCGTCTCAAACCAGAAACCGACACCCAGGGTCTTGCAGTGCGCCGCAATGTCGCGAACGGCTTCGACGGTCGGGGCGAAATTCGGATCGTGCGGGTCTTCGGGGATGAAGCCCAGATGCGTGGTGATCGATGGCAGGCGGTGGGCGGCGGCGAAGTCCGCGGCCTGCTTGAGCACCTCCACGCGCATCTGGCGGGTCTGCGGCGGAACCAGCCCGATGGTCGCCGGACCGTCGATGAAGTTCCACACTGCCGGGCCGGGGTAGCCCGACCAGAAAGTCGAGACCCTCACGCCGCTGGCAGCACAGGCCTCAACCAGTTGCTTCCCGGCCGCGGCGGTCCACTCCTGCGGGTTCCAGGAGACTATCTGGCAACTTCGCAGGCCCAGTTCCGCAACGGTCTTGATTCCCTGCACCGGGTCTCTGCCCAGCGATACGATCACGCCGACATCCAATTTCGACACTTGCAGGTCTCCTTCAGTGATACTCGGTCTGCGATCACAATGACGGCGACTTCAACCTGCTCAGCAGGCTGGATGTCGCCGGGTAAAGCTCACGGTAAAGATCGTACTTGGCCCGATAAAGCTCGTGGGTCCGGCCGTCGGGTTCAAACGTCCTGTCCTGGTGAACGAAGGCCGTTACCGCATCGGCGGGCGACTTGTAGAGGCCCGTGGCGATCCCCGCCAGCATGGCTGCGCCGGCCAGGCCACCCTCGGAGTTCCGCAGACGCACGAACGGAATGCCGAAGATGTCGGCCTTGATCTGCAGCCATCGGTCGGACTTGGCCCCCCCGCCGGCGGCGACGAAACCCTTCAGGTCGATCCCCATCCTTCGCAGCGCCTCGATGCTCTCGACGAAGTAGAATGTCTCGCACTCCATGATCGCCTTGAGGATCTCGCCGCGCTGCGTGCTGGTGTGCAGGCCGACGATGACGCCGGAGGTGTCGGGCATGTACCGGGGCCAGAGCGGCGCTTCAAAATGCGGCAGCACCAGGAGACCGGTCGGGCCGGCGGGCATTTCGGCGTTGAGTTTGGCGTAGATGCCTTCCGCATCGGACGCATCGGCGGCGGCGAAGGTGTCGCGGAACCACTTGACCAGCGCGCCGGCCTGGTTAAAGAGGAACGCCACGTACAGGTCGCCCAGCACATGGTGCTCGATGTTGAGGTTTTCTTTCAGCATCGCCAGCGGGTCAGCCACCCTGGCAAAAGCGGGAGTGATGCACTCATAGGTTCCCATGCCGCAGACCGCTTTGCCCGGCTCGATGCAGCCGCAGCCCAGCGAGTTGCAGCATTGATCGTGCCCGCCCGCCACCACGCGCACGCCGCGCGGCAGGCCCAGAAGCTCCGCGGCTGAGTCGCTGATGGCGCCGACGACCGTGCCGCCGGGAACCACGCGGCCTAGCTTCTCTCGGGGCAGGCCACTCCAGTTCAGCAAGCTATCGGACCAGTCATTGCGGTCCAGGTCCAGCAGCAGTGTCCGATTGGCCAGGGAGTTGTTGGTGACCGCCTCGCACCCCAGCAGAAAGCCTACCAGGTCGCCCCACAGCAGGAACAGGTCGGCCCGGTCGAACAGATCTTTCTGGTGGTCGCGAAGCCACAGCAATTTGGGCAGCGAATACTGCGGGCCGATCAGGTTGGGGTTGATGCGGTAGAACGCTTCCTGGCCGATCTCGTTGCGCAGCGACTCGGCGTATTCGACGCCGCGCGTGTCGGAACAGAGAATGCTGTTGCCCAGGATCTCCCGCCCACGCGAGACGGGCACCACCGCCTCGCCCACGGAACTGACGCACATGGCGGTGATCGGGTCGTGCGCCGACAGGACGGCCACTTCCCGGATTGTCTGACAGACCTTCTGCCACACGTCCCGGCTGTCGAGTTCAGCCCGGCCCGGCCCGAGGTTCAGCGTGCGATACTCGCGCGACGAAGTGCCCATGCAGCGCCCGTCCACCGAGAAGGCGGCTGACTTGCACATCGTCGTGCCAATGTCGACGCCCAGCAGGCTCACGGGATGGTGGCCTCGTAATTGAGATACCGGGTGAACGCCTCGCGCACCGACACGTCCACGTGGCCGACTGTCACGCCGACGTGATGTCGGTAGCCCTGGTGGCCGATGGCCTGGAGCTTGTCCTGAAGCCCGTCGATGTGGGCCACGCCGGCGCAGCCGAAGAAGTCCTCGGCAATGGGATCGGCGGTGAATTCGCCCCGGCCGAGGTAGTAGTACAGCTTGCCGTCCTGGGTCTTGGTGCTGGCGAAGGTCATCGGCGAAGGGGCGATCCTGCCGACATTGCAGCCGAAGCCGCACCCGGCCCCCAGCGCCTTGGCGAACATGGGATGGTCGATGACCTGGCCCTTGCCGGTCATCAGCTTCTGCGGCACCGGCCCGCAATGGAACAGGATGCACCGGTCGCCGTCGTCGCCGTAATTGTTGTTCCAGTCCAGGCAGGTGGCTGGCTGGCCGGACGCCTTGGACAGGGCGGTCATGGCCACCGCGTTGCAGACGTCCAACTCGCACGCCGCGGGGATGAGCCGATCATTCATCTCACTCAGCAGCACGCAGGGGGAGACCTTCAGTTCCTTCTCCAGCTCGATCCAGCATCGCAGCGCGACGGCGTCGAGGGTGTAATCCCGCACGATGTCATCCAGCACCACGGCCAGCTTCACCAGCCGCTCGAAACGATCGCTGGGCACGCCGGTCCACCGGGTGTAATCCTTCAGTCGCTTGGCCTTGGCAACAAAGCTCTCGCCGCGCGTCTTGACGTCCTTGAAGCGGATGAATACCTCCGACAAATCCAGCGTCTCGGTCGTCACGCCGTGGCGCTGCAGCGCCAGCTCGTCGAAACGGATGGTCTTGAACGCCGTCGTGCGCGCGCCAATGGCGCCGACCGTCAGCCGCTTCATCGCCCCGACCACTCGGCAGACGCCGGCGAACGCGTGGACCTGCTGGGCGAAGTCCCCGCTGGCTGGATGCACGGTATGGGGCTTGAAGGTCGTAAACGGAATGTTGTACTGGCAGAAGACGTCCATCACCGAGAACTTGCCGCAGAAGGCGTCGCGGCGCTGGGAGAAGCCCATCTTGTCCAGTTCGTCGGGATACGCCTGGATCAGGATCGGCACGCCGGCGTCCTGGACTGCCGCCACGGCCCCCGTCTCGTCGCCGAAGTTGGGCAGGCAGAGAATCACGCCGTCAAACTTGCCGCGGTTGTCTTCCAGGAACTTCGCGTACCGCCGCCCTTCCTCGGGCGTCTCCACCGCGCCGAACCGGGTGGCTGACGGCTTCATCATGATCGAGCGGTAGCCGAGGCGGTCGAGGACGGCCGACATCTCTTTTCGCGCGCCGGCGATGAGGGTTTCTGGGAAAAAACCGCGGTTTCCGAAATAGATCGCAAACGTAACCGGTTTCATGTTTTCACCTCGTCAGTTGAACAGGCTCGCAGTGCCCGCCAATTCCAATTCGTCGCGGATAATCCCCAGCATGGTCTCGTACACCGCCTGCTGGGCCAGGGTAATCGACTGGTTCATCCGTTGCTCGTAAGGCTGGCGGATGGCCGTGGCCACGTTGATCTTGGCCACGCCCTGGGCGACGGCCTGCATGATGTAGTCCTTGGAGATGCCCGTCCCGCCGTGAAGCACCAGCGGAACATTCGCCGCCTGCCTGATCCTGCCTAGGTGATCGATGTTCAGCCGGGCCTGGACCTTCTTGAGCCCCTTGGTCGCCGCCGAGACCGCGCCGTGGACGTTGCCGATGGCGACCGAAAGCCAATCCACGCCCGTCTCCTGCACGAAACGCCGCGCCTCGTCGGGATCGGTGAAACCCTTGCCGGAGGCGAACAGCTCTTCGTAGGGCGGCAAGGGGCCGGCCTCGTGCCCCATCACCGCGCCCAGTTCGCCCTCGACCGGAATCCCGGCCGCATGGGCCAATTCCGCGATCCGCCGGGTGCAGGCGATGTTCTCCGCCAGGCCCAGGCGCGAACCGTCAACCATGACGGATTGATATCCCGCGGCAATCGCGCGCGCGATAACCTCCTCGTAATCGACGCGATTGTTATCCTCGTCGATGACCGGCACGTGATCCAGGTGGAGGCGCGTATGGCGCTCGTCCTTGACGCGGCCGTACTCCTTGCAGATGGCCTCCAGGCTGCCAGATTGGAACTTCACCCACTCCAATCGGGCCACCATGATCAGGCCGAAACTGTTGGTGTCGCGCAGGGCACGCACGACAGGCTCCATCATCGGCAGGTAAGGAATATTGAAGCCGGGCACAGCCTTGTGGCGAAGAAACGCGGTCTGAACGATCTGAGAGGTTGTCATCGAAACTCCGGAAAAAAGTCATCCATAAATGGGCAGGTCAACGCCCTTCCGAACGTACAACGGAATCCGCTCCAGCGGCGCATCGGCCTGGATCGTCTGGCCGCCGTCATACACGATTTTGGTAAACGCGTCCACCCAATCAACGCCCGAGGGGAGATAGACCTGCCGACTCGTCGCGCCCTGCCGCGTAACCGGGCAAACCAGGATGTCGCTGCCAAAGGCGAACTGGTCCTTCACGTCCCAGCAGGCCGGGTCGCCGGGAAACTCCAGCAACAAGGGGCGCATGGGCGGCAGTCCCGTCCGGGCCGCGGTCTTCATCTGTTCCATAATATAAGGCCGGAGCCGCTCGCGCATCGCCAGGACCTGCTGAATGATCGCGTAGGCCTGCTCGCCGAAACTCCACACCTCGTTGTCGCCGCCCCTGCGGTCGCCGTGCAGCCGGAATAGCGGGCAGAACGCGGCGTACTGGAACCATCGAACGACCAGCTCCCGGAAATACTCGGACTGGATATCCGCGCCCCAGAAGCCGCCGATGTCCGTCGTCCACCAGGGAATGCCGGACATCGCCATGTTCAGGCCGGCCGGCACGGAGAACGCCAGCGCCTCGAAGGAGGACTGGATGTCGCCATTCCACACCGCGGCGCCAAACCGCTGGCTGCCCAGGAACGCGCTGCGCCCCAGGGTGACAATCTCCGTCTCGCCCTCGGCGGCCAGGCCGTCATGGAAGAGCTTCTGCTGATACCACGGATACAGGCCGCCGATCTCTCGCGCGCTCCCCTCGTGGTACCGCATGTTCTCAAAATCCGGGAAATGCGTGATGAGCTCGGGCTCGATCGCGTCCAGCCAGAACGTCTTGATGCCGTGCTTGACGTAATTCTGACGTATCTTGTCCCAGATGAACTCGCGCGTCGCGGGATGGGTCGGATCGGACAGGTACAGGAAGACGCGATGCGGGTTCTTGGGTTCATGGAACGAGAGCATGACCGGCACGCCGTGCTCGGCCCCCACCAGCATGCCGCCCTGGAGCATCTCGGCGAAGTTTTCGCTCTCCCTGTTCACCGTCGGCCAGACCGACACCATCACCCGCACGCCCATTTCGGAAAGTTCTCGCACCATTGCGGAGGGGTCGGGCCAGTCTTCCGGGTCGAACTTCCAGTCGCCCTGATGCAGCCAGTGCATGAAGTCAATGACAATCACCGACAGCGGCAGGCCGCGATGCTTGTACTCGCGCGCGACGCGCAGCAGTTCGTCCTGGGTCTTGTATCGCAGCTTGCATTGCCAGAAGCCCGCCGCCCACTCGGGCAGCACCGGGGCATGCCCCGTGATGTCGGCATATCGCTGGACGATGCTGGCGGGGGTCTCGCCGGCAATGACCACGTAGTCCAGCGACCGGCAGGCCTCCGCCACCCAGCGGGTGCGGTTGTGGGCCAGTTCCACGTGCCCGACGGAAGGGTTGTTCCAGATGAACCCGTACCCCCGGCTGGAAACGGCGAAGGGAACGTTGATCTCGCAGTTGTGGTGGAAGAGATCCAGCACGCATCCCTTTTGATCCAGCAGGCCGTGGCGATGTTGGCCCAGGCCGCAGAAGCGTTCGTCCGCGCAAGCCTCAAAGTCGGCCTGGAGATTCCACAGGTCGCCGCCGCGCGAGGAAAACGCCCCGGTGAAGCCCTGGCTGTCGCCGGCGCATGTGATCAATCCCTGGGAACGCAGCAGCACAGCGCCGTCGCGGCTGCGACGGAAGCACAGGGCCCCGCCGCTCAGCTCTACCGTCAGTTCACCGTTGACCAGCCTGGCGTCCATGTGCTGGCCCAACTTCGCCAGGTCGCTGATGCCGGTGGTCAAGTTGCCGCTGGAGCTCTCGCCGCCCGCGCACAGGATGTCGGTTGTGCATGGTTGGGGGGCCAGCAGAACCCCGGAATCGGGCGGCATCTGCGAATTGCGCGTCGCGCGGATGCGTACGGCATTGGGCCCACACGGCTCGACCCACAGGGTCAGATCGTACTTGCGCCAGATGATGCGCCCGTCCTCAGATGATACCCGCCTAGCCATCAGCCAATCCTCGCGCAAGATCGATCTTGCCTGTTGGGTCCACTTCGGCCCGTACTATCGCAAAGCAAGCATTCGATTGCAAGAGGCCTACGGGCCGCGATGGCGGGAGGAATCCCTCCGGCACGTCGGCAACGGCCGCATGCGCCCTGACGCCGGTCACTGTACGCCCTGGTGGCCCTGCGCGATAGGCGGATGGATACACCTGAGGCAGGTATGTATCGCATGACCAGCCGCCCAAAGCCGCAGGCTTGGGGTTGAAATGTCGGCAGATCTGCCCGAAATTGGCTGTTATATCCGAAATCACTGGATATTTTTTCTCCGTCGCATGTATTCATTTGCGGCAGTTTCCGGCAACATAAAGGTCAGAATTAACCTCCGATCTCTTCTTGCACATATATCTTTCGCATATACACTAAGTATACTTATTTTAAATATTTATAGTTTCTATTGTACGGAGAATCTTCCCATAATTCGGTTGACGCAGGATTGTGTGTATTACTAAAAACTGGGCTATCAGCACCAACAAGATAAAAAATATTGCGAGAACTTACGCAAATTTGCTAGACAAAACATGGTGGCTCGGTTAGAGTACTATATAGGTTAAGCATGCTGGGCTGACAGAATGCCGACGGCGTGAATGTGGTGGCCGCTGGCGTTAACGGCGATCAGGACGGTGACTGTTACACGAACACCGGGAAGATTCTTGACGACCGGACGCGGTACGACGCTCAGCCCATTACGGACAACGAGACCGCCGGATGCCTTTTTACGACCTCCTTTTGGGGCATCTGGGCAACGACTGGAACCGGACATAAGCCGGTTCCAGTTCTTTTATTGGCCAGGTGATATGCTCTGGCCAACCGAGTTTTTCCACTGGCAACGGGAATGTGCAAGAATTGCGATCATTCCTCCCGCAAATCGCCCGTCGCCGATGTTGATTGCCACCCGAGAAGAACGTATCATGGGCCTTTCGTCGCCGTCAGGATGCCACGCCCGCGGCGCGAGCGATCGGGCGTGCCCCCAGAGCGCAGCCCAACATGGCCGTGGCCCAAACGTACCAACCACAGGAGAGTATGACGATGACCTACGAAGCCGCCTTCCTGGATCGCTGCCGCCAGGCGCTGTCCGCCGACTATTTTCTCCTCATTCAGCGGGCCGTCCAGACGCTGCGCGACAACACGGTCGTGCCGACGGATGTTGAGGACGGGAAGCGATGGTGGGCGAAGTACGGCCCGAAGATGACCAAGTGGATGCGCCCCGCCGAACAGTTCGGCGACCCCATGCCCTGGCATCCGCGGAAGGGCATCTACTCCACGCCGCTGGTCTATCGCGGCATCTGGAACTGGGACGCGGCGTTTCACGCGATCGGGGCGGCCTGGTTTGACCCGGAGTTGGGACGCGACCAGGTGCGGATCATGCTGGACTTCCAAATGCCCAACGGCGCGCTGCCGGATGTCATCTACGAGAATGGCAAAGTCTCCGGCGAAAAGGGTAAGCCTCCGGTCATGCCCTGGGCGGCGACAATTGTCGATCGCCTGGCGCCCGACGACGCCTTCATGCGGGACAACTACGACAAGTTCGTCAAGTATGAGGCACATTGGCGCCTCAACCGGGGACTGGCCGAGGAAGGCCTGCTGCATTACGACACCGAGTCGCCCGATCCAGCCCTCCGCGACAAGCTCTCGCGTTACGAGTCGGGATGGGACAACTCGGTCCGCTGGGACAAGATGGCTTACCGGCTCTGGGCCATCGACCTCAACTGCTACATGGTGACGGCCTATCGGGCCCTGGCGTACATGGCCGAGCGTGCTGGACGTCACGGGGATATCCCGCGATGGCAGGCCGCGGAGGCGGAACTGACCAAGCAGATCAACGACCGCCTCTGGAACGAGTCAGCCGGCACCTACGCCGACCGCTTCCGCGATGATGGAACCTTCAGTGACGTGCTGACCCCGGCCTCCTTCATGCCGCTCTATACGCGAATTGCCCCGCCGGAGCGGGCCGCGAAGATGGCAGCCTTGGCGGCTGACCCGACCAAGTTCCATCCGGGCATGCCCAGCGTGGCCTACGACAATCCGGAGTATCGCAGTGATTTCTACTGGCGCGGGCCGACCTGGCTGAACCTGGCCTACTTCGCGCTGAAGGGGCTCAAGTTCTACGGTTACGACGACCTCGCCGATGCGGGGCGAAAGCTGATTCTGTCGTGGGGCCTGAGCAATGAAGACTACATCTGGGAACTCTACGACTCCCGGACGGGCAAGGGCGTCCGCTCGCCGCGATTCGGCTGGTCGGCGGTCTTCACCATGATGTTTATCCTCATGTGGTCGAAGGACGACGCGTTCTGATTCCAGTCCGGCAGGCTTGGGTTGCCGGCGCAGGAGAGACAAAATGAACCGCTGGGCTATCTTGGCTCTGGTCGCACTGACCGCCATCCTGTTGCCTGCTCTGGCCCCGGCCGACGGTGGCAGTCAGGTTGCCCAGGTCGTCATCCGGCCCAAGGAAAGCCCACAGGCCTTCCGCAATCCGCTCAAGGGCTTCATCGGCAAGCCCACGAGCGAGTTTTGCTCGTTAGAACGCGTCTATGTGCCCTGGTACCAGATTGAGGACTCGGCCGCCGATGGCGTGGACAAGCTTGTGGACTACGCCAACAAGAACTGGAGCGGAATCGCCAAGTACAATGCCAAGGTCATTCCGCGTGTCTTTCTCGAGTGGCCCATGGGCACCGGTGGCGGCGAGGCTGAATACGCGATTTTTCAATCCCACTGGCCGAGGGACATGGTCGTCCGCGACTGGGAGAGCGAGAAGTTCAAGAATCGCCTGGCTGGGATCATCCAGAAGATGGGCGCGGCGTGGGACAACGACCCGCGCGTGGCCTTCGTCGAGATGGCCCTCATCGGGGCCTGGGGCGAGCATCATCACCCCGTCCCCAGCCCGGAGATCCAGAAGGTCATGGGCGACGCGTTCACGGCCAGCTTCAAGAACAAGCTCGTGATGGCTGCGGGGGGCGAGCCCAATCGGTTCGTTGACTATCGTTTCGGGCTCCATATCGACTGCTTCGGCCAGGGCGGCCAGTTGGGCAAGCACGTGGCACAGTTGGAGGGGCCGCTGGCGGACACCTGGAAGTACGCCCCCCGCGGCGGCGAGATGACGCCCAACGATCCCAATTTCGCCGGCGAAAGAGGCCCGCTCAAGTCGGTCGTTCGCGACCGCGGCGACAACCTCGTGCGACTCATTCGCCGCTGGCACTGGAGCATGCTGGGCTGGATCGGCTTCGATCCCAACGATCCGGTGGAAACTGCCAACGCCCAGCGGGTGCAGAAGACCTTCGGCTATCGCTTCGTGCTCGACGAGGTGCGGTACCCCGCCCAGGTTTCGCCGGGCGGGCCACTGGACGTCTCCTTCATCGTCCGCAACGTCGGATCGGCGCCCTTCTACTACAACTGGCCGGTGGAAGTCAGCCTGCTCGATCACAATACCCGCCAGCCGGTCTGGAAGGACACCTTCAAGGATCTGGATATTCGCTCCTGGATGCCGGGGAACTTCTCGGACATCGGAAAAGGCCGGGCGGTTCTTCTACCCAACGGCAAGGTCGGCAGCTTCAAGTGGGACACCGGGATCGACTACGACATTCCCGCGGCGCCCACAAAAGTTCGTGGCCAATTCAGCCTTCCGCCGGCCTTGCCCGCCGGCCGGTATATTGTCGCGCTGGCCATTCTGGACCCGGCGGGAAACGTGCCCAGCGTGCGGCTGGCCATCACGAACTACTTCAAGGGCGGCCGACATCCCATCGGCAGAATCGCCGTGGGAGTCCGCCCGGAAAAACCGGAACTGGACGAGAAGGATTTTGACGACCAGAAGGCGGACTCTTCACTATACTACGTCGTCAAGGATCGTTGACCATGAAGTTCGGCTGTCTTATGTGACCAACCTCAGGAGTGATACATGCACAGCTCTCTTGCACGCCGCGCAGCTCATATTTGTGGATTCTTAGCGATATCCTTCTTCACTGCGGCCTGCACGGCTGCCGAGAGTGCCCCAACTTCCGCAAGTGCCCCGGCGGACCTGCCTGTGATACCCACCACCCTCCAGAAGATCAGCGACAGCGTGAAAGATGGAACGATTCACGGCTGGCACACGTCAAAGTTGGTTAGATACGGCGGGGCGCTTTATGCCATCGCCACCGTCGCCGACGAGAAGGACCCCAACAAGAGCAGAGGCATCCTCTACCGCCGCGACAAGGACGGCAGTTGGGTTGAGGCTCGCCGGCTGAACTATGAACCCTACGTCCTGATGGTTGACCCCAAGGGACGTTTCTGGATACTTGGCCGGCCGACCGAGGAATTGTGCGAAATGTACAGATCGGATCCCGATGCTGACTTCGCCCATTGGGAACGGATGTACGTTGTTCGTTCCACCCATCCCGGAGCCGCCATCAGTCCTGAAGGCAACATCCTGTTCATGTGGGCACACGGGCGGCAGGGGATTTCCGCCGCCTTCTACGATGCCGCCACCGACATGTGGCACACCAGTTCCATCGGCGGCATTCCCGAGATCGAGCGTCGATACGGCTACGAGGCCATCTTCCTGCGCGGCAAATCGGCCCTGGTGGTGATGCAGTCCTACAACGCCTTCGCACCGGACGGGAACAGCGCCCAGTCACCGGGTTCGTGGCGATATGTGCGTTTGGCCCGATGCGAAGACCTGACCCGGGGCCCGTGGGAGCAGAAGGCGCTCGTGGAAAATCTATGGGGTGTAACTTATTTGTTTGACGCCTATCAGGCCGACGATGGCAAGACGTACCTGAGCTACTACACCAGAGGCGGCAAGACCAAAGAAGAGTTCGAAAAGGGAGGCCACGGCTACCTTGCGACCATCGGCAAGGGACTGGATGTCGATATCAAGCCGGTGGACTATCCGTCCGGAAAGACCAAGTTCCTGGTCGATTCGGCCGGGCGGTGGACTCTCATGGGGATTCGCAACAACGAAATTCATTTGTGGGACTTGGATGTTTCCAGCGGCCTGACGCTGAGCAACGAGCGACGGCTGGCGGATGGGGACGCCAACAATTTCGCGGGGTATGTGATCCACACTGACCGGCCACAACGATTCGGCGGCGAGAGTGACAAAGAGAACTTCTACCTCCTGAGCACCGGCCAGCCTGAAACCGGAGCCCCTAAGGACAGGAGCAAAGTGCCGCTTTGGTTCTTGTCCTTCCCGATCCCCAAGAACTGAGCTTCATCTGGTTCCGGAAGAAGTGCATATTCCGTGAGCATTCGGCTGAGCGGAAAACTGACAGTCGTGGTGGATTGCCGTGCCGCAATTCGACCATCTCTAACTTGATGCTTTAAAATGTGTTAGGTTGGCCTCCCGCTCAGTTCCCTGGTTCTCCTCGTCGATTTCCGGCAATGGCCGCAAAAAAACTATTGTTAATTAGTCCAAAGGGGTTATACTCGACATAAGCGAGAAATGTAACCGAAGGCAAGGTTTCTCCCCCGGCGGGTGTAATCTGGGCCTTGGGATAACCGTTGAAGCCATCGGCGGCTGTTATGAAAAACGTGGTATGTCCCGCAGGAAAAAGATGGCCAATCAAAGGTGAATTATGAGCGGTACGCTTGAGACAAGAGCCAGGCAACGGGAGATCGCCGAGAGATCAAAGGTCTCCATATCCACTGTGTCCAGATGTCTTCGTGGAAAGCTTGATGTCGACGCCGAAACCCGCTCCAAAGTTCAGAAGATCGCCGCGGAGTTAGGGTATCGCTTGCCCGCCTCGCGTGCGAAAATGGAATCTTGCACCACGCTGGGCGTGTTTATCGCCACCCGGCCCAACCAAACCAGCCTGTACAACATGTACCTGCAAGGGGCAAGCCAGGCCGCCGAGAAACTCTCTGCACTGGTCACCGTCAGCTACGCACCGCCCTTGGAACGGCTTGCAACATGGGATCAGGGTGTGTCCCCTGCTGCTTATGAGCCTGGCAGGCTGAATGGCTCAATCTTGATTTACGATGTCGCCGAACAGACGGCCCGCCATCTGACCTCCCTGGGGCCTTGCGTGTCCATTGCTCACGAGTTCCCGGGAACCCGGCTCAGTCACGTGGAGGCGGACAATCTCGGCGGAATCCGGGCGATCATGGAGCGCCTGTACTCGCTGGGGCACAGGCGCATCGGCTTTGTAAGCAGACGGCCCTGGCACTTCTTGTGGCACAGGCGCCGTATGGCCGCTTACCTTGAGTGCCGCCACTTCATGGGGCTTCCGGAGGATCCGAGCTATTGCGTTCAACCTGATTCGCTGGACGACGACGCGTTTGATGGACTGGTCGCGGATCGGATTATCCCCTTGATCAAGGCGGGCGTGCGGGCTTGGATATGTGTCAACGACCCCGTCGCCGCACTGGTCTATACCCGGCTCGTTGCCGCCGGCTATCGCATCCCGCAGGACGTTTCGATTACCGGTTTTGACGGCCACAAGCTTCCGCTGCTCCAAACGTTGACCAGTGTGCGCCTGCCGGCCGCGGAGATGGGCGCGGCGGCCACCCAGTTGCTGGTGCGGCAGATCAGAAATTCCGATCCGATGCCCCAGACAATCGTGGTCGACGTTGATCTGATCGAAGGCGAGACCTCGGGGCCTTGCCCGGTATAAATCCTTCCGGACGCATTCCTTTCAATTGCCACTTTCGGCAGCATAACCCGTTCGCGCCGACGTTCAAGAGGGCTGATTTTCCGGCCGATAAGATGAATGAAAGGGACGTTCATTCATGGCACGCGAACTGGAATTACGCTGCACCAACGCCAAGTGCCGTCTGCTGCTGACGGCCCCCTCTGAATACCGAGGCCGGCAGGTCCGCTGCCCCGGCTGCGGCGAGAAACTCGTCGTGCCCCTGGGAATCGTTCGCTCGCTGCCGGCCCGCCGAAAAGCCGGATAACGCCCCGTCGCCAAGCCTGGCGCCACAAGAATTGACCTGATTCTATGTCTTACGCGTGCGCGCTGCCGCGCGCCGGGTCGCGTCACCAGCCGCTGCCGGCCGCTTCGTTCGCGGAGGCCTTGCCCCACGCGGCGGGATTGCGGAAGTACTGCTTGAGCATCATGGCCGCGACCACGCCGTCGGCCGACGCGGTGGCCAGTTGCATCGCCGCCTGCTGGCGGCAGTCCCCAGCCACGAACACGCCCGGCATGGAAGTTTCCAGCGTCACCGGGTTGCACGCGACGTAGCCGGCCTCGTTCATCGCCAGCGTTCCGCGCAGCCAGAGGGTGTTGGGCACCATGCCCACGAACACGAACACGCCGTCAACGCGAAGATCCTCTGCCGCGCCGGTCTGGAGGTTGCGGATGCGGACGTGATCCAGGTCGCTGCCGTCGGCGGTGGGAATGATCGCCTCCAGCACGTAAGGCAGCTTGACCTCGACGCGCTTGTCCCCGGCCTCCAGGCTGCGCAGCTCCTCGACCAGCACCTGCTGGGCACGGAACTCCGTGCGGCGATGGATCATCGTGACCTTGCGGGCAAACCGGGTGGCCAGGTAGATGGTGTCCTCGACGGCGGTGTTTCCGCCGCCGACCGTCAGCACGTGCTTGTCGCGGTAGAAGGCGCCGTCGCAGGTGGCGCAGTAGCTGACGCGGGTGGCCTGGCGCATTTCCTCCTCGCCGGGCACGCCCAGTTTGCGGTAGTCGCTACCGACGGCCAGGATGACCGCGCGGGCCAGCAGAGTCCTCTCGCCGGTGTTGACGCCGACCTCGATGAGCCCGTCGTCGCGCCGCCTGAGCGAGTCCACGCCGTGGTCGGTCAGCAGTTCAGCCCCGAAGCTCTCGGTCTGCTCGCGCATCGCCTGGATGAGGTCCGGCCCGGCAATGTTCTTGTAGCCGGGGTAATTCTCGATCCGCTCGGTGAGCATGATCTGTCCGCCGGGCAGGCCGTTCTTCTCCAGCAGGGCGGTCCTGAAGCGGTCGCGCGCGGCATAAAGCCCCGCCGCCAGCGCCGCCGGCCCGCCGCCCACAATCACCACGTCATATTGATCCGAAGCTGTCATCCGTGCCTTTCCGTTCTGGAACCGGTTTCATAACCTGCACGGGTCGCGACGAGGCAAGTTATGGTGCAGGCCGAGGCGTGAGGCCGACGGCGACCCCGGCTGGGTCATCGAGGCCGAACAACGACGGCATGCGACATAGGATGCCTCGTCCCGAAGGGTTGCGATGAAAACACGGCCTCTGCCGCGTCAGGCCTCCTCGACAACCCGGCAAGGGTTGCCAGCGTCGGCCTTCCTTGCATCTGCCCTGTTTTGATCGCAACGCGATCCCGTGCAGGTTATGAAACCGGTTCTACTTAATTCCCTCGATCAGACCCTTGGCCTGGGGCAACTGGCGAAGGATTTCCTCGCGGCTGGACCGCTCGATCACCATGCCGCCGGGACTCCGCGTCCGAAGCATCAGGCCGCCCTTGTCCAGCCACACCTCGGCGGCGTCGGCATCCTCAGCCATCCGTTCGGTCACCTTGACCGCGGCGACCTGCGCCGAACCCACCTGGATCTTCTCGGGCCCGACGACGCTGAAGGTTCGCACATCCATCTCGTTGGTGGCGGCGTTGTAGACAGCGAAGGCATAACTGCCGGCCTGGGAGGTCTCGACCAGCCTGCCCAGCAAAGCGCCCAGGGCGTTGGGCAAATAGACCTGTTCCATCGACTCGGCCAGCATTCGGGTGCTGGTCGGCAGCGTCTTGCCGCCCACGGTGGCGGTGCATTCGATGGTCTGGCCTCGCTTGCTGCCCGTTTGGCCCACAAGGCGGGTGGCCTTGCCGCCTTCAGGCGGATGCGTCAGGCTCCACTGCTCGCTCTTGCGGTCGGCGGAGGCGAAGAAGTCCGACTCCCCCGTGACAAACCCGCCATCGGCGGACTTGACCATCGTCCAGGCCTTCACATCGAGGCCGCGGATGTCGCCTCGCGGCTCGATCTTCTCCCGCACGAGCATGAAGCCGACAGGCGCGCCGCTGACATCCATGCGGAACCACTGGTCCTCCCTGGCCACTGCCGCGGCGAGTTTGGACTCGCTCAGTCCCGCCAGCAGCGTTCTGCCGGCGGCCAGGCCGGCCTCGCGATGCGCCTTGCGGGCAGCGGCGTCCACCACTTCCACCGAGCCGGCCGACGCCTCGATCATATCGATCAACTTGCCCTTGTCGCCGGAGGGGCCCGTGACGGTCACGATGAGCAGTTGTTGCCCCCCCATCGGCAGCCACACCTGCCGCTGCCAGAGCCGGCCCTCGGCCACCAGTTGGCCGCGAATGTCGATAACGTCCCTGCCGCCGATCCTGGCCATCTGGCAGGACTCGACCTTCAGCGCCTTCTGGGCCTGGAAGCGTTCCCGCAGGATCTGGGAGAAAGCCTTCAGGTCGCCGCCCAGGGCGGTGTCATCGCTACGGACGACGCTGAGGGCCCACAGGACGGCCCCCATCCTGGGATCCCTGCCGGTCCAGACCACTTCGCGCCGGGCGGGATTCTGCTGCACGCGGTCAGCGCCGGCGGGCGGGCAGATGGAGTAGCCGCCGGCAAGGTCGCTGTATCGCTGGGCCAATCCAGCTTCGGCCTCGGCGGCAACGGCCCAGGCGGCAGAGATCAGCAGGGCCGCACACGCGATCAGGATTCTTCGGACAGGAGCATCGATTTTCATAGAGCGGCATTATAGGCCACCGCGCAGCGACAGGCAATTAACTAGCCGCGATCGCAAAGTGAGCGGGGTGTGATCGGTGGCCTTGGTTATTCCGGCAGCACGCGGACGAGTTCTTCCAGCGTGGTCGTGCCGGCGCGGGCCAGTTCCAGCCCCGCCTCTGGCAGCGAGATCACGCCCGAGCGGCGCATGGCGTCGGCCAGCTCCGCGGCGGCGGGCGCTTTGCGAAGGATCGTCTGGAGCGGGCGGTCGATGAACACCGAGGCCGACAGCCCAGCCAGGCCGTCGTAGCCCCTCTGGTGGCAGCGGTCGCACTTGCCGGGGCCAAAAGGCTCGAAGCCCAGGTCTTGCCGGCCCAGCAATTCCAGCGAATCGCCCGACGGCTGGGCTGGGACTCTGCAATCGGGGCAAAGCCGCCGCACCTGCGTGAAGGCGATGGCGGCGCACAGCGAGCGGGCCAGCCGCTCGGGCTCAGCCGTCTCCAGCAAGTCCCCGATGGCGGAGGCCAAGTCCCCTTCACCAACGGCGGCCAGCACCAGACGGCCCGCGTCGGTGGCGTCGAGCATGGCGGCGACGGTCTCGTCGTCGCGGGGGTCTTCAACGACGATGGCGTCGACATCCTGCCGGGCCAGGCCAGCCACCGCCTGGGCGACGCTGAGGTCCTGCATGTCCGCCGTCACCGACAGGGGCATCCGCGCGGCGTGGACCGGCGAGGGCACAGCCACGACGCTCCTGCCGCCGTCCATGGCGCTGACGATGGCCCTGACGGCTGCGGAGCGTTCCTTGCCCGCCCGGCACGCCAGCAGGATCATCCCGCCGGGCTGGGCGAGCAGCCGGGCCAGCCGCAGCCGCATCGGGATGGACAGGCCCAGGGCCTCCAGCCCCACGACGGGCTCTTCCACCGGCGCCGAGATCACCATCCGCTGCCCGCCGACGATCGGGAGGGTCGAAAGCTTGAGGGCAAGACTCTGCCCGCCGACGGTCATGCTGAAACCGCCGGCGACGAAGCCTCGTTCGGCTGGGTTCAAGGCTGCCAGGGACTTGAAATATCCGATCAACTGGCCGGCGGCCTCGGCGGACAAGGCCGCTCCGGGCCTGGGATAAAGGAAACCGTCGATCCTCAGCCGAATCCGCGAACCGGAGGCAAAGACTTCCAGGTGAATGTCGCTGGCCCGCTGGTTCCGCGCCTCGCTGATGATCTGCTGGGCGGCCTGGGCCAGGGGCGAGACCATCGCCTTGGGCATTTCGGCCCGGCCTGGTGCAGGCCGCTGGGCCACGCGCGCCGGAGAGGGAGGTGGCGGCGGGACTGCTTCGACCGGCGCAGGGGCCTCCGCTGCCGGCTGGGGCAGGTCCTCGGGGGCCAGCACCATTTCCTCGATATCGAGGGGCGCCGTGGCCAATTCAGCCACCTCGGCTGACGTGCGGGCGACCTCTTCCTCGCGAACCTCCGGCTCGGGGGTCAAAGGGGCTGCGTCAGCCTCCTCCGTCAGCGGGGTCGGCTCGTCGGGGGCCTGCTCGTTGGGGGTTTCCGCATCGTCCTCCCGCTCAAGAGGGCGGGAGGGTTCGTTTTCCTCGTCGGACAATCGCGAGTCGTCGGGGCAGCGCAGGCCTGCCAGTTGGAGCTTCTCGGCGGTGGTGACTTCCATTTCCTCGGCAGGGTCAGGGCTTGGCGCGGCGGGCCTGGCTGCGCGCGGGGCGGCCTGGGCGCGATCGGCGACAGTGGTTTTCTGTGCGGCTGGGCGGGGCGGAGCCTGGTCTTCCGAAGGCACCATCGGCATGGCGTTGTGGGGTGCCTGCCGGGGGTCTCGTTCCATGACAGCGGGACCGGCGACCGGCCGAGGCGACTGTGGAACCACTGCGGCGTCCTTGCGAACCTGCAATGCGATCTTGTCGGGGCCGTTGCGGAGCTTGGCCGCGATCTGGTCGGAGTCCAATCCGCGGGTCTTGAGAAACTGGACCAGCCCCGTTTCCGGCACACGCAGGGCCCCTTCCGGCAGGCGTTGCACGGGCAGCAGGCCCTTCTGGACCCACTCGACCACCGCCCCGGGCGTGGCGCCGATCAGGTCGGCGACTTGGTACGTGCTGTACAGTCTTTCCGGCATCGCGATACCCTCACAGTCTCGCAGGCCCGCAAGCCTCTCTCCAGGCTCGCAGCCGTTAGAAGTTGCCCTGCTACTTCATTTTATCCCACCGGACAGACCTTTATTATATTCTGTATCGCCGGCAGCGGCAGGCAAATACACCCCAAAATCGGCGCACAAACCCACCTGCGAATCGAGAGGCCCGCCCGCGGACGGGGCCTACTTTTCCGTCTCGGCCAGGCACTTCTGCAGCGTCTGGTTGACCTGTCGCATCATGTCGATGTAGTCCACCTGGGCGGCGGTGTAGGCCTTGAAGACTTCCGAGGCCACCAGGCGGTTCTGGATCGCCGCCAGGGCGTGCTTGTCGGCGACCTCGACGGGCTTCTTCTCTTCCTCCAGGCGGCCGACTTTCTCAGCCATGGCCTGGTAGTCCTTGAGCAACTGCGTCACATCGCTGTGCTTGCTCAGTTCCTCCCGGGCCGCCCGCATCTTGACAGCCTGCGGCGACTCGGCGATGGCCTTGCCCAGACGGTTAGCCAGTTCCACGATAGCGGACATATCGGTCTCCTCTTTCTGATCGTAGCGTGATGGCCCCTATGATAGGCCGGGGCGGCGGAAGATGACATAGAAAACCCCGGCGACCGCCGGTCCCGGGGCCGGCACGGAGCGGCGGAAGTTAGTGGAACTGCGCGGCGCGGGAGGATAGCCTGATGCGGGAGCGGGCGGCTGGACGTTGGTAGAATCTTTGGGGCCGCTGCCCCGCACATCCTGAAAAGAGAGAACCTTATGCCCGAACGCTACGTCGAGGCCATCGTCAAGTACCTTTCCAGCCGCGGTTACCAGCCCCTCAAGCCCCGCCAACTGGCCCGGCAACTGGGCGTGGCCGACGCCGAGTATGGCAGCTTCCGCGAGTCCATCAAGCAACTGCACGACGCCGGCAGGATCGTCCTGGGCGCCAAGGACGCCCTGATGCTGCCGTCGGTGGGCGCGCAGGTGACGGGCACCTACCGCGCCAACGCGCGGGGCTTTGGCTTCATCACGCCCCAGACGCCCACGGCCCACGGCGACCTCTACGTACCCGAGGGCGCCTCGGGCGGGGCCGTCAACGGCGACCTGGTGGTGGCCTCGGTGCACAAACGCGGCCAGAAGGACGGGCGGATGCTCTTCGCCGGCACGGTCCTGGAGATCCTCAAGCGCGGGACCAATCGTTTCGTCGGCACGCTCCGCCGGACCGACGCCACCTGGTTCGTCATGCCCGACGGCAAGAGCATGACCACGCCCATCGTCGTCCGCGACATCGGCGAGGCCGGGCCCAAGGAAGGCGACAAGGTCGTCGCCGAGATCATCAAGTACGCCACCGGCAGGGATTTCCACACCGGCGTGATCGTCGAGTCGCTGGGGGCCGGCGGGGCGCTGGAGGTCGAGACGCTGGCGGTGATCCGCGCCGCGGGCATCGAGGATGTCTTCAGCGAGGAGGCCATGAACGACGCCCGCGCAGCCATCGCCGCCTTTGACGGCGAAACCCGCGACGGGCGCGAGGACCTGACGGGCCTGACGATCGTGACGATCGACCCGCCCGACGCGCGCGACTTCGACGACGCCATCAGCATCACTCTCGGCCCCGACGGGCAGATGACCCTGGGCGTGCATATCGCCGACGTGTCGCATTTCGTCCGCGAGGGCAGCACGCTGGACGAAGAGGCCCGGCGGCGCGGCACGAGCACCTACTTCCCGCGCAAGGTCGTGCCCATGCTGCCCGAGGTGCTCTCCAACGGCGTGTGCAGCCTCCAGGAAGGCCAGCGGCGTTACTGCAAGAGCGCGTTCATCACCTACGACCGCGAGGCCCACATTGTGGGCACGCGGTTCGCCGAGACGGTCATTGCCTCCTCCAGGCGGCTGACGTACCTGCAGGCGCAGGACATCTGCGACGGCAAGGTGGGCGGATACGCGCCGGCGGTGGTGGAACTGATGGGCCACTGCCTGGACCTGGCGCAGCGGATCGAGAAGCGCCGCTACGCCGCGGGCATGCTGCACCTGGACCTGCCGGAGGTGGAACTGATCCTCGACGAGCACAACAAGGTCGTCGACGCCAAGCCGGGCGACAACGCCTACACGCACACGCTGATCGAGATGTTCATGGTCGAGGCCAACGACCAGGTGGCGGCCCTCTTCGATCGCCTGGGCCGGCCTTGCCTGAGACGAATCCATCCCGAGCCCGATGCCACGTCGTCGGACCAACTGGGCGCGTTCGTGCGCGCGGCGGGGCATCGCCTGCCCAAGATCCTCGGCCGCCGCGACGTGCAGGACCTGCTGGCCCTGGTGCGAGGAAAGCCCGAAAGCTACGCGATCAACCTGGCCATTCTCAAGACCTTCCAGCAGGCGGTCTACTCGCCGATGAACATCGGCCACTACGCACTGGCCAGCCAACATTACTGCCACTTCACCAGCCCCATCCGCCGCTACCCCGACCTGACGATCCATCGCCTGCTGGCGGAGTATTGCCGCGGCCGCCTGGAGACTCGCCCGCCCGAGGACATGCCCGGCCTGATCCAACTGGGCGAGGCCTGCACCGCCGCCGAGCGCCGCAGCGAGGCCGCCGAGGGGGAACTTCGCGAAGTGCTTCTGCTGCAGATGCTCGCCGGGCGCGTCGGCGAGGAATACGCCGGCGTGGTGACGGGCGTGACGAATTTCGGCATCTTCGTGCAACTCACGCGGTTTCTCATCGACGGCCTGATTCGCCTGGAGCATCTGGGCGACGACTGGTGGGACGTCAACGCCCGCATGGGCAGCGTCCGCGGCGAACGGACCGGGCAAAGCTACCGCATCGGCGACATGATGACGGTGCGGATCGTCGGGGTGGACCAGGCGCGGCGACAGCTTAACGTCCTGCCGGCCAGCGTCGCCCGGCGCAAGGGCGGGAAGAAACCCTCCGGCCAGGGCGGGGAACAGAAAGGCGGGCAAGGACGTGGCCGCGGCGGCGCAGCCCGCAAGGGCGGCAAGGGTCGCAGCGGCGGCAGCGCCCGCAAGGGTCCGCCCAAGGGCAAGAAGGCCCGCCGTCCGGGCAAGAACGAGCGGCGCAAGAAGAAATAGGAACGGAGAAGGTCTTGGCTCTCGACGATAACCTGTTGCGGTCGGCGTTGTATGACAAGCACGTGGCCCTGGAGGCCAGGCTTGGCGAGGAGGCCGGCTGGCTGATGCCCCTGTCGTATCACGGCGCGCTGGAGGAGGCTCGCACGGCGCGCTCGCGGGCGGTGGTGTGCGACTTCTCGCACGCCGGACGCCTGCGGATTCGCGGCGCGGGGGCGCTGGACCTGCTCTGCCGCGCCGCCGTCGGCGACGTGGTCCACCAGGCCGACGACACAGCCGCCCTGACGCTGCTGTGCAACGATGGCGGCGGGATCATCGACTGCTGCCACCTGGTGCGACTGGAAGACGCCTGGCTGGTGCTGACCAGCCCGATCAACCGCCTCAAGGTGCTGGCCCATCTCCAGGGCCTGGCCGAGGCGCTGGATGTCCGGATCGACGACCAGACCGAGAAGACCTCGCAGATTTGCGTGGCTGGGCCGGCGGCGCCGGCGATCCTCGATGCCGTCCTGCCCGAAAAGGTCAGCACCCTGGCCGACGGGGGCGTGCGGGTCGGCTCGATGCTGGTGGCCAAGTACGTCGCCATGCGGATCAGCCAGACGGGCTTATGGTCGATCAACGTGATCCTGCCCAACATGGTGGCCGCGATGGCCTGGCGGTTCATCACCGAAAAGGCCGGCGACAACCGGGTCGCTCCTGCCGGCCTGGCCGCCGCCGACGTGCTCCGCGTGGAGGCGGGCCTGCCCCGCTACGGCCACGAGATCAACGAGACCATCGATCCGGTCACTGCGGGCCTGGGCTCGATCGTGCGCAGCGGCGATGATTTTCTCGGCGCCGCCGCCATCGGCCGAATTGCCGCGGCAGGGGCCGCGCGTCGCCGGGCGGGCCTGGTTCTCTCTGGACCCGCGGCGGATCAGGCGCCGGCCATCCCGCGCCTGGGCGCTGCCGTCTGGCGGGCTGACGGCAGCGAAGCCGGCACCGTCACCAGCGGCACGTACTCGCCCACGCTGGACCGCCCTATCGCCCTGGCCTACCTGCCCTCCGACGACGCCGAGATCGGCACGCAACTGACCGTCGAGACCTCCGCCGGACCCGCGCCGGCCAAGGTGACGGCATTGCCATTCGTTCAGCAGGGACTTGGGACCAGGGATTAGGGACCAGAACGCGCTGGTTGCTGCTCCTGTTGCCGAGTCCCTAGTCCCTGGTCCCTGCTTTGTGAGCTTGACTTGGGGCCGTGGCTGCAAGATGATTCCACCCGCCGCGAGAAGTGCGGCCTGAAAAGGAATTACGATGCTGGACAAGGTACAAGCGGACAGGCAGGCCAAGCTGGAGAAGATCCAGGCCCTTGGAATCGACCCCTACGGCGGCCGGTACGACACCGCCGAGGCCATCTCGAGCGTCCTGGCCAGGTACACCGACGGGGTGGCCGGGCAACAGGGTGACGCGGCTGGGCGGCTGGTTCTCTATCGCGACATGGGCAAGATGATCTTCGCCCACATCCGCGACCAGGGCGGCTCGATGCAGATCGCCCTCCGCAAGAACGCCCTGGACGAAAGATCCTGGGCCCTGGCCAAGCTGCTGGATCTGGGCGACATCGTCGCGGCCTCGGGCCCGCTGGAGCGCACCAAGACCGGCGAGATCACTATCTGGGCCGACAAGCTGACGCTGCTGGCCAAGAGCCTGCTGCCCATGCCCGAGAAGTTCCACGGCCTCCAGGACACCGAGACCCGCTACCGCCAGCGTTACCTGGACCTGATGGCCAACCCCGAGTCGATGGCCAACTTCATGAAGCGCGTGGCCATCATCGACTCCTTCCGCGCGATCCTCAATCGCCGCGGCTTCATCGAGGTCGAGACGCCCGTCCTCCAGCCCATTTACGGCGGCGCGGCGGCCCGGCCCTTCACCACGCACCACAACACGCTCGACGCCGACCTGTTCATGCGGATCAGCCCCGAGCTGTACCTCAAGCGGCTGCTGGTGGGCGGCATGCAGCGGGTCTACGAGTTCTCGCGGAACTTCCGCAACGAGGGCATCGACACGCGCCACAACCCCGAGTTCACGCTGCTGGAGCTCTACCAGGCCTACGGCGACTACGAGGTGATGATGGAGATCACCGAGGAGTTGATCTCGACGGCGGCGCGCGAGGTGGCCGGCGGGACCCGGCTGCCCTACGGCGAGATGGAACTGGACTTCACGCCGCCCTGGTCGCGACGGAAGTACGCCGACCTGCTGAAGGAATGCGCCGGCGTGGAGATGCGCGACTCGGCGGCGGTGCGGGCCAAGGCCCGCGAGCTGGGCATCGAGGAAGGCAACAAGGACGACGCGGTGGTCATCAACGCGGTCTTCGAGGCCACCGTCGAGCCGGCCCTGGCGAAGTTGAACCATCCGACGTTCGTGATCGACTACCCGGCGGAGATCTGCCCGCTGACGCGCCGCAAGGCCGACGACCCGAGCATCGCGATGCGGTTCGAGGCCTTCGTCGCCGGCATGGAACTGGGCAACGCCTATACCGAGCTGAACGACCCGGCCGTGCAGGAGGCCAACTTCCGCCAGCAGGTTCGCGGCGAGGCCGACGGCGAGACCATGCGCGTGATGGACGAGGACTTCGTCACGGCCCTGCGGCACGGCATGCCGCCGGCCGGCGGGCTGGGCATCGGCATCGACCGCGTCGTCATGCTGCTGACCAACACCACTTCCATCCGCGACGTGATCCTCTTCCCGCTCCTCCGGCCACAGGTCGGTGCGAGCGAATAGTGCGAAGTGCGTAGTGCGAAGCGTGCCGGGACGCGCTAGTAGTCCTTCACAGCTAAAACTGTGAGTTTGTGCCACCCCCAAGCGTCGGGTGCTTGGGGGCGTCCGCACGGCCAAGCAAACAACGCTTGACCGTGGCACCAGCAATATCAGTTGTGAAGGATTACTAGCCGCGAGCGCGAAGCGAGCGGGAGCACTGTAGGGCATGCAACTCGTTGCACGCGGAACAACCAACCGCGCGGCGTGCGCCTCTCCGGCCGGGGGCGAGATCAATCCCTTTGCCTGTCGAGCGGTGTTGTCGTATAACTACCAGCCAATACCGATTGACCGATGACCCGGCCAACCGATTAACCGAGTGACCGAATGTATAAACTCTTCCTTTGCCTTCGATACCTTCGCAGCCGCGTGATCGCGTATTTCGCGGTGCTGGGGGTGGCCCTGTGCGTGGCGATGATGCTCATCGTCGTCAGCGTGATGGACGGCTTTCTCAACAAGGTGGAGAAGGCGGCCAAGGGGCTCTTTGGCGACATCGTGATGGAGGGGCCCAAGACGGGCATGGGCCTCTACGACGAGTTCATCGCCGATGCGAAGCGGCAGGTGCCGGAAGTGGAGGCCGCCTCGCCGTTCATCCTGAACTATTGCTTCCTGAAGGTGCCGTGGTCGGAGTGGAACGAAATCGTCCAGGCCGCCGGCATTCGCCTGCCCGAGCGGGCCAAGGTGACCGATTTCGCCAAGGGCCTGTTCGTGCAGAAAGACGCCGCCGCCCCGACCTTCGACCCGCCGGTGGCGATGATCGACCGGCGGTTGAAGGAAGAGAACCAGGCGATCGAGGCCATTGCTGACCGTTACAAGGCCAAGGGCGAGGACGAATCGACCCTCAAGCTGCTTTCGGACCTGGGCAAGGGTCAGGACGCGCTGCTGGCCTCGCGGCTGAAGCTTGTCAAGGCCCAAGGCGCGCAGGCCAGGCTGGCGGAACTGGAGGCCCAGATCGCCGCCGCCAAGGCCGCCGCCAATGGCGAGGACACCGAGGCCAGCGACAAGCTCGAAAAGGAATTGGACGAGTTGTGCCAGGCCACCGGATATTGGCCGCCGAGCCGGCACATCATCCTGGGGCTGGGCGTGCGCGGCCTGAGCTTCCGCACCCCCGAAGGCCAGACGATCCGCCGCCTGGCGCCGGGCGAGAACATCACCGCCTCGGTGCTGCCGCTGGGGCAGTTGTCGGCGGCCTCGCTGACGTCGCTGTCGTGGAACACCAGGCTCTTCACCATCGTCGATGACTGCAAGACCGACGTTTCGTCCATCGACAACAACATCGTTTACATTCCCTTCGAGACGATCCAGCGGATGAGCGGCATGGAGGCCAAGGTCGATGCCAACAACCGCATCGTGAGCCCGGCCCGGTGCAGCCAGATTCACTTCAAGGTCCGCGGCGGCGACGAAGATGAACGATACCTGGGAGCCGTCCGGGCCAGGATCGAGGGCGTCTGGAGCAACTTCCGCCTGGCCCACCCGGAACTGGCCGGCACTGAGGCGGTGGTGGAGACCTGGCGGCAGCGGCAGGCCAACCTGATCGGCCCCATCGAAAAGCAGCGGACGCTGACGGTGATCATGTTCGGCATCATCTCGCTGGTCTCGGTGGTGCTGATCTTCGTGATCTTCTACATGATCGTCTTCCAGAAGACCAAGGACATCGGCGTGCTCAAGGCCATCGGGGCCTCCAGCGGCGGGGTGGCGGGCATTTTCCTGGCCTACGGGGCGGCCGTCGGACTGGTCGGCTCGATCATCGGCACCATCGGCGGCTACTATTTCGTGCTCTACATCAACAATATCCAGGACTTCATCGACAAGTACTTCGGCTTCCGGGTCTGGGACCGCGAGATCTTCATGTTCGAGAAGATCCCCAACGAGGTGGAACTGGTGCCGGCGCTGCTGATCGTGGCCGGGGCCATCGTCGCCGGCCTGGTCGGGGCGCTGATCCCCGCCTGGCGCGCCGCCCGCATGCAGCCGGTGGAGGCGTTGAGATATGAATGAACCAACGATATTGCCGATTGTCGATTGCAGATCGCAAATTGACGTACTAGCCGCGATGCGCAAGCTCGCGGAGATAATTGCGAATCGCGAATCGCGAGTTGTGAATTACGTAGCGGGATGGGCTCGTGGTTGCACACACCGCAACCACGGCACCCGGCCAACATCACACGGCTGCAAACACCGCAGCCGTGGCACCTGTATGCACGCGGAATCGTCGGGGGTGGCTGCATGAGTGAGCCGGCCATCCAGGTCAAGGGCCTGCACAAGACCTACCGCATGGGCCGTTCGCCGCTGCATGTGCTGCGCGGCGTGAGTTTTTCGGTGGAGGCGGGCACGTTCACCTCCATCGTCGGGGCCAGCGGCAGCGGCAAGAGCACGCTGCTGCACCTCATCGGCCTGCTGGATCACAACGACCGCGGCGAGATCCTCCTGCACGGCAAGGATGTCGTCGGCTGGTCGTCGTCCCATCGCAACGCCGCCCGCAGCCGCGACATCGGCTTTGTCTTCCAGTTCTATCACCTCCTGCGGGAGCTGACGGTGCTGGAGAACGTGCTGATGCCCGCCATGGTCGATACGCCGCTGGCCGGCTGGCTGGGCGCCCGCCGCGCCGCGCGCCTGCGGGCCGCGGAGATGCTCGAACGCATCGGGCTGAAGGACCGTCTCAAGCACCGGCCCAAGGAACTTTCCGGCGGCGAGCAGCAGCGGGTGGCCATCGCGCGGGCCCTGATGAATCGGCCGAGGATCCTGCTGGCCGACGAGCCCACCGGCAACCTCGACTCCGTCAGCGGCAAGGGCATCCTGGCCCTGCTGAAGGACTGCAACCAGCGCGACGGCCAGACGATCCTGATGGTGACTCACGATATCTCGCTGGCCGAGCAGACCGACCGCGTGCTGCACCTCCGCGACGGCAAACTCAACGAAAGCTAAACGGGCCTTGACCTCATCCTTTGCTAACCAGTAGCCTGTAGCCCGTAGCCGGGACTGCAATGCGATCAAGCTACGACCTACGAACTTCCGTGAATTATGCCTGAAATGACCTTGAAAGAACTGGCGGCGATGCTGGGCGGCGAATTGAGCGGCCCGGGCGATACGGTCGTCCGCGGCGTGGCCGCCCTGGAAACCGCCACGGGCGAGGAAATCAGCTTCCTGGCCAACACCAAATACGAAAAGCACGTGGCCGCCTCTACCGCCGCCGCCGTCATCGTCGGACGCGACTATCGCGGCGAGGGCAAGAGCCTCATCCGCTGCGCCGACTCCTATTTCGCCTTCCGCCAGGCGATGGTGGCCTTCTACGGCTTCCGCAAGCACCACTTCAGCGGCATTGACCCGCGGAGCAACGTGCATGCCTCAGCCAGGATCGGCCAGGATGTGGCCATCGGCTCCTTCGCGACCATCGATGAAGGCGCGAGCATCGGCGATCGCACGGTGATTTATCCCGGCGTGTTCGTCGGGGCCGGCTGCCGCATCGGGGCCGACTGCATCCTCTATCCCAACGTGACGATCTACGACCTCTGCGTGCTGGGCGACCGCGTGACGATTCACGCCGGCACGTCGGTGGGGCAGGACGGTTTCGGTTTTGCTACCTACAAGGGCAAGCACGAGAAGATTCCGCAGGCCGGCTGGGTGGAGATCGAGAGCGACGTGGAGATCGGGGCCTGCTGCGCGATCGACCGCGCGACGATGGGCGCGACGGTGATCGGGGCGGGCACGAAGTTTTCCAACCTCATTGCGATCGGCCACGGGACGCGCGTCGGCCGCGGCTGCCTGATGGTGGCCCAGAGCGGCATCGCCGGCTCGACGACGGTGGGCAACTACTGCGTTTTCGGCGGCCAGAGCGGGGCCGAGGGCCACATCAAGATCGGCGACGGCGTGCAGGTGGCGGCGCAGTCGGGCGTGGTGGGCAACATTCCGCCGGGCATCCAGATCGGCGGCAGCCCGGCCATGCCGCTGGCCTCGGCGCGACGGTGCTGGATGACCTTCCCGCACCTGCCGAACATGCGGTCGAGCCTCCGCACGCTGATCAAGGAAGTGGCGGCCCTCAAGCGGCGGCTGGGCGGCGACGAGGCCACCGGCCCCGACGAGGATCGGGATTCATGACCGGCCAGGGCGAGCCGGTGGGACTCATTGCCGGCACGGGCCGGCTGCCGTTCCTGGCGGCCCAGGGCATGCGAAAGACCGGCCGAAAGCTGGTGATCGTGGGCTTTCGCGGCCTGACTTCGCCGCGCCTGGCAGGCTTGGCCGACGAGTTCTATTGGAGCCAGTTCACCCGCCCGGGGCAGTGGTTGCGGGCCTTCCGCCGCCACGGCGTCCGCGAGGCGGTCATGATCGGCGGCGTCCGCAAGCGCGAGATGTTCTCGCCGCTGCGGCTGCTGCGATATGTTCCGGACCTGCGGGCGATCAAGATCTGGTACTTCAGACTTCGAAAGGACCGGCGCGACAACGCCGTGCTGCTGGCGATGAGCGACGAACTTGGCAACGAGGGCATCGAGCTGACTTCCAGCGTGAAATACTGCACCGAGCACCTGGCCGGCGAAGGCCTGATGACTTCCACCGCGCCATCCGGCGAGGTGCTGGGCGACGTGGAGTTCGGCTGGCGGCTGGCGCGGGCCAGTGCGGACCTGGACATCGGCCAGGCGATGGCTGTCAAGGAGCGCGACATCATCGCCGTGGAGGCCATCGAGGGCACCGACGCGATGATCCGCCGCGCGGGCCGGCTTTGCCGCGTGGGCGGCTGGACGCTGGTGAAGGTGGCCCGCCCGCGGCAGGACATGCGCTTCGACGTGCCGACCATCGGCCCGGGCACGATCCGCAACCTCAAGGACGCGCGCGGCGTATGCCTGGTCGTCGAGGCCGGCAAGACGCTCATCGTCGATAAACCCGCCACGCTGGCCCTGGCCGACCAACTCAAGATCGCCGTCATCGGAAAAAAGGCCTGAGACGCGCATGAAACGTAGCATGGGCGTCTCGCCCATGAGTATCACGGCCGGGTGCCACTGCTGCGGTGTTTGCAGCAGTGTCGGCGCTATGCACGGCTGCACACGACGCAGCCGTGGCGCCTGTCAGATCAGATGCGGCAGAGCGCCAAAGCGTTATGGTCATCCCGCGTCCGAGCCGCTACAATCCCGCCATGCCGCAATGGGACAGAGTCGTCATCTTCCTGCCCAACTGGATCGGCGACGTGGTGATGGCCACGCCGGCCCTCCGCGCGCTGCGCCGCCACCTGGCCGGCTCGCACATCTGCCACGTGGGCAAGCCAGCGGCGCTGGAAACACTCGACGGCCTGGCCCTGGCCGACGAGACGGTCGCGGACCTGTCCGCCAGTGGCGGCAAACTCTCAGGCCTGGCCGCGATGGTGCGGGCGCTCCGCGCCGGCCGATATGACCTGGCCATCCTGCTGCCCAACAGCTTCCGCTCCGCCTTGACTGCCTTTCTCGGCGGCGCAGCCCGCCGGGCCGGCTACGCGCGTGACGGCCGGGGGTTCCTGCTCACCGACACGATGCCTCCCCCGCGCGACGCGCGAGGCCGGTACGTTCCCATCTCCGCCGTCGACTATTACCTCGACCTGACCACGCACCTGGGCGCCCGCCGCGCCGGCCGAACGCTGGCACTGGCGGTCCCGCCCTCCGCGGCCCAGGCGGCTGCGACCCTGCTGGCCGACTCTGCCTTCGACCCGTCGCGCCCGCTGGTGATGCTCAATCCCGGCGCCGCCTTCGGCGTCAGCAAGATGTGGAAGCCGGCCCGGTTCGCCGCGCTGGCCGACGCCCTCGTCGAACGCCGCGCCGCCCAGATCATCATCAACGCCGCGCCCTCGGAGCGCGCTATCGCCGAGGCCGTGGAGTGCGGGATGCACTCGCGCCCGCTGATCAATTTCGCCCGGCGCGACAACTCCATCTCACTGCTGAAGGCCCTGGCCGCCCGCTGCCAACTGGTGGTGACCAACGACACCGGCGCCCGCCACATCGCCGCGGGCCTGGGCACGCCGGTGGTGACGATCTTCGGCAGCACCGACCCGCGATGGGCGGCCATCGATTTCGACCGCGAGCGAATCATCCGCGTCGCGGTCCCCTGCTCGCCCTGCCAGCAGCGGCTTTGCTTCCAGCGGCCGGGGCCGGCCTACCACCAGTGCATGGAGGCCATAACATGCGACATGGTCCTGCCCGCGTGCGAGGAACTGCTCTCCGCCGGCCGGTCCGAGCAGGTCAAGGCGGCGCTGCCGTGAGGGGCCCGTTGCGTGGACCGGGCCCCGGATAAAAGACTCTGCCGCGCGGACTGTGGCGTGGCGGAAACGGGTTGCTATAATCGGGCCGTTGAATTCAGAACGGCATGGCGGCGCCGCGGGGCGCACAGACACGCTTGCATCCCAGCCGAAGGCGAACAGATATGAAAATCGCGTTGATTATCGAACGGATGGACCCGTCGCGAGGCGGCGAGGCGGCTGCCACGGCCCAGGTCGCCGGCGAGCTTGCCCGTCGCGGCCAAGAGGTGACGGTCCTTTGCCAGGAGGGCGCTCTGGACAACCCAGCCGTCACCATGCACCGCCTGGGCCGGCGCGGCTGGCTGCCCTCGCGGCGGCTGGGCAACTTCGTCGCCGACGCCCGTGCCGCCATCGCCGCCACCCACTACGACATCGTGCACGCCATGCTGCCTGTTCCCGGCGCCAACATCTACCAGTTGTGCAGGGGAACCGCTCCCGCCCGGCGCGAGGCGGATCGCCGACGATCCTCCCTCTTGGCCCGGCCGCTGCTGGCGGCGCTGGGTGCGTTCAACGGCTGCCGCGCCGCGACGGCTGAGCTTGAGCGCCAGGTCGTCGCCGATGCACAGACGCTCTGCCTGGCCCCCAGCCAGGTCGTCGCCGGCGAGTTGGGCGACTACTACGGCCGGCGCGAAGGCGTGACGGTGGTCGCCGGCGCCGCCGAGGCCCCCAATGTCGAGGCCGAGCAGCGGGCCGACTGGCGCCAGCGGCTGCGGTACGGTTTGGGCATCGGCTCGGGCGACGTGGTGTTCCTGACCGTCGCGACCGACTTCGCCCGCGAGGGCGTGGCCCCGACCATCGAGGCCTTCGCCAAGTGGTATTACTCGCGGCGCGGCAAGAGAGGCGCCCGTCTCGTGATCGTCGGCAAGGAAATGCCCGAAGGCTACCAGCGCCACGCCAGCCTTCGCGACGTCGGGCCGATGGTCGTGTTCGTGCCGCCGGTCGCCCCCCTGCGCGAATGGTTCGCCGCCGCCGACGCGTGCGTGCTGCTGAGCTGGTACAACCCGTGCAGCCGCGCGGTGCTCGAGGCGGCCCGCTGGGGCCTGCCCTCCATCACCACCCGCTTTGACGGAGCATCGGAACTCCTCGCCCCCGGCGGCGGGATCGTGGTCGATTCCCCGCGCGACACCTCCGCCGTCGTCAGCGCCCTGTCCGAGCTGGCCGATCCGGCGCGCCGCCAGCAGTGCGCCGCCGCACTGGCGGGCCTGGGCGACCGCCTGAACCTGTCGCGCCTCGTCGACCAACTGCTGCAAGCCTACGCGGAGTGTGTCAAGCGGTGATGAGCGAGCTTCCCCTCATTGCGTTCGTGGTCATGCCGCTGGCGGCCTACGCCGTCGGCTCGACGCCCTTCGGCGTGATCCTCGCCCGCGCCCGCGGCGTGGACTTGCGAAAAACCGGCAGCGGCAACGTCGGGGCCACCAACGTCGGGCGCGTTCTGGGCCGGAAATGGGGCTACCTCTGCTTCGCCCTCGACGTGGCCAAGGGTGCCCTGCCCACCGCGCTGGCCGGCTGGATGCTCCGCGGACAGGCCGACGCGCCCGCACTGGCCGCCCAGGTCGCCTGGCTGCTGGTGGGAATGGGCGCGATCCTCGGCCACGTGTTCAGCTTCTGGCTGACCTTCCGCGGCGGCAAGGGCGTGGCCACCGCGCTGGGCGCGGTGCTGGGCTTCTATCCCTACTTCACCGCCGCGGGCTTGGTCGCCCTGGCCCTCTGGATCGTCGTCACGCTCGCCAGCCGCTACGTCTCGCTGGGTAGTATCGTAGCCGCCGTCGCGTTCCTTCCGCTTTTTGCCGCCTTCAACTGGTCGCACGCGGGACAACTCTGGCCGTTCGGGGCCTTCGCCGCGACCATGGCCGCCCTCATCATCCTCCGCCACCGCGGCAATATCCGCCGACTCCTCAATGGCACCGAGAACAAGATCCGCCGCGGCCCCCGGCAGGCCGACGCCGGCGCGTGACCGGAAAATAAGATAGGCGACGGGAGTCTTTCCCGCCGCCTTCCTGACAGCGCCTGCAAAAAAGTTTTTGCTCCTAGTCTTTCGGCCAAATCCGGCCCAATCTTTAATAACGAAACCGATTCGATGAACTTAGTCGCCGCGCAGACGCGCGGCGGAGTTCCTACTCCGCCGCGAAGATGTCCAGAACGAACGAAAGGGAGGTGGAGTTGGAACTCCACCTCCCTAACAGGTTATGTCCACGCAGGAATAAGAACCTGCTCTCTGCCCACTACACCACGGTCAACATGCCCTTTCGCAAACGACCGCGTAAGGACACGGTACCCCGGCGGGAAAGTTCATTCGCTGGTGCCGCGGCTGTGATGTCGGCAGCCGTGCTGGCCCTCGGATTATCTGTCGCCAAATCGAACGCTTGCTCATGGTACCTGAACGCTCAGTGTGACGGCACATAGCGTTCGTAGCTGTAGGTCAGCGTCTTGGACTGGCCGCTTTCGATGGTAGTCTTCCATTGGATGGAACCGGCCCTGTCCTCCAAGCGAAGCTTCTGCGTGTCAACTGTGATCTCACCACCATCGCTGGCCTCCAGAGGCTTACCGGAAACCGGCAGGGTAATAATCACCGTGATTGGCCGTTTCTCGAAGTTCTTGAGCATGAGCCGGCCGTCAAGCTTCACAAGGTCCAGGTAGAAGTCAGGCTTCGGCTGGTGAGCCTTCAACTTGCGGTCAGCCTCGGTCTCCTTCTGCTCGCGGGCGACATTGATAGCCGCAGTCACAGGCAACTCACCCGCACCGCCCTTAGGCGTGTACCGCAACAGGTCTTCGCTCATGGCACGGTCCCCGCTCAGGGCCAGGGCCGGGCCAGTCGTCCAGGCCGTGTCCGTGTCGTTGCGCAGCACAAGCATGTGTTCCAGAGCATCTGGAAGCGTCCAACGGTAGATGTGCGAGTACTTGATCTGATGACGAAACAGCGTGACGATGGCGCGCTCTCCCCGGCGGATTGTCAGGTCTTTTTTGGCATAGACCGTGTAGTCCGTGGCGGCCGGACCTTCCATCTGCGGCAGGTTCCCCAGGACTTTTTCCAGGCTTTCGCCCGTTTGGATCCCCGGAACCCTGGAATCGTCGGTCTGCGGCGAGAGGTTCTGATTGCTGCTGAGCAAGGCGGCGCGGTTCATGAGTTGTGTCTGCACCTGCGACGGCGCCACAGCCGTACCGATGGCACGAATCATCTGCCCTGCCGCCACTGGCGCCAGGTAGTCGGTGTGCGAGAAATGTGGCACGCCGACTACGAAGTTTACGTCGCAATGCACCAGATCTTCCGCGTCGTTCACCAGCGTTCCACGCAGGGTCAACTCGGCACTATCCTCGTCGAGTACCTTCAGCGAGTACTCCGGAATCCAGACGATACCCTTGCGAAGGTAGGCCATGCCAAGCGTGGCACGAGCGGGGACCGCGTTACTGTCGGCCATCACATGAACGCGGACGCCCAGGTCCATGACCTGCATCCGCTGGATCTGATCGAAGGGCACGGCAAAGTTGTTCGCCTCGGACTCCAGGATCACATAGTTGTCTCCGACGCTCTTGAGCGTCCCAGCGGCCTTGCGGTCCGAGCCGTCCCGCCGGTAGGTCAGGAGGACCTTGAGATTGGCGAAGGCTTCTAGCACGACAGCGCTAGTTTAGCTCAAGAGAACCGCGAGAGTTGTCCGATAGGCTTTCTGGAGCAAGGATGCTCCGGGAGAATCACGGATGACCGGCGAGCAGATTGCCTCATTGCAGGCGGAATTG
>JBAZTO010000039.1:0-40547 GCA_041661865.1 Phycisphaerae bacterium | reverse complement strand
AACGACCTGCTTGCGCGGCAACTGCGTCGACTTGACGATGCCGGCAATGATTTCACTCTTCGTGGCGGGTTTGGCACTCTTTGCCATGTTGCAACTCCTTTCAAAAGTAGAGGGTCAAGAACACGCTATGGGGCCGATTCTACGGGGTCGCTCGCTCGGCAGGCAACAAAAATAGGCTGATTTATGCTCCGTCGCAAAGGCCGGTCACTAAGCCGGGCTCTCATTGGCGGCATTCCTTCGCCGCCGGCAGCGATTCGGGACTGACCTTGACGTAGCCAAACGTCCTGAGGTATTCCGCCAATCTGCCCGCCGCGTCCGGCGTACGAAAACCCAGCGCGATGTGATGATGGCGGGAATCGGTCGTGCCCGATAGCATCTCGAATTGCCCCTCTGCCGTATGGGTCTCAGTCCATTCAACAAGCGACTGAAAGTCGATGCCCCCGGCAATCCATTTGCCGACCGGCACCTTGAATGCAACCACAAAGGTTCTCTCAGGCATCCCGCTGCCCATGACCTTTCCCCTGCCGCAGAGTTTGGCACGTCCCCTCGCCCGACAATTGTAGACATGATCTGGCGACAATCCACATGAAATAATAATCCCGAAATCTGCCCCTGCCGTCTTTGGCTTGCCCAAGGCTGAGGGATTCCTGTCCACATATCACCTTCACCTGTCAGTTTTCGACCCACGGGCAACCGCGGCGAGACCTTCCCCAGCCTGCAATGGGATGGGCGGCGAGGTAGTTCAATCGGAGGAAATAGCTCTATAATTTTCGTTACACTATTGTCACACCAGTATGGACCTGTTACACTGCCGTCACGTACCATGAGTTGAGGAACGTTTATGGCAGAGAAGTCACAGGAAGCTACCACCAAGGCTTCAAAACATAACGATCGTCATATAAGAGAGTTACAGGCGCTCTACAAGATCAGCCAGATCCTGGCCACCGGCAGCCGCCAAAAGCAGGTGCTGGCCGAGGTGCTTGACGTTCTGCACAGCGAACTGGGCATGAGCCGCGGCACGCTCATGCTTCTGTCGCCCGACTCCAGCGAGCTGGTGATCGAGGTGGCCCACAATCTTTCGGAAACCCAGCGCCGGGCCGTCCGCTACCGCCTGGGCGAGGGCATCACCGGGCGAGTCGTCCAGACCGGCAAGCCCGCCGTCGTGCCCAAGGTCTCGCAGGAACCGCTGTTCCTGGACCGCCTCCACCGCCGGCGGAACCTGACCAAGGACGAGATCAGCTTCATCTGCGTGCCCATCGCCATCGGGCGCGAGGTCGTAGGGGCGTTGTCCGCCGACCGGATCTTCGACGAGACGGCCTCGCTGGAAGAAGACGTCCGGGCCCTGTCCATCGTCGCCAGCATGATCGCCAACGACGTCCGCAACCGCCGGGCCGCCGAGGCGGATCGCCAGGTGCTGGAGCAGGAGAACGTCCGTCTCCGCAATGAGTTGCAGGACCGTTTCCGCCCCGAGAACATCATGGGCAACAGCGGCCTGATGCGCGAGGTCTACCACCAGATCCACCAGGTGGCCTCCAGCGACACCACCGTGCTGATCCGCGGCGAGTCGGGCACGGGCAAGGAACTGGTCGCCCACGCAATGCACTACACCAGCCTGCGAGCCAAGGGGCCTTTCATCAAGGTCAACTGCGCCGCCCTGAGCGAGAACCTCCTGGAGAGCGAGCTGTTCGGCCACGAGAAGGGCGCCTTCACCGGCGCGATCCAGATGCGTCGCGGGCGGATCGAGGAGGCCGAGGGCGGCACGCTGTTCCTGGACGAGGTGGGCGATTTTTCGCCGGCCACGCAGGTCAAGCTGCTGCGGGTGCTCCAGGAGCGGGAATACCAGCGGGTCGGCAGCAACAAGACATTCAAGGCCAACGTCCGGATCGTGCTGGCGACCAATCGCGACCTGGAGGCCGGCGTGGAGGCCGGCACGTTCCGTCAGGACCTCTACTACCGCATCAACGTCTTCCCGATTTTCCTGCCCCCGCTGCGGGAGCGAAAGGACGACATCCTGCTGCTGGCCGACTATTTCGTCGAGCGCTACGCCAAGCGGATGAACAAGGACGTGCGGCGGATTTCCACGCCGGCCATCAATATGATGGTCGCCTACCACTGGCCCGGCAACGTGCGCGAGCTGGAAAACTGCATCGAGCGCGCGGTGCTGCTGAGCAGTGACGGCGTCATCCACGGCCATCACCTGCCGCCCACGCTCCAGACCTCCGACTCCTCCGACACCATCGGCGAAGGCAGCCTGGAGGAGCGCATCCTGATCTTCGAGCGCGACATCATCGTCGACGCGCTCAAGCGGGCCAGCGGCTCGATGGCCCGCGCCGCCCGCGACCTGGGCACCACGCCGCGAATCCTCCGCTACAAGGTCAAGAACCTGGGCCTGGACTACACCCGCTTCCGCCTGCGAATGAACTGACGATTGACGGGGAATTCGTGCAACGCCCCCTGTCGGCAGGCAGGTTCGCGGCTATCTCCAGACACAGCAGCCCCGGGGCTCCCTCCGGAGTCCGGGGCTGCTTCATACTGGGGCGAGGCGGCCACTGGGGGCGGGCAAGACCCCGCCGATGAGGCTACCTTCTCAGCACAGGCCGACGGATGTGGCCTGGAAGTATTGTTGCACCTGGGCAATGGAGATCGTCAAGAGCCCGTCGGAGCTATTGGAGTCCCATGCCTTGCCGTCCACGCCCCAGGGGTTGTAGACGGTTACGTAGGACCCGGTCGCATCGGATTGGACGGACTTGACCATGTACGCATGGCCGCCGACGATCGGCCCAGATGCATTGGAGTAGCTGCCCAGGGTCACCGGGTGCCCGGCGGCCAGTTGGGTCGAGATGTAATTGTAGAGGTCGCCGGCCGAGCCGCTGGTATAGCGGAAGGACGCGGAGACATTGGCCACGGCAGTGTAGACATCGCCCATCCAGCCGCCGCTGATGGAAGCGTAGGAATTGCCGCCGGTGCGGAAGTAGGCGAAGGCCTTCTCGACGATCGGGGCCCAGATCTCTCCGGTGGGGCTGGCCTTGGCATAGGCCAGGCTCGTGCCGGAATAAACGGGCAGATCGCCATCGACGCGCAGGTACACCTCGGCCCCATTGCGGTAGAACCGGACGGCGTACGTGCCGTCGCCCAGCGGCGTCACCATCTGCCCGATGATGTTGGGGTCGGTATCGGCGATGCTGGCCAGCGTGGCCATGTAATAGCAGTCGCCCACGGCGCCTTGCGCGATGTCGTTATACTGCGCCCCGTTGGTGAACAGCGGCCTGGAAGAGAAGTTGGCGTAGGCGTAGCTGGTGGTCGGGTCGGTGAAATTCTGGCCGGCGATTTCCAGCGACACATAGGAGGCACTGGCCGAGTCGGTGCTGTAGGGCTGGTAGAACGACGTGACGCGATGCACAGCCTTGGCGGCAGTTTCCGCTGAAGTGACGTCGGCGGCAGAGTCGGTGCTGTCGAACCAGAAGCTGTCGGCCCCGTCCTCGCCGGCGATTGTGTCGCGCCCGCCGCCGATGGCGATCAACAGGTCGTCGCCCGCCCCGCCGTAGACGCTATCGGCGCCCCTGCCGGCATCAAACACCTGGTCGTTGCCGTCGCCGGCGTAGACCTCGGCAGAGACCGTCACGCTGTTGGCCAGGCGGAGAGTATCGCTGCCAGCAAAGCCGTACATCACGATGCTGGCGAAGCTGCCGGCATAGGAGTAGCTGGTCGCCCCGACCAGCATGTCCAGCCCGCCGGCGCTCTGCGAAAGCGTAATGACGTCATCCTGGTTGGTCCCCACCACCTGAAGCTGAAGCCCGCTGGCGGTGGACAGGATATTGGCGACCACGGTGTCGCCCGGCTGCACTGTCGGGGTCGGCGTCGGCGTGGGCGTCGGGGTTGGCGTCGGTGTGGGCGTCGGAGTTGGCGTTGGCGTGGGAGTCGGCGTCGGGGCCGGCACGGTCGTGGCCAGGGCCAGGCGATACTTACCGGCAGTGCCCCCCCAGCCGTCGGCCTTCAGATAGTACTTCTGCCCGCTCACCACGTCGAAGCTCACGCGCGAGTTAAGCCCGACTGTGTCATCGTTGTACGCCAGCAGGTTGCCGCTGACGTCATACGCGGACAGTTCGCTGTCGAGGGTCGATCCCCTGCCGGTGGCGCTCATGTTCACGGTCATCGTGCCCGAAATCGTCGCCACGAAGGAGAACATGTCCACGTCGCCGTTGTAATTGATCGTGGGACTGGCGGTCGCGGCGCCCTTGCGGCTGAGAGTGAGCCTCAGGGCCGAAGCCGTCGTGTTCCCCACATCGTCGCGTGCCGAAGCCGTAACGCGGAGGCCATAGTCGCCGGTGGTTCTTCCGGCCCCGGTCGCATTGATGGTATAGGTGCGACCTTCCTGGACCTTGAAGACCACTCGGCTGTCAAGAACGCCCGAGGCGACATTGTTGTTGCTCGCCACGCCGTGGCCGTTACTGCCATAGATTCGCAACATCGGGTCCAGGCCGCTGCCCGCCGCGGCAAGCATGTCCACCTGGACCTGCCCGGTGGCCGAAGCCGTGAATCGATAGACATCCGCCTGGCCTGCACAATCCACACTGTCCTGCACGCACACGCTGCCCACCGGTTCGATGTCCAGGGAAAGCATATCGGCGTAGGCCGGGCCGCCATTGAGCAGCAGCCTGGGTTCGCACGATTCGAACCGGGGGGCAAGAATGCGGGGTTTCAGCATAGGCCACCACCTTATGAAGCCGAGAAGTCAACAACCACCTCCCAGGCGGCCAATGCAGCGCGTGAAACAATCACGCCTGCCAGTTGTAATGATACGATTCCTTGGGGCAGAATCATAATTCAGCCATTGTCACCAAGAGGGAACCCCGGCATTGCCGGCCGGGCTGGGCAAAGAAAGATTGACCAAGTCGATCGTCTACGCCGTATAATGACCGGCATACTTTCGACGTGTCGGGACTGAAAAACCATGAACGAGATTTTGTTCTCCCCTCCGCACCTGCGATGGCCGCGACGAGCCTTCTTCAAGCGGCTGATCTGGATGGCAGCTAACTCCTGTGCCTTGGGCGGGTTATATTCGTGGCAATTCGAGAAGAATTGGCTGCGCATCGAGCGCGTGGACATGCCCCTGCCGGATCTGGGGGAAGGCTTTTCCGGCGCAACAATCGCCCACATTTCGGACATCCATTGCAGCCCCATCGTCCGGGAGCGTTATCTCCGTCAGTGCGTTGAGGTTATAAACGCGCTGGAGGTGGACTTCGTCACCATCACCGGCGACTTTATCACCGGCCCGCGTCCCTACGCCCGCCGCGTGGCCCGCATCCTGGGAGCCCTGACGCCCAAAGTGGCGGTTCTGGCCTGTCTGGGCAACCACGACTACGGCGTGCTGCATCCCAACGGCATGGGCGGGTCAAGGGAATTGGCCGACCGCGTCGTCGAAGAACTTTCGGCGGCAGACATCTTCGTGATGATGAACGAGGCCCGCCTGTTCCATCGCGGCGAGAGCACCCTACAGTTTGTCGGCGTGGAGGACTTCTGGACCCCGCGCTACAACCCCTACCTGGCCTTCGACCTGGCCTATTCGCACCTGCCGACCATCGCCCTGTGCCACAACCCCGACGCAGCCATCGAACTGGCTGAGCACGGCGCCGACTGGGTGCTGGCCGGCCATACGCACGGCACACAGATCCCCGAGCGGAAAATCTCGGATCTCCTGATGCCCACGACCAACAAGCATTTCTCGGCTGGGCAGTACAGCCTGGCACCCGACCAATATCTCTACGTCAATCGCGGGCTGGGCTACGGGCGGCGGCGTAACCTCAACTCGCGCCCGGAAATCACGCTCTTCACGCTGCGAGAGGCCCCGGCCTCGGCGCGACGGCCTGTGCCCGACCACGCCTGCGTAGGCTAGTGGCCTGTCAGAGCTGATCCTATGGTGCCACGGCTGCGCCGTGTGCAGCCGTGCATAGCGTCAACACTGCTGCAAACACCGCAGCAGTGGCACTCGCAGGCATGTCCAGCGTCCACATGGTCGCAAACGCCGCGACCACGGCACCCGATCCATCGTTTGACGCCTGACAGACTGCCCAGCCGTCACGATTGCGGCCGCTTCGTCATCCCTCGCTGCACAGCTCCAGGCCGCTGGCATTGGTGATCTTGGCGGTGTATCCCTGGGGCAGTTGGAGGCGATACCGAAGCGTGCCGCTCTCCTTTCGCCACGTCAGTTCGACCGGGCCGTGGGGTGTGGGGATTCTTCCCTGGCAGTTCTGCAATTCCAGCGGGCCAAAGCAGACCTGCACGCTCCGGCCCGGCACATTGACCTCGCGCAGCCCCAGGACATCGCGGTAAAGCGTGTGGACAATGTGCGAGGCGAAGGCGTGGTTGCAGCTTGCCTCGGGGCGGATATGCTCCCACAAGGTGCCGGTTCGCTCGACCATGTACAGCAGGTAGTCGATCGACTCGTTGAGAATCTGCTGGCCAAGACCTTCGCGGGAAAGGATCTCCACCCGCAGCATGTTGCCGATGAACGAGTTGGACGGGTGGATTTCCGGCAGCACGCCGCGCTCGACGCGGTGCGGGCCGAACTGGTCGCGGATAACCTTCCACAGCCCGCCGTGCGTGGCCGGCGCAGCCACGCCGAAGAAGAATGCGTAGTATTGGCAGGTTTCGGTGCGATTGCGCGTCACCACGAGTTTGCCGTCCTGGCGGAGGGCATTATCGACGAAGAACTCCCCGTCGAAAGACTGCTGGCGGATGGCTTGGCGGATCGCCTCCGCCTTGGCGGCCAACTCGCTCATGCCATACATTCGGGCGGCGGCGTCCAGCATGCCGGCATAGAGCATGTTGCTGGGATAATTGACGTCCTGGGTGAAGTGATTGGCGGCCGACCACTCAAGAAACACCCAGTTTTCCAGCTTCTCCAGCAGGCCGTCGGAATTCTCCAGCCGCTTGAAGTAGCCCAGCAGGGCCAGGACTTTAGACCTGAAGGCCTCCACCATGTCGCGGTCGCCGCTGCGGTGGCCGTATTCCTCCAACTCGATCACCAGCCACATGGCCCAGTTGGGGATGAAGGCCCCGTTGGTGTTGTCGGACGGGTAGCACATCGGCAACATGCCCTCGGGCAAGGCTGGGAACGACGTGGGCAGAAGATAGTTTTCCAAGAAGTTCCGCTCGACCGACAGGGCGCCGAGGTCGAAGGCCGGCCGAGCCGTGAAGAAGCTGTCGCACAGCCAGCCGGACCGCTCGCGCGAGGGGCAATCCATGAACAGGTCGGGCGAGTTCTGGCGGAAGGTCTCCACGCCGGCGCGATAGAGCCTGTTGAGACGTTCATCGCCGGCGGAAAAATCGGCTGCGACGGTCTCGGGGAAAGCATACTCGCGAATCGAAACATCGCTGACTCTGCAACGTCCCGAGACGCAGACCAGCTTGAGGTGGGCCAGCGTGTAAGGCTCGATGCTCTCAAAACGGAAGCGGCCTTGCTGCATTCCCAGGTCAATAATGTTGGCGCAATGGATGCGGTAAATGTCCACGTCACCATCGATCAGGATTTCGTCGAAGACCAGCCACAGCCGCGTCGGGGCCTGGCAGACGATCTCGGCACCGATGAACCCCGTCAGGTTCACCCCGAAATCGATGAGGTGATACCGGCCGCCCGACAGTTCCACCGCCGGCTCCTGGGCCCAGCCCCTCTGCGATGCCGCTTCGGGCACAAAGGCCAGCTTTTCATACTCGTCGGTGGGGATCACCTCCAACTCCGCCTCTGGAAAGGAACTTCGCTCAGGCCCAATCTCGGCGATGCTTTGGTGCCTGCGGAGGGTCTTGTCCTTGGGGGCGTCCTGAATTCTGCCGCTGGTTCCGTGAGCCTTCGGCAGCCGGCGCGTGAAGGTGCCCAGCGGCACGCCGCGATCCAGCAGGACTTTGGGGCCCTGCACAGCCGTCTCGACGGGGCCCAAGGCCGCCGATTCATCGCCTCGCCAACGGTCGTAGCCTTCGTCGAAGCGATAGACCTCGATGAACGATCGCCACTTGCCGTAGCGCTGGACCTTCTGAATGCGATAGTCGCAGATCCCCGCCTCGAAGGGCTGACCCTGCCCTGCCGTCGAGCCGAGCACCTGCCCCCCGCTGAGAATCTCGGCCTGGAGGAAAGAGGGCTGATCCAGAAGGCTGAAGCCGTTGACGTTGTAGCCCGCGACCTCGATAGCCACGATGTTCCGGCCCGGCTGCAACTTGCCCGTCAGGTCGATATCATCTACGCGGTAATAGCCGTGAGGCCCGCGCGCGGGGCCGTAGTTAAGGAACTGCCCGTTGAGAAAGGCCCGGTAGAAGGTCGCCGCCGCGACACGCAACCTCGCCGTGCCACCCTTCGGCGCCGCGAAGGCGCAACGGAACCCCGCCAGCAGGTTCATCTCTTTTTCGCGACCCTTGGGCCAGATCGGCTGGGCGGAAACAAAACCAACGCCACCTTGTTTCAACGAGTCGTTCATGACGGATGCTCTCCAAAAAGAAACTACAGATACGCCCACCGCTATTTCGCGGTTTGTTTGCCGGCCTTCATCCCGGCCAGGCCCTTGAGATCCATGCCGCCCAGAAACGCATTGAGCAGGCTCTCGTCGCCCTTGTCGGACTGGACGCTCAGCATCGTGCCCGAGGCGAAAACAATGGCCTGAACGTGCCCGTCTGTGCGGACCTCCGTCCAGCCGGTCCAGCCGTCGCGGTCAAAGACGGTGATTTTTGTGTTAGGGTCATTGGCATTGGCCATCTTGATGAACTCGGGGTTGCGGTACATCTGGGCCACCGACTTCTGGGCCTCGACCAGTTGCGGGGCGTTGGTCATGGCGATCTCGACGCGCCGGCCATCCTTGTGGGTGTACTCGCGAGTGAGATTGGTGTACGAGCCGCCGCCGTCACCGGAATTCATCGACATGGAGGAGGACTTGATCTCGCCAGCCTCCCAGCCTTCGGGGGCCTTGGGGAAGAAGGCGGCCATGCCCTTCTGGAGCGACTTCTGCATCAGCGTGATGGCCTCCTGAAGGCCCGCGATCGCCTCGGCCGTCTTGCCCGCCTTGTACGAATCCATCGCCTTGGCCACCGTCGCCTCGACATCGGCGGCAGGCTTGGTTTCCTCGGCACCGGCCAGGGCAACATAGAAAATGGTCCCACAAAGCAGCATGGCCATCACTTGGATCTTCATAAGGCGCTCCTTAAAGGTTGAAGGTATCGTGCGGACATGCTACTGCCGCAGGCCATCAGGCGGCAAGGACGAGATTTGACGATTCCCCGATCATCCGCAAGACACCCCGTTGGCCCTTTGGACAAGGCGCAAAAAAGGGCCGCGGTCCTTGAACCGCGGCTCATCCTGAAGGCCGGAGCTACGTTTGGTCACGCCCGGTGGGCATAACTTTCGCCCACATTCATGTACTCTGTTTCGGCACGGAACTCGAGGGTCGCTTCCCCAGGGTTGTCCATGCTGGCAAAGTATCCGTGGACGAGTTCCTCTATGCTCTCCCGGGCCTCTTCCACGCTCCGGCCGTGAGTTACACAACCAGGCAGCGACGGGCACCAAGCCCTGAAACATCCTTTCGGTTCCAGCACAATCCTGACAACTATTCTGGCCATTTCAACTTCCGCAAATCCGGGGACTCTCTGCGTCGTCCCTCAACTTAGTGAATTATAGCGCGGAGTTATCGGACGTAAGCAAAAAAGAGAATAATAATCCACACTCCTGCCGCTGCGTGGCGGAAGCCTCCATAATCTGTGCGTTCAGAACCGCTTATGGTTTGGCGCTATTTTCCTGACGCCGAGGCCAGCCGCTGGGCGGCGAATTTCCAGTTGGCCATCTTCATGAAATTGTCCACCCAGGCAGCGCGGTCGTTGGCGTACTTGAGGTAATAGGCATGCTCCCAGACGTCGCAGACCAGCAGCGGCGTCACGCCCCAGATCGCCAGGTTCTGGTGCTTCTCGGCCTGGAGGATCACGAGCTTCCCAGCCACCGGTTCGTAGGCCAGCACGCCCCAGCCGCTGCCTTCGACGGACTTGGTCGCGGCGGCGAACTGCGCCTTGAATGTCTCGACCGATCCGAAGCTGTCGGCCAGGGCCTTGTTGAAGGCGTCGCCGCCGTCCGAGCCGCCCGGGGTCATCGAATGCCACAACAGGCAGTGCAGCATGTGGCCGCTGCCGTGAAACGACAAATCGCGAACCAGCGCCTTGATCGTGTCGCCATCGGCCCCCTTGCCGGCGGCGGACAGTTTCTCCACCGCGGCGTTGAGGCCCTTGACGTAGGCGGCGTGGTGCTTGTCATGGTGAAGGGTGACAGTCCGCTCGTCATAGAGCGGCTCGAGGGCATTGGCCGCGTAAGGCAGTTCCGGCAGCGTGTACTTGCCGCCGGCGAAGGCGCCTTCAAAACCGATTTCTCCGATGTTCATTTCCGGTTCTCCTTTACTTGTTTTCCAGTCACCCAAAGTCAATTCAGTCGCCACCGCCAGTGCGGAGACGGCGCCAAGTTTCAGCACGTCGCGCCGTGAGATGATCGTGCCCATGCCTCATCCTTTCCCGCCAATGCGGGACGCACGGTTTATCATAGGCGCTTGGCGGCCGTTATTTCGCCGTCGCCAGGCGGCGGCTTTCAGTTTCCGCCCGGCTCATCAGGTCCAGGTTGTCCTTCAGGCGTGAAGGCTTGTTGCGGGCCAGCCACAGCCCCTTGAAATCGCCGGCCAGCTCGTGCATGTCCGCCGCCAGGGCCTGGAATTCCTTGGCCGCCACGGCCTTGCCGGCCCGCAGATCCTTGGCCGCCAGCGCCCGCCGACAGGCCAGGACGTCCATCCGCGCCGCCACCGAGAACTCCATCAGCGCCAGGGCCTCGAACCCTCCCATGTCCTTGGGCGGCAGCGGCCAGATCTTCTCGTCGGAGAGCTGGCGGATGATCTGCCTGAGGCCGGCGGGCTTGGTCTCGTCAATGCGGCCTTTCCCGCCTTCGGGAAGGACCAGCGGCTCGACCAGGCTCGTGTAGAGGGCACAGGAGTTGACATAGTTGTCCGAGCAGACGCAGTACGTCCCTCCCAGCGCGCGCAGGCTGCCGGCGAGCCTGGAGTTGTTCTGGCCAAAGACATGGAAGCAGAACGCATCGGTGAAGCTCTTGTCGTCGACGCCGCGGCCGTGCCACGAATGGGCCGCCCCGTGGGCAAAACTGTGCAGGCTCACGCCCATGAAGTTGCGATGCCCTCCGTCGCCCCAGTCGGTGTTGAGCATGCCTTCGGCGCCCCAGCGACGCCCCTGGGCGGCGAAGTTGGCCACGTTGGCGATGGCCACGCCCAGGCGGCTGCCGTGCGTCGCCCAACTGCTGGTGCCCGGGCAGACCACCAGGGGCAGGCCGGCGCGGGCGATCTCGTTGGTCCGGCCCATGCGCCAGTGGTTGGGCTCATAGGCCCAGTTCAGCATGACGATGTCCCGGGGCACGTCTTTCAGCAGTTCCTTGTGCTGGAGGATGATGTCCGACCAGGCGTTCATCCGCTTGCCGTGCTTGTGGCAAAGCTGGCGAATCTTGAGCAGGAAGTCCAGGTACAGCCGCCCGCCGCCGACCTTGGCGGCCTTGGCCTTGCTCCGTCCCACGTCCAGCGGCGAGGTCTCGTCGCAGCAGACGTTGAAGTCAACGGCCTCGAAGAGCGGCACGAACTCCTCGTACCACTCCCCCACCAGCTTGACCGAACGCGGATCGGTCGGGCACAGCGTCGAGCCGCCCTGCGGGCCCTTACCCTCGGCAATCTCCGCCAGGTTGCGATACTGCGGCAGGCACAGAACCTTCTCCAGGTGGCCGAAGCTGGCCAGCGAGCCCACCAGCCTGATGTGATGCTCCTTGCAATGTTCCTGGAGGGCGAGGATTTCCTCGCTCGTCAGCGGGCTGTAGCCCTTGCCGATGTCGGGGTGCCGCTTGTAGGAAAAGACGTTCTCCACGTAGAGCTGGAGTTCGTTGATCTTCCAGGCGCCCAGGCGTTCGACGAGCGCCTTGAGCGTTTCCAGCGTGGGCACCTTGCCGCGCGAGCAGTCCTGGTACACGCCGCGCCGCGCGAAGTCCGGCTGGTCGTCGATCACGCAGGCCGGCAACGATCGCCCGTGAATCCTCACCAGTTCCCGCAACGTCTGGAGGCCGTAGTAGGCGCCGGCGTCGGTGGAGGCGGAGATCGTGACCCCGTCGGCCCCGACGACCAGGCGGTACTGCTCGGCGCCCTTGATCGCCGCGTCTCGACGGACTCGCACCGCCGCGGGGCCCAAGGCGTTGCCTTCCAGGCAGGCCTTCGAGCCGGCGTGCTTCTTCAAGTCCTCGGCGAGTTGGCCCAGCGGCACGACGTCGGCCACGCGGGCCGTGGCCAGTACGCTGCGGGCGGGCCAGCGGAATCGACCACTCCGGGCGACGCATTTCTTGACCGGGATGAGCAGTGACTTGGCGGGCATGCGGAGACTCCTTTATCTGTGAGGGGGATTATGATTTCACAACGACCTCGAAAACAAGGCCCTAATATTCCGTCAATGTTGAAACTGCGGGTTGGGTGCCACGGCTGCGTCGTGTGCAGCCGTGCTTTGCATCGACACTGCTGCAAACATCGCAGCAGTGGCACCTACTCCATCGTTTGACGAGCGACGCAACACTAGTAGTCCTTCACAACTAATTTTGCTGGTGCCACGGTCAAGCGTTGTTTGCTTGGCCGTGCGGACACCCCCAAGCACACGACGCTTGGGGGTGGCACAAACTCACAATTTTAGCTGTGAAGGACTACTAGATCGGCTTCGGGTGATCCGCCTGGGGCGCCTTGAACCTGCACTTCCAGCCCAGGACAAGGGCCAGCAGGAACGTCAGTCCCGTGCCGATGACGATCAGCCAGCTCCAGGCCAGCGGGATCAGCACCGCCTCGCCCGCCGGCGCCGCCGGGCTGCCGGAGAAGAGGAAATGCTTCAGGCCCACGGGGCCGAAACTGCTCAGTGCCAGCAGCACGGTCATGGTCAGGGCGTTGATGACCATGGCGGCCACATTGCCGGCGTTGCTCCCCCGGCCCGTCAGGATGCCCAGCAGGAAAACGCCCAGCATGCTGCCGCCGGTGATGGAGATGATCTTGAAGGCCAGCCACAGGATGTTGTCAGCCCGCTGGCAGGCCATCGCGATGCCGGCCAGGATGAGACCGAAACCGACCACGCCGCATCGCGAGACCCACAGGTAGTGCCTGTCGCTGCCGGTGCGGTGAATGAGCGGCTTGTAGATGTCCATGACGAACGAGGAGGACAGCGAACTGAGCGGCGAGTCGATGCTGGCCAGCAGGATCGCCGCCACGACTAGGCCCTTGAGACCGACGGGCAGGTACTGGCCGATGTAGTAGGGGAAGATTTCCTTGGCCACCGCGGGCAACTTGGGGTCGGCGTGCTGCTGGAAAAAGACAAACAGCAGCGTGCCGATGCCCAGGTACATGAACGTCACGGGGAAGGAGGCCACGATGGTGCCCAGGATGGCCTTCTGGCTGGATCGCCGCGTCTTGACCGTCAGCAGCCGCTGCACCAGCTCCTGGTCGGTGCCGAAGATCGCCAGCCCGATGAAGAACGCATTGGCCGTGCCGGCCCAGAAACTGGTCGGCCGGTTGAGGTCGGGCGCGAAGTCAAAGACGCTCAGCCGCCCCGCCGGGCCCGCGATCGACCCGATGGCGTCAAATCCGCCGCTGATCTGCGTGAAGAGGTAGATCATCACAGCCGCCCCGGCCAGGTAGAAGACGGTGGCCTGGTAGGTGCCCGTCCACACCACGGCCTTGATGCCGCCGAAAGCGATGAACGCGATGCTGGCGGCGGTGAACAGCAGCAGTGTCTGGGCCAGCGACCAGTGCAGGATCATCGACAGCGCCCAGCAGGCCGCCAGCAGCCGCACGCCCGAGCCCAGCAGGCGGGTCAGGAAGAAGAAGACCGAGCCGGAATACTGCGACGGCGGGCCGAAACGGTGGCGGAGGAATTCGTAGATGCTGGTGCAGTCGTGGCGGTAGAAGACCGGCAGAAAGAGGAAGGCCACGAAGATCTTCGAGGCCGCCGACCCGATGTAGAATTGCAGGTACTGGAGGTTCTCGGTAAAGCCCGTGCCGGGATTGTTGGTGATGGTGACGGCGCTGACCTCGGTGGCCACGAAGGACAGGCACGCGATGATGGCCGGCACGTGGCGCTGGCCCAGGAAGAAGTCGCTGGTGCTCTGCTCGCGCCGGCCGGCGATGAAGGCGATGAGGAACAGCAGCACAATGCTGCCGGCCAGGATGGCCAGGTCGATCCCGCCCAGCGAGCCGACCTTCAACGAAAAGAACTCGTCCATGAGCTATGCCTTCCGTGAAACAAACACCACCCTCGCTACTTTTTCGCGCGTCCATCCAGTGCGGCGCGGAGAAAGCCGCCGCAGCCTTCGAGGATTTCACCGGCCGCCGCCGCCGCGACCTTGCGGAAATGCATCACAATGGCCACCTTGACGCTGCCCTGGGCCCGGGCCAGCAGCCGCCGGGCCGCCGGTCGCTCCAGCCCCGTCGCAGCCATCACGATCCGCTCGCTGCGGTCGCGGAGCTTGGCATTGGTGGCTCGCAGGTCCACCATCAGGTTGCCATGCACCTTGCCCATGCGGATCATCGCGCCGGTGGTGAGGGTGTTGAGCACCAGCTTGGTGGCCGTGCCCGCCTTCATCCGGGTCGAGCCGGTGATGACCTCGGGCCCGACCACCGGGTTGATGATCACGTCGGCCTTGAGCAGGCCCTTGGCCTCGGGGGCGCAGGTGAAGAAGATCGTCCCGGCCCCGCGCCGCGACGCCCGTTCCACGCCGCCCCGCACGAACGGCGTGACGCCGCAGGCGGCGATGCCCATCACCACGTCGCGCGGGCCGACCTTCTTGCGGTCCACCGCGGCAGCGCCGTCGGCGAAGTGGTCTTCGGCGCCCTCCACCGACCGCACCAGCGCCCTCTTGCCGCCGGCGATGATGCCCTGCACCAGGGTCGGCGAGACGCCGTAGGTCGGCGGACATTCGGAGGCGTCCAGCACGCCGAGGCGCCCGCTGGTGCCGGCCCCGATGTAGAAAAGCCGTCCGCCGCGCGAGAGTCGATCGGCCACCAGGTCGATGGCCGCGGCGATCTGTCGCCGCTGCCGCCCCACCGCCACGTCCACGCGGGCGTCCTCGCGGTTGATGATATCCACAATCTGAAGGCTCGATCGGCGGTCGATGTCGGCGCTGCGGGGGTTGCGTTTTTCGGTCGTCAGCTTCGAACGGTCGGGCGTCATCGGATCCTTCCTGGGATGATCTTGCCGCAGACGGCGGCGTGGTCGGCCCCGGTGGCCGACGGCACGTTGTTGGCCAGGCCCAGAATCGTCTGCCGGGCCAGGATCGCGAACGACAGGGCCTCCTTGGCGTCGCCGTCGATCCCCAGTTCGCTCATGAGACACACGCGCGCGGGCGCGAGCTGTTGCGTGATCATCTCCACCAGCGTCTTGTTCCACTCCCCGCCGCCGCAGAGGATCACCTCGTCGACCGTCCCGCCCAGGTACCGCCGGTAAGCCTGCGTGATGCTCGCGGCGGTGAAGGCCGTCACCGTGGCCAGCACGTCCAGCGGCGCCAGGCCCTGGGCCATCGCGCGGGCGTAAAGCTTGTCGGTGAACTGCGTGCCGAAATCCTCCCGCCCGGTGGTCTTGGGCGGCTTGCGTCGCAGAAAGGCATGCCGCATCAGCCGGGCCAGCAGCGGCGCGACGACCTTGCCCCGGCGGGACAGCTTGCCCTGGACGTCGAAGTTCATCTTGCCGCCGGTGGCCAGGCAGGTGACGCGGTCGATAATCATGTTGCCCGGCCCGGTATCGAAGGCCAGCACCGACTCGATCCCGCCGCCGGGAGGCAGATAAGTCACGTTGGCGATGCCGCCGATGTTCTGGATCGCCCGGCCTTTGCGGGCATGGCGGAAGAGGAAGTAATCGGCAAAGGGCACCAGCGGCGCGCCCAGCCCTCCGGCGGCGATGTCGCGCGGGCGGAAGTCGGCCACCGTGGTGATGCCCGTCCGCTCGGCGATGACGCTGGGCTCGGCGATCTGGAACGTCGATCGCACGCGCCGGCTGAGCGGGCCGCTCATGCGACGGCCGGTGGGGATGTGATAGATGGTCTGGCCGTGGGAGCCGATCAGGTCGATGCTCGACAGGCCCAGCCCGCTGCGGTTGGCCAGCGTGATGACCGCGTCGGCGAAAAGCTCGCCCAGGACGAAATTCATGTGGCAGATCTCGTCCACCTGCGAGACGGCCGGCTGGAAGAGGCGAAAGATCGCCTTGCGGACGGCCGGCGGGTACGCGAAGGTGTCGAAGGCCAGCACCGTGGCCTTTCGCGCGGTGATGTCGGCAATGGCGACGTCGATGCCGTCGGCGCTGGTGCCGGACATCAGGCCCGCGACGCGCAAGGTCTTTCGCCCAGCCAGCGTCGCGATGATGTTCTTTCGTGCATGCACCTTCGGGTCCTCTTGCCTGCCCCAAAGCTCGACACGAGCCACTCAGGGTCGCGGGCATTTTATGCTATATTAGGCTGCGGGAACAGAAGGCATCCGCATAATGTCGTCAAAACAGGAACACACGACCGAACTGCTGGCCCCGGCCGGCCATTGGGAATCCCTGCGGGCCGCGGTGGCCAACGGGGCCGACGCGGTCTACTTCGGCCTGGGCGACTTCAACGCCCGCCGTCGCGCGGTCAACTTCGCCCTCGATGAATTGCCGGCGGTCATGGACTTTCTCCACCGCCACAACGTCAGGGGCTACGTCGCGTTCAATACGCTGATCTTCCCCGAGGAACTGGGCCGCGCGGCGGACTATGCCGCTGCCATCGCCCAGGCCGGCGCCGACGCGGTGATCGTCCAGGACCTGGGCCTGGCGGCCCTGGTGCATGCATTGGCTCCTTCGCTGCCGCTCCACGCCTCGACGCAAATGACGCTCTCGCACCCGCGCGCGATGGACCTTCTCAAGGCAATGGGCGTCACGCGCGTCATCCTGCCGCGGGAATTGCCGCTGCCCGAGATCGCCGCCATCGCCGCCGCCACCGACCTGGAGCTGGAAGTCTTCGTCCACGGCGCGCTGTGCATGTCCTACAGCGGCCAGTGCCAGGCCAGCGGGGCGCTGATGGGACGATCGGCCAATCGCGGCCAGTGCGCCCAGGCCTGCCGATTGCCGTATGAGCTGATCGTCGACGGCAAGGTCATCGACACCCAGGACCGACGATACCTGCTCAGCCCACGCGACCTGGCCGCCCATGACCTGGTGGCTGACCTGGTCAGACTCGGCGTCGCGGGGCTGAAGATCGAAGGCCGGCTCAAGAGCCCCCAGTACGTCGCCGCCGCCACGGGCATCTACCGCGCCGCCATCGACGCCGCGGCTGCGGGCAAGGCATTCAGATTGTCCCACGAGCAGGAGCAGGAACTGGCCGAGGGTTTCAGCCGCGGCTTTTGCCACGGGTTCCTCAAGGGCGCCGACCACGGCAGTCTGGTGCATGGGCTCTATCCCGACAGTCGCGGCGTGCGGGTCGGGACCGTCGTCGGCAAGAGCCCGGCGGGCCTGATGATCCAGGCTCTCCCCTCCGCCGGGCCGGGCGGCGATGCCAGGACAATCGACCCGCCGCTCAAAGGTGGCGACGGCGTGGTCTTCGGCTGCGGAGAAAGTTCCACCGAGCAAGGCGGGCGCGTCTATTCGGTCCGGCCCTGTGGCGGCGGCCGATACGAACTGACTTTCGGGGCCGGCGACCTGAAACTCTCTACCGTCTCAGCCGGCGACGAGGTGTGGAAGAGCGACGACCCGGCCGTGCATCGGCGATTGACCTCCAGCTATGCCCGCGACATCGTCGTCCACCGGCAGAAGATCCATGCGGCCGTGCGCGTCGAGGTGGGCGGCGAGCTTGTGGTCCGCTTCACCGACGCATCCGGGCGCTGCGCCGAGGAGCGATGGGCAGGCCCGCTGGCGCCCGCCGAACACCAGCCGTTGACCCTGGACCTGCTCCGCCAGCAGCTGGGCCGGCTGGGGCAGACGCCCTTTGAACTGGCCGAGGTGACGCTGCTGACCGCGGCGGGCCCGGCGGAGTCAGCCCCGGTCGTGGTGCCCGCCAGCATCCTCAACGATCTGCGACGCAAGGCCGCCGAGGCGCTTTATCAGGCTCAGCAGGCCGCCGGCATGCATCCCGTGGCCCAGCCGTCGGCGCTGGACGACATCCGCCGCACGCTTCAATCGGCGATGCAAGCCAACAGCGACGTGCCGCGCAATCGCCCGTCGCTTCACCTGCTTGTTCGCAGCCTGGAACAGGTGCGGGCCGCCGCCGATTGGCAGCAGGGGCCGGGCAGTGCCGAGGGCATGGGCACAATCTACTGCGACCTGCCCCGCTCGGCCGATGCCCGCGAGGCCTTCGCCATCGGCAAGTCCGCGTCACTGGCGATGGGGCTGGCCACGGCCCGGATCATGCGGTCGGGCGAGGAGAGCGACCTGGAGGCCCTGCTTGCCCTTGGGCCAGTGGCGATGCTGGTCCGCAATCTCGCCGCCCTTGCGATCCTCAGGGAACGTTGCCCGCAAGTCCCGCTCATCGGCGACGCCAGCCTGAACCTGGCCAATGAACTGTCCGCCGCCCTGGCCGCCACCTGGGGCCTGACGCGGATCACGCCCGGCTATGACCTGCCGCCCGCGTCCCTGGGCGGCTTGTTGAAGCATTTCCCCGCGTCAGCCCTGGAAGTGCTCGCCTGCCATCACAGCCCCCTGTTCCATACCGAGCACTGCACCTTCGCCGCATGGCTTGGCGGTGACGGTGGCCTGGATAGTTCGCCCCAGGCCCGCTGCCGGCGACAGTGCCGCGGCGGCAAAGTCACGGGGCTCCAGGATCGCAACGGCGCCCGCCACACCCTCCTGGCCGAGAATCGCTGCCGCAACACTATCTACGCCGACCAGCCCGCCCGTATCGAGGGCCTCGGCGAGCTATGCCGATTGGGCATTGGTCACTTCCGCATCGAGTTGCTCGACGAGTCAGCCGGCAAGGTCAAGACACTGTTGGAGCGTTACCGACTCTGAGCGGGACGCAGTGGCCGCCCAGGCATGCCCGGCCCAGCGGAAAAGAAAAACGCCGCGACCGGCGCGGCGCTTCTTGCAGTGTGGAAAATGGCGACCCTCGCCGCCGGCGCGATCCGCGACCGCAACCGGCAAGGCAAGGACTTGCCACCTTAGGCGGTCGTCTTGGCGGCCCGGGCTGCGACCCTGATGGCCCGGCGGGCGCGTTCCTTGGTCTTGCGGGCGCTGTTCACCTGACGCGTGGCTTTCTGCGTCGCCTGCCTTCGCTGCTTGCGTACCCTGCGTTCACCCATGATCATCACCTTTCTGTTCTGGTAAGCGGTGGATTCTACACCAACAGGCCCGCCCTCTGCAACTCCCCTTGCGCGACGGAAGAGAAATTGGCCTGCCCCGCTTCCCCCGCCGCTGTCGGGCCATTGTTCGACTCCCGCTCGCGGGGGGTCGTCAATTCGCGACTCGCAACTCGCGATTCTCCATTCGGGTCAGTGGTTTTCTTTGTAGTACTCCAGCCAGGCCATCTGGATGGCCTCGAGCGTGCGTTCGCTGGAGGCACCCGGTTCGTCGTCGAAATCGGGCAGCTCGATAATGTAACGGTGCATGTCGGTAAAGCGGACCTCCAGCGGCTGGAGATCGCCGTGGTCCTGGTTGAGCTGGTAGGCGATCTCGTCGATGTCGAACCACTTGAGTTTGGGCATAATCGATCTCTCGCGTTGGCATCAGCCGCGAATTACACGAATTACGCGAACGGAATCATTTTCAATGGCGTGAGGCTTCGCACTTCGGACTATCCGCCGCCCTCGCCGACCGCGTTACGGTTCCACGCGGGGACCGTTACCGTCACATTGCCGTTGACGACGGCCTGGCAGGCCAGGCGGCTGTTGAGGGTGTTGCCGGGGGCGGAGTCCACCGCGTCGAGTTCTTCATCGCTCGCCGGCGAGAGGTTCTCCATGCCGGCGGTGACAATGACGTGGCAGGTGGAGCAGATGCCCACTCCGCCGCAGGCGTGCTCGATCTCCAGCCCGTGGGTCAGGGCGATATCCAGAATGCTGCCGGCCCGGCCATGACGTCCATAGGGATACAGCGCGGGGTCTGCTTCCACCGTCACGCCGCGCGGCTCGAACCGCACCTTGTACCTGGCCATGATCGTATCCTTCTGGCTCCGCACGCCGGGACGCCGCAATCACCATCGCGTCCCATCGCTTCATCATAGCGGCGGATGCCACTCAAACCGGATCGGGGTGGCTCTGACCCTATCGCTCTGTCACATCTGATCTGATAGGTGCCACGGCTGCGTCGTGTGCAGCCGTGTTTGACGCCGGCACTGCTGCAAACACCGCAGCAGTGGCACCCGATCCAGCGTTTGACGAGCAAAACGCAGCCCTAGCCGTCGAATCGCTGCCAGGCCGGGGCATTCCTGAGCTTGTAGAGCATCTCGCCGGCCTTGGGAACATAGAGCCTGCCCTCAGCCTCCTTGCCTTCCCAGTCGGCGATGTTGATGGAGGCCGGGTCGCGATAGCCCAGGTTGATCTTGCGGCAGGTGGCTTCGGGAATGCCCGTGGCCAGCGTGACCTGGATGCGGCCCTTCTCCACGCCGTTCTCATACGTTCCGATGCCTCGGACATGCGTGGAGTGCGCCAGCACGCCCCAGGGGTAATGCTTGAACTTGTCCCACTGGGCCAGGAAGTAGTCGCGCGTGTGGTAGCCGATCTCCTCGATGATCCTGCCGTGGGCGGCGGCGATCTCGTGGATGTGCGGAGCGTAGATGATCAACTCCCCGCCGTCGGCGACGACCGGCTCCATCTTGTACATGCACTTGGCCCCGACCCACAGTTCGTCGTACATCTCCGGGGCGCGGGACAGGATCGACTTGTACGGCTTATCGACATACTTGATGTGTACCTGGTCGGACAGGTCCACCGCGGCCGACCAGGCCTCGCGCACCGGCCCGAAGTACAGGCCCGCCAGGTCGTGCCCGGCCACCACCATGCACAGGGCGTACTTGTCGATCTTGAGCAGGTCGGCGGCGGCCTCCAGCGTGGCCCGCACCGGCGTCTGTCGCGTCCCGATGATCTTGGGGTTGGTGATGACCGCGCCCAGCCAGTGGAAAAAGTTGAGCAGCGCCTCGCCGCAGATGCCCGGGAAGAAATACTTGCTGCCGCCCGAGAAGCCCACCACCTCGTGCGGGAAGACCGGCCCGGCGATGATGACCATGTCATACTCGAAGACCAGCTTGTTAATCGTCACGTCCACGTCCATCGAGAACTTGCCGCCGGTGATCTCGGCGATCTTTTCGGCCTTGAGCGTGCCGAGGGTGGTCAAGGCGGAGGGGTTCTTCCATTCGTGGTTGAAGACCTTCGAGCCCGGCAGCACCTGGCCCAGTTGGCCGGCGGGGATGCCCAGCAGGCGGTCGATCTGCGCGTCGCTCAGGGCCGGGTGGGTGCCCAAGGCGATCAGGAAGTCCAGTTTTCGGGCCTGCGGCGCGATGGCGGCATGAAGCGCACGGGCCACCGTCGGCAGCGGGCAGCTTCGGGTGTGATCGGGAATAATAACCAGCACTCGTTTGCCGGCGGTGGAAATCTCCTTCGCCGCCGAAGCGACGATCTGGCGGATGTCCGCATCCGAAAGGTTCTCGCCGGCCTGGCCACGTCCAATAACGCTCATGTTCACGTCTCCGTAGTGCAATTGTACCAGAATCCAAGCCCCCAAGAGTACGACCTTGGCGGGGAAGATTTCAATCCTGATCTTCGGCGATCCCCTCCACAGGCGGGTGGCGTGGTCGCGGCGTGTGCGACCACGATTAAGCGTCAGGGCACGTTCAGAGCGCCGGTGAGTTGGCTGACCGAGGCCAGGTCGTGTCGGCGGAGATAGTCGGCGATGCCGTCGCGGATCTCGACGATGCACGCGGGGTTGACGAACAAGGCCGTGCCGATGGCCAGGCCCGTCGCGCCGGCCAGGAGAAACTCGATGGCGTCGCGGGCGTACTGGATGCCGCCCAGGGCGATGATCGGGATGCCGGCGGCCTTGGCCACCTGCGTGTAGACGCGGTGGACCATGTACACGGCGATGGGCCGGATGGCCGGGCCCGACAGGCCCCCCGTTGTGTTGGCCAGCACCGGGCGGCGGCGTTCGATGTCGATGGCCATGGCGGTGAAGGTGTTGATCAGGCTCATGGCGTCGGCCCCGGCGTCCACCGCGGCGGCGGCCGTGGCGGCAATGTCCGTCACGTTGGGCGAGAGCTTGACGATGAGGATGTTCTTCTTGACCACCTCCCGCACCTTGGACACGATCAGGCCCACCTGCCGCGGGTGCGTGCCGAACTGTATCCCGCCAGCCTTGACGTTAGGGCAGGAGATATTCAGCTCGATCCCGCGGACCACGCTGACGGCCTCCATCGCCTCAGCCACAGCCTGGTAGTCCTCCACCGCCGTGCCGGCCACGTTAACGAACACCGGCAGTCCCATCGCCTCCAGCGCCGCGACCTTCTCCTTGAGGAAGACCTCCAGCCCGACGTTGGCCAGGCCGATGGCGTTGAGCATGCCCGCGCGCGTTTCGATGACGCGGGGATACTCGTTGCCGGTGCGCGGGTGCAGCGTGATGGACTTGGTGACGAACGCGCCGAGCTGGCCCAGGTCCACGAAGTCGGAGTATTCCTGGCCATAGCCGCACGTGCCGCTGGCGGTCATGAGGGGGTTCTGGAGTTTCACGCCGGCGATGCTGACTTGCAGGTCGGGTTGGGTTTCAGGAGTGCTCAGGGTTAGTTCCTTTTCGCCAGGTAGGCCAAAGCCTCTTTCACAGCCTCGGCGGTAATGTCGTCGAAAATATCCACTTTGCCCAGGGCCGTCGGCAGGACCATCCGCACCCGGCCGGAGCGGTTCTTCTTGTCGTGCTGCATGATCTCCCAAATGCCGGCCGGGTCAAGCCCGTCCCAGCGAATCGGCAGGTCCAGGGCCGAGAGCAGCCCCTCCAGCCGCCGCGCGACCGACAAATCAATCATGCCGCGCCGCTGGGCAAGATGACACGCCGCCGCCATGCCCAGGGACACCGCCTCGCCGTGCGTGATCGTACCCAGCCCCAGCCGGCTCTCGATGCCGTGGCCGATGGTGTGCCCGAAGTTCAGGTGGGCCCGCTGCCCCGACTCGCGCTCGTCGGCGGAGACCACCGCCGCCTTGATGGCCACATTCCTCGCTACCAGTTCGGTCATGACCGCCTCGTCAGAAGCGACGATGGCCGCGGTGTTGGCCTCGATGAAGTTCAGCAGGCTCGCGTCCCGGATCATACCGTGCTTGACGCACTCAGCCAGGCCGCTGCGAAGCTCGCGCGGCGGCAAGGTCTTGAGCGTCGCGACGTCGATGACCACGCCGCGCGGCTGGTGGAAGGCGCCGATGAGATTCTTGCCGGCCGGGTGGTCGATGCCGGTCTTGCCGCCCACCGACGCATCCACGTCGGCCAGGAGCGTCGTGGGGCACTGCAGCCACCTCAGTCCGCGCAGGGCCGTGGCGGCGAGGAACCCCGACAGGTCGCCGGCCACCCCTCCGCCCAGGGCCACGATGATCGTCTCACGGTCGATGGCCGGCCGGAGGGCAAAGAGCCTGTCCATGAGAACTTCGTAGGTCGCCAGGACCTTGTGCTCCTCGCCGGCGGGAAAGTCGATGATCTCGGCGGCCAGGCCCGCGCCTCGCAGCGAACCGCACGCCGCCGGGCCGTAAAGCCCTGCCACGTTCGAGTCGGCGATCACCACCGCCTGTCGTGCCGAGCCGACAGCGGCGGCGGCCGAGCCCAGGCCCTTCAGCATGCCCGGGCCGATCAGCACGTCGTAGCTGCGCGGGCCCAGTTCAACTCTGACTGTTCGATTCATGGCTGCTCTTCTTTTCGCCGCTCGCCGGTGACGACAGGTCCGGCGGAGACCCCGCCGCTTCGTCGATGCCCTCTTCATACCGGCGCGGCTGGTAAACGTAAGCATCGTCGCCGTTCCGCTGCGACCGCCGGATTCTCATCCGAATGAACACGTAGGTCAACACCAGCATGCCCACGACCAGCAATACCTGGGAATAGTTGCCCCGCTTTGTCGAAGCGGCGGGCAGGTCCTTGGGGGCCTCCCCCTGCCAGGCCAGGACGATGGGATAGTCCCGCACGTTGCCTTGCAGGTCGTGGCTGACGTAGAGCTTGTAGAACACGCAGGCGATGTCCAGCAGCACCCGCCTGCTGGTGTAGACCGCCGCGCCGGTCGGGGTCGTCCGGTCCGGCTTGCCCAGGCCCTTGGGCTCCGTGGTCATCAGCACGATGATCGGCTGGGTCAGCGGGTCCAGCGCCGAGACATCCACGCAGTCCAGACGCCAGATCGGGGCCGTCGAGTTGCCCCATCGCTCGAACCCGACGATGTCCTTGCCGCATTGCAGCCGGCTCATCCCGACGACCTGAACGGTCAGCCGCATCGGCCGGGCGCGGTAGCGCTGCGGCTGCTCGATCAGGTTGCGGTAGGCCACGCGGTCCAGACCGTACTGAAAGTCCAGCGCGTCCAGCACCGGCAGGCGGGCGACGCGGGCCAGCAGCATCGGCAAGGCCGGGTCCTGAAAGCTCTGCGCGCCGTCCTCGACCATCGCGAGCACTTCGCGCTCGTCCTCGGCCAGGAGCATCCCGGCCTCGGGCGTGGGCGCCTGCGGCAGCGGCTCGGATGACACGACAGGCTCGCTGGTGGGAAATTCCGACGTCGCGGCAGCGGGCAAGGTCGTGGCCGCCAGTGGCGGGAGTTGGGCCCGCGCAGCCGCCCCGCCGGCCCATACGCACGCCGCCACGGCCAATATCGCCGCAGCCTGCCGCGCCAGATTCCTGACTGTCCAAGCCCTGCCCGTCATGGGAGACTATTGTAGAGTGCCAACCCCGCGAGTGTCAAAAGAGCCTTCGCCTGCGGGTGCATCACGGTTCTTGGAAAAATCTGAACGCCGGGCTGGTGGCACAGCCTTTCTTGGCTGTGCTTGGGTGATGCACAGGCTGGAAAGCCTGTGCCACCGAAAGGCCCTTTGCTGAGCTTCCCGGAAACTGAAATGCTCCCGCCTGGATGCAAGAGCTTGCGGAAACAAACCCATCAAGCTATCCTACGGCCACGTGACAGCGATCCTTGGCATTTCAGCGTTCTATCACGACTCCGCGGCGGCCCTGGTCGTCGACGGCGAGATCGTCGCCGCCGCACAGGAAGAACGCTTCACCCGCAAGAAACACGACCCGGAGTTTCCCGTCCACGCCATCGAGTACTGCCTTTCCGAGGCCGGCCTGAAACCTGAGCAACTGGACTACGTCGGCTTCTATGACAAACCGTTCCTGAAGTTCGAGCGGCTTCTGGAGACGTATGTCGCGTTCGCGCCGGCGGGTTTCCGCTCTTTCGCCCAGGCGATTCCGGTCTGGCTGCGGCAGAAGTTACACCTGCCGCGGCAGCTCAATCGCGGCCTGAACAACGCCTACAGGAAACGCTACATTTTCACGCGGCACCACGAGTCGCACGCGGCCAGCGCGTTCTTTCCGTCGCCGTTTGACGAGGCGGCCATCCTCACCCTCGACGGCGTCGGGGAGTGGGCCACCAGCAGCCTGGGCGTCGGACGCGGCAACCGCATCGCGCTGACGCAGGAGCTGCACTTCCCGCATTCGCTGGGCCTGCTGTATTCGGCGTTCACCTACTTCACCGGTTTCCGGGTCAATTCCGGCGAGTACAAGCTCATGGGCCTGGCGCCGTACGGCCAGCCGGTCTATGCGGACCTGATCCGCGAAAAGCTGATCGACCTCAAGGACGACGGCTCGTTCCGCCTGGACATGTCGTACTTCAATTACTGCCAGGGCCAGACGATGACCTCGCGCAAGTTCGACCGCCTGTTCGGCGGTCCGCCGCGCCGGGCGGAGTCCAAGGTCACCCAGCGAGAAATGGACATCGCCGCCTCGATCCAGGTGGTGACCGAGGAGGTCATGCTCCGCTGCGCCCGGCATGCCCACAAACTGACGGGCCTGAAAAACCTCTGCCTGGCCGGGGGCGTGGCGCTGAACTGCGTGGGCAACGGGCGCATCCTGCGCGAGGGGCCCTTCGAAAACATCTGGATCCAGCCGGCCTCCGGCGACGCCGGCGGCGCACTGGGCACGGCCCTTTTCATCTGGCATCAGTTGCTCGGCAAACCTCGCACCGTCAACGGGCAGGACAGCCAGCGCGGCTCGCTGCTGGGCCCGCGATTCAGCGGCGCGGAAGTCCAGCAGTTCCTCGATGGATGCGGCGCAAAATACCGCCGCTTTGACGATGAGCAGGCTTTGTGCGATTTCGTGGCAGAGCAGATGGCCTCCGAGAAGGTCATCGGCTGGCTGAACGGGCGGATGGAGTTCGGCCCGCGAGCCCTGGGCGGGCGCAGCATTCTCGGCGACGCCCGCAGCCGAAACATGCAGTCGGTGATGAACCTGAAGATCAAGTTCCGCGAATCGTTCCGCCCCTTCGCCCCCAGCGTGCTGGCCGAGCGCGCCGGCGAGTTCTTCCAGATGTCCGATGGCTGCCAGAGCCCTTACATGCTGCTGGTGGCCCCGGTGCGCGAGGACAAGCGGCTGGACTCCGGCGAGCAGGCCCAACTCCACGCGGGTCTGGACAAGCTGAAGGTCCACCGCTCCGTCGTGCCGGCCGTCACGCACGTGGACTTTTCCGCCCGCGTGCAAACCGTGGACGCCGAGCGCCACGGGCTTTATTTTCGGCTTATCAAGGCCTTCGAGCGGCGGACCGGATGCCCGGTCATCATCAACACGAGTTTCAACATTCGCGGCGAGCCGATCGTCTGCTCGCCGGAGCACGCTTACCGCTGCTTCATGGCGACGAACATGGACGTCCTGGTGCTGGAACAGTTCGTGCTGATGAAGGATCAGCAGCCCAACGCCAAGGCGCACAACGCGAAAGACTACCTGGCCCAGTTCCAACTGGATTGACGGTGCATAAGCCATGGCCCTGATCGAGATCAATCACAACCCGTCGCGGCGTGAGCTGAAGGCCTTCACCTTCGCGCTGGCGACGCTGTTCATCGTGGCCGGGTCCGTGGCCTACTGGCGGGCCCACGCGCCACGGGTCGCGACGGGCATCTGGATCGCCGGGGCGATGCTGATGGCGGTATACCTGGCCCTGCCCAGTGCGAGAAAGCCGATTTACGTCACCTGGATGCGTGCCTGCGCTCCGATCGGTTGGCTGGTCTCGCACGCGGCGCTGGCCGTGGTGTACTTCCTGGTGATCACGCCGATCGGCCTGGCCATGCGACTGGCCGGGCGCGATCCGATGAGCCGCAGGTTCGACCCCGGCGCCGAAAGCTATTGGTTGCCGCACAAGGCCGACAAGGACGCCGGCCGCTATTTCCGCCAGTTCTGACCAGGGATCAAGCGATGACTGAACAGGAAAACCGTTCCGACGCCGAAAAACAGTTCGCCGCCCAGGCCGAGCAGGAAGACATGGGGTTGTTTCGCGAGTTCTACGACTTCCTGCGTCACAACCGGAAGTGGTGGATGATCCCGATCCTCGCCATGCTGGTGCTCATGGGCGTGGTCATCCTCCTGATCAGCAACCCGGTGACGGCGCCGTTCATTTACACACTGTTTTAAACAGCTTCTCGGCGACCACCTCGTGGCCTTCGGGCGTCCAGTGCTGGTCGTAGGTGTAATAGAGTTGTCGCCCCTGGGCCATGCCCTCGCGAAGCTCCGGCGTCGTAGTGACAAAATCGATGCCCTCCTGGCGGCAGAACTCCGCGAGCACCGATTCCCTGACCTCCAGGCCGGCCAGGAGTTTCCGCATGAATTCGTCTGCCGGCTGCAGGTTCCGGCCGTCCAGTGCGGCGAACGCCCGAACCTTGTCAGCGGGCAGATAATCCTTTACCAGCGGCAGAATGACGTGCGACTTCAGCGGGGTAAAGACCACCACCAGGCGAGCGCCGTCGGCCCGGCAGGCCTTGGACAGTTCGCTGATCGCCACGGCCGTATCTTTCCAACCGCGCGACTGGGCGAATCCTTCATGACTCTGGCAGAGATCCAGCAAGTCCTTGGGGCCAAACGCATAGTATCTCGTGTTCGGATCGCCAAGGCCGATGGGCAGCCACGACAGGATATCTCCGCCAAAGACGGGACCATTGGCATTGATCGGGGCCAGCAGGCGAACCAGCCCCTGCCGGATCGGCGGAACCAGCGGTGATTCCTTGAAGAACTTCTCCACCGCCCGCCAGCCTCGCGGAGGTTTGGCCCGGCCGCGATTTTGGCTGATGTTCGTCCCGCGAAAATCATTGCCTTCAAAAATCATGCAGAACACCAGCCGAGGCTTCAGCGCCCGGCCGATCTTCTCGAAGGCCAGCAGATACTCCTGGGTATCGCTGCCGGACATGCCGACGTTGTAGACCATCTGCCCGCTCTTGCGGCCCAGCAACACCGGCCAGGGCTGGTCGTCGGAGACCTTCGAGCCTTCGGTAAACGAGTCGCCAACAGCCAGGATGTCGCAGCGATCCAGCGCGACGGGATTACGGAACCCGCGGGAGTCGGTGCTCAGCTTGCACCGCACCGGCGGATAGCCCGCCCGCGCGTTGGGAAAGCTCCGCTTGACTTCCGGGACGTCCTGGAAGACCAGTTCCCATGTCGCATTCGCCGGGCGACTGCGGAAGCCTTCATGCTGCATGTATCGCGGTTTGCGGATCGTCCGTGCGACGACATCCACGACCGCCAGTCCCGGCAGCAGGACCAGCAGGATGGCCATCACTCTGAACAGCCGCTTCCGCGCCTCGCGACCGCTGGCCCGCAACACGTACACGATGGGCAGGCTGATCAGCAGCAGGACCAATTGCAGCGAGAACTTCTCCTCGGAGTACCACCCCAGCAACGTCTCGCGATTGGTGGCGATCTGCTTGACGATGTTGCTGGGGAACAGCCAGAGCACTGCATTGCCCAGCAGGATCAACCACGCAGCTGTCTTTCGAGTGAAATGGAGTCTCATAGAGCATTACCACAGTATGGCCGTTTTCCCCGGCAGGCCCGTCACCAGCCAGTAGGCGTAGTTTGTCGCCATGTACAGCAGGCCGCCGAGAAGATCTCCGGCGATGACCCCGACCATCAGGTATCGCGCATTGTAATAGCTCTTGGGACCGCCGATCTTCATCACCACCAGTTTGCCCAGCCATCCCAGGAAGAACGAGAACCCGAATTTTTCCATGCTCCAGGTTCCCAGGCCCAGCAGGATGATGGGGTGAATAGGCCACCAGGCATACCGCAGCCTCATGCGCGCGATGATCAGAATCAGAACGAAACCAACGCCCGCCGCGACGAGGAACTCGTGGCTGGGGCGCATGTGAGCCAGGCGATCGACGCTCGTCCAGTTCACGACCTCGTTCAACTGTCCCACCAGCGACAATTGCGTGACGACGCGGTCGGTGGCGTTGAACGGCTCACTGACGCGCTCCTCGGGCACACCCTTTCCGTAGTTGTAATCCGCCCACAGGCCCACGGGAATGGCGACGGCCAGCGTGATGGCGAAGGTTGCCGCCAGGCTCAGGCCGACCCGGCCGGGACGTCCGCCAAACCAGCTTGTGATCCGCAGGCCGTTGGTGACATAGGGAATAAGCGCCTCAAACGGGTCGGACGAGAGAACAATGTAGACCATCCCGATGATCAGGATCATGCCCGGCCCCAGTGTTTCGCTGCCGAACAGGCCGACGAGCACCCCGGGCACGGCCCAGCTAGGCTTGAAGAAGAACACGCCGCATTCGGCATTAATGCGGGCCAGGACCAGGAACAGAAGCATCGTCAACCCGACCACCAGGATCGCCAGCGGCCAATCCAGGCCAAGCCTTGTCAGCAGCAGGACCATTCCTCCCAAGACCAGGATCAGTCCGCGACAGGCCCACAGGCCCGCCGGCGTCACGTCGCTGCGAGGAATCCCCGTGACGGCCTGGACCAGGGTATCCCAGTAGTAACGCCGGCCGATGTAGATCAGTATCAGGGCGTAACCCAGGAAGCTGCCAAATCCCTGCCACTCCCGCAGGCCGCCGCCCATAAAAGTGCCCGAGATATCGAAATCGGCGCCCACCATGGCCCAGAGAATCAACGGCGTGAGAACCCCCGTGAGGGCCATGCTGAAGCTGATGTCCAGGGCCAGGAAGAAAGTGAACCCAATCGCCGTAGGAATAATCAAGGGACGGAGAAGAAAGCTCGCATCCGGCATCCCCTGTAGATACGGATACCGCCACCCAAGGGGAGTGAAGTCCAGTTCGAGCGGGATTTCCATGAAATGTTCGGGAAACCACAGGTAGAGCAGGTTGCAGAGGCGGATCGCAAGGACCGTTATCGCCCCGACCCAGAAGAGTTTGTTCCGAAAGAGCGGCCCTATCAGCGAACCGTCTTCCTGGGCCATCAGCAGCGTGGAAAGCTCGGCGATCGGATACCGCAGTTTCTCGCGGTCAGCCCATTGCGGGTGAACCACGACGCTCAGGCAGATGACCGCCAGCGCGCAGAGCAATACCAGCGGGAGCCACGTAGCCAGGGGGGCCAGCCACAGATCCCACGGAACCTGGTCCAGGGCGATGCTATGCTCGCTGTCGCCCAGCCCCGTGAGGTAGCCGTCGGTGGCCCGGGCATCATTCCGCCCCCCGGCCACCAGGGCCGACGGCGGCGCGTAGGACAGGACGGCGTTCTTCCGCCAGCCGGGATTGGTTGCGTTGAGATGGCCCGGCATGACCAGAAGAGACGAAAAATGCCTCATCAGGCCGCTGGAGGGAATATTGCAGGCGACAAGCATCATGGCCATGGCCAAGGCAATCTCAATGGAAAGCAATCGCCACCGGCGATGGGCGAGGGTCAGCAGAGGATTGACCGCGCACATCACGACAAACAGCATCGCAAAGATCATGATGGGCAAATGGCCCCGCGTCAGAGGCGGCAGGTTGAAAAACGGGCACAAGTACCCGATGGCGCCTATGAACAAGGCGCCAATCAAACCCAGAAGAATAGCGCGAACGGTCACCGCGCCTCCTGCCGGCCGTTATTTCGCAAATCGGGCATTGTGATTCCCATATCTCTGCCGCCTGTCCGAATCCCGGATGACGCCAACCTGACGCATGAGTCAATCGTGGTTTGCGCCATAATTCGCCGGCATTGTACAACCCGCCCGCCCGAGAATGAAAGTGAGATTAGAAATGAACTATCGCGCTTGTGCACAATACCCGGGCGCCCGCTGGCTGCCCACCGCCGTCATTGGGCTCTTGAACGCCTTGCAGACAGGCCGGGGCCGTTGCCCCGATCACTTGCGAGGCGTCTGGGCGGTCCAAAGATAGAGGAATTGCGGCTGGACCATCTCCAGGACAGTCTGCATGCCCAGCCCGGCCAGGCTGCTGCCCGCCAGGCCGTCGGGAGCCGTGCTGTAAATGTTGGACTTGTAGCCGATGGGCCGGTGATAGATTACGACGTTGACGCGGCTCTGGCCGCTGAGCTTCCTGGCCAGTGAGACGGCATCATCCACATAACCCAGCGAATCGACCAGGCCGTTAGCCAGTGCCTGGTCCCCCGTGTAGACCCGCCCGTCCGCCAGTTGCCGCACGGCTTCCTTCGACAGCTTGGGCCGGCCCGCCTCGACGACTTTCAGGAATCGCTCATAGTAGGAATTGACGACACCCTGGAGCAGTGCCTCATCCTCCGGGTCAAGTTTCTTGAACGGGCTGGCCATGTCCTTGAAGCGGCCGGAGGTGATGGCCTTGGTGTCGATGCCGAGCTTATGCAATGTCCCGTCCAGGCTGATCAACTGAACGATCACGCCGATAGAGCCGGTGATGCTGGTGGGATGGGCCAGGATCGCGTCGCTGCCGCAGGCCAGGTAGTAGGCGCCGCTGGCGCCCACGTCCTCGATGACGGCCACCACAGGCAGCTTGCGAGCGGTCTTGGCCCGCTTGAGGTGCTCATACATGATGTCGCTGGCCGTCACTCCGCCGCCGGGCGAGTTGATCCGCAGGACGATGGCGCAGACCGCAGGGTCCGCCTCCGCCTTCTTGATCTTCTCGACGAACAGGCTCACGGGGTTTTCGCCCGTCCCCCACAGGCCGCCGCCGCGATCGTTCATGATCAGGCCGTCGACATCGATGATGACGATCTTGCGGCTCACCAGCAGGCCGGGGTCCCTGCTGACGGTCGATTCCTTCAGGGTCTGGTCCATCGGAACGGGTTTGATGACGTATCCGGTATTGGAACTGCAACCGGCGAGACAAGCCAGGAGTGACGCCGCGACGATCCAGTTTCGCTTGTTCATGGCGAGATTCTAACCGGTACGGTCGGTATTCCATTCCGCCTTTTCCGGCTGTTTTCCGGGCCGGCCCAGCGGTGACAAACACAATCGCTTGTTAAGCAGAGAGTAATCGTTCTGATTATTCTTCGATTAATTCTATCAGGAGGGACGTTCACGAGAACGTCACAATTCGGCGGACATTTCGGCGGGACTTGGCTACCGGGCGCAAAGGGCCGCCGCCAGCACGATGTGACGGAGATGCTCAATATCAAGGCTGGCCAGGAACTCGTCCGTGAAATCCAACACGAAGTCACAATCCAAGGCGCAAAGCTGTCGCATCAATGACCCGCAGTCCATTTCGGCATACTGTGCGACCAAGTCGTCCACGCTGACGCCACAAATCGTCAGCCCGGAGGGCTCAGGGGGTCTTCATGACCTTGCCCGAACCCTTCCCCTCGGCGCCATCGAAGCATTCCAAGGGCGCCCAGGGCCAGCACCGACAGCGTAGCCGGTTCAGGAAGGTTGCCCATCTCGAAACTCAGCGTCTCCCCGGCCAGAGCGTTGATCGTAGCAACATCGTTGCCGGGGGTAAGTTCGGCAATGGTCTCGTCACCACGCTTGACCCTCACAAACCAACTCCATTGAGCGCCTTGTCCAGCAAAGCTGGTTGCCAGGTCCAGCGGAACAACCATGCCCTCGGAATAACCGCCCGCCTCGTCGATTCCCAACTCAAATGTGCCGAAAGCGAACGCCCACCAATCGGAGCGATACTGATCATAGTCCGGCGAATCATAGGGAGGGCTCAGGCCCGGAGGCAAGTCAACGATCGAGTGGGAACCGACGGTCTCGGTAAGGGCCTGTGCAGAACTGAACAGGATACCGGTGGCCGTCTCGTCGATAGCGGCGGACATGCTGATCTGCTGATCGTAATCAACGACCGGGGTGGGGGTCCAGACCATCTCGCCATACTCTGGTGGGGCCAACATCCATCCCTCGTAGGCCTGCACAAGGGCATGGACAGCCACGGCGGCGGAGGCATTGGTCGCATGGACGGCATTTGCATCGAAATCCGACACAATTTCTTGCGGCATCTGCGGCGCGGGGAAATGATTGTCCGATGCCGCCACTGCCTTGGCATAGACGACGGCGGTGTACTGGAGGTCCACTGTCACCGGGGCGGCGATGGCCGACTTGGGCAGGCTGGCCACGACGAAAGCGACGCCCAGAAGGGTTGAGCAGAACAAGCCACTTCGATTCAGGCCACAAGGGAAGCTCATTATTGATCCGTCCTTTGCCTTCTCAGAATACAACCACACATCTGTCCAAAGTTACCCTGAAGAGACACCGAGCGCCGGCGGGCAAAACCCGCGCCACATGAAAATCAAGAAAGCGATTCAAAAACCTCGGCCGTGTGGCCTTTGGGGCAGGTTCGAGTAAGCGAGATCGCTCCTGTCCCCGACGTGGAACTCCTCCGCTGCGTACTCAAGCGGACGTCGAAGCACGAATATCGTACCACACAAGTGCGTTTTGACAAGTCTCTATCGGCAAAAAGTTTCGGCGATATTTGGGGGGGGCGTCGCATGTGTAAGGCATGTAGGTTCTTTGCACAGCGAAAGTTTTGCCTGCGGCCCGACGCAGCAAAGCTGCGTGCCCTACCCGGGACACGGGCGGAACGTGGAGAGGCAGCGGTCGATCCGCGCCAGGCTCCGCTCCTTGCCCAGGATCAGCAGCGTGTCGTAGATGGACGGGCTGATGGTCGTGCCGGTGACGGCCACGCGGAGGGGCTGGGCGACCTTGCCCATTCCCAGGGTGCGGCTCTGGCAGAAGTCCTTGATCATCTCCTCCAGCTTGTCGGCCTGCCAGGGGCAGCCGGCCAGCAGTTCGCGAACGGCCGCGAGGGCCTTGAGGCCTTCACCGTCGTTCTTCGTCAGCACCTTGGCCACCACCGCCTCGTCGTAGGCGAACGCATCGTCCGGCGCGAACAGCACGTTGCACTTGAAAGGAATGTCCGCGAAGGTCCGCATGCCGTGATTGGCCTTCAGCAGGCGCCGCAGCATGTCCTCGTCATGGGCCGGGATGGGCGTCTCGTTGAGCGAGAGATAATCCTTCAGGCCCGCCAGCAGGCGCTCCTCACCGGCCGCGGCCAGGGCATCGGTATTGAAGGCCAGCAGCTTGTCGCGGTCAAACTTGGCATTGCTCTTGCCGATGCGGTCGACGCTGAACAGCTCGACCATCTCGGCCAGGCTCATCCGCTCGCGGTCGCCGCCGGGGTTCCAGCCCAGCAGCGCGATGAAGTTGACCATCACCTCCGGCAGGTACCCCGCCTTGCGGAAGGAGTGAACATCCACGTCGCCGTCGCGCTTGGAGAGTTTGCGGCCCTTCATGTCCATAATCATGGGCAGGTGCGCATAACGCGGCTCGGGAAAGCCCAATGCCTCGCGCAGAAACACCTGTCGCCACGTCTGGCCCAGAAACTCCTGGCCGCGTGTCACGAAGTTGATCTCCATGTCGGCGTCGTCGGCGGCATTGGCCAGGTAGAACGTCGGGTATCCGTCGGCCTTCTGGATGATGAAGTCCTCCATCTCAGCCGCCGGCATGGTCACGTCGCCGAACACCTCGTCGTGAATCGTCAGGTCGCGCGCCGGGCAGAGGAACCGCACCACCACGGGCCGGCCCTCCGCGCGGGCCCGCTCGACATCGGCGGCAGTGGGCAGACTCGCCGGGCGGTCATAGCGGAAGGTCCGCTTCTCAGCCATCGCCTTCTCGCGCAGGGCGTCCAGCTCCGCCTCGGTATCGAAGGCGTGGTAGGCCTTGCCTTCCTCCAGCAGGCGGCGGATGCACTGGGCATAGCGCTCCAGGCGCAGGCTCTGCCGATACGGCTCGTGCGGGCCGCCGACTTCGATGCCCTCGTCCCACTCCAGGCCCAGCCACCGCAGGTCCTCGACGATCATGGCGATGGCCGACTCGTTGTGCCGGTCACGGTCGGTATCCTCGATGCGGACCACGAACGTCCCGCCGCTCTTGCGGGCCAGCAGGTAATCGTAGAGTGCCGTCCGAATATTGCCCACGTGCGGGTAACCTGTCGGCGAAGGGGCGAATCGCGTCCTGAGCTTGTCCATGTTTCTTCCCGAGCTTTCACAGACCCACGACCCACACAGAGCCACAGAGCCTCAGAGCCGAACTTCTGGTGCTATCGCTTCTCTCTGTTTCTCTGCATCTCTGTGTGGGGCGTTTCTTCTATTCCTAGCCGCTGCGTCGGGGCGGTATCTTACACCCCCCCCGCCGCAACTTCCAGCTTGGCCTTTCTTCCGCCGCTCCGCACAATACAATAAGGGTATGAGCGAAACCCAAGGCCAGGACCATCACAACGTCATCCGCGACCACCGCCGGCAGTGGCACGACTTCCTGTACGTCTACCCCGTCGTCGCGCGGCGGAGCAAGGGCCTCAGCGTCGGGATCAACCTCAACCCCGACAAGCGATGCACCTACTCGTGCGTGTACTGCCAGGTGGATCGGAAGATCGCCCGCAACCTGCACTCGGTGGACCTGGAGGTGCTGCGGCGGGAATTGCGCGCCGTGCTGCACGAGGCGGCCGAGGGAACGATCTGGCAACACCCCCGCTTCTCAGCCGTGCCGCTGCCGCTACGCCGCATCAATGACATCGCCTTCAGCGGCGACGGCGAGCCGACCTGCATGGCCAACTTCGACCAGGCCGTGGCCGCCGCCGCCGAGGTCAAGCGGCAACTGGACCTCGCCGACGTCAAGCTGGTGGTCATCACCAACGCCACCGCCTTCGACGGCGAACCCTTCCGCCGCGCCCTGCCCATCCTGGAGGCCAACAACGGGGAGATCTGGGCCAAGCTCGACGCGGGCACCGAGGCGTATTTCCTTCGCATCAACCGCCCGGGCCCGGGACTGACCCTGGACAAGGTGGTCTCGAACATCACCGAAGTCGCCAAGGGCTGCCCCCTGGTGATCCAGACTCTCTTCCTGTCACTGGCCGGCGACCCGCCGCCGCTGCGAGAAGTCACCGCCTACTGCGAGCGACTCAAGGGCATCCTCCGCGCCGGCGGGCAGATCAAGCTCGTGCAGATCCATACCGTCGCGCGCACGCCAGCCGACGCTCGCGCCGGCTCGCTCGATGACGCCGCCCTGGAAGCCCTCGCCGCCGTCGTGCGACAGGCCATCCCCGCCGTCCCCGTGGAAGTCTTCCATGGATAGCTTCCGGGGGGAAGAGGGGCAAATTCGCGGGTGGCGTGGTCGCGGCGTGTGCGACCACGATTGAGTCTTGCAGCCCATCACGGCCTACGTCGAGCAGGTCTATCAGTGCGGCAACTTCGCGTTGCTGGGGATCGGGACATGATGCGCATGTTGTGGAACATCAGGATGTCGGTTAAGTTGCTCGGAGACAGAGGATTCACTTCCTCCAGATGGGACGGTGCCTGAATGTCAGCGGACTTCTCCATGCGGTACTGCAGCAACCATGAAGACTTTCGGCTGATGTGCCGCCTGACGCAACAGGCGTGGTCTGCTCTCGGCCCACGGCAGCCGATGCACATCGGCGACCTTACCTGGAGATTCTGTAGGCACGCAGATCCTGCCACAGAACGGCTCTTCCCGATGTGGTTCTACGCCACCGGCGAGCTAGTCGGCTACGTCCAATATGACCCTTCGGGAAGTTGCGACATGACAGTGCTTCCGTCGTGCAACACGGCAGCGGTCGAAGAGCTCATGATCGATTGGGCAGAGCAACGGTGCGACAAGAGGAAACTTACCGTGGGATGCCTCGACAGCAATCTCGAACGTCGAGCGATGCTGGAGCGGCGCGGTTTCCAGAGCACCGGGCAAGGGTATGCCCGATTCCTGCGGGATCTGACGGCTGCAATGCAAGAGTCACCATTGCCTGCAGGCTACAGAATGAAGTCGGTTGAAGGAATTCAGGACTTCTTGGGGTTGTCCGAGACCGGTAGTCAGATCTATGGCCGTAGCGCCCTCCTCGCTGATCGCTATGAGCGCATGCTTGCAAGCGGACAGTTTGTTGTTGGCCAGGACATCGTTGTCCTTGACTCGCAGGACCACGTCGCCGCGGCATGCATCTGGTGGTACGACGAAGTCAACCAGGTCGGTGAATTCGAGCCGATTGGCTGTCATCCTGCCCATCGCCGGAAGGGTCTTGCATCGGCTTTGATAGCCGAAGGTTGTCAGCGGATACGGTCACGCGGCGGGAAGTGCGCCATCGTCTACACCAGCAGCAAGAACGTTGCGGCTGTCCAATGCTATGAGACGTGCGGATTCAAAGTGACGGGCAGTGATTGTGACTTCTTCAAGGTGCTGAAGAGATCGTAACGGCTGAACCATTGAAGAAAGTCGCCGCCGTCGTGCGACAGGCCATCCCCGCCGTCCCCGTCGAAGTCTTCCACGGATAGCTTCCGGCGTCCCATATTTGGGAGGTGGAGTTCCAACTCCACCTCCCTTTCCCTAGAGCGGACACAAGAAGGGAAACATCGCGGCGCGGGTGGCTCGAAGAATTTCTCCAGAATAAGCTTGCACCCGGACGAAGATGTCGTACAAAGTACTTTGTGATACAAAGTGCCTAATCGGGAGTGCCAACCATGGACATCGAGAACGCTACGCAGGAACTCAAGGTCATCCGCCAACTGATGGAACGCCCAGTGCGATACTCCAGCATGAGCGGGGCGGCGGGAGTGCTGGCAGGCGCGTTTGCGTTGGCGGGAGCAGTCGTCGACCGGCTCCTCGGACATCAGGACACCCTCGTCTTGACGTCGATCATCTGGGGCGCCGTCTTCTGCCTGGCCGCTGCCGGCGACATCCTCCTCACGCGTGCCCGGGAAAAGAGAATGGGCATGCCCTTCTGGACCTCGATCAAGCGCCGCATGCTCATGACCATCCTGCCGCCCTTCATCGTCGGCGGGGCTATGACCTTGGCGCTGCTCGACTGGCACCCGGTGCCCTACAGCCATCTCAGCCTCGTGCCGGCATTGTGGATGGTCTTCTACGGCCTGGCACTGTGGCAGGCGGGAGATTTCAGCATCGCGGAGGTCCGGGGCATGGGTGCGTGCTTCATCCTCGCCGCCCCGCTAACTGCAACCTTCTGCCAGGGTTGGCCGGCTTTGGCGATGGCGATCACCTTCGGCGGCTTCCACCTGGTCTACGGCACGGTGGTCTGGATCCGCCACGGCGGATGACGCGGCGCGGTCAGAAACACGGTCAGAATGACAATGCCCGACGCACGGCAACATAACAAGATCGACGAGACGATCCACCAGCGGACGCGTCTGGCGATCATGGCCAGCCTCGCAGGGGTGGAACTGTTGGAGTTCAACGAACTGAAGGCCGACCTGCGCCTGACCGACGGCAACCTGTCGACGCACCTGGCCGCACTGGAGCGAGCCGGATACGTGACGATTCACAAGACCTTCAAGGGCAAGAAGCCCCAGACAATCCTGTCGATCAGCACCAAGGGTCGCGCTGCGCTGACCAACTACATCAAGCTGCTCCAGGACATCTTGGATCGGGCGAAAGAGTGACTGGAACCCCGTTTCATAACGAGGAGTGAAAACATGAACGGTCGAAGATTGCTCGCCATTGGCCTGTTGTTTGTCGGCGCGAGCCTGGCCTGGCTTGTGCTGGGGAAGGTCGTCTGGTCGCGGACGCATCAGCTCGACAACCGCCTGTCCGACGAGATGCGGAGCCTGTGGGGACCGTCCATGCTCGTGCAGCGATCGCCACACTGGTCGCCGCAGGCCAACGCGCCCACTGGCGCCGACCCGGCCTCCAGCCACGTCACCGCCAACATCCACCACAACCACCGCTACAAGGGCCTGCTGTGGTACAGCACCTTCAGTGTGGACTTCGAAGGCCGCTACACGCTGTCGGCCGCTGCAAGCGATGAGCCCAACCGCGCGGGCACGTGGTACCTGGTCTTTGAGCTGCCCAACGGCGTGACCGGCTATGAGAACCTCAGCGTGCTGGTGGACGACAAGCCGCGTGAGATCACATCGCAGCAGATCGCCGCTGGGGTGCTGTCGATCCCCGTGCAGGCGAATGAGGGTGCAGCCGTTACCGTTCGCTACACGACCAACGGGCAGGACATGTGGCTCTACTCCCCCTCCACCGCGCCCGAGCCCAGCCACCGTCCGGCGCGCATTCGCGAGGAGGAGGAGGAGGAGGTGCCCTCGCTTCAGGCGCCGACCGGCCCGCTGGTGCGACTGGGCGACTTCTCGCTGACGGTCAACGCCAACTTTCGCGACATCGATTACCCCAAGGGCTCGCGCAGCCCCTCTCAGCCAGCCCAGCCGACTAAGGACGGCGTGACGGCCTCGTGGAAGTTCGCCAACGCGCTGACCAATCAATCGATGGGCATCGTCATGCCCCACCGCGCCAACGCCGGGCCGATCATCGCCCGCATGAGCCTGTTCGCACCCGTAAGCCTGCTGTTCTTCTTCACGGCCGTGTTCACCGTCGTGGTGCTCAAGCGGATCCAGCTCCACCCGATGCACTACCTTTTCCTGGCGGCGGGCTTCTTCGCCTTCCACATCCTGCTGGCCTACACGGCAGACAAGATCTCCATCCACGCGGCGTTCTGGATCTGTGCGGCTGTGTCAGTGGTGTTGGTGGTCAGTTACATGCAACTGGTGGCCGGTGCAAGGTTCGCGCTGTTCTACATCGGCCTGGCGCAGCTGGTGTACCTGATCGGCTTCTCCTACGCCTTTTTCTTCCCCGGCTGGACGGGCCTGACGGTGGTCATCGGCGCGGTGGTGACGTTGTTTGTGCTGATGCAGGCGACGGGGCGCGTGAACTGGTTCGAGGTCTTTGAGCGCGGCGGGCCTCCCCTGCCGCCTTCGGCTGGGCCCTCCGACCAAGACAAATAGGCACAAGTATCGCTCGATCGAGACAGTGAGGCAAAGGCAATGGGCGTGTCCTGGCGACGAGAGACGATGAACGCTGATCTCGGCGGCGTGATCAGAATCAGGAAAAAACGACTTGTTCAACGGGCGGCTAGGGCGCGTGTCGGCAGGACCGTAGGAGGAAGGAGCGTTTTGTTGTGGACAATAAAAAAATCGCCGCCAGGCGTCCGAGCGTTGGCGGCGATCATTCTACAGAGGCCTTCCCGTCGGCAGGGAACCGGCGAAGGCGACGGAGCTGGGTGTGCCCGAAGTTTCTGGCACTATGCAACTCGTTGTCGCTGAAGGCTCCAGTAGGCCTCCAGCATGTTGCTTTGGTCCACGCACGCCAGGGCGGC
>JBAZTO010000038.1:0-40950 GCA_041661865.1 Phycisphaerae bacterium | reverse complement strand
GAATCTGGAGAAAGCGATCATGCGGGCGGTCCGCACACTCAACCGCAACAAGAATCACCCGTTGCGACTGAATCTCCAGACTGTTCATTCTTTAGTGCAGGCAGCTTAGCGGGTCACAAGCAGGTGTGGTATCCTTTCGAGGATATGATGCCCCGTCGCAAAGCGGAGGAGATGGCGCCGGGCCGGAAATAGCCATTACCAAAGGTCACAATGCAGACATCACGCGAAGTCATAGACAATCTGTTGCGGAAGAAGAAGGCCGACCGGATCGGCCTGTTCGACAGCCCGTGGAGCGATACGCTTCTCAAATGGGTCGGGCAGGGATATCCCACGAATTCCGAGGGCAAACCGGTCAGTTCGGTGGACCATTTCGGTTTCGACATGGACTTCGTGGGCGGCTGGTTTGAAATCCTGCCCCTCAAGGGCGTCAATGAGATCGTCGAGGAAACCGATGAGTGGAAGGTCGTCCGCAACGGCGCCGGGGCCTCGCTGAAGTGGTGGAAGAACAAGTCCGGCACCCCGGAGCACATCGACTTTCGCATGACCAGCCGCGAGGTGTGGGAGCGGGACTATCGGTCCCATCTGCTCAACACCGACCCCGAACGGGTCAATATCAAGGGGCCGAAGGAAGCCCTGCCTCGCCGGCGGAAGCAGGGGCTCTGGACCTACTACGGCCACATGTTCGTATGGGAAAACATGCGGCAATCCCTCGGCGACATCTGCCTGTACGAGAACATGCTGCTGGACAAGCCGTGGATCCACGACTACTGCCGCGTCCACACCGACTTCTTCAAGGCCCACTACAAACTGCTCCTGGAGCAGGGTGGGGTTCCCGACGGCGTCTGGATGTACGAGGATTTGGGCTACAAGCAGCGAACCTTCTGCTCGCCGGAGCTTTTCGCGGAGATGATCTTCCCTTACTTCCGCGAAATGGTCGAGTTCTTCCACTCCTACGATCTGCCCGTGGTGCTGCACACCTGCGGCCTGGTGGAGCCGCTGCTGGACATGATCGTGGAGGTCGGCTTTGACGCCCTGAACCCCATGGAAGTCAAGGCCGGCAACGATCCGCTCCGCATCGCCGACAAGTATGCCGACAAGCTCGCGCTGATCGGCGGGCTGGATGCGCGCATCCTGGAGTCGCACGATCGCGGCCTGATCCGCAAGTCGGTCGCCGATCTGGCTGAGGGCATGAAGGCGCGGGGCGCGAGGTTCGTCCTGGCCTCGGATCACTCTATCTCCACCAACGTGGACTACCAGGACTACCAGTATGCCGTTGAGGTCTACCGCGAACACATGATGTACTGAGCGGGTGGCCATCATCGCGGCATGTGCGGCCGGGCCAATACCGATGGCAGGCAAGTGCGGCCGCGATTACGTCAGTTCGTGCCAGGTCTCCAGCATCTCTGCCGCTTCTTCGCGCGTGTTGGGGAAAACCGCCGGGCGGAGAATCATGCGGGCACCGGTTTTCTTGACCAGCTTCGCAATGCGGGCAATATAAGCTCGCCAGTCCTCGCCGCCCTGCGCGGCGATGCCGCCGCACAGGACCGTGCCCGTCGCCGCGCACTGCCGCAGAACCCATTCCGTGTCGTACATCTCCGGGTTGCCCAGGTCCAGCGCCCGCGTGCGCTCCAGGCGGCACAATCGCTCCAGCAGGCCCGTGTGGCAGCCGCAGAAGTGTACGAACGCGCCGCCGAACGGCTTGGCCGCCGCGTCCACGGCCGGGGCAATCGTCGTATCGATCATCGCCGGCGAGATCAGCGTCGCGGTGTCTTCGGTCGTACGCACGCCGGCAGAGGGGAAGTAAACCCCCTGGCTGGCGCCGTGGGCGTGGATCATGCTGCCGGCCGCCTCGCCCAGCAGCGTTTTCAGATGCGACGAGACCCGTACCCACAGTTCGCGGCTGATCTGCATCAGTTCAGCCATCCAGGCAGTTTCGTCGGGATCGGCCAGGTCCACGAAAATCTGCTCGCCATAGAGCAAGTGGGCAAGGTTGAAGACCCCTTGCGTGTCGGCATGGTAGGCCGCGACACACTCTCCGCCGCCGGCGCGATGAATCTCATAGAACGCCGCGGCCCGGGCCATCATCTCCGTGTGTGCGACATCGGCGCTGGCGGCCGCCCGGATTTGCTCGCGGCCCAGGGGCTCGCCCGGCCAGGGCATGGCCGAGTCGCTGAGGCCAAAGCCCTGCCCGACAATCGCCGGGATGAAGATCACGCCCAGGTTCGGCCGGACCGCCGCGATGCCGTCGGTGGGACAATCGACCACGGCTGCCGCACGGGCCATCTCCGACTCCCACATCGCCCGCGGATCGTTGAATCGCCGGACGTAATTCCGCAGGTCATACGAATCCACAGGCGAGACGCCCGTGCTACCCGGACCCACAGGCGAGACGCCTGTGCTACCTGGACCCACAGGCGAGACGCCTGTGCTACCCAAGTCCTGCCGGGCTGGCGGAATCAGGATCAGGCTGGGGCCGTCGCCGCACCAGAAGGCCTCGTGCAGCCGCTTCTTCTCATTGATCGTCTTGCCGCTGCGCTGGTCCATTCAGACTCTCCACTTCGTTTTGCCACCGGCTTTTGCGTCTTGAATATCGCCTCCGGGCAAGGTAAACGCGATTATTCTTTCAGGATCGAGGTACCACATATCCGCCCACACCCAACGAGCGGCGCAGCGATGCAAGCCAGTCCGCGACATGGGCGATGGAAACGCCGGCCGTCATGGCTGGCGTTACTTGGCCGTTTCGGTGCGTGCGAACAGCCCCGCCATCATCGCGACGAACTTGTCGCTGTCCTTGGCCAAGGCGTTCATAACTTCTTCCTGCCGCAACTTTCGCGACGCGCCCAGCAGCTCAGCCGCCCGGAAGCGAACCAGGGGACTGGTATCCTGTGCCGCCGGCAAGACCAGCTTGATGATCGCATCGTCCAGGCGGGCGTCCTGAAGGGCCGTCAATATCTCGGCGCGGACAACCTCCGACGGATCGGTCAACGCCTTCTGGAGCATCGCCAGAAAGATACGCTTGTCCACAACGCCCTTGAGGGCATCGGGCAGCCGCACCTTGGAGAGGTCAATCTCCCGCGCCATCGTGATCAGGCTGCCCAGTTGCCTCATGGCCTCCATGCGGATCGGCAGGTCGCCGCGGACCTGGCGGGTGTAGAGTACGCTCAGGGCGCGCCGATAGGCCTTGCCCCACGCCGCCTCATCCTCACGGTCGAAGGATCCCATCAGGCTCGAGCGGACAAGGGTCACTGGTTCGAGCGGGTAGTCCGGCAGCGAGCTGACGCTCTCGCCCCCAAAGCCCTGCTCGGCTGGGTCGATCAAGCCGGCCACCTTCAGCGTGATCTCCTCCAGCGGGTACTTGCCGAGGAACTGCCCCAGGCCCGCCACGTCCAGCCGCACCGTCGCACTGACGGATTCCCCGGGCGCCAGGGAGCGAGGAGCCGGCCAGATCACCATCGGCAGGCCTGTGAATTTTTCGCGCGTCAGCGGGGCGGCCGAGACAACAAAGCCCATTCGTGGGTTGATGAGTCCCCAGTCTCCCAGCGGGATGTCCAGGGGTCCGATGTTGCTCAGCGTCGCCTCGATCAGGATCGGCTGACCCGGCATGGTGCGCTCGGCCAGGGGCTTCAGCGTCACGGCCAGGTACTTCTGCGGGTTGACTGCCATGTCCAGGTAACGCATGTCGAAGGCGCCCAGCAGATCCTGCAAGGCCTGGGCATCCTTGTGCGGGGGGAAATCGATCTTGTATTGCTCGGCCAGTTTTCGCAGCAGACGCGTCCCGAAGTTGCTCCCGCGAACGGCCAAACCCTTCTGGAGGGAGTCCGTTCCGGCCTGGGAATCACCGGCCGCCAGGTAGCTTGCCGCCAGCGCCGCGGCCATCAGGGGGTCCATGCGTTTGAGTTTTTCCAGCCGTTGCCGCCCCGCGGTCACCAGGTCGGCCTGACCGCTGCGCAACTCGGCCACTCCGATCAGTTCCTGGGCCGCTTCGTCCGTTTCGTTCAGGGACGCGAGCTTCCTGGCCTGGGCCAGGGCCTTGTCATGGTCGCCAGCCACCATCGCGTAGAACATCGACAGGCTCCAAAGCTGGCCGGGCGACAGCGGCTTGGCGCTTGAGGCCGTGTCGAACCGGTCGGCCAGGGCCGCAATGATGGCGTCGGCCTTGGCGGTCTGTCCGCTGGAACTGTACGCCTCGGCCATCAAGGATGCCATGTAGGTGTCTTCGGGATACTTCTCGAGGAAGGGCTCAAACATGCGCACAGCCGTCTCGTATTGGCCGGCGTCAAGCATCGCGTTTAGGTACATATCGACCAGCCCGGCGGGAGGTCCATTGGAGTCCTTGCCGGTAAGATTGGCCTGCCAGAGACATGCAAGGAACTTGAGGGCCGGCTCGGACAATCCCGCGCCCGCGAACGTCTCCGCCAGATCCTTCGCGGCCTGGAAGTATCGCGGGCTTCCCTTGAGATATCCCAGGCGCAGCCGGGTCAGGCTCACCCCGTCCGGCGGCGCGTCTTTGGGCATGGAGGCCTGAAGGGCCGTGGGATTCAGTTCGTCCAGCTTCAGCGCCGTCGCCATCATTTCCTGGGCGCGATCCTTCTGGCCCATTCGCGTCAACACGTTGTTCATCGCGATGGCCGCCTCGGACCGAATCGCCGGCGGGCGGGTTTCGTCATTGATGAACGATCCAAGGAAGGCGACCTGATCGTCACCCTTGGGACGCGTGGCCACGCCCAGGCGGAGCTGGGCCCGAAGGAGGGCGAAGTCCTTTGGACGGAGCTTGAGCAGGAATTGCGTCATCTCCAATGCGGAGGCCAGCTCGTCCCGGCCCTGGTAGATGTCCGACAGGATCGTGGCCGTCTGCGGATCGTTGGGCGCCAGCTTCCAGGAGTAATTGGCCACCGCGACCAGCCGCCCCGCACGCGACTCGGTAGTCGACGGTGCATAAACCAGTTCAAGGGCCGAGTCGCGCAGACTGGCGGCGGCAAGCTCATCGGCCTGGCTGGGAGGCCTGGCCTCCTCAGCCACTGCGGACGTCGAGGCCCCCGCTGGGGCGGCCCCGGCCGTCGGCGTCGCGGCAGGCTCAGCCGGGTTTGGCATCGCCGCCGGAGCGGAAACAGGTGAAGGCTCCGATGCGAACGAACCGGCAGGCTGCTGCGTTGCCGCCGGTTGGCTGGTCACCCACGACGAGCCTGTCGTTGCGGGAGGCTGCGCATCGGCCTGGCCGAAGCGCGAACTCCCCGGGGCTACGGGCTGGCTCGTCGGCGCGCTTTGCCAGACAGGCGTCAGGTCACCCCCTGCCGCGGCAGGGGTGCTCCCGTTGGAAGGAAGCTGCCCCGCCGCCATCGCGGCCATTGTGCAGAGGCATAACCCGGCCCAGATCATCCTCATTCCAACTACTCCAAATTTCTCTGAATCGCTCACACCGGCGACGATCAAGCAGTAGCCGCGATTATCAGCGAGCCGCCGGCGCCGGGCTGGCAGCCGCCGGAGTGCCCATCTGGAGCGACATCGTCTGGGTCTGTTCGCCGCGGCGGATAGTGAAGTTCATCGCCTTCTTGGGATCGGCCTTGGCCGAATCCTCGATGGCCTTCTTCGCCTGGGCTGCGCTCGCCACAGCCTGGCCGTTGATGGACGTAACCAGATCCCCTTGCTGCATGCCGGCGCTGGCCGCGGAAGTGCCGTTGCCCACCAGCACGACAACCAGGCCCGGCGTGCCGCCGGTGCTCTTATCGAGATATTGATCAAGGGCAACTTTCTCGCGGACCTGGAATCCCAATTCCTGGCTCAGGAACGTCTTGGCCTCGCTGGGCAGGGGCGGCAAGGCCGCCACCGGCACCGACACGTCCACGTTCGCATCGCCGCGACGGACCGTCAGCTTGATGCTCTGGCCGGCCGGAAGGCGCGCGATTTTGCCACTGAGGGCACGGGCCACTATCACGGGATTGGCGAAAAACTCCAACTTCTCGCCGTTGAAGGCCACAACGATGTCGCCATCCTTGAGACCCGCTTTGGCAGCCGGCTGCTCGGGCAACACCTGCATGAGTTCCACGCTGGGACCGTCGAGCTTCTTGATATCAGCCACTTCTTTGGTGACCGGGCCCATACCGGCGCCGATCCATGAGAGGCGGCGGACTTTGTCAGGAGAGGCCGGGGGGGCCATCAACACCTGTGCGAACTCATCGACGGGCATGAAGAAGGAGGTCTCATCCTGCCCGGTGATCGCGACCTGGGTCGGCTGCTGCCCCGTCGAAATCTGGAAAAGCAATGGCCGCTGGAAACCCACCAGCCCGATAGCCTTGCCCTCTTCATTAAAGACGGGCGAGCCGGGGCCCGTCAGCTTGCCGCCGGTGACGTAGACCGATTCCTGCGGGGTATGGAGGATGGACGAAACATAACCCATCCCCGTGTAGGGCGGGGTCGTTCCATCGGCGGCCTGCAGGCCTACCGACGTGACCAGTTGCCCGATGGACACGTTGGCCTTCGAGACGAACTGGATGACCGACCACTTGTCGTAGGGTTCGGTGGCCGCAATGAACCCAATGGAGGTTTCGGGATCCACGCCCAGCAACTCCGCCTTGATGGTCTTGTCGCCGCCGGCGGGCGTAAGCGTCAGGTTGCTGATGTTCTCGGCCATGCGAGGGTTCAGGGACAGGGTGATGAAGACCGCCTTGGGTTGCGTGGCAATGCAGACAGCCAGGCCGTCGACGTTGGACGTCCCGAAGTCGGTCTGGGACGTGCAGCGGAACACGGCCAGGGCCCCCGCCTTGCCGGCGGAATCAAAAAGCTGTTTGCTTGCATCGGCTGAGGCGCTACCCGCCACAATCAAAACCGCCAGCACTGCGATCATCCCAACGTGTCTCATGTCGACTCCTCGCCCGTCTGGGGCTGTTATTTGCAACCGCCGTTATGGCCTATTACTAATCGTCAAAACCCGCGTCCTCATTGTACGAACGTGAGGAAGATTTTGCTCATTTCTTGTTCGTCGGTGGCTTGGCCGCCGCCAGCCGCTCCGAAAACACCGGCCCGCAGGAGGCCGGCATCCGCTGCAGCCACAGTAACATTAGCACTCCAGCGGCCGCAAGCGCCAGGGCCGTGTATTGATTGTGCGTCAGGACGAGCCGGGCCAGGTCGTGCGTATTGGTGTCGCGTATCCCCTCTTCCGCAAACCGCACCAGGGGGTAGGCGATCATCGCCAGGGCGAAAACCTGTCCCTCGCGCCGCCGCAGGCGGAAAAACACCGCCAGCAGGGCCGCCAGGATCAGCGAACTGATCATCGACAGCAGTTGGGCCGCCTTGACCGGATGCGACCAGTTCGCCGCAGCCAGCGCGTAGAGATCCTCTTGCAGGTAAGCGTTGGCCCGCTGCCGCTCGAAGTCACTCAGCGACCCCTCGCCGCTGCCGTGGAAGCGAGCGAGAATCCAATCCCGCCGGGCCTGCAGGTACTGCCGCATCTCGTCGAGGCCCAGGCGGTCGTCGCCATCGCGGTCGAAATGAGCGAGGGCGTCGCCCCAGTTCTCGCTGCCCCGCAACAAGCCCTCACCCCTGGCCCGCTCGCGCTGCCAGGTCGGCTCGTCGATCCTGCCCAGCGGACCCACCAGCACCTTGAATCGGCCCTCCCACTGCGCTGGGTCCATCACCACGGCCAGTTGGTCGTTGGTCAGCTTGCCGTGCAGGTATCGAGGCGCCCAGAGGCGCTGGGGAGAGTTGGCGTCATAGAGGCGCTCGTCGGGATGCACCGTGCCGCTTTCAAACTGGACGCCGTAGACGGGGGACGGCTCATCGGTCGCCGGCGAGAATGGGCCCGCGCCGTGGGTGAACTTGACCAGCGGCTGGGAGTACATCGGGAACTTCATGCCCACGGCGAAGTCGCTGCGGCAGGCGGACCCGTAGCAGCAGCCGTTGAGCAGGCATCCGGCCCGGCCGAACGCCAGGCCCACCAGCAGGCTCACCGAGACGATGTCCAGGTAGCGGCGGACCGGCAACTTCCGCCATCGCAGGTAAACCACCACCATCAGCGCGGCCAGGATCAGCCCGCCGTGGTAGATCAGCCCGCCGGAACTGATGTCCAGCACCGCGCCCAGCGGGTTGGGCCTGTTGGCGAATTGCGTCCCCCAGTGCTGCATGATGTAGGCGATGCGTGCCCCCACGATGCCGCCGACCAGCGAGAGCATGCCGATCATGACGACGACCTCGCCGTCCTCGCCGCACCGCCGCGCCCGCCAGCGGCCCAGGTAGATGCTCATCATGAAACCCAGCACCAGCATCAGCCCGTAACCGTAAATGCGGAGGTTGAGATGTTGGCCGGCGAGGTCACAAGAGAGGATGTCTAAGATGATCTGCCGCATGAGGCCGCTATTTCCGCATCCTGCCCGCGCTGACTGGACTAGAGCGTCTTGACCGGGCGATTCTTCGGGTCCACCAGGACGATCCGGGGCTTGAACGTCGCCGCCTCTTCCTGGGTGCAGTATCCAAAGGCCATGATGATGACCAGGTCGCCGATATTCACCAGCCGGGCCGCCGCGCCGTTGATGCAGATCACGCCGCTGCCGGCGGGGCCTTCCACCACGTAGGTCTCGAACCGCTGGCCATTGGCCAGGTCCGCCACCAGCACGCACTCATTGGGGCCGATGCCCGATGCGTCCATCAAATCCCGATCGATAGTGATGGACCCCACGTAATCCACCGACGCGTCGGTGATCGTGGCCCGGTGAATCTTGGCTCGCAGTAACTTCAGGAACATCGCACTCCAAACCTTTCGCTAGCCGCCGACAACCACGGCGGAAGGCGATATTCTACGCGCCGGCGCCCGCTATTGCCACAGCCCTCTGGCATCACAGAACCCGCCGGCCCCTGCCTACTCGACCAGTGCGTTGTCGATCAGCCGAGTCGGGCCGAACTTCACCGCCATCGCCACCAGCACCGGGCGCTCTGCAATTGCTACGTCCGTAAGGTCTTGGGGATCGACAATCGCCAGATAATCGATCACGCCCTCCGGCGCCCGGCCGGCCAGATGCTCTCGCATGGCCGCCAGGACGGCCTGGGAGGCGACTCCGCCGCGACGGATCATTTCCCCCGCCAGCTTCAATGCGCCGTAAAGGGCCGGGGCCTGCTGTCGCTGCGACGCGTTCAAGTACCTGTTGCGACTTGACATAGCCAAGCCGTCGGCCTCCCGGACGGTCGGGCAGACGACAATCTGGACGGGAAAGTTCAGGTCCGCGACCATGCGGCGAACGACGATGGTCTGCTGGAAGTCCTTGGCCCCAAAGAAGGCCCGGTCGGGCGCGACAATGTTGAAAAGCTTGGCCACCACCGTCGCCACGCCGGCGAAATGCCCCGGCCGGCTGGCCCCGCACAATACCGCAGCGATGCCCTTGACCGTCACCTCCGTCTGGGAGGCGATGGGATACATTTCCTCGACACTCGGAATGAAGACCGCGTCGGCGCCGGCTGCCCGGCAGGCCTCCAGGTCGGCCTGCTCGGTCCGCGGATACTTCGCGTAGTCCTCGTTGGGGCCAAACTGCGTGGGGTTGACGAAGATGCTGACCACCACAAAGTCGCCGGCGGCCTTGGCGGCACGGATCAGGCTGACGTGCCCGGCATGCAGGGCCCCCATCGTCGGCACCAGGCCGACCGTCTTGCCCTGGGCCCGCGCCGCACCCACTGATTGGCGAATCTCATTGATGGTTCTGGCGACTATCATTAGATCAAACCGCTGTCCTTCGCTGCAATTAACCGGGATGACTCTGCCTGTCGGCAAGCATAGACAAACACGGATGTCATCGTCTCAAGAAACATCTGCGTGCATCTGCGTTCATCCCCGCCTGCTGTCTTGTCCTGCATTTGGGATTATCCCAGTTTACCGCGCAGTTGGGCCAACAAACACTCCCTCGCCGCCGAGTCCAGCAGGTCGGTCTTGTCGCAATCCACCCGGATCACGGCCCCGGCCTCCTCCGCAACGGCCCGGGCGTGGGCCTGGCGCATCGAGGACAGGAACTCGGCGGTGATGGATTTCTCGAAACTCCTTCCGCGCCGCGCGATCCGGTCCAGCAAAGTCGCCACCGAGGCGTCCAGATGGATCAGCACGTCAGGCCTCTGCACCAGGCCACCGAGGCGACGGGCCATCTTCTCGTAGGCGTGCAGGTCGTCGCCCGTGAGCGTCGTGTGGGCGAAAATGGAATCCTGGCAAAACCCGTAGTCGCTGACGAAGCAGCCCCCAGCCGGCCAGGCGGAAATCGCAAGTTGCTCCACGCGCGACAGGAGGAAGTACATCTGGCTGGGCAGGCGGGCCTCGGCCACTCCGGCGTAGGCATCGGCCAGGTACGGGTTGCCCTCGTAGTCCTCGCGGATGAACTCCGCCGGCAGCGCCTGGGCCAGCCACAGGGCCAGCGTGGTCTTGCCCACAGACGGCGGGCCGACGATGGAAACCAGCCTGGCCGTCACGGCTGGGCCTCCAGATCGGCCAGCAGTTCCACGGCAGTCTTGTTCAGCCGCGGGTGGCGGGCCAGCGGCGCAATCTCCGCCAGCGGCGCCAGCACGAACCGCCGCGTGTGCATCCGCGGGTGCGGCACGGTCAGAGTCGGCGAGTCCACAACCAGATCACCGATCAGCAGGATATCCAGATCGCAGGTTCGCGCCCCGCGGAAGCCCTCGGCGGCGCGATTCCGCCCCAGTGCCTGCTCGATTTCCTGCAAGGCCCCCAGAAGTTCCTCCGGCCTAAGGGTGGTCGAAACCTTCGCCACGGCGTTGAGGTAGGCCCCCTGCCCGGCGGGCGAACCCTCGGGCTCATTCTCGATGAACGCCGAGACGGCCTCCACGGCCAGGCCCCGCCGCCCGCGCATCATGTCAATGGCCCGGCGGAGCGTGCCTTCCCGGTCGCCCAGATTCGAGCCCAACGCAATGTAGGCGGTTTGGGTCATTTCGTATTACTTGTGAGGAGCGCCCCAGGTCCACCGACGGTTCACCCATTCGGGACTCGCGACTCGCACTTCGCGATTCTAGAGCTTCATCTCCATGATCCTGCCCAGGGCTTCCTTGAGCACCGCGTCGGGATAGGTCAGGGAGATGCGGAAGAAGCCCTCGCCCCACTGCCCATAGCCCAGGCCGGGAGTGATGATCACGCCGGTCTTCTCCAGCAGGTCCGCGGCGAAGGCAGCCGAGGAGCCCTTGTACTTCTCGGGCACCGCGGCCCAGATGTAGATCGTGGCCTTGGGCTTCTCGATCGACCAGCCGTTGGCGTTGAGGGCGTCAACCACCATGTCGCGGCGGCGGCGGTAGACCTCGTTGATGGGCGGGACGACCTGCTCGTAGAGGTTCAGGGCTTGCGCGGCGGCGAACTGGATGGCCCGCAGCGAACCGTTGTCGGTGTTGTCCTTCACCAGGCGCAGGCCCTTGATGGCCGAGGCATTGCCGACCACGCACCCGGCGCGCCACCCGGTCATGTTGAAGGCCTTGGACAGCGAGAAGAACTCCACCGCCACTTCCGAGGCCCCTTCCACCTGCATGATGCTGGGGGCCTTGTAGCCGTCGTAGCAGTTCTCGCTGTAGGCGCTGTCGTGGCAGATGAGGATGTTGTTCTGCCGGCCGAACTCGACGGCGCGGCGGAAGAAATCCAGGTCCGCCACAGCCGTGGTGGGATTGTTGGGATAATTGAGCCACAATATCTTCGCCAGGCGACGCACCTCGACGGGAATGGCGTCAAAGTCCACCAGGAACCTGTTCTGCCGCAGCAGCGGCACCTGGTAGGTCACCGCCCCGGCAAAAACGTGCCCGATGTTGTAGGTCGGATAGCCCGGGGCCGGCGCAATGGCCAAATCGCCGGGATTCAGCACGCTCATGGGGAACTGGGCGATGGCGTCCTTCGAGCCGTTGGTGGTGATGACCTGGTCCTCCCCCAGCGTCACGCCGTAACGCCGGCGGTAGAAGTCGCGCACGGCCTGGGCGAACTGCTCGACGGGCACATCGCAGCCGTAGCGGTGGCGGACCGGGTCGGCCGGGTCGTTGATGGCGCGGCACAACTCAGCCACCACCGGGTCGGGCGTGGGCTGGTCGGGGTCGCCGATGTCGATGCGGATGACCTTGACGCCCTTGGCCCGCGCCTCGGCGGCCTTGCGGCGCAGATCGGCGAACAAGTACGGGGGAAGCTTCTTCAGTCGCTCTGAAAGCTGGATTTCCATGTATACCTTTCTGGGCCCGGGGGCGGCCGATGCTCCTTGAAGCTGAGCATTGTACCAAGCCGGCCTCGATTGGCAATTGGCGCGACGGGCAGAAAGCACCGGTTACAGCGTTAGCCGCCGGCGCACACCAGCACCCCTGGAAGAAGACAGTTTGTGGCGGCCCGTGGGCCTCAGGCCCCTGCCGGCTCGAGTTGCTCGTTGTGGAGCTTGTGGGCGTCCTCGAACCGCACCGAAATCCGCCGCGACACGCCCGGCTCCTGCATCGTCACGCCGTAGAGTACGTTGGCCATGGCGATGGTCCGCTTGGAGTGCGAAATGATCAGGAACTGGCTGGTCGAGATGAACTCCTGCACCAGCCGCGTGAAGCGGTCGGTGTTGGCCTCGTCCAGCGCGGCGTCGACCTCGTCCAGCAGGCAGAACGGGCTGGGCCGGCTCTTGAAGATGCTGAACAGCAGGGCCAGGGCCGTCATGGTCTTCTCGCCGCCCGACAGCAGCATGAGGCTGCGGGTTTCCTTGCCCGGCGGGCGGGCGACGACTTCGATGCCGCACTCCAGAACGTTCTCGGGGTCCATCAACAGGATGTCGGCCTTGCCGCCGCCGAAAAGCTTGCGGAAGAGTTCCTGGAAGTTGGTGCGGATGGTCTCGAAGGTGTCGATGAACATCTGCCGGCTTTCCTTGTTGATCCGGCGGATGAGGTCGGTCAGTTGGGTCTTGGAACCCTCGATGTCAGCCAGTTGCGTGCTGAGGAACTCGCGGCGTTTTTCCAGCTCGTCCTGCTCGGCGATGGCGTCGAGGTTGACATTGCCCAGGCGTTCGATCTTGTCGCGAAGTTCCTGGATCTCGTCACTGACAGCCTGCCAGTCCCGGCCTTCGTCGTGCTGGTAAGAACCGTAGAGCTCCTGCACCTTCATGTTCATTTCGTCGGTGGCGCGGGCGATGAGGTTCTCGATACGGACGTCGGTCTCGCTGGCCTCGAGCTTATGGGCGTTGAGGCTCGTGACGGCCTGTTCGTGTTCCTTGCGCTTGGCGGACAACTCCTTGCGAATCTCCTCGATCCGCACCGCCAGGCTGGTGCGGGTTTCCTCCACCTCAGCCGAGTCGGCGTTCAACTGCTCCTGCTGCGCATAGAGCCGCTCCACCTCGGCCTTGGCTGAGGCAATGCCCGACTCCGCGTCGGCCCGCCGCTGCGTGTTCAGCATGATCTCGGCCCGGGCGGCGGAAAGGTCCTTGGACATCTGCTCGGCGCCGCGAGCCAGGGCGGCGCAGGCCTCACGCATCGAATTGGCCTGGGCCTGGGCGCCGGCCAGCGCGACCTTCAACTCGGTCATGCGGGCATTGAGCTGCGCCTGCCGCTGCCGCGCGGTCTCGATCTCCGCCGTCAGCCGATCCACTTCCGCCTGGCGCTGGAGGTTGAGCTGCTCGATCTCGCCGGCCTTGGTCTTGGCCTGGTGCTCGGCGGCCACCGCGGCGGAGATATCATCAGACAGCCGCTTGAGGTCGGCGGCCAGCAGAGGCTTTTCCCGCTCCAGCCGCTCGATCTGTTCCTTGACCTGGGCCAGGCGGCTTTCGTTCTCCACCCGCTCGGTATTGGTCTCGTAGATGGCCGTGCGAAGCTGGTGGGACAGTTGCTCGAGGTGGTCGATCTCGCCCCGGGCGGCCTGGTGCTGCTGGGAAAGCTCGTCGATGCGACGGGTCAGTTCCTCGCTGCTGGCGGCCAGTTCCGACAGTTCGCTGCGCCGCACGATTGTGCCGGAGGAACGGTTGGCCGAGCCCAGTCGCACCCGGCCGTCCGCTTCGAGCACCTCGCCCGCGAGCGTGACAAACCGGCTGCCGGCGGGCGATGATTCCGCAGCCACTGCCGCGTCGGCCAGGCTGGCCACGACAAAGGTCGAACCCAGCAGGCGCCACATCGCGGGGGCCAGGTCGCTGTCGAACTGCACCCAGTCGACAATGCGGGCGATGATCCCGGGGCATTGGGCCACGTCGAAGTCGCTTCGCAGGGCCGGCAGGCGGTCCAGGCAGAGAACCTCGACGGCGGCACTCTTGTCCAGGCACTTGGCCAGTTCCTCGCGAGCGGCCTCGACCTCGGCGAATCGGGCGGCGACGAGTTGCTGGTCGGCCCCGGCCAGTGCCGCCTCGACCACGGGGGCGTGCTGCGAGTCGGTGGAGATAAACTCGCTGAGCATGCCGCGGATGGCCTGGCATTGGCCGGCGCGCTTGGCTTCCAGGACGCGCCGCGTGCCCTGGCCCACGCCTTCCAGGCGGCTGAGCATTTCGCGCAGCGCGCCCATGCGGCTCTGGATGCCGCTGCGTTTTTCGCGGGCGGCAGCCAGCTCGTTCTGAAGCTGGTGATCGCTGTCGATCAGTCGGCCGCTGGCGGCCCGCGTCTCTTCGAGCCTGGCCCGCGAGGCGTCCAGCACTTCCTGCACGTCCCGGGCCCGCTCGGACCGCTCCGCCCGCTCGGCCAGCGCCTTCTCCAGCGCCGCGACGATCTCGGCCGTCCGGCCCGAGAGGCGCGCCTGCTGGCCGTGAAGGTTCTCCTGGCGAATCTGCGAGGCGTGAATTTCGTTGTGAAGCTGCGCCGTGCGGCGCAGCAGGTCGATCGTCCCGGCCTTCTCGTCCTCCAGTTGCCCCTGGAGAGCGGCGATGGCCAGTTCACCGGCGGAGTGCTCGCCGCGAAGCTGGTCGCAATCGGCGGCCACCTGCGAACAGCGGGCCTGGACGGTTGCGAGTTCCTGCTGGCGGGACTGGAGTTCCTGCTGGCTCTTTTCGATCTTGGCTTCCATCGCCTCGCACCGGCCGGCCGAGGAGGCGATCTGCTCGCCCAGTTCGCGAACCCTGCCCTCGAGCATTTCCACGCGCTGCTGGCCGCTGAGGATCTGGCTGCCGACGGCGGCGATGCGGGCCTGCAACTCCCGGCCGGTCCTCTCCAGGTCCACGGCCTCGACCTCGGCGCCGCTGCGGGCCGACTCCAACTGGTCGATCATCGCCGAGACGGTCGAGAGGGAATCACTGGCCGCGTCGAGCTTCTTCTGGCAGGCGGTCCGCTGGAGCGACAGCGTGTGATACTGGGCCAGGAAGTGCAGCCCGCGCAACTCCTTGAGCTTCTCGCTGTAGCCCTGGTAGCTGCGGGCCTTGCCGGCCTGGTACTTGATGGAGCGAAGCCGCTTCTCGACCTCGGCGAAAACATCGTTGATGCGCAGGAGGTTCTGCTCGACGCGTTCGAGCTTGCGGAGGGCCTCCTTCTTGCGGGCCTTGTACTTGCTGATGCCGGCGGCCTCGTCGAAAATCGCCCGCCGGTCGTCCTGGCTGGCCTGGAGGAAACTCTCCACGCGCCCCTGCTCGATCACGCTGTAGGCGTCGATCCCCACGCCGGTGTCCATGAACGCCTCGCGAACGTCGCGCAGGCGACAGGGCGCCTTGTTCATGAGGTAGTCGCTCTGGCCGCTGCGGAAAAGGCGGCGGGTGAAGGCCACTTCCTGCAGGCTGCCCGGCGGGTCGCCCACCTGGAGCAGGCCGCTGGAGTTGTCGAAGACCAGCGTCACCTCGGCGTGCCCGGCGGGTCGCCGCGCGGAAGAGCCGTTGAAAATGACATCCATCATCTCGCTGCCGCGGAGACTCTTGGCCGACTGCTCCCCCAGCACCCACTTGATGGCGTCCACGACGTTGCTCTTGCCGCAACCGTTGGGCCCGACGATGCAACTGATGCCATCGTCGAATTCAAACTCCACGCGGTCGGCAAAGCTCTTGAAGCCGCTAACGATCAGCTTTTTGAGTTTCATACGAAGCGTTTTCCCTAACGCGAATTACCGCCCGCTGTCCGTGCGAGCAGCCAGGCAGAAAACACCAACCGGAACGCGCGGCGCTTCCGGTCCACTCCAAAACAAAACGGCAGGCCCTCTACTTCTCACGGCCGCTACGACCCGGGCATATCCGGCCTGCCCACCGTCACGCTGCCTTTATAGATTTTCTGGACCTCCGGCAGCACTTGCAAGCGGAATTCCGCCTGGATGTCCTTTTCCTGACACATTCGCTGGAGAATGCCCACCACCTGCCCATAGGTCAACCCCAGGCCGTAGATCGACGACTGGGTTCCCGGATCGGGCATTGTGCCCATCAACCTGACCAGATCTTCCACCCGCGGGGCCGCTTGGAAGGTCTGGCTGTTCCTGCCGGTGCGAGGAATCACGCGAAAAATCGACAGCTCGTCCTCGGGGCTGGAGGCGTGAACGGTCACCACGTCGCCGGGGGCATTGAAGAACAGCGGCCTCCGCACCGTGATGTCCCCACCGAACAGGACCAGCCGCTGGTCGATACACTGACTGGCATAAACCACCGACTTGCGGCTCGATGTCACCACGTCCAGATCAAACTGCCCCTTGATGGTCGAGCGACGGATGCGTGCCGTATCGCCCCGCTGGCGGAGCGCCTCGTAGGCCGCGATGCGAACCATCTCGTTCTCGTCGTCCAGCAGTTCGTGCAACGCCACATTCGCGCCGCCGGTCCGGCCGTACTTGCCCAGTTCCTCGATGGCCTTGATCTGGAGCGGCGATCCCTTCATCTGGGCGTATCGCGCCACCACCTCGGTCCCAAGTCGATCCTCCAGCCTCATCCCGGCCCTGCCGGCGTAATAGGCAGCCGTCTGGTTGGGGGAATTGTAGAGTTTCTGCACCACCGGCAGCACCTGCCGCCCCATGGCCTCCCAAACCAGCGCCAATTCGTCGTGATTGGCGCCCGAGCCTTCCATCGCGGCGGCAATCTCGCGGGCCTGTGTCTCCCAATTCCCGCTTCCCTGCCGGAGAGGAAGGTGCATGATCAGTTGCAGGAAGGGCTGGTAGTCGCGGACGTAGGCGGGCGGAATCCGTATTTCGACCGTGGAGTCGTCCTTGGCCGTGGCGATGTTGGGACCAAAACGATCGCGGATGCGCGTCTGAATGAGGTCAGCCCGCTGGTAATCGGCGTGTTGCAGTTGCAGGCGGATGCTTTGGCTGACGGTAGTTTTGCCGCCGCCAATGACCCGCGCCTCGCGGAACTTGGACTGGTCCTTGGAGTCGGCGAAGTTCAGGAACGGGTTAACGAACATCGGGCCCGAAGCCTCAGCCCAGGACCTCGATTGCCTGCCGGCCGTTTCGGGGCCCGTGGCGGCCAGATGCATCTCTGTCGGCAGCAGCACGCCGCCGTCGAGACTGCGGGTCTGCGTCTCGGGCAAAGCGGAAATCTCGACATCGAACCGCGTGCCGGCCGGCGCGCCGGGAGGAATGACGCCTCGCACGAGCACCACCGCCGTGTCCAAGTCCCGCAGGATGTCGCTGGGGCTGGACTCGTCTTCGCCGCGCGACGAGGATATCTTGTGCTTCCGCAGATACTGGTTGAAATGTTCCCGCAGGTGCGCGGGAACCTCGGACGATCCGTTCTTGCCCAGGCCCATCACCAGCCCGTAGCCCTGAACGGCCACGTCCCCTCCGCCGGCCAGTGCGGCATACTCGGCGACGGTACCGGCGATGTGCGGGGGAAAGACTTCGGCCGGTTGAGGCCGCGGCCTGGCGAGGGGCGTTTTGCCCCCCCCCATGTTGCAGCCGGCCGTCAAGAGGCCAAACACTATCCCCACCAACAACAGTCTCACCACTCTGGACATCATCAAACCCTACCTCGCGTTGTGACGCGCCTCCGCTGGCCTTCAGCCGAGGCGATACTCCAGCCAATATACAGCGAGGTACTCCGTTTCCCCGCGATCAATCAAAAACCGGGCGGTCCGTATTGACCGGCGCGGCAGGCCTGGCAACGGCGGGCTTGGCCGCCGGCTTGACCGCTGAGGGGGCCGTCACCGTGGCCGCCGTCCCGGCAGCCTTGACGCCATTGATGGCCGGAAGCTTGATCTTCTGGCCCGTCCGGAGGACCTCCACGTGCGGGTTGGCCTTGCGGAGATTCGTCGCGTACTTGCCGTCCTTGTATTCCTTGGTCGCGATGCTCCACCAGCTATCGCCGGCTTGGACCGTGTAAACGTGCTCGCTGGTATCGCTCGGCGAGGCGACCGAGGACAGTTCGGGCACCTGGACCCCGGCGGCAACAACCTTTTCGCCGCCCTTCGCGGACTTGTCCGCCACGGGCGGAATCACCAAGGTCATGCCTTCGCTCAGGTGAAAAGTATCCACTTGCGGATTGGCCTTCTCGATCAAGGTCCAATAACGCCCCTTGCCTGGCCCATAGACCTGCTCAGCCACCCGCCACAGGCCCGTGTCGCTTTTCTTGACCACATAGGTGCTGCCACCGGCAGGAGCGACCACCGCGACCGGCGCCGCGGCCGGGGAGGCCGGCTTGGTCGTGGCCGCGCCCACCTTCACAGGCAGGACGGAGGGACTGGCCGAGGGCTCCGGCGCGGGCGGGGCCGACGCGATCGTCGGGGTGATAACGGGGGTTACTGTCGTCGCCTCGGGGGTGGCGGGCGAAGAGGGCTGGGGCGTGGCTGCCGCCACCTCAGGAGCCGCCGGAGCGCCGCCGATGATCGGGACAATGGGGTCGCTACTGGAGGAGCCGGCATGCCTGGACGGCAAGGCCGTCGCCTGGCCCGAAGGCCCGGTAAGACTGCCTGATTCCCCCTCGTGGTTGAACACCACCAGATACAACACGGCCCCTACAGCGACGATCAAACCGACAGCGATCCCGATTTTAATCTCCGTGCGCATCTTGCGACTCCTTGTCAGTAAGCGTGGCGTCCGTTCCTAGCGTCTTTGTATACGCGCGGGAGGGGTCATTAGCAAAGAAAAATCGCCCTTCCAACCGGTCATTTCGCCACCGAAACCAGGGCGGCGGTATCGCGGGCGATCATCAGTTCCTCGTTGGTGGGAATCACCCAGACCGGCAGCGTCGATCCGTCGGCCGTGATGGCCCCAGCCTTGCCGCCGACGGCAGCGGCGTTGCGGCCTTCGTCGGCGATCGCGCCCAGCCGCGTCAACTGGTCCACGATCTGGCGACGGATGGGCAGGGAGTTCTCCCCGATGCCGCCGGTCAGCACCACCGCGTCCACCCGCGGCAGGATCGTGTAGTAGGAACCAACGTACTTGACGATGCGGTAGACGAACATGTCCACCGCCAGCCTGGCCTTGTCGTTGCCGCGCTCAACGGCGGCCAGCAAGTCCCGCATGTCGTTGCTGTACTCGCTGACGCCCAGCAGGCCCGACTTCTTGTTGAGCGTCCCGTCCACCTGGTCGGTGGTCAGGCCCATCTTCTGCATGTAAAAGACGCAGGCCGGGTCGATGTCCCCGCACCGCGTGCCCATGATCAGCCCCTCCAGCGGCGTCATGCCCATGGAGTGATCCACCGCTTTGCCGCCCGAGACGGCCGTCATCGAGCAGCCGTTGCCCAGGTGAACGGTGATCAGGCAGACATCGTCCAGGCTCTTGCCAAGATGCCTGGCCGCCTGGATCGTCACGTAACGGTGGCTGGTGCCGTGGAAGCCATACTTGCGGACATGGTACTTGTTGTACCATTCGGCGGGCACGGCATAGCGGTATGCCCGCGGCGGCAGCGTGGCCAGGAAGGCCGTGTCAAAGACCGCGACATTGGGAATCGTGGGCATGTCGGCCATCGCCGCGTCGATGCCCATGAGATTGGGCGGATTGTGAACCGGGCCCAGTTGGAAGTTCTCGCGGATCACGGCCCGCACGTTGTCGTCGATCAGGCACGGCTGGGAGATTTTTTCCCCGCCATGCACCACGCGATGTCCCACGGCCTGGATTTCATCGATGCTGCTGATCACGCCCAGTTCCGGATCGACCAGCATGTCCAGGAGGATCTTCATTCCCTCGGCATGGTTGGGGGCCGAGACGGTCTTGTCCACCTTGCCGGCGGGCTTGCCGTTTCGCTCGGCCACCTGGTGGTGCAGGACCGCCGAAGAACTCCCGATCCGCTCCAGGAGGCCCTTGGCCATAACCGTCTCATTGGTCATGCTGAACAACTGATACTTGATGGAACTGGAACCGCAGTTTACGACGAATACCTTCATGACGTTCCTCTTGGAATGGCTTGGCCCGTCGCCCTGCAACAGTGAACAAATGCTCAGCTTGAGCAACGGCAGTTCAAGGCTATGCCATTTTTTCTGGCATGTCAAGACTGCGACACACCCAGGAAGCATTTCGGTTTCCGGGAAAATGCTGGTGGCACAGTCTTTCTTGACTGTGCTTGGGCGATGCACAGGCTGGAAAGCCTGTGCCACCGAAAGGCCCTTTGCTGAGCTTCCCGGAAACTGAAATGCTCCCACACACCCATGTCTGGCGGCTTTCCCGTTGTCGAGCGGGGCGGGCATTGCTAGAATCCCTGCTTCCTTAAGCTCAAGGCGGAGCAATCAATGATCCATCGCATAGAAATCAGGCTCAAGGACGGCATTTCGGACCCGCAGGCCCATGCCGTCGCCGCACAGATTCGCGAACTGGGCATCTCGGGCATCGGCGAAGTCCGCACGGCGCGGCTTTTCTTCCTGGCCGGCGCACTGTCGGAGCAGGACGCCCGCCGCGTGGCCGGCGACCTGCTGACCGACCCGGTCGTGGAGACCTACTCGCTGGGCGCCAGCGGCGACCCCGCCGGCGGGCGAGTCATCGAGGTCCACCTCCAGCCGGGCGTCATGGACCCGGTGGCGGCCTCCACCGAGAGCGCCATCCGCGACATGGGCATCGCCCTGGACTCCGCCGGCACGGCCCGCCGCTACGAACTGATCGGCGCCCTCGACGCCCCGACGGCAGAGTCCATCGCGCGGAAGCTGCTGGCCAATGCCGTCATCGAGGACGCATACTTCACCGCCCACACGCCGGCTGAGCACGCCATTCACGGCTACCAGCTCAAGATCGTCGAGGTGCCCATCCGCGATCTGGACGATTCGTCGCTGCTCAAGCTGAGCAAGGACGGCGACCTGTTCCTCAACCTGGTGGAGATGAAGGCCATCCAGGATTACTTCCGCCGCCTCGGCCGCGAGCCGCGCGACGTGGAACTGGAAATGATCGCTCAGACCTGGAGCGAGCACTGCGGCCACAAGACCTTCCGCAGCGACGTTCGCCTGCTGGACGGGGCCGGCCAGGAGGTCGGGCGGATCGAGAACCTCATCAAGTCCACCATCTTCCAATCCACGCGCGAGCTGAACAAGCCCTGGTGCATCAGCGTGTTTACGGACAACGCGGGCATCATTGAGTTCGACGAGACCAACGCCGTGTGCTTCAAGGTCGAGACGCACAATCACCCCTCAGCCATCGAGCCTTACGGCGGGGCGGCCACGGGGATCGGTGGCGTCATCCGCGACATCCTGGGCGCGGGTATGGGCGCCAGGCCGGTGGCCAATACCGACATCTTCTGCTTCGGCCTGCCCGACATGCCGGCCACGAGCGTACCCAAGGGCGTGCTGCACCCCCGCCGCGTCATGCGCGGGGTGGTCTCGGGCGTGCGCGACTACGGAAACCGCATGGGCATCCCCACGGTCAACGGCGCTGTGTACTTCGACGAGAAGTACGTCGGCAACCCGCTGGTTTTCTGCGGCACTGTGGGCGTGATGCCCCGTGACAAGTGCTTCAAGGATCCGCGCGACGGCAACGCCGTCGTCGTAGTCGGCGGGCGGACCGGTCGCGACGGCATCCACGGCGCGACCTTCTCCTCGGGCGAGCTGACGCACACACACGAGACCGAGTTCAATCACGCCGTCCAGATCGGCAACGCCATCACCGAGAAGAAGACGCTCGACACCCTGATGCAGGCCCGCGACGAGGGGCTCTACACGGACATCACCGATTGCGGCGCCGGCGGCCTGTCCAGTTCGATCGGCGAGATGGGCGAGAAGCTCGGCGCCGAGGTCCACCTGGATCGCGTGCCGATCAAGTACGCCGGCCTGTCCTACGCCGAAATCTGGATCTCCGAGGCCCAGGAGCGCATGGCGCTCTCGGTGCCTCAAGACAAGCTGGATCGCATCTTGAAGGTCTTCGCCGACGAGGGCGTCGAGGCAACCGTGATCGGCCGATTCGGCACGGCCGACCACAAGCTGCGGCTTTTCTACGGCGAGTCGCTCGTGTGCGAACTGGACATGGACTTCCTGCATAATGGTTGCCCGCGCCCCATCAAGGACGCGGTGCTGCCCGCCCCGGCCCGGCCCTCGCCCATGCCGCCGGCGCGCGACAACTATAACGACGTCCTACTCAAGATCCTCGCCGCGCCCAACGTGGCCTCCAAGGAATGGATCATCCGCCAGTACGACCACGAGGTGCAGGGCGGCAGCGTCATCAAGCCGCTGGTGGGCGTGAGCGAGGACGGCCCCGGCGACGCCGCGGTCATCCGCCCGGTGCTGGGCAGCCAAAAGGCGGTGGCCATCTCCTGCGGCATGAACCCGCGCCTGGGCGAGTTGGACCCCTACCAGAGCGCCCTGCACGCCATCGACGAGGCGCTGCGGAATTGCGTCGCCGTCGGCGGCAATCTCGATCGGACGGCCATTCTGGACAACTTCTGCTGGGGCAACTGCAACAAGAGCGACCGCATGGGTTCGTTCGTGCGCTCCGCCGTCGCCTGCCGCGACGCAGCCCTGGTCTACGGCACGCCGTTCATCTCCGGCAAGGACTCGCTCAACAACGAGTTCCAGACCGAGGACGGGGCGACCATCGCAATCCCGCCGACGCTGCTGATCTCGGCCATCAGCGTGATCGACGACGCGCGGCGCTGCGTGACCGCCGACGCCAAGGAGGCCGGCAATTACCTGTTCATCCTGGGCCGCTCGGGCAGCGAGCTGGGCGGCAGCCACTACCTGATGGTCGAGGGCCTGGCCACCGGCAGCGACGTGCCGCCGGTGGACGTCAAGGCCAACCGCCGCGTGATGGCGGCGCTGGGACAGGCCATAGCGCAAGGCCTGGTCCGCGCCTGCCACGACTTGTCCGAAGGCGGCCTGGCGGTGGCGGCGGCCGAGATGGCCTTTGCCGGCGGACGGGGCATCGACCTGGACCTGGCTGCGGCGCCGGTGGACCTGCGCGGCGCCAGCGCCGCCCGCGGCAACCTGGGCGTCAGCGAGCAGGCGCTGCTGTTTGGCGAGTCGGCTGGGCGGTTCCTGGTCGAGGTCAACGGCGCCAATTACGACAAGTTCCTTCGCCTGGTCAAGGACCTGCCCTGCGGCGAGATCGGCACCGTGACCGACGACGGGCGGCTGAGCATCCACAGCGGCGGGCGATGCGTCATCGACCTGCCCATTCAGGCGGCCAAGGACGCCTGGCAGGGAACGTTTAAGATGTGATTGCGGGAAAAGAAACAGCAATCACAAAGATCACAAAGCAAAGAAAGACCACGAAGAACGACAGAAAAATACGGCAATCACAGAGGCCACCGAGAACACAAAGAGCACGGAGAACGGCAAAGAATTGTTACACAACCATCACAAAGATCACGAAGTAAAGAAAGACCACAAAGGAACGGCAAGAGGTACTACAGCGAATACAAAGGCTGGAGAGTATCAATAGAAACGGGGCGATGGCATCATGCCACCCCTGCCTGGGATCCCTCAGATGAACGAGGAATTGGACAAAGAGAATCGCGAGCCGATACCGGGGCCCGTGGAACAGGCCGCCAAGAGTATTATCGGGGCCGCCATCGAAGTGCATAGGCATCTTGGGCCCGGCCTTCTCGAAAGTGTGTATGAACGGGCAATGGTCCATGAGCTGGGACTGCGAAACCTGCGCTACCAACAACAGGCTCCGGTTGACATCCGGTACAAGGGGATAACAATCGCGGGCCAACGGATAGACTTGCTGGTCGAACCTGGTGTAGTGGTTGAGTTGAAGAGCACGGATGGCCTGCTTCCGGTTCACAGCAGGCAGGTGGTGAGTTATCTGAAGAGCACGGGCGCAAGGTTGGGCCTGCTGATCAATTTCAATGTTCCTGTGCTGAAAAGTGGTATCCGGCGTATCGTGAATTGACTGGCTGCTTGGCTGGTGTTTCTTGTGAAGTTGCTCGATTTCTGACTTTGTGATCTTCGTGCTCTTTGTGGCCTTTGTGATATAAGAAAATCAAAAACATGCCAACACCGAAAGCCTTGATACTTCGAGCGGCGGGGACCAATTGTGACCGCGAGACCCAGTTCGCGCTGGAGCAGGCTGGGTTTGAGGCCCAGCGCCTGCACGTCTTCCGGCTGATCGAGAACCCCGCGGTCCTGCGCGACTACCAGTTCCTGGTCATCCCCGGCGGCTTCAGTTACGGCGACGACGTGGCAGCCGGCAAGATCCTGGCCAACCAGATGCTCCACCGCCTGGCCGGGCCGCTTAACGAGTTCGTGGCGGCGGGCAAGCTGGCCCTGGGCATCTGCAACGGATTCCAGGTGATGATGAAGGCCGGCCTGCTGCCCTCGGGCAAGGTCGAGCCGGCCACCGCGCATCGCGACGCCACGCTGGCCTGGAACGACAGCGCCCGCTTCGAGGATCGCTGGATCCACCTCCGCTGCGACAGCGACAAGTGCGTCTTCCTGCCCAAGGGCGAGATCGTCGCCCTGCCCATCGCTCACGGCGAGGGCAAGTTCATCCCGCGCGAGCCGGCGATCCTCCAGGGCCTGCAACAGGCCGACCAGTGCGCCCTCCGCTACTGCGATGCCGCGGGCAAGGCGGGGCCCTACCCCGTCAATCCCAACGGCAGCATCGACGACATCGCCGGCCTGTGCGACCCGACCGGTCGCGTCCTGGGCCTGATGCCCCACCCCGAGCGCTTCGTGGACATCACCCAGCACCCCCAGTGGACCCGCGGGCATGTCCAGCGGGCCGACGGGGCTCTGTTCTTCCAGCACGCTTTCGACGCCTTGAAGTGATGCAAATGGGTCATGTTGCCCCCCTGACTGGCCGATAATTGTCAACAAGCGGCCTGACACCGCTATCGATTGTGCCAGTAGGAGAGGTCTGATATGCGCGTCATCACTTGCCTTGCCCTGATCGCTGTGGCGGCGATGGTAGGTTGCACCCAGGTCGACGAGAATCCCAAGTGGGCCCCGCAGGCCCAGATGCCGTCGTGGACCTACGACGCCCCCTTCTATTACCGTCCCAGCGAAGACCTGCCCGTGGCCGAGACCCTTTCGGGCCTTCCGGTCTACTACACCAACGAGACATCAGTGTTCATCCGCCATCCCGATAACACCCAGCTCAACGGCGTGCCGCGCATGGGTGTGTGGTACAGCAATGACGACGGGAACAGTTGGAACCGGGCGGGCTTCTTCGGCGTCGAGCAGACGCACTTCCTCTTCGAGGCCCCCGGCGACGCGCGCTACTGGATCCGCTTCGCCGGACCCGGCCAGAACGTCAGCGACACCCGGGCTCCTGACAGCCCCAACCGCATTTACGTCGTAGACCGCAAGGGGCCGACCATCGAGTTGTCTGTCGTGCCGCCGGCGTGGGACGATGAAGAAAAGAAGGTTCCCCACATCTACAAGATCGGCCAGACCATCACGCTGTACTGGGGCGTCCAGGACACCAACCTGGCCCCCGGAACCATCCGCCTGGGCACCGGCTTCGCCAAGTTCCCCTACACCCTGAACTGGAGCCGCTTCCCGAACGCCTTGTCGGATTCGGACTCCATGCGCGTCGAGATCCCCGCCGAGGCGGCCAAGCAAGGCGGCATTCGCTTCCGCCTCGAGGCCGTCGACAAGGCCGGCAACATCGGCATCGGCATGACCGACGTCCTGCGAGTGGAAGGCGCCGCCATGCCCGCCAGCAGGCCCGGCCAGACCGACCCGAGCATGGAACGGACCGACACCGAGCAGACCAAGCCCGGCTGGCCCGTCCACGGCGACACGCTCCAGGCCGGCTCTTCACGCGAGCTGGGCTGGCTGCCCAAGGCCGCCTCGAACTACGACGCCCTGGAACTACAGTTCTCCGCCAACAACGGCCTGGCCTGGCAGCCGGTGGCCACCGGTCTCAAGGCTGGCCAGCCGACGCGATGGACTGTCCCGCAGGTCGCCAGCGGCGACTGCCGACTCCGCATCGCAGCCATGAGCAAAACCAAGCAGACCAACCAACCCTTGCAGGTTCCCCTGGCTGTCTCGCAACGCTTCTCCGTCGCCGGCGGCGCCACCAGCCAGCCGGCGAAATAGCGGCCCAGGCTGCCTAGGATTAGGATCGCCATCAGGTTTGCCTGCGATCAATTCTTGGGATAATTGTGCTTATTCAGAGATTGGCCCCTTTCGGGGCCGTGGTGGAGGTTTGTCCTTACCGCTGTTGAAGCGAACCAGCTTTTCCCAATCAATTGAGCCGTCAGACGCAGCAAAATCAGTAAGAAACTCTCCAGTGAAACGGTTTACTGCTTTCGCACGCTCCTCCTGATAGACAGCACGATGTTGTGCGGGGTATTCCTTCATGAGTCGAATCAACTTTAGGTAGAAGTCCGGATCGCCCGTCACTTCTTCCCAAAATGCTTGCCCCGCACGGATGCGATAGGCACGCGACGCTGTTACTTCAAGCGACTTGCGCCCATACCCATGTCCAAGCAGGGCGTCGAATTGCTTGTGCAGCTTCAGAAGCCTGCTGCGAAGCGAAAGAAACTCCTGGTTCATCCGCTTGGCTTGGCTGGCATTGAAAATATTAGGGCCCGACTTGACTGAGATCGCCTTATACTTGTCGTCTGTTTCAACAGCCACGTCAACTCCCTCACTGGGAGCGACTACTCCTCCGCTAACGGCCTTGGCTATTGGCTCGAAAAATGCGTCCCCGAAGATGCCCTCATCTGACGAGGACACGTGTGCCTGTAGCAAGTGAGTGACGATATCATGTGCATCCAGAAGGCCCATTGCTCGGAAAAGATATGGATTCTTCTTGCGCAACATTGTCCTAAGTTTAAGGGTTGTCAAATTCCGCAACCGACGCCCATAGAAATCGTCCAGGCATCGTTTGACTAATCCTTCTAGCTCATTGGGCTGCATGGGAGACTCGCAAATCCGTGTTTAAGAAAAGCGAAAAATCACTGCATTCCAGTTTAATTCTCGATTTAGCAAGACTAACGAATGAGGGATCTATCTCAACCCCAACAAAGTATCTGCCTAATTGAATTGCTGCGACTGCCGTTGTTCCCGATCCGAGAAATGGATCGAGTACCAAGTCGCCTTCCTTCGTGAGTAGCCGAATAAACCACTTGGGGAGATCCAGAGGAAAAGCAGCACTATGGTTTCTGTTGCCGCACTCGGTTGCTAGGTGAATGACATTGGTAGGGTACGCCATTTCCCGGCCTACCCAGTTAGCGATACGTTTCCCAAAACCGCTGTTAACGTGTGAATTGTCACGTCGCTTGTCGGTTTCACTGAGTTTTTTCAAACGAGCATGTCGCCAATCGCCCATGGGAACCATCACCGCCTCTTGATACATCGCGAAGCTGGTTGTTTTTGTGAAATGCAAACACCGTTCCCAGGCATCGCGAAAACGATTGGGCCATTTGCCCGGATGACAGTTTTTTTTGTGCCAAATATATTCTTCCGTCCAGAGCCACCCTTGCTTCCGCATTGCCAAAATGAGTTCAAGTACGTACGTATGCCTTTCACCTGCCGCAACTCGTTCTTTAATGTTCAGGACGAACGATCCATCAGGTTTAATTACCCTCAGGAGTTGTTCCGAGATAGGAAGAAACCAATCGACGTAGGCATCAGGTCTGATTCCGCCATAGGTATTCTTGCGCTGGTCGGCGTAAGGCGGCGAAGTGACAACCAAGCTGACGGAGTCACTCGGTATCGCCTTGAGCACTTCGCGACAGTCCCCAACCAGTATTTTGTTCTCGAATGAATCGTCCATTGATGATCCCTTACTCATGGCGTATGCCTTTCAGAAACATTCTTGCATGAAGTGAATGGAAATGAAAGCGCCATATGAGGAAAACAAGTCGTCCCTGGGCAAACGGCAGGTGGCAGGGGGCGTTGTGCCACCCCAAAGTATTCTTGGGGGTGAATACGAGTACCCCCAAACTCCACTGCGCTGCGTTTGGGGCTGGCACAAGGCGGATATTGCCCCGCCACGTCACAAATCTCACGTCGCGCGCTGCCCGGATGGAGTTTTTGGCCCCGACAGCGTACAATCCCGTCCTTTGACCCTGCAACCAAGGAGCCGTGAGATGGCCACTATTCAGCCGATCGACTTTACGTTTCCATCCAGCAGCCCTCACGAAGGCATTCCGCTGGGCAACGGCACGCTGGGCGTGCTGGCCTGGGGCGGGCAGAAGGGCGGCTCGATCAAGCTGACCCTCAGCCGACAGGATTACTGGCAGCATCGCGGCGTCGTCGAGTGGAACCCGGCGGTGACGTACAAGGACGTCGTCGCCTGCATCCGCGACGGCCGGGGCAAGGCCGAGGACCTGGTGCGGCTGGTCGAGCCCGGCACGCCTTTCCCGACGCGCCTGCCCATGGGCCGCTTCGAGCTGTCGCACCCGCGCGGCGTCAGAAGCGGCCAACTGGACGTCGCCCGCGGCGTAGCGAAACTGGAAGGCGGCATCCAGATCATCGTCCTGCGCGACCGGCCGGTGTGCCTGGTGTCCAAGATGAACCTGGCCGTCACGCCCGTGGCCAATTGCAGCCGCGACGTCGTCGAATACCGCGAGAAGTACGGCATTGAGTCGCCGCGCAAGTTCCGCAAGGGCAACTTCTGCGGCTGGACGCAGACGAACTTCGACCAGCCTGTCCTGTGCTGCGCGGCGCTGGTTCGCGGGGACGGCATCGCCATCACCAGTGTCTTTGGCGCCACGCCCCAGGAGGCCCAGGCCGTGGCCTTGCGGACGCTCCAGGAGGCGCCGGCCTTCCCGTCAGCGGCGCGGGCCGTGGCGGCGTTCTACCGATCGTGGTGGAGCCAGGCCGCCAGCGTGAAGCTCTCCCACCGCGACAGCCAGGTGCTCTTCGACCTGGGCATGTTCAAGCTGGCCAGTTGCACGGCGGTGGGTTCGCCCGCGGTGACGCTCCAGGGCCCCTGGGTCGAGGACGACCACATGCCGCCCTGGGGCAGCGATTACCACTTCAACATCAACGTCCAGATGTGCCACTGGCCGATGCTGCCGGGCAACCACCCCGAAATGTACGAGCCGCTGGTGAGGATGCTGACCGCGTGGATGCCGCGAATGCGCCAGTATGCCCGCACGATGATGGGCATCGACGACGGCGTGATGATACCGCACGCCTCGGACGATCGGTGCATTCCCGCCGACACCAACTGGCGTTGCCAGATGGACCACGGCAGCGCCGGCTGGACGGCGGTGATGCTGTGGGACCTGTACCGATATACCGGCGACAAGGCCATGCTGCGGTCCATCGGCTACCCGATGCTTCGCGGGGCGATGCGAGTCTACGAGGAGATGATCGAGGATCGCGACGGGCAGTACGTCCTGCCGCTGGCGCCTTCGCCGGAGTTCTGCCCTCGCGGCGCGTGCGTCTGGGGCGAGAATCCCAGCTTCCAGCTCGCGATCATTCATGCGCTGCTGGCGGCGCTGCCCAAGGCGGCCGCCGACCTGCGGATCGATGAGCCACGCCTCCGGTCGTGGCAGGACATTCGTTCGCGCCTGCCCAAGGCCACGATCGAGAATGGTCACATCGCCCTGTGGAAGGGGCTGGACCTGCCCGAATCACACCGGCACCATTCGCACCTGGCCGGCATTTATCCTTTTGAAACACTGGACATCGATGGCGCCGACGACGCCCTGGTCCGCAACAGCATGAAGTGGTGGGTCAGCCGCGGCAGCGGCATGTGGACGGGCTGGTGCATGACGTGGGCGGCCATCCTGTGGGCCCGCCGATCCTGCGCTACCGCGGCCTTTGCGATGCTGGAGCAGTACCGCCGCTTCTTCACCGGGCCGGTCAACTACGCCTCGCGCCATGACGCCGTCGCGGACGGTTTTACGACCTTCCGCGGCTCGCCTCACATGATGCAGCTCGACGCCGCCCTGGGCGCCGCCGCCGCCATCCTGGAGATGCTCGCCCACCAGCGCGGAGGCAAGGTGCATTGTGCGCCCGCGGTGCCGGAGGAGTGGGGCGATGTCTCCTTCGACCGGCTGCGCCTGCCCGGCGGCAAGCTGGCTTTCGGCCGGCGCAGGAACGGCCGGTGGGTGAAACTGGGCACGCGAAAGGCTTGAGCGAACCACGATCTTCTGTGAGAAGACGCACCGAAAACGAGTCCCTGTTGAGTGAGAGTCTTTTCCGGCCTCGGCTGTGTTTTTCGGAAACCGAAATACGCCCCTGGTTGGCCAGGGCCTTTCAGTTTTCGGCGTAGCACGGGCGTCTCGCCCGTGAGTCGCATGGGCATCTTGCCCATGTCGGTGAGTTTTCGTATATCGCACGGCCGGGATACTCATGGCCAAGATGGCCATGCTACGAGAACTGAAAGACCCCCCTGGTTGGCTGAGGGATTTGACACGCCCCGGCTAACCGGCTATACATGAACCCCCGGCGGAAGAGCCCAGGCAGGTCGTCCCATGTGTGCGCCTGTGGCGTCTTTGGGAGCTTTCGCCCGATGCGGAAGAAACCCATGAACGCCGATGCGAAGGTCTTCAAAATCCCGCTCGAACGCGGCCACGCCGAAGTGGACTGCCGCCAGGCCGTCTTGAGGTTCGTAAACTCAGCCGGCCTGACCTACTACCAGTTCAAGCTCTCCGCGACCATTGAATACCTCGACGCGCCGTCGACAAACGAACCGGCCGTCCTGGCCGATGACGGCGGCGGGCGGCACTTCGTCTTTCGCGGCCGCGACGGTCTCACGGACAAGGAAATCCACCTGGAGGCCCGCGGCGGCGCGATCGACTACTGGGTCGTCGCCCGGCCCCGGCGCCCTGGCGCGGCGATCCTGTGCATGCACTACGGCCAGGACGGCCCGGGCATCTCCGACGCTTCGCCGCACGCCATCGAGGAGTTTTTCATCCTCTGCCCCGACCGCTACGGCAGCAGCATCCCCCGGCAGGGCAAGGTGTGTTTCAAGCTGGGCGTGCCGTCCTTCCGCTTCGAGAAGGACAACAACTTCCCGCACGAAGGGGGACGGGCGATCATCTCGCCGTATTTCGCGGCGTTGCGGAGCGGGGAGGACTGGCTGGGCGTGGGCACGATGGAGATTCCCACCAGCGAGTACGGCCTGAACATGACCTTCCTCGGCGGCTGCGCTGTGACGGACTTCTGTTACGGCGGCAACCTGACGCTGTCGCCGGAGACGCCCTTTGCCTTCCCGCGCATCACGTTCCAGCCCGGCGATGACAAGCTCGCCGCGACCCGGACGTACATCGACCGGCTGTATCGCGAGGGCCTGGCCGTGCCCAACGAGCAGTGGGAGAGCGACTGGGGCGGGCCTTTCTACTGCTTCTTCTCCGACCAGATGTACACCTACCAGGTCGAGCGCGACACGCAGGAGATGCAGGGCGAGATGACGATGACCGAGAACTACTGCAACGAGGCCTTCCTCCAGCGGTGCCTGGAGTTTCTCGTGCGGCACGCGATCGGCTTCAAGGTCATCATCATCGACTACGGCTGGTTCGTGATGAACGGCCAGTGGCGGCCCAATATCAAGCGTTTCGCCGACTTCAAGGCCACCATCGCCAAACTCCAGGCCATGGGCAAGAAGGTGCTGGTGTGGTACTCGCCGTACTTCAACGCCGAGAAGTCTACCAATTACCAGGCCCACCCGGAGATCGGGGTCAAGAAACGCGACGGCACGCCGTTCTTCGTGACGCGTTTCGGCAGCGAGATCAACTACCAGTCGGACTTCACGCACCCGGCGATGCGGGAACTGTGCCGCTCGGACCTGGAGTTCATGCTCTCGCCCCAGGGCCTGAACGCCGACGGGATCAAGATCGACTGCACGCACCAGCCGCCGACGATCGACAATGTCTTTCACGATCCGAGCTGGGGCACCGGCGAGATGTTCCACTACCGGGCCTCCAAGTTCATGTACGACGCGGCCAAGCAGATCAAGCCCGCCTGCTGCATCAACGCCACCGCCGGCAACCCGCTGTTCAATCGCACCTACGACGTCCACCGCATCCATGACGCGATGGAGTACAACCTCGACGCCTACGAGGAGCGGGCCTGGGCGGCCTGGATGTGCGGGGCGGGCATCAGCGACCTGGACGACTGGCCCAGCTACGACCTGTTCACCGTGCGGGCCAATCTCCGCAAGATCGCCTACGGCGCGCCGTCGCTCTACGCCGCCATGAGGCGCGGCACGGGGCGGCGGCCCAAGGCCTCGTGGGGCTATGCCGTCACCCCCTCGCAGGAGGAGCTGGAACTGCTCGGCTCGCTCTACGAGGTCTACGCGAAGGCCCCGGTGGACCTTTCGCAGGCCGTCACCATCGACCCGTTCCGCAAGGTCTTCTGCCGCCGCTACTCAGCCGGCCCGCTGGCGGGTTTCTATGCCGCCACCACGCTGGCGGGCAACCAGGCTGTCGCGGTCTACGACGCGCAGGCCGCCCACGTGGTCAGCATCTCCGACATCGCGGTGGCTGTGCCGCTGCCGCGCGGTGCCCGGGACGTCCGCCTGGCCATGCTGGACAGGAGCAGAGGGGCAGTCGAGATTGCCGACTGCCAGGTCATTGATGACTCGCTGATATTCCAGGCCCGCCGATGCAGCGGCGAGGTGAAGTGCTACAGGATTGCCTATGCCCTCCCATCGTGACAATGGCGACATTCACATTCGTCGCAGCGGCCTGGACCTGACCGCCGACGCGGGCGCCTACCGCTTTGAATTCTCCGGCCGCGACGCCGGCGGACGCCTGTTCGACGCGTACTGTCCTCAGCCCGTGCTGACGATGTCGTTCGTCCCCGCGGTCAACGGGCAGATGATGGCGGATTTCACCGTCACGGGCGTGGAGGTCTCCGCCCGGACGGCGACCGTCGCGTGCAGGGCGGGCGGCGTGAGCCTGGCCCTGTCGATCAACTTCACTCCGTGCGGGCTGGTCTATTCATACTCATTTGATGCCGCCGGCCTGGCGAAGCTGGAACTGGGCGGCATCGAGGGCCAGTTCTTCCAGGTATGCAATTTCGGGGCCGACCTGTCGCGGATGGACCTGCCGGCCACAGCGGCGATGGACCTCCAGGTCAGCTCCCGCCGCGTGCAGTACGACAAGTTCTTCCAGCTCGACGGCGGCAACTTCATGATGCCTCCGTATCTGCTGGCGTTTTTTGACCGCCGCCGGTACGTCGGGCTGGGGCTGCTGGGCGTCAGCGACGCCGCCAACGCCCTGGACGTGCGGGCCAGCGCGGGGCACCTGGGCGTGAGCTTCGATTATGCCCGTGGTCCCAAGTCCGGGCGATACGACTCCCCGCCGCTGCTGATCTGCCTGGCTGACAGCCCCGTGGGCATTCTTCAGGCTTATCGCGACAGCCTGCCGCCCGCGCCGCCGCGAACGGCTGAGCAGGCCTGGTGGCGGCGAGCGATCTACACGACCTGGGGCGACCAGGTGTATCGCAAGCACATCGCCGAAGGGCGATTCCAGGCCGAGGCCGGCGCCGAGAAGCATCTGTCCGCCGAGATGATCGACGCGGCCCTGGCCGAGTTGGCGTCGCACGATATTCGCCCCGGAACGATCGTGATCGACGAAGGCTGGTCGCGCAGCCTGGGCGACTGGGACGCCGACGACGCGAAGTTCGCCGGCTCGCTGCGGCAGTACATCCGCCACAAGCAGGCGGAGGGTTACCGCATCGTCCTGCATTTCAATCCGTTCCTGGTCGATGCTGCCTCCAGCCTGGCCGTCGGGCATCCGCAGTTCCTGGTCGCGGACACCGCGGGCAAGCCGTGCAAAGTGGCCCGCAGCGGCCGGGATTACTGCCTGTTCGACTGGAGTCGCCCCGACGTGCGTGAGCACCTGTGTCGCAAAATTGCCGCCATGGTTGCCCCGGCTGCACTCGGCGCCGACGGGATCAAACTCTCGGGCGTCAAGTTCCTGTCCGACCCCGCCGATGTCCTGGCCGAGAGGGCCTATGGAGTTGGCGAACGCTATCTGCTAGCCGTCCTGGAGGACATCAGCCGAGCGGTCAAGCAGGCCGCCCCGGAGGCGACGATCTTCCTGGCGTGCCTCAATCCGCTGTTTTCGCATTGCTTTGATATCGTTCGGCTGGGCAACACTTCCGAGGTCAACCACGACCTGTACGTGCAGCGCGCCGCGACGGCCTCGTGGCTGCTGCCGGGCCGGCCGATCGATACCGACGACTGGGCCTGCTACGCCAAGGTCCTCGGCGCGACCACATTCATTAAGGCCCTGGCGGGCGTGCCCAACATTTTCAGCGCCTTCTATCGCGGCGACGGGCGGCTGAAGGTCCAGGGCGCCGCCGGCGGCTCGCCGATCCGCATGAGCGCCGAGCAGTACCGCGTCATCTCCGCCGCGTGGAAGATGCACGAATTCTCGCGGGACATCGACCGCTCGAATCTCCGCGTCGACTACGACCGGATGGAGTTCTCCACGCCGCCAGCCGTTGACGGCCAGCCTTTTGCCAGAACCTATCAGGGCGGCAATACGCTGGCGGTCTATCGCGGGAGAGACATTCACCTGGCCAGCCTGCTGGAGGCCAAACTGATTATCGACCTGCCCGACGGCTTTGAGCCGATCCGCGTGGAGCGGGTCGATCGCGCCGGCACGCGGCAGAAGGTCGATTTCCGCAAGTGCCTTGGCAACAAGATCGTCTTTGACGCACAATCCAGCCGCGACGAGGCTTACTACTACCACATTCAAGGAGCGCAATAGTGGCCGCCAATCTGAAGATCAACGTCATTCTCCATTCGGGCAAAAACGTCCTGTTTGAGAACATTCTCCCGGGCAAGGCCTACTCCGCCCAGCAGGACGGCGTGCGCCTGACGGTGGGGCGGCGCTGCCCGGCCCCGGTGACGGTCGTCCCGCCGGCGGGCACGACGGTCAAGAGCATCGAATACGATCTCTTCACCGACATGGCCAACTACTACAAGGTCATCATCCCCGAGAGCGGCCGGGGATTCATCAACATGACGCAGTTGATCTCGTTCTGGCGGCTGGCGACCGAGGCCTCGGTGGCAGACTTCAAGATGCCGCTGTATATCTTCACCGGCCAGGACCTGAACATGGCGATGGCCTTCGGCGTTATCGGCCTCAACTACGAGACATCCTTCCGCTGCCTTGAGCCCAGGACCAACCGCGCGCTGATTGCCTTCATGCGGCGGCTGTCGATGCGGATCAAGCGGGGCACGGACCTGTATCCGATTCCCGACCACATTGCCCGCAAGAACCCCGACGGCTCGGTGACCGAGCACCTGTACTTCCAGACAGCCAAGGATGCGCCCCGTCAGCCGTGGGCCATGACGCTGCGCGACTTCGCCGAGCATCAGAAACGCATCTACAAGGTGCCCGATGTCGGAAACGAGGGCTCGATGGCCCCGCTGTGGTGCAGTTGGACCGACTGGTTCAGCGACGACGTGACCGACAAGGTCATCCTGCACAATGTTCGGGAGGGCGTGAAGCTGGGCATCCGCAACTACATCATCGACGACGGCTGGTTCGGCCCCGGCCTCGACAACGACTACGATGTGCAGCTCAATATCGGCGACTGGCGGCCCGATCCGGCCAAGATCAAGGACATGGGCCAGCTCGTTCGCGACGTGAAGGCCGAGGGCGCCATGCCGATGATCTGGTGCGCGCCGCACGCGGTGGCCCCGGGCGCCGAGTGCTTCCCCCGGCGCCGGCCCTACCTGCTCGTCGATGAGAAGGGCGAGCTGGTGATGACCAAGAATAAGTTTCACTCGCTGTGCTTCATGTGCCCCGAGGCCCGCGAAATCATGGCCGAGATCTGCGCCTCGTTCATTCGCGAGTGGGACTTTGAGGGCGCCAAGTACGATCTGTTCAACTGCGTGCCCAACAACCGCTGCTGCAGCAGCGAGCACAGTCACGACGTGACGTCCATGATGGAAGGCCTGCACCGGACGCTGGGGCTGATCGACCGCCGCACCCGGGCGCTCAAGAAGGACTACATCGTCGAGCTCAAGCAGAACTACGGCACGCCGTTTCTCTCGCAGTTCGGCACGATGACCCGCGCCGGCGACACGCCTTACAACAGCGAGGGCAACTTCCTTCGCACGCTTTACGTTCAGGGCTATTCTCCCTTCGCGATCAACGACTACCAGACGATCACCGAGGAGGATTCCCCACAGGCCGCGGCCTGCATCGTGCTGAAGATGATGTCCGTGGGCATTCCCACCTACAGCATCGACTTCGCCCGGCTCAACCAGGACAACAAGGACGTCATCGCCCACTACAACAACCTGTACAACCGGAACGTCGGGCAGTTCATGCGGTACCGCGTCCCGCTGGACGGCGAGAACAACGTCTTCAGGCTGCCCGGCAGGGGCAAGCAGCACGACCTGGTATTCCTGGTCAACAGCGGCGGCAATTGCGAAATCACCCGCCCGACGACGATCCTCAACGGCACCTTCAACAAGGACATGTTCGTCCGCCGCCGCGGCCGCAAGACCGCGACCGTGACAAACTTCGACTGCTTCGGCAAGAAGCGCGGCGCGGCGAAGAATACCACGCTGGACGGATGGACGCACCTGGACCTGCTGCCGGGCGGCATGACGCAAATCGACTTCTGAAAAGGCGAAAGTGAGTGAGGCTGTTATGGGTGACAGGATCGAAATGAAGTTGCTCGCGGGCGAGTATTGGTGGGGAGGCATCGTGCGCCACGGCGAACGGATGCCCTACGGCGCGCACGCCGATTGCCGCGAGACGCTGACCAGCAACCTCGACGGCAACCAGGGCTGTCCGCTGCTGGTCTCCAGCAAGGGACGCTACCTCTGGAGCGAAGAGCCGTTCTCTTTCGAGTTCAAGGGCGGCGGGTTGATCGTGGACGAAGCGCTCGGGGCCGTCGCCCAGGGCGAGGGGCATGGCAATCTCCGCGGGGCGTACCTGGCCGCCTGCAAACGATTCTTCCCGCCCAGCGGCCGTGTGCCGCACGAACTGGCCTTCCGCGCGCCTCAGTACAACGCCTGGATCGAGGTGCAACGCTACCCCAGCCAGGACAAAATCCTTCAGTACGCCCAGGCCATCCTGGACGCGGGCATGCCTCCGGGCGTGCTCATCATCGACGATTTCTGGTATCGCAACAACGGCCTGTGGAAGTGGGACACCGAAGCCTTCCCCGACCCCAAGGCCATGGTCGCCCGCCTGCGGGAGATGGGCTTCGTGGTGATGCTGTGGATCAGTCCGTTCGTGACCTGTGACACGCGGCAGTACTGGTGGCTCAAGAGGAAGGGCTACCTGTTGATGGGCGAAGGGCCCGACCCGGCGGTGTATCAGTGGTGGAACGGCTTCAGCGCGATGCTGGACCTGTCCAACCCCCAGGCCGTCGCCTGGCTGCAAGGCGAACTGGACGAACTGGTCCGCGACTACGGCGTGACGGGGTTCAAATTCGACGGCGGCGATCCCTGGGGATTCTTCAAGACGCCCTCCCGTGGCCACCTGCCTCACACGCCCAACGGCCGGTGCGAAGACTTCGGCCGCGTCGGGCTCAAGTACGACCTCAGCGAGTATCGCGCGTGCTGGAAGCTCGGCGGCCAGCACCTTCTCCAGCGCGTCCGCGACAAGTACCACAAGTGGGACTACAACGGATTTGCCGACCTGATCCCCACATCGCTTGCCCAGGGCCTGATCGGCTATCCCTACACCTGCCCCGACATGGTCGGCGGCGGCGAGAGCGAGGACAAGGCGTCCTTCGACCAGGAGCTTTTCGTCCGCTGGGCGCAGTGCTCGACGTTCTTCCCGATGATCCAGTACTCGCGGCTGCCCAGCCGCCTGCTGGACGCTCAACACCTGCAATACACGATGGCGATGGTCGATCTGCGGATGAAACTGGGCGGCGAGATCTGCGAGCTGGCCCGCCACGCCGCGACCACCGGCGAGCCGATCCTCCGCCACATGGCCTACGAGTTCCCCGACGAGGGGATGGAGCAGGTGGCCGACCAGTACATGCTGGGCGGCAAATACCTGGTCGCGCCCGTGATGGAGAAGGGGGCCACCTCGCGCCGCATCAAGTTCCCCGGCGGCTCGTGGCGAGGCGATGATGGCAGCGAAGTGGCCGGCCCCTGCGAAATCGAGGTCGCCGCGCCGCTCTCCCGCCTCCCCTGGTACACGCGACTGGCGTAGAATCGCGTGCGGCACGCGACCATGATGGCTCCATATCGGCAGGTGGGGTTCCTACCCCACCTGCGGTTTCATGTCCTTTCCGTCGAAGTTACCCCGGTGGGAATGGCAACTCCTGGCTCGTAGAAGATTCCGCGTGCAACGAGTTGCACGCCCTACCAACTATCACGGAGTTACCGCTTGAAAAACAAGACAGTCGCTACAATTATGATCCGCAAACGGCCGCGCAAGGGCACGGCACCCGGCCCTCGGCACCCACGGCAACACGGCCTTACTTGGCTGGCGCGGTCGCCGTCGTGGGGCTGGGCTTGGTCTCCAGCCACTCCACGCGGCCGCTGGCCAGGTGATAGCGAGCGCCTAGGATCTTCACGGCTCCCTTGGCCAGGGCCTTGGAGACAATCGGGCTGGCGCTGATTTCCTGGATGCTGGCCTTGATGTTCAGATCAGTGACGGCATTGACCGCCGCATCGTCCTTGAGGCCCTGCGACTCAGCCGCCTCGACGCTGCCGCGAATCCTGCCGACGACCGCGGCGATGGCGCCGGTGGCGTGATCATCCGCGACAGCCGCCTTGACCGCCCCGCAATCGTCATGCCCCATGACCACGATCAGCGGCGCGTGCAGATGCTCGACCGCGTATTCCACGCTTCCCTGGACGACCGGGTCCACGACGTTGCCGGCTACCCGCACGACGACGATGTCGCCGAGGCCCTGGCCAAAGACCAGTTCCGGCCCGACGCGCGAATCCGAGCAGCAGACGACCACGGCCAGGGGCTTTTGCCCGGCCAGCAGCGACTGCCGCCTCCCGGCGCTTGTGCCGCGGACAAACCGCTCATTGCCTTGCCTGAGCGATGCCAGGGCGTCTTGGCGAGGCGCGGAGATATTGGCCGGTGCACTCGTGCTGGCTGGCGCGGCGGGATGGACTGCCGCCGTCGGGCCGCTGCACCCTGCCGGGCAAAACGCCGCCAAGACCATTGCCAACGTCACCCGGTCCAATACGCTCATGGATCTGTTCATGCGATTGCTCCTTCTCAACCGCCAGATCGTCCCCTGAGGAGGCCCAATTGTCAAGATCGGCCGGCACACCTGACACTCGTCGCCGCAAGTCTCCTTGTATCCGCCGGGCAGGTTTGATAAAGTCCTCCCCAACGTTTCGCGCGCCCGAGAAACTTTTCTATAAAGGATTACAGCATGACCCCGCGCCCGATCTCTGCCGTTTTTTTCATTGTATTGACGTGCCTGAGCGTTTTGGCCCCCCTTGCCGCCGCCAGTGAAGCTGCGACCGGCCCCGATGCCCTGGTCTCGGCCACCTCGACCGCCTCAACGGTCGAGCAGGTCCAGAAGTACGAACGGGCCATCGCCGTCATGGCGATGCTGCTGGTGGGCTTTGGATTCCTGATGGTTTTCGTCAAGCGTTACGGCCGCTCGGCCCTGACGGCTACCTACCTGCTGGTGGCGCTGTCGCTGCCGGCGTACTTCCTGCTCAATTCGATGGGCGTCTTCGGCCAGCCCGAGGCGTTCGACATTGACAGGCTCCTGATGTCCGAGTTCGCCGCGGCCAGCCTGCTGATCTGCGCCGGGGCCGTGCTGGGCAGGCTCAAGATGTGGCAGTACCTGGTGCTGGCCGCCCTGTTCGTGCCCTGCTACTCGGCCAATGAATGGGTCATCTTCAAGGGCGGCCTGGGCCTGCTGCCGGCCGGGCAGTTCCTCGACACCGGCGGCTCGATCGTGATCCACGCCTTCGGCGCCCTCTTTGGCCTGGGGGTGATGCTCCGCATGACCACGCGCCAGGAGTTTGACGCCCCCATTCACAGCGACGCCACCAGCGACCGCTTCTCGCTGCTGGGCAGCATGGTCCTGTGGGTTTTCTGGCCGAGCTTCTGTAGCGCCCTGGTACCCGCGGCCGACGTTCCCCACACCGGCATCAACGTGATCCTGGCCCTGTGCGGCTCGACGCTGTCGACCTACGTCGTGACCCTGCTGCTGCGACGGAAGATCTCCCCGGCCGATATCGCCAACGCCACCCTGGCCGGCGGGGTCGCCATCGGCACCACCTGTGCAAGGCCTGACTTCTATGTCGGCGCCATGGTCATCGGCGCCGCAGCGGGCGCCCTCTCGACCTTCGGGTTCGCCGTCATCCAGGGCCGACTCCAGGGCCTGCTCAAGAAGACCGACACCTGCGGCGTTCTCTACCTCCACGGCCTGCCCGGCCTGATGGGCGGCGCGGCGGCCATTCCGTTCATCAAGACCGGCAACGTCCAACTCCTCGGCATCCTGCTGGCGGCGGCGATGGCCCTGGTCACCGGCTACATCAGCGGCCTGGTCCTCTCGGCCCTGGGCAGAAGGACCATGCCCTATACGGACGTCGAAGAGATCCTGCTCGACGTTCAGCCGGAGTTTGAAGGCCTCGCCGATCTGGACAATCGCCTCAGGCCCGACAGTCCCCTCCCGGTTCGGATGGACTCTTCGAGGAACATGTAACCGCGATTCCGCGACGTTCATAAGCGACAGGCGCGGGCACTGCCGGTCCTCTGATCCAGCCTGAAGGGCTGGCATAGCCGTAGCCCAGGCCAGAGCGAAGCGTCGGCCTGGGAACAGGTCCGCCCACAGCGCCGCAGCCTGAAGGGCTGCGATACCCGTGAACACATGCGCGATTATCGCAGCCTTGCAGGCTGCAACCCGTCAACGGCTATCCAC
>JBAZTO010000037.1:0-42860 GCA_041661865.1 Phycisphaerae bacterium | reverse complement strand
CCCGCGTCGGCATTGATGGTCGCCGCGACCCCGCCGATGGTGGCCGAGGTCACCGTGTAGTCGTTCGCATTGTCGCGGGCTGTGACCAGCGCGACCAGATACCGATCCGCCGCCGTGGAGCCGAAGGAACCGAAGCTGAAGTTGGACTGGTTGTCGTTGCCGGTGTCTTCGACGGTGCCTAGATCGGAGACGGCGATAGACATGGTTAGCTGATCGTCGCTTCGACGGCGGTTAGCGCGGCGCGAAGCCCGGCCGTCTGCGCCGGGGTGAATGTCCTGTAGGTCATGGCGCCCGCGCTATCGATCTGTCGCAGCAGCAGGTAGCCGCCCGCGTCCTTCGGCAGGTTGGCCACCACCCAGCCGATGGCGCTATTGACGGCGCCTGCCATGTCGGAAAAGGCTGTCGTGACCGCTTGCTGCGTTACGCCGCGCTGCGATGCCACGTAGGCCGCGATGCCTGGCAGCGCAGACGCGGCGGCAAAGGTGTCGCGCGCCACGACCAGATGCCGCAGCACTTCCTCGGTGATGCGGTCGGCCGCGATGTTCATTTCGGCCGCCTGGGCGCGGAAGGCAGCCGAACGTTCCTTGAGCTGCCGCGCCGCCCGGTCAACCGATGCCAGCGCGTCGTTGAGTGTCGTCGCCTGCGTTGGCCAAGCCATGGTCATGCCACCGTCAGGACGCCAGCCGAGCCGTCGAAATTGACAGTGAAGGTGTCGCCTGACGCCATGGTGACCGTCGAACCGCGATCCCAATAGGCAACCAGGTTGTCGCTGGTGGACGTGTCGTTGTAGAGGATCACGTAGCGGAAGGTAGCCACCGAACCGGACGCAGTCAGGACCAGGTCATCCAGCACCAGCTTGTAGGTGCCGGTGGTCTGTGCGCTCGTTGACGTGGTGACGTTCCGGCTCGACAAGTTCGTGTAGCTGATCTCGGTGATCTGCGAGAGCGTGGCGTCAGTCGCATTCGGCGCCGTGTTGGAAAGCGCGATCACGAGCTGATCGGAGCCGAGGTTGTGGACCTTCTCAGCCAGCGCCTCGACAAAGGGCTGGAACTTGACGAATGTCGCCATCAGTTGATCTCCCTATAGGCCGACCGGCGCGCCAGCGGCGTCGCACCAAAGCGGGTGCGCTCGGCCTCTGCGGCGATCTCGATCAGCAGTTCGTTGAACCTCTGGCGCGCCTTGCCGGCCCGCGCCTCGTCCATGAGGAAGTCGTAAGCCTGCATCAACGAGCCATGCAGATAGGCGTCAGGATGGCGCGCCAGGATGTCGTTGCTCGTGTTGGCGTCGGACAGCGCCGGCACGCCCTGCTGGTAGATGATCTCCAGCGTGTATTCGTCGTCAGGAACAGGCGACAGGCGGAGCGCCCCCGCCTCAATGGTGTAGCGTCCGGGCTGCCCCTGCCCGAGCGTGGCGAACTGGTTGAATGTCGTTGGCGGCCAATAGTCCAGATTCGCACCCGCCACGGCGTCCAGTCTAAGCGCGCGCACCCGGCGGCAGTCGTTCGGCAGACTCACGCGGGCAGTACCCGCCACCGTCACGGCCTGCGCCCGCACTTCGGCGCTGTTGTCGAACAGCACACGCGACATTTCCGCTTCGGCCAACGCAATGAAGTCGGGGATGCTGTCCGTGCTGACTTGGTTGGCCAGCCAATTGCCGACCGCCGTCTGCAGCTCGGCGTAAGTGGTGATTGCCATCACGCCTCCTTAGCCACGGCCGGCGCCGAGGTCTGGGTGTTGAGGTTCAAGCCGTTCAGCAGGACCGGCGTCTTGTCGCGGCAGGCCAACGCCATCGCAGGCGTGTAGGCCAGCGTCCCGACGTGCGCGACGTGCTGGCTTAGATCGTGGTCGATCCACACCTTGAAGCCGCACTCGCGCGCCTTGCGGCAGAAATACTGATCTTCGCCAAGGAACGAAAAAGCGTCGTCCGGCTTGGGCTCGAAAAAGAAGGCCGGCGGCTTCATCGCCCCGAACACCGACGCCTTGATCATCATGACGGCGGTCCCGATGCTTTCGACTTCTTCTAGCCCTGTGCTGTCCGCCTCGGTAAAGACATGCGCGCCGGCAGCCCAGGCCGTGGCTCGCGTCGGGAAGGCCCGCTGCACGCAATTCGCCGCGACAATGTCCTGGTCATGCGACAGGAGCCGCAGCAGCGTATCGGGCGGGAACCGCATGTCGCTATCGAGGAACAGAATGTGGCTCGCGCCCGCCGTCAGGGCGTCACGCACCAGCCAGTTACGCGCCGTGGGCAGGACAGAAAGCCGGTGGTTGTGCATCCCGACTTCAAGCGGCCCCGAGCTGCTTGTCGTCGTGTAGAGCAGCATCCCCGCTAGGTCGAAAGAGAAGTCCGCATGCCACATGTCGCCGGACGGAATGCAGATGCCAACCCGAGGGGTCATACGTGGCCTTCCCATGTGCGGAAATAGCGATTGTCAGGGTCGTTAAGCCACCGCTTCCAATCGGCCGGATTGTTCTTCGGCGAGCCAAAGCGGCGGCGCAGTTCAAAAAAGAGCGTGTCGGGAATCTCAGCGATCTTCACCCGGTGGCGCTCCGTGCCACGCAGGTTCTGCCGCTCGGCCCGCCACGCCTTGTTGTCGTCCAGCAAGGCCCCTAGGGGCTGCTCCGTGACGACGTAGAGGCCGTCAGCGTCGCGCACCAGCGAGGTCTTTTCGGATACCTTGAGTTGGGAAAGAGAGGGCGCGCCCCGCAGAGCGCGCCCAATCGTTTCCGTCACGATGCTTACGAGCCCGAGAGCGCGTAGACCGCGCCGTGCGCCTTCGGCGCCTCGACCTTGAGGGTCCACTCGACCAGAAGCTGGAAGTTCTCGGCATCGCCGACCTTCGCCAGGGGCTGGGTCATGAAGTTGCGACCCTTCAGCGTCCCGATGGCGAGGTAGTCGCTGTCCAGGACATACACGTCCGTGTCCAGCGCAAAGCGGTCGGTGACCACCTCCAGCGTGCCGAAGTCGGTCAGGTACATGCTCGTGGTGCCCACCAGCGTGCCGGGCTTGGGCGTGGTCATGTTGATCTGGTTGGCGACCACGCCAGTCTCCGTCGCCGCCAGGGCGGAGAAGTTCTTCTTGTTGGTCGGCGACAGGACAAGCATGTCCGGCGAGCCGCCGTCCTGGTAGGCCAGCTTCATCACGTTGTCGATGTAGCTGATCGCCAGGGCACGAGCGGTGCCACTGGTGGTCTGGCCATTGAAGTCGGTGCCGTCACCGGTCGCGTCGGTCGCGCCGTTGTCGTCAACGTTGGTGATCCAGGCGGAGAGCGTCGCGGCCTTGCGCGGGTCGGAACCCGACTTCGCCTGGGGCGCGAACAGCGTCTTCTCGATGTCGCGGCGGAGTTCCTTCGCCTTGAGGATCTTCTGGTAGGCGATTTCCGACTCGCGGCCGGCCTTGTCCACCGCATCCAGGGTGCCAGAGACAGACACCGGCTTGGTGCTGATCTGGTGGTAGTTGCCCAGGCGCGTGGTCGGGGTCGGGGTCGCGTAGGTCGCGTCGGCGCCTTCGTTCACCGCGTTAGACGCCGAAGCGGCGGCCAGTTCCTGCACCTGCCACTCGGTGTTCACTGCGTTGGTCTTGATCTTCTTGGCGTTGGAGTAGATCGGCGTCTCGTCCGGGTCGATCATCGCAATGATGTCGGACAGTTCCTCACGCTCGCCAACGGCGGTCGTGGTCTTGTAGCTGTTGGTCGGCATTGGCTTATTTCCTTGCTAGGAGCGCGGCAACGCCTGCGCTCACTGATCCTTCTCGCTTGAGCCGCTCTAGCGCGCGGTCGCGCTCACGGCCGGTTCGGTCCTCTTTGGTCTGCGGCTTGCCAGCAGGCAGCTGCTTGGAAGCCTTCTGCGTCTGCTTGCCCTTGAGGTCCCTGCCCTGGCGGTACAGCCATGCGTCACGCAGCACGACGACGGCGCGGTGATCGGTCAGCCCGGCCAGTTCCTGGTCGGTGAAGCCGATGGACTTGGCGAACGCCGTAACCTTAGGCTGCTCCGCCTTCGCGCGCTTCTCGTCTCGCCACGCCGGTACGGCCTCAAGCAGCTTCTGCTTCTCGGCCGCGACGTGCTTGAGCATCTCAGCGTGCATCTGCGACCGATATTCGGTGGCCACGCGCTGGCGCTCGTCCTGCACCTTCTTGAGCGCCTCTTCCCGCTCCTGCTTGACGATCAGGTAGCGGGTCGGGTCACGCTCTTTCAGGGTCTTTAGGTCGGGGTCCTCTTGGGAAAGGATCGCCTCCAAAGCGGAGAGGCGCTGGTCATACTCCGTCCGGCGCTGGGTGACTTCGGCGCGTTCGCGCTCTGTCGCCTGGCGCTCCTCGCGGAGCTTCTCAGCCTTGGTTTCGTAGTTGTGCCCACGACGGTAGCCGTCGATCAGGTCCTTGAGCTTGAGCTTCTTCGCCTCACCGTCAACGGTGACTTCGTAGAAGGGCTCAACCTCATCGGGCACGTCCTCTTCCGTAGGGTCTTCGCCCTCCGGGTCGGCGTCCGGGTCTTCGACTTCCTCCGGGGTCTCTTCCTCCTCCGGGTCGTCGGTTTCGGTCGCCTGGGTGTCCTGCAGCTCTTCCTGGTCCTCCGTCTTCGACTCGGGATTCTGGACAGCCAGCAGGCTTGCCACACCGTCAGCGACGGTGAGCGTCTTGGTCTCGGTCATGTCAGCCTTTCAGCTAGGTTTTCGTCAGGCGCTTTTGCGCTACGTTGCCGTTCTCGACGGCGATACGAAGCTGCCGCGCCAGGTCAAGCAACGCCTGCACCCGGTGCCAAGCGGCTTCCCGCTCGGCCGGCGTGTTGGCGCCCTTCCATGTCTCAACGTAGGCAGCTTCAAGGGACTTCATGTGCTCGCCCAGCCCGGCAATGAGCTGTTCAGCCCGTTGCCCGGCCGCGCGGTCGGCCAGTAGCCGTTCCTCGCTCATTGCGCCCTCGGCAGGTTGGTGGAAGGCGTGTCGCCCTTGAGGGCGATTTCAGCAGCGCGGAGCTGCCGCTCGCTCTCCAGTTCAACCTTCCGCAATTCGATGTTGGCCAGCATCTCCTCACGCTGCAGCTGGAGCTTGCCGGCCATCTCCTGGCGCTTCAGATCCATTTCCATCTTCATGCGCTGCGCCGTAATCTGCGCGTCGACCTGCATCTTCTGGATTTCAGCCTGCACCTTGGGGTCAGGCGGTGGCTGTTCGCCAGCCTTGGCCTGCATCGCCTGCGCCGTCATCTCCGGCCGGTTGACGTAGGTCTCCGTGTCCTTGAAGCCCGCCGCCTCAATCATCTTCGTTAGCGTCGCCGCGTACTGCGCCGGGGTCACGATGGGATTGGCGATGCCGGCAAACTGGAAAATCATCTCCTGCTTGGCGGCGATCTGCATCAAGGCCGCTAGCTTCTCCTGCGTCTGGCCGGAGCCAAGGCCGACGTTGACGGTGAAGTCATAGCCGTTGGCCCAAGCGCGCGGGTCTACCGGGACGAAGGTCCCGCGCAAACGGATCATCTGCTGCTCGCTGACGTGCTTCTGCGCCAGGTGCAGCGTGTTGAAATACAGATCGCGCACGCCCGTCTCGGCGAAAACGCGGGCGACCATCTCCAGCTTGCCCTCAGCGGCGCGGATCGTTGCGTTGACAGCGGCGGCCGTGGTCGATTGCAGCGCGTCGGCGTCCAGGCCAGCACTGGCCTTGGTGATGCCGGTTCGGCCTTCCTTGACCCGGTCCAGCATGTCCAGCATGGGGGTCGCCTCGCCCACCATGACCGGCGGCGCAAGCGCCCGCACCATGCCCGGCTGGCGCACGCGGACCACGCCACCCGGCGCTGGGTTCAATAGGTCATCAAGGTTGACGTTTCCTTCGACGGCTTCCCAGGTCGCGTTGTTGTTCAGGTAGAGGTTGTCGAGGCACTGGCGCAGCAGCGTGGACTTGATCAGCTGAATGTCCATGACCAGCTCGGAAATCGAGCGGCCGATCATCCGGTGTGGCATGAGGATGGGCGACAGGACAGAGAACGGCGTCCGGTCCCAGGGCTCGTTTTCCAGGACGTGCAGCGTCTCGCCAACGCACAGCACGCGGCGCAGCTCGGCGATGCCGTCGCCGTCGTAGTCGGCCCGGATATAGGCTTCCGTCACCAGGACGGGCTGGTTGACGCCTTCGCGGTCTTCCTCGATACCATCCCCGAGGTCCTTGAACCGCTCGGTTTCCTCTGCCTCGTCTTCCTCGCGCCCGGCGTATTCCGCCACTTCGTCGCGGTCGTAGCCCATCGCCACCAGGTCGGAGATGGTCATCTCGGTTTGGTGGGCGCAGAAGCGCAGCGACTGCACGTCGCCGCGTGCGCGCTTCTCCAGCAGAAACTCCTCCGGCGGGATGTTGTCGTGCTTGATCTTGCCCGTTTCCGCCGTCCGCTTGCATGTGACGCGGTGCACGGCCGGGGCCGGCATCATGTCCTGCATCACATCGATCAGCGCGGGAACTTCCTCGTGCGCGATAATCTCAATGTCGGGGTCCGCCTGCAGCGCCTCGTACTCGGCATCCGACAGGCTTTCGTAGCTCTCTTCCGTCGTGTCGAGCGAGGAATCCCACCAGGACTTCACGACGCCGATCTTGAACAGCAGCGCGTCCTTGAACCAGTTGTGCAGCAGGACGAAGCCGTTATTGACGGAGTTGATGACGTACCCGCAATAGTCGGTCGCCTGCTGCGCCCCGGCCACATCCTCGGGACCCCGAGGCACGAAGCGCCCGTATTCATCGGTCGCGGTGAAAATCCGCATGAGGCTGGGCATCATGAAGTCAACGGTATCCGCGACCTCAGTCAGCACGACCTGCGAACGGCCTTCGACCTCGTTACCGAACTTCTCGCCGTGGTAATAGTCCAACGACTTGAGGCGGAACTCTGTGAGTACCTCATCAAGATAGTTGGTTGCGCCGTCTACCTCTCTGCGGAGGAGCGAGCGCAGCTCGTCGTCGGTCAAGAGACGTACTTGCCCTTCGAGAGCGAGGCCGTGCCCGACTTGACCGACTTGGCGCCTGCCTTCTTCGGCATGGCATAGCCAGCCTTGGTCGGCTGCTTGTCCTTCTTCGCCTTGAGCATCTTACTTTCCCTTCTTGCGGTTTTTCGAGCCCTTGGGCCGGCCAGGCTTGCGCTTCGAAAGCACTTCCTTTGCCGGCGTCGCTACCTGCGGAGGCTCACCCGCTGGCGGCGTTGGCTTGCTGCCACCGTGGCGACGGCGGTAGATGATGAACGTCATGTCAGGCCCTCATAGCCGACCGTGCTGCCCCACTTCTGCTCGGCGTATACGGGGCCTCTCCCGGTGTAGGCATGCCCCGAGAAGTGCCGGGGCAGGAACAGATGGCTAGGCCAGATCGTCCAGGCGTCGCCGTGTAGCTGCCACGTCGCCGTGAGCCTCACAGGTCCCGTCGTCTGCCATGCCCGCAGGCCTTCGGGCGGCACTTCCGCCTCAAGGTCGCGGTTGATCGCCGTGACCAGCGGGTCGCCGGCTTCGCATGCCACGAAGCCGTTGTTGATCAGCCCGGGCCGGGCAATCTCATTCTCCCAACAGGCGCAGGCCGTAACGTCAAAGATCCATTCGTCCAGCGGGCGGAGGCACGGCGCGTCCGCGTCAACCGCGAAGCCGCCCATGTCCTCCAGAATCTGCCAGCGCATCACGTCCGCGACGCCGCACATCTCGCCTAGCGGCCACCAGTGTTCGATCCAGTGGCGATTGCGCCATGCGCCCTTGGCCAGGTCTTCGTTGCGCCAGACCATGACGTGCCAATTCGGGTTCATCGCCCGCCACGTCTCAATGGTCTTTTCCGGCGCCTTGCTGTTGTCCCCGACCCATACGGTGTGGATCAGGCGGGGGATCATGGTAGCCTCAACTCCGCCACATGCTCGCCTATCGAGCCGGTGTACCAGCCGTCGCCGACCATCGATAAAACCGCCTCCAGAGGGCCGGGCAGGTGCATGTCGTCAACGATGACCGTGCCGCCCTGTTGCAGCAGGCCGCGCGCGTTCACCAGGTCGGTCACGGCGCCTGCAAGGTCGTGCGCGCCGTCGATATGGATCAGGTCGAAAGGCTCAACGCCATCAACCCGCAGCACAGGGAGCGCCTTCGCGCTGTCCCCGATAAGGCCCTTGGCCCGCCCGGTCGCATTCAGATAGCGCAGGGCCGGGACCGTGTAGGCATGCGCCCCAATGTCCACGCCGAAGTAGTCCAGCGCCGGGTTGCTCGCCAGCATGAGCAAGGCCGCGTGGCCAGCGTTCACGCCGATCTCCAACACCCGGCCGGCGCTCTTCGCGGCGGACCCCAATGCCTGCCGGCGCTTCAGTATCCGCCCGTCTGGACGCTGGTTGGGGTCCTTCAGCTCAAGGTCCCAATAGCAGGCGTTGCCCTCGATAGGCTCGCCGTGCGCCAGGACGATGGTATTCAGCGCCTTCAACGCCTGCTCGAACTCGTGATCCCAGGACTCGCCCGAGACGGTCGCGGTGTACTTCACACAGGGCTCCCATTGAGCGCCGCCAGGGCGCGGTCGTTCTGGCCATCGAACACCGGCCCATGCGGGTCATGCTCGATGTAGTCCGCCGCCAGCACATGGCCGCCGTCGGCGGCCAGCACCACGCGGTGGCTCTCGGTGATCAGGTTCCACGACACCGATCCGGCGCTCTCAACGGGACGCCCGCAATCCTCGGCACGTTGCCACCCGTCGTCGGTCAGGAAGGCATGCTCGCCCGTGGCCCGGACGCCCCGAACGTCGAACCACTCGTCAGCCTCGAACTGCATCACGGCCAGGACGCGCCCGCCGTGGCTGACTTCATCGCCCAGCTTGATCTGGTCGATCCGGCGCAGGGTGTTGTCCGCCATCAGGACCAGCGTGTCGGGCGCCAGGCAGCCACTGCCGCCGCCGCCGGCTGCTCCAGCCGATGCCCCACCGTCGCCGCCACCGCCCTCACCGCCCGGACTGCCGCTGCCCATCATGCGGGCGAAATAGGCGTCGGCCACGCTTTCCCCCGGCTTCGTCTGGAACGGCGAGAAGTAGCGTCCCATGCCGTCCGCCCAATTGACCCACTGTCCACCCGGAGGCCCGGCCGGGGCCGGCGCCTGGGGCGCCCTGTTGCCGGCCATGTTGACGCCCTGACCGCTACCGGGGGCGAAATACTGCGACTTGGCCAGCTGCATCGCCATGCCCGGCGGGAAGCCGCCAGGCTGCGTCACGCCGAGACGCTCCAGCGCAGGGCTCCCCGAGTAGCCAAACCGGAACTCCGGGTAATATTTGCTCCCCTCCATCCCCATCACGTTGGGGTGGGTCGGGTTGAAGCCAGCCGGAGCGCCCGACAGACTCCCGTTGAGCAGCCCCTCAAGGAACTGGCTGCCCTGCTGGGGGGCTTGCGGCGCCTGCGCCGGCTGTTGCTCGCCGCGAAACGAGCGGATCAGGTCCAAGACGTTCATACCACCCACCCTGTGTTCGGCGTCAGCCGGCGAGAGCCCCACTTGCTGCCGAAGTGCGCGGCGATGCCGCTGCTTCCAAACGTCAGCATGAGAGCATCCGCCAGGTCGGGGCTCTGCACGCCCCGCTTACGCATGTCGTCCTTCGATTCAACCTTGATCTTGCCCGAGCTGGTGTAGGCGTACCGGGGCGCGCACAGCTCGCCCAACAGGTCGTCGTCCTTGGGCAACCGCGCTTCCCGCGTCTCCAGCCACTCCCGGATCGACCACCACAGCTCGTCTCTCAGGCGAACGAAACGCTCGCTCATCGCGCTCGCCTCAGAGACGTTGATGCCCCGCACCACCGGGCCGAAGTTCATTTCCCGTAGCCGGTCGACTACGCCAGCGCCCAAGCCGATGGAATCCACCAGCACTTCCGCCGGCTTCCGGTCGAAGGGGCACGCCTTGTATTCGTTGACGATGGCCCCACACAGCTGCATCAAGTCCAGCTGCCGCCAAGTCCGGGGTTTATCCAGCACCACCCCGCCCTGGCGCTTGATCAACACAGAGCGGTCAGACCCGAACCGCGCCACGTCCAGGCCCCATACGATGTTGCCCAGCGGCATCACATCCCGGCCCACCGCGCTCTCCGCCAGGTCCAGCGGGACTACCGTGTCCTCGTCCTGCCGGGGGAACTCACCCAGCACGCGGACCCGGTAGACATTCGAGTCCTCGCCGTACTTCGTCCGCATGTCCTCGATGAACTTGCGCGACACGCGCTTGCTCTCTTCGCAGGACACCCGGCGCCGCCACCAGCGATGCGCCAAGGGGCCAAAGAACGCGTCGTAGAAATACCCCGTCGTCCGGGTCGGGTTGCCGGTCAGGATGACCTTCGCCCCTTCCGTGGAAAGGGCACCCTCGGCGACCTCAAAAATAATGTCCGGGACGCCCGATGCCTCGTCCACGATGAAAAGCATGTTCGCCGAGTGGAAGCCCTGCAGCGCCTCCGGCCGGTCCTTCGCCGCCGTCCTGGCGAAAGCCGCGTTCTCCGCCTTCCCAGGGCTCGCCAACTCCACCTTGTCGGCCTTGACCAGGATCAACTCCCGGAACCCCGCCGGCAGCTTGCGCGCCCAATTGGCTATCTCCGCCCACAACACATCCTGCAGCTGGCTCTGCGTGTTCGCCGTGCAGGCCGCCTTGGCCGGATAGTGCGTCAGCAGCCACCAAATGACCGTCCAGGCCAGAAACGCCGTCTTGCCCACACCGTGGCCCGACCGAATCGCTAGCTTGTCGTCCGACGCCAGCGCAGCCAGAGCCTCAAGCTGCCAGTCATCGAACTCCGCGACCCCCAGCGCGCCCCGGGCAAAGGCAACAGGGTCCCCAGCCCAGGCCGCGATTACCTCGGCGGGGTCAAATGCAGGATTTTCAGCCAAGGAGTCTCAGGCCCTCTCAGGCTTCGGTGGGGGGGGGTCTTTCAACCCACGGTAGGCAAATCAGGGTGTTTCGCCGCGAATTTCGGCACCCCGGAGTCCCAGGCCGCAACCTGCGGTAGGGGTGGGGTGGCTGCTGTACAGGGCGTGCTGTGCGGGTGGGGGTACCCGTATCGATAACGGCGGGTGCCTTCCGAATGACGGGGGGGGGTCTGAAACGGCCCATCCCAGCCCACTACATGTAGTCCGGCAACGTTTCCGCCGCGCGCCCTCTGCGGCTAAGCCATTGATACTGCTGGATTACCGATAGCGCATAAGCATAATTATGGAAGCCCGCGCCAGGAATAGGTCAGCAATGCTGCCGTGTGCGCGACTGTGCGGCAAGAGCGGCTAGCCCTATCCAGGGTATAGCTTGTCCCGCATCGCCGCTGCCGCCGCTGTCCACTCTTTCTCGGTACGCAGCCTGGCGTTCTCGGGCACATCACATCCTTCGCCGCGGGACTGGAGCCCGCCCGTCGCCGTAGCGTACAGCACTTCGCACAGCTGGGCCGGCCGCATGATATCGATAGCCATGTACCTGAACGGCCCGTTGCTGTCCTTGCCGTAGCCCATCCTTGCCGGCAGGAATGCCCCGGCCGCTTGCCTCTCCGCCTCCGCATCCAGCGCCTTGATCGTCGGCGACCAGAAGCCGGGCTACGAGGCCCTAAACACATCGGCCAGCAGCTTGCAGACCCTTGCGGCCACCCGGGCTTCAACTGCGGCTTCGTCGGCAGTCATGCTTAGGCCACCCTCCCCTTGCTCTCCAGCTTGACCACGTTGCTGCCCTCGGTTGCCTTTGCGGCTTCCTTGGCCTGCTCCTGGATCTTACCCTGCGCACGCTGTAGGACGCTCATGAAGTCACTGCCGTTACCGGTGTGCTCAAGCGTCTGCTTGGAGCCATAGCGCCTTGGGTCGGCTCGCTCGGCAAGCCACAGCTTCATGTTGATTGCGACCTGAGCAGCCTTGGGCTCAAGCTCCTTGGCCAGCACCTTGGCCACGATACCCTCGCACTCGTCTACGATGGCGTCAGCCCTGTCCATGCGGGCTGAATCCCAGGCCCGGCGCATGGCGTCATCCTTGGCGATCCGGTCGTAGAAGGTGCGCCGCCCAAAGGGCGCATCCGGCTTATCAAGCTCGCCCTTGAGGCTGGCACCGTCAGCCACCCGGGCGATAACCTCGTAGAACGCGCTGTCCGGGATAACGTTCTCAGCCATGGTCAGACCCCGTTATCCCGCTCTAGCACTTCCTGCCGCCCTTGCGCTTCTTGGCCATTGGCCGCCTCCAAATGAGTTGCTAGGCGACCGCTTCGAGCAGGTCGCGCTCAATCTTGTCGGTGTGGGCCACCACCCTGTCGCACCACTGGCGGAATTCGTTCAGCGACATATCCAGCTTCATCGTGTTCACGACGCGGCAAACCAGCTGCACGTTGTCGAGCGTGTAATTGCCGGCGCTGTCAACGCGGTCAATGCTAGCCGCGTCTCGGTCCTTCGGCATCGCCACGGCAAAGGAACCCGCTGCCTGCCTAGAGTTCCGGGCTGACATTTGAATTCCTGTGACGGCGCACCTGCCGCCCTGCTGCACGTAGAGCCGCAGCACGTCGTCCTCTACCAAGCCCCATACGAGGCCGCGCGAAGATGCCCCCGACCTGGCGCCCCGGCACAGGCCGGTGACGTAACGCTGCAAATGCGGGCTCACCAGCGGGTGGCCGGAAAACTCCGACTGCCGCTGCCGCCGGCAAAGGTTGCAATACGGGTGCAGGAAGGTGAAGCCGCCGTAGGGCTGGCGGTGTACTGGAAAATATTGCGCCTCGGGCTGCAAGCGCAGACACCGACCGCACTTAAACCGCTGAAAGGGCTCCGCATTCTTGCGGAGACGGTGGCAGGGTCGCCGGGGAGCGACAACGTGAATCAACGCCTTGTGGTGTAGCCCGCCCAACTGTGCCATCTGAACAGAACTTATACGCAACGCTCCCCGAACAGGTCAACAACTATTTTCGGCCCCATACCAGAGCTAGTATCTCGGCGGCGTCTCGGAAGAACGCAAGCCCGATGCCATTTTTGCGGTACCCCGCGCTGGTCGCCCAGGCCGCTGCGGACCAGCCCTCGGCGCATACGGCGGCCAGCACATCGACGTGCCGCTGGCTTGCCCGCGCTACAATCTCGGCGTCTGTGCGCTTGAGCTTCTGCATCGCGGCGTAGCGCCGCTCCGATGGATTCAGCAGCCCGCCAGACGACGCCGAGCCATCAACGCGGCCATCCATACCGCACGCCTTGGCCGCCGGCACCACGCCAGCGGCGTAGCGCAGGGCGCCGTAGTCTCGGGCGACCTCGTAGAGCAGCCCGTCCAACTCGCCGCGCGTCTGGTAGTAATCCAGCGGGTCGCGCACCCTGCCCGCCTTCACACCGGCGACAATGGTCTCCACGGCGACGATCTGGTCGTGCTGTAGCCGCTCGGGCGTCGTCATGTCCTCGGGCAGCTTGGCCCGCTTCACCCCCTTCGCCAGCATCTCAGGCGTCGGGCTGTTGTCCTGGTCGTCCAGCACTGCGGTTCCATGGCGCATCACGCGGCTCCCTTCATGGCTCGGGTGTAGTCGGATTCGTAGTCGCTGCTCACGTAGCGGCCGGTCTGAAGGTCCAGCCGCATGTCGAAGCGCCGGGGATGGCCAAGCTCCTCAAAGCGCGTCTTTTTCACGTAGAACTCGCAGCCCGTCATGCGCGTCCCGCCCTTAAACATCTCCGGCCGATACATGACGAAGCCCTGATCCGGCTTGGTCTCCCATGCCTTGGAGCCCGCGATATGCTCCAGCTCCGGCGGCTTACCGCGCGTGCTGGCGTCGGACTTCGCCGGGTGCGCGATGATCTGGACATGGCAATTCAGATCCGTGGCGAAGACCATCATCTCGTCCAGCACCTGGCCGATGTAGTCCGTCTCGCTTTGCCGGTCCGACCTGGTGCGCTCCAGCTTGTTCCAGGGGTCGATCACCAAGGCCCTGCATCCTTCCCGCACCACGGCGACCTCCGCCACGTCCAGGAGCCATTGCAGCCCAGGGCTGCGCTTGGGGTGCTGAATGAAGCGGTAGTGGTCCTCAATCCAAACATCCGCTCGGCGTATGTCGACGTCGCTCATGGCGCCCTGGTCGCGGCCGATGATGCTTTCCCGCAGGTATCGCCGATAGCCCGGCTTGGCTAGCGTCTCCATCGTGCAGACCGCGATCCGCACCCCGTGCCCGTTGGCGATCTGCGCCCACATCTGCGCCGTGAAGCGGCTCTTGCCGTGGCCGCCGTGGCCGGTAACGACGCTGAGATGCGTCGCCGCCAACTTGACCCCGCCCTCCCACTCTGGCCAGCCAGCATCCCACAACTCCAGCCGGGGCGGCTCGGGCATTTCCGACATGCGGAACAGCCCATCAACGGGCCAGGGCAAGGCGTTCTCAACCAGCTCGCGCAGGGCCTCGGCGCCGTCCTTCACCAACATTTCGTTGGCGTCCTTGATGCCCTCGGGCCACTCCACAAAGCGGCAACGGGCCGCGCCTAGCACCGTCGCCAGGGCGCGACGAAGCCCGAAGCCCGGCGGGTCGGCGTCATGCACCAGGATCACAGTCCTAGCGCCCTGTAGGCCCTCCAATGCCGCCTGCGCCTGCTTCAGGTTGGCCTCGTCCTCGCCCTTCGATCCGCCGAAGACGCTCACGACCTGCTTGGGCGAGAAGCCGCATTCGACCAGCGAGAGCGCGTCAATCTCGCCCTCGGTAATCAGCACCAGCTCGGCGCCCCGCACCTGATCCAGGTTCCACAGTTGCTGCGCCGTGCCAGGCTTCTGCCAGAAGGTCTTTTCGTCCAGCGGGCGGGCCTTGTAGCCAGCCTTGTCGCCGTCAACGATCTGGCCGAAGAACACGCACTCACGCCCTCGATCCGTACCGAAGGCGACGGGCATCTGACCCAAGATCGATTCGCTGAGGCCGCGCTGCTTGAGGAACGCGCGGGCGTTCGCCGTCAGCGAAGCCGCCGCCACGCCAGCCACAGTGCCAGCAGTAGCCCGACCAGGAACCATCCGGGAATCGTGTGAGGCTGAGGCAGGGGTCATACTTTTTCTTCCGCTGGGGGCTGCACTCGGGGCACGGGCGGCGATAGTCGCCGGGCGCTGTTGGCGGCGGGCCGGTGGTCAAAACACATCCCTCCCCGGCCGCAACCCATCCGGTCTGGTTTCGCCGTCGCCGTGCCTGGCGATGATCGCGCCGATGTATTCCCGGGGGTCGGACTTGGTGCTGGCGACCTCGACGCTCGCCACCGCAAGCGGGACGTTGTCGCCGTGGTGACGGAGGAGTCTGGTCAGGAGCCCGCCAGAGGCTCGGCCTAGGACTTCCTTGCCACGGTCGAAGAACCTCGCCTCGGGCGACTTGAACGTCAGGACCGAGGGCGCGCCGTTAGGCGCGGGTGCATCTTGGTTTTCTATCTTACTTCTAGCTTCTGGCTTCTGAGTAATAGGGGGAAGCGTACCCCCCCTATTAGGGTCCCTATTAGGGCCCCCTGTAGGCCCCCTATTAGCCCAACGCTTCTCGACCCACTCGCGGCCTTCTAGGGATGCCGCCTGATCGCGCACCATGCGGCGCGAGTAAACTACCCCCTCGTCGTCGCGGCTGAACACCCCGGCGGCCTCAAGCTCGGCCATTAGGGTTTCGACCTGGCGAGCGGTGCCCCCCAGCATGGCGGCGAGCTGGGCGGGCGACGGCGGCTTGCCGTTGACCAGCAGGCAGCCGTAGGGCTCGGCCTCGTGCATCAGGGCCAGCAAATCGGCCCAAAGGCCGCGCGCGGCAAAGCCGCACATCCGCAGGCTGGGGTCGCTGCGCCAGTCAGCGGGATACCACTTCATCCAAGGGCGCTTGGCCTTGCTCATGCTTTCACCCCTCGTCTTCGACCGACCAGCGCCTGCCGTACAGCCCGAGGCGCTCACTCTCGGTGGTTATGGCGTCCAGCGCCGCGCGCCGTTCCATCTTCTCGGCGGTCTTCGCCAGCACGACCTTGCCTACATCACCCGCCAGCGCGGGCAGATCACGGTTGCGCCAATACCAGCGTTGCTCCGTCCACACGTCGTCAGTCTCGGGCTTCACGGGTTCGCCTCCAGCAGCTCTCGGATGGCGCCCATGACGCTCTTGGGCGCGGGTGGGGTGATGCCTGGATCGGTCGGCTTGGCCTTGCGCTTGGGCTTCCGGCCGCCGATCTTGCCGGCGCGGCGGGCGCGCTCCGAAGTCGTCATGTTCAGGATGGCGATGCCCCTGCGGCGGGCGGCCGTCTTGAGGTTGCTTGCGTCGCTGTGCCAGTCGATGGCGCGGGCAATGTCTGCGGCGTAGAGGCCGAGGGCTGCCAGCTCGCGCACGCGGGGCCAGTCGGTCATGCGGCCTCCGGTGCGATGTACTTGACCCCACGCTCACCGGCCTCAAGGTGAACGACAGATACCTCTACCCTCGGGTTGCCGGAGTAGAGCTTCACCACACGGCCATCGATCACCTGCACGTCGTCGTGCCAGACAATGCCGTTGATGGCGTCGCAGATCGCTTTGATGGCGTTGTCAGCATCGGGCTTCACCGTGGGCAACAGCTCGCCCGCCAGGGCAGCCGCGCGCTTCTTGGCCGACCAGCTGGTGGCGATCGGCATGTAGGCCACCACAGACAGCGTGCAGGCGCCCTGAAACGGCGGGTGGCCCCGCATGGCCGCCTTGGCCCACTTCGCCACCGTGGCCTCATAGGAGCGCGTCTTGGCAGGCGTGTAGCTGCGGGGCTTGCCGCCGCGCGTAGTGATGCGGGGGCGGCCCTTGCCGACCGGATTCCCGGGCACTGTGAAGGCACAGCGGTCCATTAGGGCCTCACCACGTCGCCGTTGAACTTCCGCCAGCCCTGAAACCCCCTGCCCTGCATTGGCTTGCCCTTGCGGGCTCTGCTGCGGCCGGTCAGATGGAACTTCTGCTGGCGCTTCGTCTTGGCAATCCGCTTCACGTCCTGCGCCGTCTTCTTGCCGTGGCAGGTCGCGCGATTGCCGGCGCAGAGAACTTCAGCGTTCTCCAGCACAGGACGGCCACCAAGCCAGTCAGGGATGACGTGATCGCAGTCCCACCGCTTGCCGGTCAGATCGCAGCCGCAGCCCTGGCAACGGCCCTGGGCGCGCTCATAGGCTGCCTTGCGGGTGGCGGGGGTGAAGTTGCGGCGGGTCATCGCGGCGGCTCCAGCACGAAGCACGCAATGTGCCGCCCGGTGCCCTTGCCGGGCTGGTTGTCCTCGGTTGCCAGCCACCGCACGTCGCCAAGATTGCGGACCTGCGCGCCGGCCTGCAGAAGCATCAGCACCCACTTGTCGATTGGGTAGACCAGGACAACGCGCTTGCCCTTATCTCGCTCGGCCAGCGCCTTTCGTACCCATGCGGTCGGCCCCTTCTTCTTGCCCTCGTGCATGATGGATCCAAAGGGCGGGTTGACGTAGCTCGATTGGCCCCACTCACAGGTAAGGCCGTCGAAGCCCTCTGGCAGCGGGAACGGGCACGGGTCGAAGTCAAAAGCGAACTCCGCGTCGAGCGACGCCAGCAACTCCGGCGGTGTCAGCCAGTAGTGCTTGCCGTCGTCGCCGTTGCCGGCATGGAACTTGTTGGCGGCGGGGGCGAGGGTCTTCAATGCCTCCGCCCTCCCTCTGGTGCGCTGAAGTCGTCCATGCCAGAGGCGGCGTCTGCGGCCTCCATGTCGCGGCGAATGTCCCTTGCATGGGCATAGGCCAGCACGACCAGCAGCAGCACGACGGCAGCGAGGGCGACCCAGATCATGGCAGCTTGTCCAGCAGCTTGCGGATCGTGTCGGTTACGAAGCCCCTGCTCATTGCCAGCGTGATGAAGCCTGCCCGGTACTCGAACCAGAACAGGCCACGGTCACGGCCGAAGCCGCGCCATGCGTGCCATTGGAGGAGGAAGCTGCCGCCAGCAGCGCGAAGGGTCACAGGGCCGCAGCCCAAAAGAACGACAGAGCCACGGGGAATGCCGCGACGCCGACCCAAGGGCCGAACAGCCAGCCCAGCAGCACCGACACAGCGACGGTCGCAACAGTCCCGAGGACAATTGCGAGCACCAGCGCGACGTTGCGGAGATACTCGTTCATTCCTCATCTCCCAAGATGGCTTCGAGCTGGCGCAGGACCGCAGTGGCGCGGACCTTCTTGGCTTCCTTGGGCCGCTCTGCCAGCTCCAGGACAGCGGCCAGTACGTCGTCAGACTCGCGGATCATGCGGATCAGGAGGGCGCCGTTGGGCGCGTTGCGACCCTCAAGCCAGTTCTTCGCCGTCTCGACATTGCAGCCGGCGAAGTTGGCGACCTTCTTCGCGCACCCGTCGAACACGCGGCGCAGGACGCTGCTCATCGTGGACGTGTAGGTGCTGGTCGTAATCTCGACGGCGCTCATGTGATTGTCCGATGATGTTGGGCGGGCGGGGCCAAACTTTCGGGGCTTCTGGGCGAACGACATGGACGGCTCTCCTCATGCAGGTTGCAGGCATGAGCGAGATTGCGAAGCGCACTCAGAGGATGGTTCGGATCGGTACAGTCGCGCGGCGGGTTGCAGCCCGCTTGGCGACGATCAGGAAAGAGCGCGCGGCCAGCGCCGTGAAGGCAGCCAGCCGCGCGCGAGTTGACCGCGCTCGCAGGGAGGGACAGCGCGGCCGGGGGGATCATTAGGCCGCCTCTGCGCCGGAGCGCGCGGGCTTGCGGGTGGCGGGATTGGCGCGCCAGTCCATATCGGCTTCACTCACATCGAGGCCGCGCTCGGTCGCCGCCCCGATCAGAGCCAGCCGCCAGCGGTGGGGGACCCATCCGCGCTGCCGCCACTTTCTGCGTGCCCATTCCTGGACACCGAGGGCGGCGGCGAGGGTGTCGATTTCGGGTTTCATGGGTCCCAGTCTATTGGACGTTTCGTCCAGTTGTCAAGCCGGCAGTCTGGAGCCGGTGAAGGCTGGCCAAACTGCACCATGAATGGAATGGTCGCGCAGGCCAAAATGGCGCATGGTCAAGAAACAGAAGCCCAAAGCCAAGCCAGCCGGCGACCCGAATGCCTCGGCTATCGAAGCCGGCATTCGCGCTCGGCTGCGGGGCCTGCGCCAGGCGCGCGGCTGGACAGCGGAGACTGCGGCGGAAGCTCTGGTTGTCGGCGTCGAAGCATACCGCAAGTGGGAGAAGGTCGTAGGCGGCCGTAACCCGCCCCTGTGGCTGCTGCCTCGGATAGCCCTTGTCTACAACGTCACGCTTGACTGGCTGTTGACCGGGCGCCAAAGCCGCGTCGCCGTCGCGAACGGCGGGCCACTCGCAACCTGAAATCGTTCCGTCGCCGTTCCTGGCCCGCGCGTTATTCCGCACTAAGTAGTTGGGATTACGGGGCAAATCACACGCGGAAAAGAATTGGACGTAACGTCCATTTCCCGCTTGCAGCATTGGACGTTTTGTCCTATGCTCTCTCCATCGAACCAATGGAGAGACGCGATGCAGACCAGCAACACCTACTGCGTTCCAAAGGGTTTCATCACCGACCATCGCGAGCGCGACCTACCGACGCCGCGTGTCGTGCAAGAGACCACGTGGGCCTACTGCATTCGGCGAGACGACCCCGCGCTGCCCGAGCTGCTGGACGACGCACGCTACTACGCCCACCCGGACGGCCCCGACATGGCCCCCGGCATCCGGCGGGCGGCTAAGTCGCTGCTGGCCGCCATCGCCAAGGCGGATGGCCGGTCATGACGCCGCTTCAAATCGAGACGCTAAAGCTGATCGGCGACGGCAAGGTGCACATGCACAACGCCGGCACGGCGGCTTGGCGCACGTTCGGGGCAAGCGGCTCCGTCGTCGGCCGCCTTGTCTCGCAGGGTTTCGCCAAGTGGCCAAAGGGCGTCATTGGCGAGCAGACCTGCGAACTGACTGACGCGGGCCGCTCCGCCATCGCCAAGGCGGAGGGCAAGTAGATGGAACCCACCATCCTGCAATCCACCCTCCGCACCCTCGCCGACAAGTACCGCGACGACGCCACCGACAAGCTGGCCGCGCTCAAGAGCTTCATCAACGAAGCCGCATGGGCTGTAGCGACGGCAACGCGAGACGTGGCCCCGGATGGGCTTGAGCCTGCTGCCGTGCGCGACCTGCAGGAGTACGTCGCGGAGCAGATCGGCGAGAAGCTGTTCGGCCAAATGCAGGGGCTTGAGCGCGCCGAGGCCGAGGCCGACGACGACGCGGCCAATTCCTACGGCGACCACGTCAACGACCAGCGCCGCGATGCGCGGCACGCAGCGGAGTGAGGAAGATGAAAATCAATCTTTTCGGATACGAGTTCGCAGTTTCTCTGACCCGCATCCAGCCTGCCTGCAATCTGGTCCGCCACGCCGAGGAAGAGCTGCGGCGCGCTGGGCTATTCGATGCTGACAGCGACTACGGCGGGATGATGGGGCCGGCGGTCCTCAACATGGTTCGCCAGTTTTCTGACGAGGGGCACAGCGGCTATAGCGCCGGCTTGGCCATTGCGGCGTTCAAGAAGGTGGCTGCATTCGAGCCCCTAACGCCACTGACTGGCGACGACAGCGAGTGGGTAGAATACGAGCCGGGGCAGTTCCAGAACCGCCGCTGCTCCCATGTATTCAAGACGGCTGACGGCGCCTACGACATTGACGGCCGAATCTTCCGCGAGCCGGACGGCGCTTGCTTCACCAACGGTGACAGCCGCGTGCCGGTGACGTTTCCGTACACGCCAAAGCGCGAATACATCGATGTGCCGGCCGCAGCGGAGTAACCCCCATGGCTGACACGATCAACGACGGCGGGCCGGCGTGCGCTTGGTGCGCTGCCCGCGCCCACATCAGGCAGGGGCGGATACGTCTCTGCGCCATGCACTACCGCATTTCCTCAATGCGGAGCCGTGCCAAGCGAGACGGCAAAACTGTCCCGACCCGTTCCGAGATTGAGGGCATGGCCGCGACGATGGTTTGCATCGGTTGTAGCCGCCGGATGAACTGGCTGCGGTCAGAGGGCGCGTCAACGCAAGCGACTCTCCAGCACGACCGCGACGGCGGCGTCCGGCTCCTGTGCTTGGCCTGCAATACCCGTCACGCGCAGCACCCAGGCGACACGTTCTACGGCGTGGCGTCCAACGAGAAGTGGTGCCCCGACTGCGACCAGATTCTGCCCAAGGGCAGTTTCGCGAAAGACAGGTCGCGCCCAGTGGGCCTCAAGTCCTACTGCCGCCCGTGCGCGGCGGCCCGCTACCGGTCATGGGAGGCCCGTCATGCAGCCGCGTAGCCAGTACGCCACCGACGCCGAGTTCACTGAGGCCCTCCGTGACTGGTTCGCCGGCCAAGCGCTGGCGGGGCTGGAGCCGCCGGCGGTGTACGTCGGCGCGGAGGAGACGGCAAAGTCACACAGCGCCTATGCGCGGCGTGCTTATCGCATCGCCGACGCCATGCTCACCGAGCGCGCGAAGGCCGCCACCCCTCCCACCCCCGACCCGCTCCGGGATGCGGCGGCGGAGCTGCTGGCGGCGGCGAAGCACTTGAACACCGTCGCCGAGATCCTCTGGGCCAAGGGCGACGACATGAGCGGCGGTCCGGCCGACGCGATGCAAAAGGCATGGGCTCGCCTTGACGCCGCCATCGCCCGCGCCGAGGGCCGCTGACATGCGCCTCCCCCTCGCCGCCCTGCTGCTGCTCACCGCCTGCAGTCACCAGCCGCTCGCCCCGATGCTCACCTGCGTCAGCCGCGCACTGGAAAGCCCCGTGGTCCCGCGCCCCGACGTGCGCCTGATCACGCAGGGCGAGATGGCCGACCGCTTCGGCCCCTACCAGGGGTACTTCACCACCGTGCGGACCGATGGCCGGCCGACGATCTGGCTGGTGCGCGCGGCCAGCCGGTCGCTGCTGGCGCACGAGGCCGCGCGGGCCGTGCAGCACGCGGCGGGGCGGCCCTTCACGGCGGAAGCTGACACCAAGGCTAGGAGGAACTGCGGATGATGCGCCTGATCTTCGACACGCTGGCCTTCCTTCTGATGCTGGCCTTCATCCTGGCCTGCAGTGTGGTGCTGCCGGACCACTACGGAGTGACGATGCCATGACGCCTGCTGAAGCCATCACGGCCATCACGAAGATGCATCGCGCCGTTGATCAGATGGAGGGGATGCAGGACTTGGCATCAATCGAGGAAGCCTTGCGCGACCTGACCCTGCGCTTGGCCGGCCTGCGGACCTTGATCATGGATCGCCGGCATTCCTACGGGGTCGCCGCCGAATGATCCGCCTTAACGCCCTTGTCGAGCGCGTCCGCAACGGCAGGCCCTACATGGCTGTCATTGGCGAGGCAGTGCCGACGAAGGGCGGGGAAGGCCTGGCAGTGACCTTGAGAGAGTTACCCGAGCCCGATGCGGCCGGCGAGCGGCGGTTCCTGCTGCTGTCGCCCAAGCCGATCACGGCGCGGGATCTGATTGACGACGATTTCCCCCCGGGACTGTAGGAGGCGCTGCCCAAGGAACTGACTACCTCCCGAGCAAGCAACCCACTTTCACAAGGAACTGTACAATGCCGAACGTCAACGACGTTTTCCCCACCAAGTACCTGTCCGCTGGCGATCTCAAGGGCCAGACCGTCCGTCTCACCATCGGCGAAGTAACGGTGGAGACGCTGGGTCAGGGCCGCCAGGCGCAGCAGAAGCCCGTCCTCTACTTCCGTGGCAAGACCAAGGGTCTGGCGCTGAACAAGACCAACACCAACGCCATCGCTGCGGTGTATGGCCCGGAGACTGACGACTGGATCGGCGCTGAAATCGACGTGTACCCCACGAAGGTGGAGTACGCGGGCGACCAGGTCGACGCGATCCGCCTCAAGGTCGTGCCGCCGCGTGCGGCTGGCCGGGTGGCCGCTGCTGACAGCCAGGCGCCGCTCAACCCTGCCCCGGCTCCTGCTGGGCGCTATGACGAGCGCAACCCGCCGCCTGTCGAATCCGACAGTGTGCCCTTCTGAGGGCATCGCCATGAAGGTCACGATGCGCCGCACATTGAAGGGCTTTGAGCCGCTGGAACCCGGCGCGCTTAGGCACGTCAAGATCGGCGACATCGTGACCGTCGACGTGGCGAAGGTACGCTCGCAGAAGCGCAACGCATGGTTTTGGGCGCTGATATCGCTGGTACACGCCAACCTGCCGGGGCCGCCTGTCGCAGACGCCTTTGATGATGACGACCCGGAACATGCGCCAGAAGAGCGGGGCAAATCCCTGGCGGAGAAGTACCCAACCCCGGAATCCCTCGTGGCGGCCATGAAGGTTCTCACCGGCTGGTGCGACACCTTCTGGCTGCCCGATGGGCGGGAGGTTGTGCGGCCCCGCTCGATAGCCTTCCACGCGATGGACGAGCTGCAGTTCGCGGCCTTCTGCGACCGCTGCATGGATCTGGTGTCGAAGTACCTGCTGCCCGGCGTGAACCCTGACGACCTACGCCGTGAGATAGACGGCGCTACCAAGGAGAGGAATGCAGCATGACCATCTTCAAGGCTGGAGAGACGTACCGCACCCGCGATGGCCGTGAGGCGCGGGTCTATGCGACGGATGGGGCCGACAACTACTCAATCCATGGGGCGATGCGGCTGGAACAAGGCTGGGCATCCATGACATGGACAGCGGCTGGCGTTCATTGCATTTCCGATCATAACCCCTCTAACGCCGACCTCATGCCGCCAGCCCCCAAGCCGCTCGAGGGGGAGCGGTGGATGAACATCTACCCGAATGACCGTGCATCGTTTGGCTACCACGACGAGCGCCGCGCGCACTTGAACGCACGCTATGGCCGCATCGCCTGCATCCGCATCGACCTATCCCAACACCACGAAGGCGAGGGCCTGACATGACCGACACACCGGAGAAGCTGACGGCGGAGGAGGAGGCGCTGTTGCGCTCCGAGATGGCGAAGGTCCAGGCTTCCGGCCGTGAATACGGGCTGCCGGCCTCTGTGGTCGCGCGTATCGTCGCCACCCTAGACGCCTCCCGCGCCGAGACAGAGGCGGTGCGGCGGGAGCGGGGTGCGCTGGCTGAGTTCCGTGATCTGGCCCGCGAAGCGTGTGACCGCGCCGATAGGGTTGAAGCCCTCGCCGCCGAGCTGGTGGAGGGGCTGGAGGAAGCGCGCGACGAAATCGCCGAGCTTTCCAATATGCTGTCTCGTGAGCCCGACATTGCTCGCATCGTCAGCCTGATTGGCCAAGCCCGCGCGCAGGGCATCGGCGGGGAGAAGGAGTCCGCCCACACCCCAGAAGGGTTCGACCAGGCGAAGCCACACAAGGGCCGGATTGAGGCGTGGTTCCGACTGCCCTGCACCGAAGGCGCCGGTTTCTACGTGATGGGTCGGTTTCTTGAGCATCCGGCCTTCGGCGCGAAGTTCACCAACTCCAGCCCTGTGTACAAGCACGACGCCACGTCGGGGGAGATAGAGACCCGCAACAGCAGGTACACGCTCGTTGGCAACGCCGTCCCGGAGTATTGGCCATGACCACCGACCACGCCGCTCTAAAGGCGGCAGCGCAGGCGGCTACGCAGGGGGAGTGGCGCGACCTTGGTTCGGCAGACCCCGAGGATATAGCCCTCGCCGTTCGGGAGTTCGCGCGAAGCATCGGCGGCATGGTTGTCACCATTCAGGTTGGCCCGCGCATCATCGCCTATCTCGGGGCCACTGAGGCGACGCTCAGTGAAGACGCAGCCAACGCCGCCTACATCATCGCCGCCTGCAACGCCGTCCCGGCCCTGCTGGAGGAGCGGGAGCGGCTGGCAGAGCGGGTGCGGGAGCTGGAGGCATGGGCTGCCTGCGACGGCTGCGGCTCCACGCAGAGCGTGGCTGACCTTCGAGCGGCGGGGCACGTCTCCTGCTGCCCCGAGCGGAAGATGCTCACGGCCAGCGAGTGGCGAGCCCGCGCCACCGCCGCAGAGACCGAGCGGGACAGGATGAAGGCGGCGCTGGTGGCGGCTGAAGCATGGTTCGTCAAGGCCGATCCCGCGCCGGCTGATATGGCTGCGGGCGACGCCGCCTGCGCCTGGCTGAACGACCACGGCTGGGAAGAAGCGGTGGCCGTCGTGGCGACGATCAGCGCCGCCCTCACCCCGAAGCAGGAGAAGCCCGATGGCGAGTGAGATCGTGACGGAGGAGATGGTGGAGCTGGCAGAGAAAGCGGCACGGGACTACGGCAGCCGAATGACGCCAGGGTCGCACATGAAATCTGCCCTACTCGCCGTCGCCCCTCTGATCCGGCGCGCGGCGCTGGAGGCGGCGGCGGGCCTACACGATGCTGAGGTGGCCAGGGCCGAACGTGACGCGCCACTGATGCGGACATTTGATGATCGAGCGCGCATGAACGACATTGCCCTGCGACACCGTGTCTTCGCCGCCGCCATCCGCGCCCTCGCCAAGGAGCCGGGGCAATGACGCGGGAGGAGTTGGAGAGGGCTGTAGAAGGCCAAATGCTCAATTTCAGGGAGGGCGTGACTACACTTTTCGACAGCCCCGCCCGCGAAGTTATCGCCCTCGTGGTGGGGGCGTGCTGTGCAAAGGCCGACGAATGCCAGGGCGGCTTTACCAACATCGCCGCCGTGCTCCGCCACACCTTCCTCCCCACCCCCACCAAGGAGCAGAGCGATGCCTGACAAGCTGACCGAGGCGCAAGCGCGGCGAATTTGCGAGGCGCTGGATATTGACCCGAATGAAGTCCGGTTCACAGTCAGCGAATTGATGCACCTTGCAGGGCCGGCGATCACCTTGCTCAAAGCGGCCACAGCCGGTGATGGGCGAGCGTTCGTGGCAGACCAGACTATGGGCCAGCCTGCTTGGCGCATCGTCCAGCGCGCCGCAGCGGAGAAGCCGCAGAAGGAGCCGACGAAGTGACCGACACCGATAAGCTGGAGCCGGGCGCCGAGGATGAAACGGTGTGCAGGGCGTTCCTATTGACCGCCGACTTGGCCAACGCGCGCGGGCTGCCCGAGACGTGGGCGCCGGGGTGTGTCGCGAGCTTCGCGATTGACCCGGACTGGAGCGTCAAGATCAACAGATCTCGCGACGAGCAAGACAGCATCCCGGGATTCCACGCGGCCTATGAGCACAAGGGCTGGTCGGTCGCTTTGCTGAGCCCGCACGGTGGCACCATCGCCCTCGGCATGGAAGACCGCCTGATCGCGGCGCTCGAAGCCGCCATCATCGGCCCCCGCCTCACCCCACCTGGGAAGGAGTAGAGCATGGCTGACGAATACAAGCGCGGCTACAGCAAGGGCTACAGCGCGGGTGGTGCCGCTGGTAGACGAAAAGCCGAGGACGCCGAGGCTGTGCGCCGCGTAGCCGAGCGGAGCGTCGCCGCGATGCAGGCCCGCAACGGCGTCGTCGGCCGCTGCGAGGACTGCACCCACTGGCAGCGTGGCGTGGACCAGGACGGCCAGCGCAGCGAGGGGGTGGCGTGGGGTGTCTGTGCCGCGTCGCGGGATCACGCATGGCCGTGGTTCGACACAGGGAGCAACAAGCCGCTAGTGACCTGCGAAGCGTTCGGCTGCCTGCGCTATGTGCCTACCGTTCCTTCGACCGAGGGCAACCCCCATGGCTGACCGGCCGATCCTCTTCAGCGGCAGTATGGTCCGCGCCCTCCTGGACGGTCGCAAGACCATGACGCGGCGGGTGCTGAAGCCCTGGGTTGATATCCAGAACGCCATCGAGTGGCTACCGGAAACCGCCGAGCGTGTCAGCTTTCCTGATCCACGCTACTGGACCGCGCGCGTCCCGGGCGGCGATGCGTCATTCACCGGCCGGATGCCAGTCCCCTACGCCGTTGGCGACCGGCTGTGGGTCCGCGAGAGCGGCTGGGAGCGACCGGAGCGCACGCCCAAGATGATGCTCGACGGGGCCGACACCTGGGATCTGTTCCACTTCGACGCCGACGGCATCGACGAAAACGAGCGCACCGACCTGAAGGCGTGGGGCTTCAAGCGCCGCCCCTCGATCCACATGCCCCGCTGGGCCTCCCGCCTGACGCTCACCGTGACGGCCGTGAAGGTCGAGCGGCTGCAGGAGATCAGCGAGGCGGATGCGGTGGCGGAGGGGGTCGATCTGGAACGCTATGTCCCGGTCAGCGACAGCGCTGGCCTTCACGGCACCGGCGAGGCAGAGCCGACCGACCCAGTTGAGGAGTTCCGTGATCTATGGTCCACCCTCCACCCCGCCACGCTTCCGGTCTATGACGAAGACGGCAAGCGCATTGGCAGCCAGCCGAACCCCGCCGCCTGGGACGCCAACCCCTGGGTCGCCGCCGTCAGCTTCACGGTGGAGCGCCGGAACATCGACGCGGGGGCGGGATGATGCCCAGGCGCTGGAACCCCGACCACAGCGACCTAGCCCTGCACCTGCCGACCGGCGAGGCCATCCGGGTCTGTGGCTCCACGCTCGGACGCCGGCCAGCGCGTGCTGGGTCTGCTGGCGGCCGAGGGCGCACAGCCAACGGCGCTCAAGATCACCTCGGCCGGCTTTCCCGGCCATCCGCTCTACCTCAAGGGCACGGCCAAGCCGATGCCGTTCCCGGCGGCCCGCCCATGACCCGCCCCCGCATAGCCGAGGCGTGCAATGGGTGAGAAGCCCTATACGCCCGAGACGGCCCCACGAATCAATCAAGCGCCCCGGCTCGCGGCGCGCCCTAGCGAGCCCCACACGCACATAGGAGAGCGCGATGCGTAGTCCCAAGCCCGATCTGACGATGACGATGGAATACATCACCCCGGAGGCCGCGAAAAGGTACCTTGCCGCCAACCATCCTGAAAACAGGAAGGTTCGGCGCTACTGGGTAAAGGTGCTGGCCGGCATTCTGAAGCGGGGCGAGTACACGCCCACCCACCAAGGTGCGGCGCTGGACATTTTCGGGCGGCTTGTCGATGGGCAGCATCGGCTTCTCGCCATCGTAGACAGCGGCATCGGCGCTTGGATGTGGGTTTGTCGCGGTCTGCCGGAGCACGCCTTCTGGCTCTTCGACTGCGGCATCAAGCGAAGCGCGGCCGACGCACTTGGCTTGAGCAAGGACGCCGCGAAGGTCTTCCGCTTCATCGCCGCCTTCGTATGGGGGGCGCCCGCGACGCACGGGCAGATCAAGGCGATTGCGGAGAGTGACCTTGCTGCCATTCACACCGATCTTGTGGCGTTCTGCCCCACGACGGCCAAGGTGTTCAGCACGGCAGCTGTCCGGGCCGCCGCCGTTCTGACCGTGGCCCACGACAACAACAGCGCGGACTACGTTTTCCGGACCTACCGGGCGCTGTGTCTTGCCGAGGCGAAGGACCTGACCGCCGCCGGGCAGTCGTTCCTCAAGCAGGTGTTCACCGGCAGCGTGACGGCGACCAACCACCACGAGCTATTCGCGCGTGCGTGGCGCCTGTTCTCCCCGGAGAACGCCAAAGCGTCGCGCCTCGTGGTGAAGGACCACAAGCCGATCCTGACGGAGGTCAGGGCTAAGGCCGAGGCCGTCTTGCGCCCCCTCGCCGGGCTCAAGGCAGCCGCCTGAAGGCTCACCCGTGATACCCTCCCCCGCAAAGGGGGAGGGTCCAATGCCAAGAAAGAGGAGCGTGGGTAAGATGGTGATGGACTTGCAGGATGCCTCCACGCGAGGCGCTGGACCCCTGACGCGCGGCGAGATGGAGATGTACGCCGTCAAGCAATTCGTTCGCCTCGAAATATCGTGCTGGGACCCCCTGCACCTCGCCAAGGTGTCAGCCGCCCTGATGGACACGGCGACAGAGCTAGACCAGCTACGCAGGCGCACAGACCTAAGTGCAGTAGAAAAGGCCCTCCGAGCAGAAAGGATCGTGCATTCTGCTACGCTGAGGTGTAAGCTACCCACTAGATTTAGCTAGCAGACAGAATATCTTACAGGTTATACATTATGCGATATTGAACGGTCGTCCAACAAGTTAGCCCCTTTAGAGTCCTCGCAGTTTCATTGCTCTCCAGGTTATCTGACCCTCTGGCCGTATTCAGGCCGTTCCCTACAAGCCCTAGGTAAATGCGGCGGCGTGTCGCAGCCAGCCCCTCAAGCAGCAAAAAGCCCCGCCGACCTGTGATGGCCAGCGGGGCTCTTCGGATGATGGGCAGGGCCAACGTGGTTGTGCCCATATCCTCGCGTAGGTGCTGCGGGCTGGACCACTCGCTTCCCATCCCGGCTTGGTGTCGGCTTAGCGGTTTGGCGCCTTGCGGCTCCCGCTCTACCTCTGCCATACGGGCCATAGCCTTGTCCGTCCGCCGCAGCGGAGAGCGCCCTGACTGGGTCTCCCGTCCTCGCGCGTCCGCAAGTCGGTCACCAGATAAACAAGGCGCTCGCCGCTAGGGCGAGGATGCTGCGGGCTGCCAGGAAAGAGGCTGCCGGGCTTGTTCACCGGCTGGCGTTATCTAGGCGGGCACAACTGACAAGCTCCCCTGCCCGCAGCCCGCATACTCTACCTCAGCGCGCGGGCGGAGTGAATCCCCAATCTGTCGCCTACTTCACCAGCCCCTTGACCTGCCCCAGCTTGTAGCTGCAATCCATCCACGCCGCCTTGGCCCTGGCCAGCCACTCGACCAGCCCGCGCACGTCCTGCGGCAGGGTGTCCGGCTGCGGCCAGGGCGCGCACTCCAGCAGGCTCGCCGGGATTTCCTGCCGCACGTAGACGCGCTGGATCACCGGCTCGGGGGCGGCGCAGGCGGTGAGGAGCAGCAGGGCGGCTAGGATCACGGGGCGCATCGGCCCTCCTTCCAGCGAGATAAAGCGGGGACCTCGGGTCCAACGAGGCGGCCAGCCGCTATGCGCAACTCGCGCGCTAGCCCGCATCCCTGCGATGCTCCCCCGCACAAGCCCCTTGCGGGGCATAAGAACCGGCAGGCCCGTGAGCCGCCGGGGGCGCGCCGTCTCCGGTCGCGCGGGTTTTGATTGTCCCGAAAACACGATCAAACTATGCCGCACCGACCAGATCGAGCGACTGCTGCCGGTAGGCTTCTTCGACGCGGCGGCAGGCGATGTCGAAATAGGCCGGATTGACCTCGGCGCCGACGAAGCGCGCACCGGCCTTGGCACAGACGACGGCGGTCGTCCCTGACCCCATGAAGGGATCGGCCACCAGGGCGCCGGCGGGCACCATCGCCGCGACGATTTTTGCCAGCAAGCGCTCTGGCTTCTGAGTGGGGTGCGCCACCTTGCCGGGCATGCCGTGCCGGTAAGTGTCGAAGTTGAACACGTTTGGACGCTTCGCGGAGTCGTCCGCGAAATAAGCTCCGCGCTTGTAGGCGTAGAGCGCCAACTCATGCGCGCTTACCCACCAGTTGCCCTTCATCGGCGGCGGTGGGTAGGGCTTCACCCAAACGGCTGGCTTGGGGACGTAGCCGAGCCGCCGAAACATCGCGTGGAAGTGCGAGATGTGGTCGGCCGCCGCGAACACGAAATGCCCGCAAGCGCCGGAGGCCCGCGCGATCAGCCCCTCAAGCGTCGGTAACACCACGTCGCGGACTACGCCCGGAACGTCAAACTCGAAACTCATCACCCGGCGCCCCTTCGACTTTCCGGTCAGCGAGGTGCCGAAATCGTTGATTATCTCGTAGGGGGGATCAGTGATAACGGCGTCGGGAGGCGGGAAAAGCGGCGCGACCTCGCGGCAGTCGCCAAGGTAGAGCGTGGCGTCGCCTATCTGCTCAACCCGCATCACATCAGCCCCTCAAGGATCTTCATCGTCTCCAGCCCGAGCGGGCAGTTTTCCGCGTCCGGTATCGCCCGGATGGCCTCCACCTGCCCGGCCAGCTCGGCAGCGCGTGCCTGCGCCTCGGCAGCGGCGGCCTCGGCTGCGGCCAGCGCTCGGCGGGCATCCTCGGCAGCCAGCGCGGCCGCAGCGTCGTTCGCGGCGTTGATCAGCTGCAGGCCCTGGGCATAGGCGGCCTCGCGGTCGGCGCGGTCGCCCTCCGCCACCAGGTCGCGGGCTTTCCAGCCGCCCGTCGCGCCGATGGCCAGGCAGACGGCGCCGACGATCAGGCCGCCCTTGAGGCTGGGCAGCAGGGACAGCAGGTTCACGGCGTCACCCCAGCCAGCGCCAGGGCTTCCTCAACCACCGCGTCGCTGTAGGGTGGCTCATAGCCCAGTTCAACCCGCATGATCGCCAGCACCAGCGGCTTGGCGTTCTTGTGCTGGAACAGGTCCAGCCGGCTATCCGGCGTGACGCCCATGTCCTGCGCCACGCGGTCGATATAGCCCTTGGTGTTGTTTTCGACGGCCGGAGCCCAGCGGGAGATAACCTCCCGGATCGTCCGCAGGCCGTGCTTCGTCTGATAGCTCTGCAGGGTCCGTGCTATGGCGCGAATGCCCCACTTGGCTTCCGTGAAGCGGGCAAAGCGGCCTTCAGGCTCTACCGGCGGATCGGCCAGGCCCCGCCACTTGGTGGCGTTGGCTTCGATGTTGCCGGGGTTGTTGTTGCGCTCGCCTCTGGCGGCCATTGCGGAGACTCCTGAAAGGTTGTAGATTCTTGGGGCTGCGGCGGCGTGGAAAGCAGACACGCAGGTTTCTAGAGCCCGCACGCGCCTGGATGGCGGCCTTGGGACCCAGGGTCGGGGTTCGATTCCCCTCCGTGTTTGCCGGAGTAGCGCCCGGCCCGCAGCGACTACCCCTTCACTGCCGCCAGTTTGCGGGATGGCGGCGCCGGTAATTCATCCTTCGCTAGCCATGCATTGATCGCGGCGGCGCTTGTCAACAAGTCACCGGCAGACGATGGCTGCCCAGGCGAGATCATGTAGGCGAAGTGCAGCGCGAAGATGCGCCGGGCCTCGTCTAGCGATACGTCGTCCAGGTTGGGGTACTGGTACGTCCCAAAGGGGCCGTCAACGATCCCGCCCTCACCCGACATTGGCTTCCTCCAATGTCGCGCGTCGCATGATGCGGGCCAGGTAGGCCGTGGCGTCCTCTGCCAGCAGGGCCAGACAGAGCGGCGACAAGGGCACCCGATACTCGTCACGACCAATGCGGATGAACAGCCCCGGGCCTGTCTCCATCTCGTAAAGCCTGGCGTAAACTTGGCGCTCCAGCGTCATGACCTCCATCTGGGCGGCGGCTTCCTCGGGGCTCATGCGTAGCGGTCCTGCAGGGTGGCCATGGGTATCCAGTGTGCCGCCTCGATACCGCCGTTGCGGATGGTCAGGTCGTACACGCCGTAGCTCCAGCCGGTCAGGGAGTGCCGGGCGTATTCCTCGACATGCCCGTCCGGGAGGGCGCAGCCGAGGTTGACCACCGTCAACTTGCGGTGGCCCATCTTCGGGTAGGGCTTGTCCACGCGCTTGTGGGAGTGGCCGTAGACCACGTCATGCAGCGCGTCGCGGGCCACTTGGTTCTCTGCGTACAGGCCGCCATAGGGCTTGCCCATGGTGTTCAGCGGCGCATGCGTGAAGCCCACCCCGCCGTAGAAGTGCAGCACGCCGAAGGGGCTATAGGACCAGCCCCGGTCGGTCAGGATGGTGTGCAGGTTTTCCGTCAACAGGTCGGCGACTTCCGGCGTGCGGTTGGTGAAGCTCCAGATACGATCTTCATGGTTTCCTAAAGTCACATGCCGTTCAGGCCGGAAGCCGCCGAGCCCTTCATCGAAGGCCGCCAGGGCCTCCTTGAAACTCTCCAGGTCCTCTTTGAGCGAGGGCTTCGCCTTGCCCTTCAGGCTGGCGTTGTCGTCGTACCGGCAGAGGCTATCCAGCGAGAGGAAGTCGCCAATCTGCACGATCACGTCGGGCTGAATGTCGGCCGCCAGCGCGCCCATCCACCGGAAGCGGTCCTTGGGCACCTTGGGGCCGTCGTGCGCGTCTCCGATGGCCAGGACGCGCGTGGTATCCCGGCCCCCGATCCTGTCCAGCCTGACCGTGTAGTGCGGCTTGACTGGCTCTGCTGGGGGCGCGGCCGGCGACAGAACCGGAGCGGCTACCGGGGCCTCCGGTTGCGTCTCCCGGGGCCGGCCGTTGGCCCAATTCCGCAGCACCCCCGGCGCTAGGCCGATGGACCGGGCCGCAGTGGCTATGGAGCCATGCGTACCGATGGCGTGCCAGCGGCGCGCCTCCTCAGAGGCGGGAAGTGGACCGGCCATCATTTACCCTTGTCGTCGTTGCGGGGCAGGTACTTGTCGATCAGCCGGGGCAGCACGTTCAGCAGCAGCCAGTCGGTCCCCAGCTTGCCGAACACCGCGCCCACGGCCATCAAGGCCAGCGGGGGCAGGCTAAGCCACTCGCCGAAGCCCGCGACCACGAGGCCTAGCCCCGCCGCCGTCATCACGTTGGCCGCTAGTACGCGGCGTGTGAAAGGCCGCCCGGCGCGCACGTCGTCGGCCAGGTCCCAGAGCATCCCCAGCGTCACGCCCAGCACCGGGCCAATCAGCCCCTTGAGCGCCACCAGGACACCGCTATCCACCTGTTCGTTCATCGGCCCTTCCCCCCTAGCTGTAGAGCAGTAGACCAAGGCCGATAGCGATCAGCGCCAGCCATGCCCGCTGACGTAGCCAGCGCCCCCAGCAGGTCGCTGGACGCACCCAATGCATGGTCACGGCAGCAGCTCGCAGATGTAGGAAGCCGGCGTGGCGATGTTGAAGCCGAAGGGCGCCACAGTGCCCCAGCCAACATCGGCGCCGGTCATGGCGTTCACGATGCCGATCAGCTTGCCGTCCAGGTCGAACACCGGGCCGCCGGAGCTGCCAAAATACAGCGCCGCGTCCAGGATCAGCAGCGGATGGGGCCACTTCTCCAGGCCGCCCAAGTAGACCTGCACCACCCGGCCGTAGGTGTGCGCCCAGGGCAGCGTACCCCCGACATGCGGGAAGCCCACCACTTCGACCGCCAGCCCGGCCTGCTGCACGCCGCAGTCCAGCGAGGCCGCCGGATGGGTGCCAGCAATCTTGATGATGGCAATATCGTCCTGCACGCCCGCCCAGATCACGAGGCCGTCAACGGTCGTGCCGTCGTGCAGTTCGATCCTGACCTTGCCGTCCGTGGCGGCCTTGGTGACATGGCCTGCTGTCAGGACCAGCGTGCCATCGCCGATCAGCACCCCGGAGCCGTGGCCATCGGCCAGCAGCACCTTGACCGTCACGGCGTCACGGTCGAATGCCACCGGGGCCGCGATGGTGACGGGGTCCTTGGCCCGGGCGATGCCGATAAAGGCCGCCAGGACCACGAAGCCGACCACTGCGATGGCCACGGCGATGCCGATGCCGACCCAATTCCGGGCGATCCAGTTCAGGACACGCATTTGTAGTCCTCCATTGAAAAAGCCGCCCGGAGGCGGCTACAGTCAGGGGATGAAACACTCGCTCTACCTGTTCAGTGAGCCATGGCTCTGGCTCTGGCATGTCCTGCGGGACCCCGAGCGGCTGGCCGTCGCCGTGGCGCTGGCGGGCATCGTCGCCATGCTGGCCTGGCAGATGCCTGGCCACCGTGCCGAGATGCTGGCCAAGCAGCGGATCGACTGGCCCAATCAGCGCCAGCCGTAGACGTAGATCGTGCCAGCGTCGAAGCTGCCGGCCGATGGCGAGAAGCGCAGCGCGTTGGTGACGCCGTTGCGGGTGGACTCGACCTCCGTATTGACCGCCGCGTTGCCGCCCGATGCGAGGCCGCCGATGGCGTGGATGCGCTTGCTGGTCGCCGTGGCGCCGGTGCCGGTGATCCATGCCTGAATGTGGTTGGCGACCGCAGAGCTTACCGAAGGGACACCCACGTCGCGCGCGGTCCCGTAGTTCGACCCGTTGTCGTCCGAGATGGCGAGCTGCATCGTCGCGGTGCCGCTGGACGACACCCCGGAGAACACCACGAAGAGCGCGCGGCACTTCGGGATATCGGTATATGCCTGCGAGGATCCAGACGACGTGCTGATGGTAGTCAGCAGCTCCATGAAGCCGACCGTTGCCAGCCCCGCCGGGGTGACCGCGCGGGCCGTGTCGGTGCCTGTCTGGACTTCCGCCGATGTCGCCAGTTCGACCACGCCAGCGGCGCTATCGGAGGCGGCGATCACGTTCGCGTCGATGGCCTGCTTGGTCCGCAACGGATTCATCACCGTAGCCGTCGCTGTACCGCCCTCGGCTTCCACCTGTGAGGCGAGCGCCAGGGTCGCTACCGTGGTAAGGGCCGCCCCACCCAGGGAGACGGCGGCGGCATTGATCTGCGTATAGCTGGCCGTGGTCCCGCCAGCGTAAGAGTGCGTGGCCGTCTGGGCAGCGAAGGCAGCCGCCTTGATGCTGGTCGCGGTGACCCCGCCCTGGAACGCGCTGGCCAGGTGCGCCATGATCTGGCGCATGGCGTTGTTGACATTCGAGGGCGCCATACCCTCATCTATGTTGATCGACTGCACGTCGGTGTTGTTTCCAGCGGTCGTGCTGTAGTCGTTGACGCTGTTTTTCGCCATTGGGTTCATCCTTCACCAGCGGGAGGGCGCTGTGAGCGACACGTTTCTGTTTGTGCTTGAAGTCCTCGGCTGGGGCTTCTTGCTGTTCCTGGTGGTCGGTATCTTCGGCCGCTAGTTGTTCAGCAGCCCCATTGGGGCCGCGACGCCGCCGACGCCAACGCCATAGGTCATGCCCTGGCGCAGCGGGTTCGCCATGCGCGCGGCGTCTTTCACGCCAAACTCCTTCAGCAGATCGATGATGCCCCGCAGCTTGGCCGGGTCCGTCTCGGTCATCTTGCCGACGATGTTGGCGGCCGTCTTTTCGTTCAGGCCCCGCGTATAGCCAGCGGCCTTGCGGCCGAGGTAGCCCAGCGCGCCCTTCGGGTTGGCGATGGCACTGACAAGCAGGTCTACCGGGTTCTTCCCCTGCGCCGAATCATCGGCCAGCCTTTCGGCCGTGATACTGCCGCCGCTGATCTTCCCCCGAACCTTACTGGCCACCTTCTCAATGCCCATGTACTGCGTCAGCCGGGCGAAATCGTCGGGGCCAAGCACGGCCTCAAGCTGGGCACGAGCGCGCGGCGAGCCAAACAGGGCCAGCACCTTGTTGCGCCCGTCGCCGGACTTGCTGATCGTCTCCTTGAGCGCGTCCATGATGCCGACGCGGAAAGCCGGCTGCTGCGACGGCGTGAGCCCACGGAAGATGTTGCCCAGCTCCTCCGGCGCCGTGCCGAGGGCCTTGCGGCCGGCAGTCAGCGCGTCCTCAAGCTCCATCGCCCCGGCCCAAACCGCGCGGGCTTCCCCGTACTTGGGATTGAGGTTGTCCACCACGGCGAGAAGCTGCTTCTTGAAGCCGATCAGAGCGCGCGCCATCACCGGGTCATTCCGCAGGGCGGCGGCAATGTCAGCGTCCAGGCCCTTCTTGACCAGGTCCACCATACGGGTCGGGATCGTGCCAGACGCGGGGTCCCACGCGATCTTGGGGGCGCCATCCTCAAGTGTCGAAATGCGGATGCCGCGCTGAAGCGCAGACTTGAAGTCGTCAAACTGCATCAGGTCGTTCAGCGCCACCATGCGGGGCGCTTCGTCGGTGCCGATGTTGACCGCTTGGGCCAACGGCAGCGGCACCGGGTCGGCCGCCGCGTACAGCGGCTTGGCGGCGGCCTTCTGCGTCTTGTTCAGGTCGTCCAGGAAGCTGGACGCGCTCTTGTTGGTGCCGAACACGTCTTCGAACACAGACGCCATGCGGCTGCCCTGCCCGGCCTGCTGCGACTCAACGAAGTCAGCCGCGATCTCCGCACCCTTGCCGGGCACGCGGGCAGCGGAGGCCGTCTGCCGCGCCGGCATCTCCCCCAGGTAGGCCAGCGCCGGGTCCGACCCGGTCGCACGCATGCCCTCAATGGCCTTGAGCGCGTCGTCAGGGCCAAGCCCGCTCGCCAGCGGCGCACCCGTTACCGGGTCTTTGACTACCCGCTCCAGCGACTGGAGTATCTTGCGGTTGGCCAGCGTCTCCGCCCGCCCTGCCCCGCCGAGGCCCGTCACATCCATCAACGCATCGTAACCCCGGCCAAGCACGTTAGCGGTGCCGACCACGACAGGCGCGGCGATGCCGCCGATAGCAGCGCCGCGCGCCGCGTCCCCGAGGCGGTTGTCAAAGCCCCCCTCGCCCAGACCGAAGCCGGTCAGGCCGCCCGTTGCCGCCCCTGCGGCTGCCAGGCCGCCGAACTTGCCGAGCGCGGTCCCTGCCTGCATGGCCTTGCCAAAGCCGATGCCAGGTACGGCGAGGCCGCCAGCGAGATTGGCGAGGAAAGCGCCGGTCGGGCTGGCGTCCTGACCCTCCTTGACTAGTCCGCGATGGCCAGCGAGAGCCTGGTCGTAGTTCTCAAGGCCGAAAAGGTCCCGCCCGCCGGCAACGATTTCATCGCCGTAGCCGAAGGTCGCGCCTTGCAGGAAGTTTGCCAGCATGTTGTCGACCGATGTTTCAGCCGGGCGGCCCGCGCCCTTGACTGCGGCGCCCACGGCGTCGGCGGTCATGTCGGCCTGGCCCTTGAGCGGCTTCCACGCCTGGCCGTCCCAGGCGACGCGCTCGCCGGTCTGCGGGTTCTCCGCGATCTTGGCCGGCTGCCAGGACTTGCCGTCATAGAAGACCGTCTCGCCGGTCTGCGGGTTGGTCGCCAGATTGGCCATGCTAGTTCACCGGGACAAAGCCGGGCGGCAAGGCAGGGCCGGTGCCGCCACCCTGGGTGGGGCCGCCCCTGCCGCCGCCGGGGCCATCGATAATCTCCTGGTACTTGCGCTTGACGCGCTCCAGGTTCTGCAGGAGCTGCTCCTTGCTCTGCGACTGCGACAGGTTGCCGATGGTCGCCTGGAGCCCGGCAATCTCCTTGTCGGAAACCTGCCCCAGCGCGCCGCCGGTCGGAGACTGGTCGCGCATCTGCTGGAGCCGGTCGAAGCCGGCGTTGGCCTTCACAGTCGTCAGTAGCGCGTCGATATCGTAAGCCGACGTGCCGGGGACCATGCTGAGAACACCCCCGGCCAGGCCCGTTGTGGGCAGGCTGGAGTTGTTGATCATCTCCATCGCGCGGTCGATATCCTCGATAACGACCGCCGCGCCTCCGGTACCACCAGCGCCGCCCCCGGTGCCCTTCTGCGGCAGGCCGGGGATGGGGACGGCGGTCGGCTGGCCGGTGGCAGGGTCCTGCCCCCACATGTAGCCCTTGGGCAGGCCCTTGGTGTTGATGGAGACACCGGAGCCCGAGCCGGAGCCCTTGGTCACCTTGGAGCCGCCGATGGACTCGTACTGGCCCGTCGCGGCGTTCCAAACGACCTTCTGCTCGCGGCCGTTCTCGTCATAGATGGTTTCGACCTTGGGGGCTTCCGCGCTGGAACCACCCGCGATGGCCATCTTGTAGGCTTCGTTGACCGCGTCGCTGCGCTCCTGGCGCTGCTGCTCGCGCACGTCATCCTGGCCCTGCATGAAGCCACCGAGGCCCTGCGACAAGGCATAGCCCAGCGAGCCCGAGCGCGGGTCGGTCGAAGGCGCGCTAGCGGCCATCATCCGCATGCCCATTTCCATAAGGCCGCGCCGGACTTCGGGGCTGGACAACACCGCCCAAAGCCCGCTGCTCTCATCCGGGGCACCCGCCCCCTGGGGGAGCCCGCCAGATGGTATCTCCGGGAGCCTGCCGCCGCCCACCAGGGGGCTTACGGCCTGCGGAGCGCCCAGCATGGGGGAAATAGGCTGGGGCGCGCCCAAGGCGCTCGCAGGGGCCTGGAGAGGCATCGGACCGGCCGGGGGAGCTGCGCCGGGAGAGGGCGGCGCGCTCAACAGCCCGGCCGGGGCCGGCGCCTGGGGGGGCGCCGACACTGTGGGCATCATGGAAGGATCGGCGACGTAGCCACCCATGCTGGGCCGTGTCGTCGGGCCGTAGGCAGGATCGGCCGGCAGGGTTCCCCGGACGGTGCCGGTGGTCGGTGCGAACCGCTGGAGGGTGGCGAGGAGCTGGGCAATGTCCATTAGCCGATCCCCCCGAGGATTCCGCCCAGACCGGCGCCGATGGCAGCGCCCCAAGGGCCGAACATCGCCCCTGTGCTGGCGCCCGACGCAACGCCGCCGAGGATGCTCCCCGCCTTGTTGCTGGATACCGGCGTCTGCTGCGTGCTCTGCCCGCCGTAGGTGCCGCCCTGGACGAAGGTGCTGTACTGCGCCAGCTTGTCCCACGGCTGCTGCTGGTAGAAGTTGAAGCGGTTGACATCGTTCTGCAGCTCAGCCCCGGCCTGCGCCTCGTAGGCACCGCCGACCTGCGCCAACTTGGCGATGTCGTTATAGTCCGTTTCAGCCAGCAACGGCGCGATCTGGCTGGCCTGCATCTGCCGGTTCCGCTCGTCGTTGTAGTTCTGGTACATCAGCTTGGAGCCGATATCTCCCAGCTCGCGTGTCATGGTCTGCGTCTCCGCCCCCGACCCGAGGCGACCGGAGCGCGCCATCGCCGCCTGCACCGCGTCGGTCACCGGGCGCGCCATAGAATCAAAGGCGCCCTGGAAATACGGGTTGCCGCCCGAGAGGAAATTGCCGTTCAACGTGTCCATCGTGGTCTGCTGCGCCGCCTGGTTGAGCGGGCTGCCCAGCAGGGCACGCTGGGTCTGCGCGTCAAGCGCGGCGGTCGTCTCGCCGGCCATGGGCACGACAGTCGAGCCAGGGTAATAATCCGGGCCGGACTGGTTGTAGAGATTCTTGGCCTGCCCCAGAACGTCCTTCAGGTACGGCATAGCGTAAGCCGGAGGATTCGTCGTCTGGGTCGTTTCCTGAGTCCCGCCGCCACCACCCATGTCAGATTTCCTTTGTCATCGTCACGGCGCTCTCGCGGTAATCCTTCAACCTTCGGCGCCACCCAAGGCGGCCGATGATGTGGATTTCCTGGCAGCCGTAATCCCTTGCCCATGGGATCACCTGATCTTCGATCCGGCGTATCCCCTCGTATCGCCCGCTGGCGAGCCACGCCCGCAGGATTTTCCGGCGCGGATAGATGACGATCTCCGTCACCACAGCCGCGTGCGGTTCGGTCCAGAACTGCGCCTGGCGGGCCAAGACCCTGTCCAGAACGTCAGCCATCGTGTGCGTGTTCAGAAGGGCCTTCGATAGCTGCGGCGCCCAACTCAGCCACTCAGCCGAGAAGGACGTATCCGAAGGATCGATCAGTCGAGGTTGCGCTTGCATGGTTGACCGTTACCGACCGCGCCGCAGCGGCTATCCACGTCGTCGCCAAGGCAGCCGCCGCGTTGGCGCTCGTTGGCATGAGAAGGACCTTGCTGTTGACGTGCGCCCTGGGGTCGGCGATGACCGTTGTGGTGGTCGAGGCCGTCAGGGTCACGCTGCCAACCGAATTGATCCGGCCGTCGAGAATCTGATTGATCGTCCGTGCGGTGTCGCGCGGGCTTTCGCCTTCGGTCTTGAGCCTGTCGGTCATCGGAAGCCCAGGGGCACCACGTCAACATCAAGGCCGTGTATCTGCTGCCACGTCTCGCCGGTCAGGTGAATGCGAACCCGGTGGTAGCGGCCCGCCGACCGCACCGGGCACCAGCCGGCGTCAGTCATGGTGGCCGTGCTGCCGTAGGTCGCGGCGTCCTGCTGGGACTGCCGGGCCGACACTGCGACAGATACATCCCCAGAGGCCGCGCCATCCGTCATCGGGTAGACCCGGCGGACCAGCGTATTCTGCGGCGTGCCCTGCTCCGCCGTCTCCACGGTGCCCTCAAGCGGCTGGCCGGAGAAGGTGGCAATGCGATCCCCAACGGCAGCGGCGAAGGAAAACTCCCCACCCGCCAACGACGGGTCATCAAGCGAGATTTCCAGGGCGTCGATACTGGAGTTAATCGCGTCCAGCCCCTCCAGCGTCACGCCCGGCTGGTAGAGTGGGAACAGCATGTCGGCCCGCAGCACAGCGTAGCTCCATCGCTGCAAGACGTAGTGGTAGAATAGTATCGTGTCGTTCTGGCCGTCCTCGCTGTCGTTCGACGTGAAAGACCAGACCACCAGCTTGCGGATGGGGTCAATGGCGGCGGTCATGTTCGCCCGCTTGTCCACGTCGAAGCGCGCGGAAAACCACTCGTCTACCTTCTCGTCACCGATGGGCGTCAGCTGCGTACCGACAAGCTGGTAGAATCCGTCGTCGGACAGGAAGAACACGGCGTTGCCAATCTGCGTCGAAGCCCCCGCGTAGGGGCAGCCACGATCTACGCTGATCCGGTCAAACTGAAAGACGGTGTTGGGGTCGCCTGTGAAGTACCCCTTGTAGATACCGCGCTCCAGAAGGATGGTCGCGTCCTCGCCACCGTGCAGGCCGGTGATCACGCCAGCGTCGGCCAGGTCCTGGAAATCAGCCAGGTCGGTTGCAATCGTCCAGGCTTCGGCATCGTCCAGGGCGGACCACCGCAGGCGGCGCGGGTACGTCGTGCCTCCGTAGGTGACATACCCCATCATCACGAAATCGCGCACCGTGGCGACAAAGCGGCCCCTCGGGGGCGACCCGCCCAAATCAGCGAAGGCGCTGCTGCTGGTCAGGTCGAATGTCTGTGCATCCGTCGAATCACCGCCGACCGCGATCACGTCGTTGCCGAAGCTGGTAAAGCGCCAGACCGCCGAGGTGTAGGTCGCGCTGGCGTTGCTCACATCGTCGTAGTCCGCAGCGGCGCTGTCATAGCGCCAGAGGGCGGCGGCCGAACCAGCAAAGAGAAAACTCGCGCTGGGGCTTTTGGTCGCGTAAGCGCCGGTCAGGGACGCGCCGGTCCCTGTCGAATCGATATAGGCCAGGTCCTTGATGGCCCGATAGCCGCGTGCCGCCGGGGTGACGTTCTTGGCCACGGTAGCGCCGGGATTGGAAAGTGCCGGCTGATCCGGCAGCCACTCGCCGAGCTGGATCATTGCACCACCCACCCATCGCTATCGGTCTGTATCGTCCAGGTCGCGGTGCCGGACCGGGTCGTCCAGGAGCCGCTATTGCCCTGCGCTACCCACGTCGCGGTTTCCGCCTGGGTCGTCCAATCCCCCACCCCAGGCACGGTCGCCCAGCCGGAAAAGCTTAGCGTCACGTCCTGCCCGGTCAGGATGAACACGCCCGTTTCCGCGTTCAGCGTCATGGCGAGCGTCAGGTCTACATCCTGGCCGGTCAGGGTGAAGGACCCAACGTCCGCAGCGAGCGACAGTGCCGCCATGAATGCGACATCGATGCCGGTCAAGGTAAAGCTGCCAACGTCGGCGGCGATCTGGTACCCAGCCGACAAGCCGGCGTCGTTGCCGGTCAAGGCGTAGGCTCCTGTCCCGGCGGCCATCGTCAGCGCAGCGGCAAAGGCAACGTCGTTGCCCGTCAGAACGAAGCTGCCGGCCTCGGCTATCAGCCCGTAGCCCTGCTTCAGGTCTACGTCGATCCCCGTCAGGGTGTAGCTGCCTTGGCTGGCGTCGATCTTGAATTGCGTGGTCAGGCCAACATCCTGTCCGGTGAGGGCGAAGGACCCAGCGGCGCAATCCAAGGTGTAGGCAACCGACGTGACCGGCGAGAAGCTGGCCGCCGCGATGGCCCGCATGTTGGAATTGCCATCCAGCGTCGCCGTGACGGCCAGCGGCGTTGAAGCGGAGCCGGGAACCTCATAGGCGGCGGAGTGGACCCGGACGGCGCCGGTGTCGGCCTGCTCCACAACTTCGTTGGCAAGCGACCAGCTGACGGTGCGCGAGCTGTTGTTGCTCGTCATCACCGCGACGACGAGGCCGCCGGCCTCCACGTCCAGCGAGGCGCTGATCGAGTCCACTGTCGCCGTGGAGGAATCTACGGCGCTGTCGTAAGCGGTGTTCGAGGTAATGCCCGTCACGCGGAGCAGCGTGCAGAGCTGGTCGTCGCGGATCTCCTCGGACCAGTTCACCACCACGTCGCCGGAGGAGCCGCTGGCCACCAGCGCGCTGAGAACGACGGCCGTGCCGCTGCCGACGACCGCCCCCGCGTCGGCATTGATGGTCGCCGCGACCCCGCCGATGGTGGCCGAGGTCACCGTGTAGTCGTTCGCATTGTCGCGGGCTGTGACCAGCGCGACCAGATACCGATCCGCCGCCGTGGAGCCGAAGATC
>JBAZTO010000036.1:0-44194 GCA_041661865.1 Phycisphaerae bacterium | reverse complement strand
CAATCCCGACTTCCTTGTCCTGATCCATCGTTGTCTCCTCATGTGGATTGTCAATATGAGAAGATATTCCGATTATTCCGAAAGCGCCAGAAGAATTTGTCACACCCCGCGAAAGCCTGATCGGGCCTAGTAAAGCAGCCCGGTAATGATACGCACCAGTTCGGGCATGTTGCGGGCCATCAGGGCCAGCGGGGCCGCCAGCATCGCCGTGGAGACCAGCAACAGCGAAATGGCCATAGCGCTGGGCTCGGTCTCCACCGTCCGCAGATGGGTTCCCAAGGCCTGGCGGAAAGACCGGGCCAGGGCCTGGTCCCCGCCGTGCAGCCGGATCGTCACGTTCCGCAACAGCGAAAAGCCGCTCAACTCCACGCGGGCGCCGAGCGAGGGAATGACAAAGCCATCACCCTGCGGCGAAAAATCCTGGTTAAGCCGCCGCAGCACGCAGGAGACCACCTCGCGGGCCTCGCGGGCCGAAAGCATGTAAACCACCCACGACCGGGCCGGCGGGGCCAGCATCGCGATCGCTGCCACCAATACCAGCGGAACGGCCAGCATCACCGGCCAGGAGACCCCCAGCAACGCCCAGGCCGGCAAAAACACCAGCGGGCTCAAGGCCGTCAGAAGGATGGCAAAGTCGCGCCGCGCGCTGAGTATCTGGGGGCGGCGCCGGCTGTTGAGCAGGCCCAGGATCAGGAAATAGACCGCCACCGGCACCATCACGGTGACGATCCGCATCGAGATTTCCAAGGTTCCTGTCGCCAACATGTCCGCCTCACCGGGCCCTACTGTATTCTATCGTATATTCTCCCGATCGGCCACTTTTCTGTACCCTATCGCCTTCATGACGTCCAGCACTTCAGTCCAGGTCGGGAAGGGCCGGTGGTTGACCTGCTTGTACTCGTTGATGGCCTGGAGGAACTCGAACTGCTCAGCCGTCATCTCGCCCTCTTCAGCCGAGCGGCGGTCCTCGCTGCGGCGCCTGCCCGGGCCGCGGCGTCGGTCCAGTCCAATGCGCCGATCCACTACCGAGCGGCGGTTGACCCCGCGCCGCTCCGCGGACTTCTCCGCCGGAGGGGTAGGGGTAGCGCCAGCGGCCTCTTGAGGGACATCCCTGTTCTCAACCATTCTTGCATCTCCTGAATAATCCGTATCCGCCACCAGAACCGTTTTTCGCGCCGGCAGCAGCGAGCGTCGCCTTGACTGCGAAAACACTTCCGGCAGTCACCCTAGAAGTATCGGTCAACAGCTCCCGCGGCAATGAGCGGCATCGTGGAATGGCCAAAGAGCGACCCGGCGAAGGGAGATTCTTCATGGGCCGCCGAGGCCCGTCTCGTCATCCTCATCTTCCTCGTCCAAAAGATCCTCCTCATCCTCGTCCTCCTCGTCGTCATCTTCGTCCTCGTCCTCGTCATCGGCGAAGGGGTCTTCCAGTTCGACCTCCTCCCCCAGGCCCAGCTTTTCGTCTTCTTCCTCATCCTCCTCTTCGAGTTCGTCTTCTTCGGCGACGAACTCGTCGGAGTCCTCGCGGTCGGCGATGATCTCACTGGCCTCATCCAGCAGGGCCTCGGGGACCAGCACGGGCACCCCGTGCGTCATGCCGGCTCGGCCTTTTCGCCCGTCCGCGCTGCCATCCTCTTCGGGATCCCCGACAATGGCCGGGATGTCGTGGTCATCGAGCAGTTCGCGATAGATCTCCGCATCCTCGGCCGAGCGAGCGAAGACCGCCGGCACAAAGTCGGTGTATTCCGCCTCGAATTCAGACCTGTCGTCAGCAGGCATGTCTTGCACCTTCCGTTATGTTGCCGTGTTTTGTCCCGGACATTATTCGGCATCGGACGCCATTTTTTTCAAGCAAAATTCCTTTCGCGGCCGTCGCCTTCAGGGGCGCTTGTGTATTATACCGCCCGAATGTACACTATTGTTTTCGCCAAGCAACCAGGCTGGCAGGAGGGGTTATTCCCGTCAGTCTTGCGAGTTAAGAATTATGCGACCAGCTGTAATGTTCATGCTTCTCCTGTCCCTGCCGCTGGGGACTGGGTGTTTCCGCAGCGCCAACGCCCGCTACGAGACGGTGGACCGCGAGAACCACGGCTTGATAATCATCCTGCCGGGCATCGAGGGCGTCAGCCCGCTCAACAAGGACATCCGCGGCGGCCTGGTCGCCGCCGGTCTCTATCGCTCCATGCCGATTTACTCCTGGGGCAACCCCCTGCCGGTGGCTGGGATGCTGCTCAACCAGATGGATTTCATCGGCAACCACCGGGCGGGCAAGCGGATTGCCAACAAGATCGTGAAATACCAGGACAAGTACCCCGGTCGCCCGGTCTACATCATCGGGCACAGCGGCGGCGGCGGGGTGGCGGTGTTCGCCGCCGAGAACATGCCGGAAGACCACAAGATCGACGGCCTAATCCTGCTGTCGGCCAGCATTTCCAGTAGTTATGACTTGACCAAGGCGTTGGAGCACACCCGCAACGGCATCTTGAATATCTACTCCAAGGGGGATGTGGGCTTCCTGGTGCTGGGCACGACGCTGGCGGGCAACGTCGATGGCACGCGAGGCCCGGCCGCCGGGGCCTTGGGGTTCGACAAACCCAAATACAGCGCCAACGAGCGGAAGATCATGGCCTACCATAGGCTCTACCAGATGGAATTGACCGACAGCGACGGGGAGGGCCTCTCGCATACCTCCACGACACGCTCGGGATTCGTCGCCCGCAACGTCGCGCCCTGGGTACTCAGCGAAACCTGGCCGGCGATGGACGGGGGCCTGTCCAACTCATCCTACGGCCAATGAGCCTGCCCTGGGTTGGGTGCTCCTACGCGAAGCGGAGGGGTATGTCCCCGGAATTACCCACTTGTTTGCCTCCCATTGCACCACGATCTTCAGGCGTGCGTGAACCATTTTCGCCAATCGGCGGGGAGTTGGTACTGGCGGATGTTGTGGGCCATGGTCTTGTCGCAATCGCAGGTGTTTTGGCTAGCTGCAGCCGCGGCGGCGACGTTCTGGACGATCTGGCTCATGGCCCCGACGATGCCGGCCAGTCGCTGGCCCTCGCTCTTGGTCGTCAGCCCGCCAAACAGGTCGCCGACGGCGAAGGGCCGGTGCCGGCTGCCGCTCTCGGCGTAGTTGACCACGTAGCAGACGGCCGAGTAGCACAGTTGCAGCTCCTTGGCCAGGAACGCCTCGGGCGCGAAACAATGGGTGACCAGCTCAGCCCCGATGGAGGCCAGTTGCCGCACCTCGGCGGGCGTCTCCATGCGCGGGCCCTCCGACACAGCCGCCGTGCCGGACTTGTGAAATACCAGCTTCATGCCCTCCAGCACCTCGGCCGCGATGGTCCGCAGCGTCGGGCAGAAAACCGGGAACTGCCGCAGGAAGCCCAGGGGAGAATCCTCGAAGAACGTCCTCGGCCGCAGGAGCGTGTGATCGACCAGGTCGTCCAGGATAACCAGGTCCCCCACGGCCATGTTGTGGGTGATGGCCCCGCCGCTGCCCCAGGCCAGGATGCGCTGAACGCCCAGGTCCTTGAGCGCGTAGATGTTCGCGCGATAGTTGATGCGGGAGGGAGCGGTCTTGCTCAGCCCGGCCCCGTAGCGAGGCAGCAGGTAGTAGCCGCCCGCGTCGCCGTCGATGAGGAAGATTTCGGCGCTGGGGCCGAAGGGGGTGTTCTGTGGGCCCAAGCGTCGGCCGGAAATGCCGCCGGCGTCCCACTGGCGATAGACTTCCTCCCCAGCAATGCAGGCAATGTTGGCGGCCATAAGAAACCTTCCTTGCTTTCCGGAAACCGCTACGCCAATCGAGTCCCGAACCCAGCGGCACATTATGCTCCTCCCGCCTGGAGGTTGCAAGAGGTCCTTTAGGAACTGGCCGCTCTGTCGCTCGCCAAACGATGGATCAGGTGCCACTGCTGCGGTGTTTGCGGCAGTGCCAATGCTATGCACGGCTGCACACGACGCAGCCGTGGCACCAATCGCTTCATCTGCGACAGAGTACCCGCCGCGAGCGCAAAGCGAGCGGATCTCAGGATAGGTACGTTATGTGCGGCAAACGCTTTTGCTCATCCCCTTTTGCCTCTGCCCGACTTGTCGTACAATCGAACGAATGACAGACGATGCCGCCAAACTCGCCGCCGCCGCACGGCAGATTGTTGAGACCGACCTTCTGATGGGCGGAACGTTCATGCCGCGCCGTCGCAAGAAGGCCGCTGCGGCCACGACCCAGGCCGCCACCGCGCCCGCCGCCGCCAAGGGCTCCCTCCGCACTGCCGCCCCGCCGCCGCATGTGACCCCCGGAGCCGAAGGCAAAGCGGCAGCCCTGGCCGCCATCGACGAAGCGGAAGTTCGCGCTTGCACGAAATGCTGTCTCTCCAAAGGCCGAACGCAAACGGTTTTTGGCGAAGGCGACCCAGGGGCACGCCTGGTGTTTGTGGGCGAGGGCCCCGGCGAGGAAGAAGACCGCACCGGCCGGCCCTTCGTGGGGCGCGCGGGCGAGCTGCTGACCAACATGATCACAGCCATGGGGCTGTCCCGCGCGGAAGTCTACATCTGCAATGTCGTCAAGTGCCGCCCGCCGCACAATCGCACGCCCTCGCCCGACGAGGCCCAGGCCTGCTGGAGCTACCTGGTGCGACAACTGCAGATCATCTCGCCCGAGGTCATCGTCACGCTGGGCAACCCCGCCACGCAAGCCCTGCTGGACACCAAGGTCGGCATCACCCGGCTGCGGGGACAGTGGCAAACGTTGCCCGCCATCGCCGAGGGCCTGGAGGGCATCGCCGTCATGCCGACCTTCCACCCCTCCTACGTTCTGCGACAGTACAACGCCCAGACGCGCGGCATGGTCTGGTCAGACCTTCAGCAGGTCATGGCGAAACTGGGCCTGAAGAGGTCGTAGGTCGTAGAAGTGAGCGGACGCCGCCGGTTACGTTCCCGGCGCCCTTCACCTCCGTCAGACTGGACGTAGGACTTAGAAACCATCTCAGAATGTAGCATGGGCATCTTGCCCATGAGTATCACGGGCGTCCCGCCCGTGCTACTTGCGAAGAACATGGCCAAGATGGCCATGCGACTCACGGGCGAGACGCCCGTGATACTTGGTTTTGAGATAGTTACTTGCACCTCCGAGTGACCCAACATGCTCGGCATACCAAGGAAACGGCGATCCCTTTCGGAATCGCCGTTTGTTTCTGTTGCGGTTCAATTCGCGATTCGCAAGCCGCGATTCGCGATTCCTACCACAGCTTTCCGACGCTCGGCAACTGGCCGGCCAGCGGGGCCGCGTAGGCGCGGAAGTTTTCATTGATTCCGTTGCCGCGGGCATTGATGAACTCGGCCAGCAGCGGCTTGGTGTCGCGGGCCACGGCGTTCAGTTGGCCGCAGAAGCAGGTGATGCCGTACTTCTCGCCGTCCTTGCGTTTGAAGGCCACCGTGCCGCTGGCCTTGCCGGCCATCGCGTACTTGACGGCCGTCCTGCCGGCCAGGCGGGCTTCCTTCTGGTCCACCGGCGAGGCATAGCCGGCGAAGCTGCGCTGGAGATAGCCGAAGGTGTCGCTGCGGACGCGGAGGCTCTTCTTGCCCAGCTTGGCCGCGACCTTGGTCTTGACCACGCCGCCGAGGTAATCGCCCAGCGCCCCGGTGCCCGAAAGCTGCACGTTGCCGTGGCTGTCGCGCTCGACCGTGGAGGCGAGCTTCTCGCCGTAGGCCATGTCGTTTTCGTCGGAGATGCCCTCGGAGACCGCCACCAGGCAGCGGCCCAGGCGGCCATACACCTCGGCCACGTCATCGATGAACTGGGCCTCGGAGATGGGATGCTCGGGCACGTAGATCAGGTGCGGCCCGTCGGTCTCGTCGCGGCGAGCCAGCAGCCCGGCAGCCGTCAGCCAGCCGGCGTGCCGGCCCATGATCACGTCGATCTTGACGCCCGGCAGCGAGGCGTTGTCGCGGTCGTCGCCCATCAGTGCCGAGGCGACGAACCGGGCGGCCGAGCCGTAGCCGGGGCAGTGGTCGGTGACGCGAAGGTCGTTGTCGATGGTCTTGGGAATATGGAACACCCGCAGCGGATAGCCCGACTGCCCGGCCAGCTCGTTGACGATGCGCGCCGTGTCGGCCGAGTCGTTACCGCCGATGTAGAAGAAATAGCGGATGTTGTGCTTGGCGAAGACCTGGAAGATCTTGTTGCAGTACTCCGCGTCGGGCTTGTCGCGCGTGGAACCCAGCGCGGCGGCCGGCGTGAGCGCCACCCGCTCCAGCAGTTCCTTGTCCAGGCCCTTGAGAGGGATGAACCGCTCGTTGACGATCCCGTTGACGCCGTTGCGGGCGCCGTAAAGATTCTCAATGACATCGCAGCCGGCAACCGCCTCGATCACGCCCACCAGCGACTGGTTGATGACGACCGTCGGCCCGCCGGACTGCCCGATGATCGCGTTTCCCTTGATGACATCCGCCATACGTCTTGCCTTGTACCTTTCTACTGCCTCGATCAGGCCTTGCCGCCCATCATCTCACGTTCGATGAAGGTCGTGTCCCACTGGCCCCGCACGAACTTATCGTGCGTGAGAATTTCCTTGCACAGCGGGATGGTGGTCTTGATCGGATAAATCACGAACTCGTTCAGCGCCCGCAGGGCCGTGGCAATGGCCTCGCCGCGGGTGCGACGATGCACGATCAGCTTGCCCACCAGGCTGTCGTAGGTGGGCGGAATGTCGTATCCCTGGTAAACGTGGCTGTCCCAGCGCACGCCCAGGCCGCCGGGGGCGACGAAGGCGTTGATCCGCCCGGGACTGGGCCGGAAGTTGTGAGAGGGGTCCTCGGCGTTGATGCGGCACTCGATGGAGTGGCCCTGCTGGACGATGTCGCGCTGCGCCAGGTTCAGCGGCATCCCGGCGGCCACCTGAATCTGCCGCTTGACAAGGTCCTCGCCGGTGACCATTTCGGTGACCGGGTGCTCGACCTGGATGCGGGTGTTGACTTCCAGGAAGTAGAAGTTGTTGTCGGCATCGACCATGAACTCCACCGTGCCGGCCGAGTAGTAGCCCACTTCCTTGCACAGCCGCACCGCGGCGGTGCAGATTTCCTCGCGCAGGTCGCGGTCCAGCGCCGACGAGGGGGATTCCTCGATGACCTTCTGCCGCCGCCGCTGCACCGAGCACTCACGCTCGAAGAGGTGGACGACGTTGCCCTGCTGATCGCCCAGGACCTGCACCTCGATGTGCCGGAAGTTCTGGATGCACTTTTCCATGTACAGCCGGCCGTCCTTGAAGGCGATCTCGGCCTCGGTCTGGGCCTGCTTGAAACTGCTCTTGAGCGTGGCCTCGTTGTGGGCGAAGCGAATGCCTCGCCCGCCGCCGCCGGCAGCGGCCTTCAGGGCGACGGGGTAGCCGATCTTCGCGGCCACCTGCACGGCGTCCTCGACCGTGGCCACCGCGCCGTTGCTGTCGGGCGAGGTGGGCACGCGGGCGGTCTTGGCCAGCGCCTTGGCCCGGATCTTGTCGCCCAGCGACCGCATGCTCTCGACGCTGGGGCCGATGAACTCGATCTTACAGTCGCGGCAGACTTCGGCGAAATGGGAATTCTCGGCCAGGAAGCCGTAGCCGGGGTGAATGGCGTCCACGTCGGCGATCTCGGCCGCCGCGATGATCCGAGGAATGTTCAGGTAACTCTCGGCCGAGGGGGCCGCGCCAATGCAGATTCGGTCGTCGGCCAGGTGCAGGTAGCTGGCGTTACGGTCGGCCTCGGAAAAGACCGCCACCGTCTCGATGCCCATCTCCTTGCAGGCCCGAATAATGCGAAGCGCCACTTCGCCGCGGTTGGCCACTAGGACTCTGGAAAACATGACCTCTCCTCGCAGCTTCGCCGCGGAAAATGAGCCTTCCGCGGCTGGTCCGCCAATTGCGGGTTGTCTGAGCGAATGTTCATGACTCTGGCTGACTCGCTCAGGCGGGCTTGACGCGGAAGAGCACCTGGCCGTATTCCACCGGCTGGGCGTTCTTGACGCAGACTTCCATGATGGTGCCGGAGCACTCGGCCTTGATTTCGTTCATCACCTTCATGGCCTCGACGATGCAGACCACCGACTCGTCGCCGATGGAGGCGCCGACCTTGACGTACGCGTCGCTGTCGGGGCTGGGGGCGGAGTAGAAGGTTCCCACCATCGGGCTCTTGATCTCCAGCAGATTGGAGGCCGGGGCCGCGGGAGCCGCCGCTGCCGGGGCAGGCGCCGCAGCCAGGGCCGGGGCGGCCGCAACGGAGGGCATGGCCATCATCGCGGGCATTTCGCCGCCTCGCCTGAGGGAGACTTTCCGTTCCCCGTCGGTGATGTCCATTTCGCTGAGGTCGGCGTCGACCATGAGCTGCACCAACTGCTTGATTTCTTCGATGTCCATTTCGCGTCCTTGTTTTCTCGAACGTTTCGCGGCCGGCCCAGACTTACTTGAGCACCATGGCCGCGGCGGCGGTCGGTAGCGAGCTAAGCTTCCTGCGACCGCCTGAAGTCACCAGCACGTCGTCCTCAATCCTCACGCCTCCGATGCCCGGCAGATAGATGCCCGGCTCGACCGTGACGACCATTCCGGGCGTCAGCTTCACCTTGGCCAGACGGCTGAGGGCGGGCGACTCATGGATCGCTCGTCCCACGCCGTGGCCCAGGGCATGCACGAAATAGCACCCGTACCCGGCATCGTCGATCACCTTCCTGGCCGCGATGTCGGCGTCGGCGGCTGGGGCGCCGCCTGCAACTGCGGCGATTCCAGCCTGTTGTGCCCGCTCAACCACATCGTATACGGAGGCAAGTTTGGGCGGGATTCTACCGAGGAAGACCACACGCGTCAAGTCACTGCAATAACCCGATAGCCTGGCCCCCCAATCGATCAGCACCGCCTGCCCAAGGGACAGTCTCGTCCCGCCCGGCCGATAGTGCGGCAGCGAGCCGTGCGCCCCGGCGGCCACGATGGTCTCGAACGAGGGCCCCTCGGCCCCGGCCAGTCGCATGCGGAAGTCCAACTCAGCCGCCACCTCCCGCTCGGTCCTGCCCACCAGGTTCCTGGCCCCCCCGGCGATCAGGCCGAGAAATGCCTCCTGGGCGGCAGCCACCGCCTGGCGGATTGCGGCCACCTCGCCGGCATCCTTGACGGCCCGCAGAGGCAGCAGGATCTCGCCCACCGGCTGGACCTTCCTGCCGGCCACGGCCTTGGCGAGGGCTTCGCTGCCCGCGACGGTCATGTGATCGGCCTGGATGCCGATCCGCCGGTAACGCCGGGCCGCGGCATGCTCCGCCACGGCGGCCGCCAAGGGGCCCTTGCGGGCGATTATCGCCACGCCGGGACATTCCTTGCGGGCCTGTTCGTCAAACCGGCCGTCGGTGAGCAGGCACGCACCGCCCTTGCCAAGGAGCAGATAGCTGTCCTCGCCGGTAAAGCCGCTCAGGTAACTGACATCCTCAGGACGGCTAACCAGCAGGCAGTCCACCTTCGCCGCCTTCACTGCCGCCGCCAAGGCCTTGCTGCGTCGCCGGGCCAATCTGGATTTCATGGCATCCTTCATCTGATCCACAGTATCCCCGTGAACATCAGGGGGTTGCATGTCCTGGTCCCTGTTCCCTGGTCCCTTTTCTCACGCGCCCCGTCCAGCCCGTCATTGGCCAAATTCTCGACCCGCGGCGCGCGACTCCCAATTCGGCGGTTACAATATAGAGTAGAGGTGCATGATGGACAATAAGGCTTTGGAATCTCTCGAACCGGAGTTACAGAGGAAGCTCGCCGCCTGCCGCAGCGCGCTGTTGCGGCTCAAGCGCGTGGTGGTGGCATTTTCGGGCGGTGTGGACAGCACGTTTCTGCTGGCCCTGGCCGTGGACACGCTGGGCAAGTCCAACGTCCTGGCGGTGACGGGCGTCTCGGCGATTCATCCGAAGCGCGAGCGCGAGTCGGCCCGGAACCTGGCCAAACAGATTGACGTGGAATTGCTGGAGGTCGATACCGACGAGATGACCAACCCGCAGTTCCTGGCCAACCCGCCGCAGCGGTGCTACATCTGCAAGCGCCACGTGATGACCCCGATGATCGATCTGGCTGGGCGGCGCGGCTTTGTCGCCGTCGTCAGCGGCGCCAACGCCGACGACATGAAAGACTATCGCCCCGGCATCGCGGCCGGGGAGGAATTGGGCATCATCAACCCCCTGCTGGAGGCCGGGCTGACCAAGGCCGACATCCGCGCCGCCTCCCTCGCGATGGGTCTGCCCACATGGGACAAGCCGGCCGCCGCCTGCCTGGCCAGCCGCATCCCCTACGGCCAGCCGGTGACGACGGAGAAACTCTCGCGAATTGAGCAGGCCGAGAATAGGCTCCGGGATCTGGGCTTTACCAACTGCCGCCTCCGCGACCATCATCCCCTGGCGCGGATCGAGGTGCCGCTGGACCAACTGCCCAAGGTGCTCTCGCACCGCGGGGAGGTGCTGGAGTTCCTCAAGTCGCTGGGCTTCATGTACGTCACACTGGACCTGGAAGGCTTCCGCAGCGGCTCGCTGAACATGGTGCTGACAGAGACCCAGACGAGCAAGCCTTAGGCAGGTTTCATGACACCTCGGGTTGCCGGCCGGCTGGCAGGTCGCGGCATCCCGCCAGGAAAAGATAGCCGCGGAGGGAACAGAGGAAGCGGAGGCCATAAGGCAGAAGAGACCGCAGTTCATGCCCGGTGCCGTCCAATCATCAGCCCTCAGCGCCCTCTGCTGCCTCTGTGGCTGATTGCCGTCAGGCAACCAAGGCCGCAAACGCCGCGGCCAGGGCATGCTCGCCTCTTACCTCTCGCCTCTAACCTTGCGTTTGTTACAGTCCCAGGCGGCCGGGCATCTCCCGCGCGGGTTTGGTGGTGCTCTTGGGCATAATCACGGTCGAGCCGGCCATCGGTCCGGTCTCGAATCTCGGGGCCAGTTGGGTCTTTCCGTCCACGGTGACCTTCTCACGAATCATCCTGATCCACGTCGATGTCGTCACCGTGTTGTTGGTCTTCTGGATGATCTGGGCGTTGGCCAAGGGCTCGCCCTTGAGGTTGCCGACCACTTCGAGGATATCGGTCGCGCGGTGGTAGGCCAGGCGTGCCCCGGCGACCTCCCACGGATCGTCGCTCAGCAGCACCGAGCCGGTGGCGATGAACTCATCCAGCGTCCCGGCCATGCCCAAGCCGCTTTCCGTCGCGTCGGCGGGCTTGGCGGGGGACTGAAGTTTGGCCACCTTGGCGTTGGCGTCATTCTTTGCGTTGGCATCGTTGGGCGAGCCGAACTGGGCCACAAGGTTCTCGCACAGCAGGTCGGTGGATCGCCCCGGCGGCAGTTCCGCCGGCCAGGGAGGGGTATTCGTCATGGTCTCGCGGCCGACGATCTTGGCGCCACTCAGGTGCCGCATCCACACGTTGCCGTCCATTACGACCAGGCGGGTCTCCATGGCCAGCCGCATCTGTCGCGTCCATTGGAAACAGGTTTGCGACGGCCGGTCGATGTTGGCCGAGATACTCTCATCGCTCAGCGGATCGACGCCCTGGGCCGCCGCGGCGGACTTGACCTTGGGCGCCCGCAGGTCCTGCGCGAACAGCCAACCGGGGCCGGGGCAGTCCATCGTCCGGGCCTGGGCGTTGAAGATCAACAGGTCGCTGTGCATCTCGGCCCAGCCGGTCAGGTGGCCCTGGTCGTCGCTCTGCCGACTGGTCAGCGTCACGTCGCCGTCAGCATAGACTTTCGACAGCGTCCCGTTGGCGAAACTGTCCCCGCCCATCACCGCCGACGGATTGCCGTTGGCGTCGCCGCCTGGGGTCTTCTCGCCGGCGGGCAACGCAGCCTGGGTGGCGGCCTTGTCCGGCTTGGCCGCGCGGTCCAGGATCACCTTCATCGTCTGGCAATCCATCTGGTCGCCGCCCGTGGCGATCCGCACCTCGCCGGTGAAGTCCACCGTCGGCTGGGACGACGGCTCCTTGCCGGGGGTGTTGTTGGCCTGGTAGAGCATCCGGGTCTTCCAGGTAATCTTCGCCGGGCGAGAGGTGGCCAGCTTCTGGCCGTTGAGATCCCTGTCCAGCGGAAGCTGCATCTGGCCGACGCCGACGACCTCGGCTGTGCCGTCAAGCTGGTTGAGATGAACCTCCTTGCCCGACAGGCTTCGCTCGGCAGACTCCACCTTGGCCATGTCGCCCCACAGCACGGCCGTCTTGCCGGGGCGATCGCCGACCAGCTTGTCCGCCCAGGCCGACCATTTCTGGCCGTTCTGCTCGCCGTTGACTACCACGTGGCCCTGGGCCAGCAGCATCTTGGCGTCCGTCTTGACCTTTCCGCCCTTGCCGGCGACCTGGTGGAACATCACGTCCAGTTCATCGGCGGCGATGTCCTGCTTCTCCACGCGCCCGCCGCGGGTGTCGGTGTTGTCCTGGCGGCCGGTGACATGACCGACGGCCAGCGCCCGTTGAAGCACCTGCTTGTTGGCATCCTGGCCGATCCACACCTGGAGGCTATCGGCACGCAGATTGTTTTCGCTGCCCGACTGCGTCAGCACCACTTCGCCGTTGAAGGTGGCTTCCTTTATATACACGCCCGACCGCGACGACCCGTCGCCGTGCCTGGCGCGCTGCCGTTCGAGCAATGCGACCACGGAAGTCTTCCACTCGATCTGGCCGATGTCGGCGGCGGCATCGGGTTCATCGGCCTTCTTCCTGGCGGAAAGCCGGCCGACCGGGCTGGTCATCTGCCCGGGGCCCAGCAGCTCGGCCTTGCCGGAGGAAAGGTCAAATCGCATCTCCGGACATTGCACGGTCTCGCCGCCGGCCAGTTCCAGCTTCGCCGGGGCCTGCTCGCTGCCCATCAGGTAGCCATCCTCGCGCGAGCGGCCGAAGCGGAACTTCCGGCACGTGGCGATCGTGTTGCCGTCGGTCAGCGTGATGAGCTTTCCCTCGCCCTCGGCCGCGATGTTGCGGCGGGAAGGCATGTCGGTATGCCCCGCGGGCGTGATGACCAGCGGGCCGGTCCATCGGATGTAGACCGGCTCGGGGGCAGGCTTGGGCGCGGGCGCGGAGGTCGCGTCGCCGGCAGAGTCCAGTTCCGGCACAACGCCGGGCTGAGTCCTGACCGAGGCCGGGGCGCCCTTGCTGCCGGCGCTGCCGGGGGCCTGGTCCTCGACGATGCCCTTCTTGTCCATCTTGCGTTCCCACTCAAAGAGCAGGCTCAGCCTGTCGGCGCCGTGGATGTACCGCCGGCCCTGATCGACGGTGACCTCACCGATCAGATCGGCCCGGAACATGTTCTGGGCGTTGCGGTCCCGCGACGGGGAGGTCGGGGCGCTCGCCGCCGATGGGGTGGCCGGCGCACTGGCCGGAGTCGAAGCGCTCGTGGTGGTCGAAGTGCCGGCCTCCTCGCCGCCATTGCCGCTGCCGGGCATGGCGAACAGGCCCGAGTCGTCCCCGACGCCCATGAGCATCAGTGACTCGGTATGCTCCAGTCGCAACGAGCGAAGCTCAAGCTCCTTGGAGTCTCTTTCGTTCCAATGGATGGACAACCCTTGGCCGTTGAGCTTGGCCTGCGGCGACTCCACCGTCACGCGGTTGTTGGTATAGAGCACCAGGCTTTCGTTGTCGTATTCGAGATCCTGGCAGGTCATCAGGATGACGTTGTCGAGGCGGCTCTCGACGGGCGTCCGCTGGGCGTCGCGCTCGCGGTCGTAGTAGATCCGCACGTTGTCGCGGAGTACGGCGTGGCGGATACGGAACTTGCCGCCCGACTGGTCGGAGCGGGGAGAGTCGGTGTAGATCAGGCCCTCGCCGGCCCGCACGATCATCTGCTCCCCGCCGGTCTGGTAGATCGTGCAACTGGGCTGGTTGAGCAGGTAGCCGCCGTCACTTTGCTTGTCGAATTTGGGCGCGTAGAAGACCTCGCGCAGGCGCCCCTGCTTGTCCCGCTTAGTGACACGGAAGTCGGTGCCCTCGGTTGGTTCCAATACGCCCGACGAGGCCATGGTGGCCGGCTGGCGCTTGGAGCCCGCCCTGTTCCTGCCGCCGCCGGTGGTCAGCAGGTACATCCCGACGATCAGCAGGACGAATGAAAAGCTGCCCAGCAACAGCAGGATTCGACGTTTCATGATGAGCTTTCCTTATCAGGCCGGCGGTAGCGGGCCATGATCTGGTCCCACAGGCCGGTCTGCTTGAGGATCATTTCGACCACTTCTCTCACGGCCCCGTTTCCGCCACGGGCGACAGTGACATGCCCGGCTGCGGCGCGAACTTCGCCCACCGCGTCGGCCGGCGCAATCGACAGGGCCGCCCGCCAGAACAGCGGCAGGTCGGGCAGGTCGTCGCCGATGACGGCCGTCTGCGCGTCGGTCAGGCGCAGATCCTTCAGAACCTGCTCGTAGGCGGGCAACTTGTTCTTGGCCCCCAGCACGACCGCGTCGGCGTCCAACTCCGCGCCGCGCAGGTTCACCGCCGGCGAGCTGCGCCCGGAGATGATGGCCACCTTCTTGCCCACGCGCTTCCAGTACTTGACGCCCGCGCCGTCGCGAACGTCGAAGAACTTGATCTCCTCGCCTCCGGGGCCCAGGACGATCTTCCCGTCGGTCAACACGCCGTCGACGTCCAGGACCAGCAGCTCTATTTTGGAATAATCAATCGCGCCCATCGGTGACCGTCTTAATCCCCACCAGGTCCTGCACGTCGATAACACCCACCGGCCGGCCCTCGCCGTCCACCACCGGCAGCTCGTCGAAACGATACTTGTTCATGATCGCCAGGGCCTCGCTGGCCAGGCCGCCCAGGCCGATGCACTTGGGGTTCTTGGTGAGGAATTTGGCGACCGGCTCGTCCAGCACGCGCTCGCTGCGGTGGGCCAGCAGCAGACGCCGCAGGTCGGCGTCGGTCAGGATGCCGCTGAGCTTGCCGGCGCCGTCCACCAGCAGCATCGCGCCGCTGCGCCGCGGGGTGGCCTCGGCCTGCGCCAGCGCCTCACCCAGGCTGACCGCATCGCTGGCCACGCACAGGCCCTCGCCGCGTTTGAAGAACATCGCCTGCTCCACCGTCATCAGCTTGCGTCCCAGCGCGCCGCCGGGATGGAAGACGGCGAAGTCTTCGGGCCGGAATCGTCGCATGTCCATCACCGTCAGGGCCAGCGCGTCGCCCAGGGCCAGCATGATGGAGGTGGACACCGTGGGGGCCAGGCCCAGCGGGCAGGCCTCCTTGACCATCCCGTAGCAGACGACGATATCGGCGTAGCGGGCCAGCGGCGTGTCGCGCCCGCCGGTGACGGCGATCAGGCTGGCGCCGCGTCCCTTGACGTGGTCGACCAGGCGAATGATCTCCTCGGTCTCTCCGCTGTGGGACAGGGCCAGCAGCACGTCGCCGCGCTGGACGCGCCCCAGGTCGCCGTGCATGGCGTCGACGGGATTGAGGAAAAAGCTCCCCGTGCCGGTCGAGGCCAGCGTGGCTGAGACCTTCAGCCCGATGAGCCCGGCCTTGCCGATGCCCGTCAGGATGACCTTGCCGGCACATTCGTAGATCATCTTCGCGGCCGCGGCAAAGTCGCTGCCGAGCTGGTCGGCCAGCGCGGAAATCGAACCGCCCTCGGCCCGGAGGGTCGAACGAGCTATCTCAAGATTGGCTTGCGGCGTATCCACGGCAGTCTCCCTGAAAATCGATGGCGCGATTATGCTGGCCCAGCCCCCCGGAATCAAGCAAAACGCCCGGCGTCCGTACGCTGATGCGCCTGGACAAACTAGCCGCGAGCGCAAAGCGAGCGGGACTCTACTTCCCGCCGCGCCGGCAGCTTTGGCAATTGGCAAAGGTCATTTCCCTGCACTGGCGTCCCAGGCGACGGCACGCCGCGCGGGCCAGGCCGATGTAGTGATCCTTCAGCGGCAGCGCCGTCTCCAGGCCCAGTTTTTCGCGCACCGCCTGCACGGCGGCCTCGGCGGGGCCTTCGATCTCCACGAAGCAGCCCAGCAGCGGGAGTTCATCCAGTTCCACCTTGCAGCGCCCGAGGCGGAAGCTGGAGCGTTTCTTCTCGATCGTCAGCATGCCCGTCAGCCCGCAGGCGGTGAAGATCTCGCCCATCAGCGCCGGCTCGTCGAGAAATGTCTGGTGTTCGGCGCGGACCTTGGCCGCCGAGCGGCCTCGGCGCGGGCCCTTGAAGGTCAGCAGCGTGCGGAGTTCGGGCCGCTCCGTCCCAGCCCGCAGGCAGCGGGTCTCTCGCAGGCGCAGGCCGCAATCGGCCTTGAGCAACCTGTGCTGGGGGGTATCGAAGTAGCGGTCGCGTTGCACCGCCGTGTAAAGCCGCCTTGCCCTCAGTTGCCTCAGCCGCCGCGCGACGGCCCGGTGGCTGGGCACGTTGAACTTCATTTCGATCTCTGTGGCCATGGAAGCATTCTACTGTCTGGGCCGCCGGCGGTCATCCTCCACCTTGCCCTGTCCCCAGCCAAAAATCCGAAGCGGGTGCGACAGGAACGAGAAGTAATTATTGTAGGTGCTGGCCGACCAATATCGCAGCATGCTCCGCACGGTTCGCGCGCCGGGGTCGGGCATCCGGTTCAGCCAGGCCAGCGACAGCAGCCGCGCAAGAAGGCTCATGGCGAACGTGACGTGCCAGTTGTTCCATTTCAGCGGGCCCAGGACAATGGGGTGGCTCTGCATGAACTCCAGGGACTGGGCCACCGCCCCGCCCACCAGGCCGCCGACGACCCCGCCGATCCCCATGAGCACGGAACAGGCCGCCACGAACTTGCTGCCTCCCCGGCTGTCGGAGAAGCCCAGTATCATGCCGGTCTGGGCCAGGCCCACGCCCGTCCAGGCCGAGCCGCCGATGACACATCCCAGCGAGGCCAGCAGGTACGCCACCACCGGGCTCGTTGGCCCGACGATGTGCAGATCCCTGGCGCCCCAGAGCATGCCCAGATGCGCGGAAATCCAGTTGATCGTGTCGACCAGGAAGGCGGGCGTCGTCACGGCCCGCGACATGAAGAACCACGGCAGCAGCGAAATGGCAGCCCCGAGTGTGGAGAGGATCAGCACCGGGCGACGGCCCCAACGGTCCTGAAGCCTTCCCCACCACTTGGCTGTCACCGTGCCGGCCAGCGGACCGATCACCATGAACAGGCAGTTGGTGCCCAGCTTGGAAAAGCCCAGCCCTTCGGTGGAATACCGCCAGAAATACCAGCCCGATACGGTCATGGTGAAGGTGACCACCGCGCCGTAGCTGACGAAGTTGCGAAAAATGCGGTCCTTGAGCGGGTGGATCAGCAGGTCTGCCAGGCTGCCCCGCAGCGCCTGCCACCACGACTCGCCCGCGCGCGGGGCGGCACTGGCCTGCGGGCCATGCGGCGGCAGCACCTCGCGGATGCGCCAGAAGACCAGGATGTCGATGGCCCCGAAGATCGCCCCGATGGCGAAGATGATGCAGATCGTCCACATCAGCCGGCCCTGGCCGGCCAGGCTCTCGACGCGCCCACTGGAGGTGGCGTGATCCAGAAACACGCTCAGGACGATGACGGCCACCACCTGCACCGCCTGCGACGCCTGCGTCCGCCGCGCGAAATACCGCCCCCGGATGCGGCGCGGAATCAGGTCACCCATCCAGGTCACCCAGGCCGGCGAGGAGGCCTGGCCCAGGAAGTTGCTGGCGGCCAGGATGGCCAGCACGACCGTCACGGCCAGGTAACCGGGCCCCAGCACCAGCGGCACAGCCGCCACGACCAGCCACAGCAGGCGGTGGACCAGGGCCAGCGGAATGAACAGGTGCTTGCGCAGGCCCGTGCGCTCGATGAACTCGGCGGCCAGCAGTTGGCCCAGCGAGGCCAGAAACGGCAGCGCGCCCATAAGCCCGAAGGCAAAATCGTTGAACCCCAGCATCCGGCAGAAGGCGCGGACCTGGTCGCCCGAGGTGCAACTCATCCACACCACGCCGAACATCCAGGCCACCGTCACCCGCCTCAGCGAGTGGCGCAGCTCCCGCCGGCGCACGCTCAGTGCGGGAAGAACGTCATAGGACCGGCTTCGTAGGCTCATCTGTCAACAACCTCAGGCCGCCACACGGTGGACCGTACCTCCCCGCGGCCAAGGCTTGGAGGTTATACCCACCTGTCGGCCCCGACGGAAGTCCCTTCCACCACGATAGGCGGAAAGGCGGCCGGACCGCCACAAGCTCGCCGAATCTCCCCTCTGCCCTTTTCCCTTTCCGGCCGCGAAATGATGTTGCCATTTGACGCCGCGGCGTGTAACATTCCCCGACTCAGCTAGTTCGAGTAGGATACCCAGGCACCGTTAGAGGTCAGCAATGCATTATCCGCACAAGATTTCAAAGCGTAAGAGGGCCCACAAGATCGGTTTCCGCGCCCGCATGCGGACGCCCAACGGCAGGAAGTTAATCAGCCGCAAGCGCCGCGCCGGCCGGGCTGTGCAGGTCGTATAATACAGAGCGGCTCCAGTCGTCAGTCTGTTTTCGATTCAGGAGCATTCTTGTGGTACGCCCGCAAAGCAAAGCCAAACTGCTGGGCCTGGGGCTCGACGGCCAGGACGGCAAGGTTCGCATCACCCGCGGCGACAACTTCGAGTTGGTCGGGGGCTCTGACCAGACCCACCAGTCGATGCAGGAGAAGTGCATCAAATTCAACGAGAAGCTCGGCTCCCGCGGCAAGGGGATCGAGCAGCTTGATCGCAACGAATTCCTGGATCTGGCCCACGAGTGCCAGATGAACATCCTGCCCCCGCCGCCTCCCCGGTCCAAGTAAGCCGGAAGGCCGCTTCCAACACTCACGCCGGCCCGACCCCGCCTCTCGGGATTCTGTTAAAAAACACGGAACTTTTTTCTTGTCTTAGCCGCACCGGGTTGGGATAATAAGCCAATCACGTCATGGTTGTTCCGTCGCGACAGGAGGTCCGGCGTACTTTCCTGGGTAAGGCTGCCCCACATCTGGTTCGAGCTGCGCTGTGTTGTTTGTTGAGGAAACGCTTCGAAGGAAACATGTCTTGGAGGTCCTTCATGCGTGCGTTCAGGCCGAGTCATTTTTGTCTTGAAGATGAGTGCAGCGAAGAGGTCGACAAGGCCAGGCAGGAGAATGTGCTCCGTTACGCTAAACGGGCACAGAACGGATTACCGTTGTTCAACCCGAGGGTTCTGGCCCGCGAGTTGAACGGCATGCCCGATAGGCATGTCGCCAACGGTTAGGCTTCTCCGACCCTGACGGGTACTTTCGCTGGCAGTAGCCCCAAAGAGGCTCTCTCGCCTCCAGTCGTGGAGACGGGGATCCTGCTTCCTCGTTTCCAGGCTTTTCCTACCTTTCCGGCCCATGTTTTCCTTCATTGAGATTCACCGCCGCCGACGATTTTCCCACGCGATCCAGTGCCCTTCCAAGAGGGCTGCATCTGGCAAGACCGGCCGGCCCTTGTATAATCGGCGCCATGACAGCCAGCGACAACGCTCCGCTTCCGCCCGCTCCGCAAACCAGAACCCTGCCCAACGGCCACCTGGCCGTCGCCGCCCCGGCCAAGATCAACATGAACCTGCTGGTCGGGCCGCGACGCAGCGACGGCTTTCACGGCGTCGATTCGTACGTCTCGAAGGTGACGCTCTACGACTTTCTGGACCTGCATCCCCGCGAGGACGGACAGATCCGCTTTTCCTGCTCCGGCGCCGACTGCGGCAGCGACGGGCAGAACCTGGCCCTCCGCGCCGCCCGCCTGCTGGCCGAGGGACGCGACGTTCCCGGCGCCGACCTGGCCCTGCTCAAGCACATCCCGCCGGGCCGGGGCCTGGGGGGCGGGTCCTCCGACGCCGCCGCCGCACTGGTCGGACTCAACGAGCTTTGGCAACTCGGCCTGTGCGCCGACGACTTGATGCCCCTGGCCGCTTCACTCGGCAGCGACGTGCCGCTGTTCCTGGGCGGCCCCGCCTGCCGCCTGGCCGGGCGCGGAGAGTTGATCAGCCCCCTGGCCGTGCATCCCTTCTGGGCGATCCTCTACCTGGGGCCCTTTGCCTGCCCGACGGCGGAGGTCTACCGGGCCTTCGACGCACTGCCCGCGCCGGCCGGCAGCCACGCCTGGCCGCACGGACAGTTGGATTCGACGCTGCTGCAAACGCCCCCGTCGCAATGGCGTAGCCGCATGGTCAATCAACTCCTGCCCGCGGCACAGACCGTCGCGCCCGCCCTGGCAGAGGCCTGCCGTCGCCTGCAAGGCCTCCTGGGCGTCCCGCTGTGCATGAGCGGCAGCGGCAGCGCCCTGTTCGTCCTGGCCGACTCCCCGGCCGAGGGCCAGAACATCCTGGCCGCCCTGCCGAGCGACCTCCGCGACCACTGCCGCCTCGTCGCACAAAACCCCTGGTAGGCCCGCGGCTAGGCCGCTAGCCTGCGACGACGAACCAGGCCCACGGCGCCCAGGGCCAGCAGCGACATCGTTGCCGGCTCGGGAATCAGGTAGGCAAATTGAGTCGAAACGCCGAGGTCATCGGCCACGCTACCGGTGATCCAAACGGCTTCGCCACCATGAATGACCCCGACTTGGATGATATTCATGATCTGAGCGCGGGAAGCAACATCGATGCCCTTGATCACTCCCAAACCGCCAACGCCGAACCGGGTGCCCAGCGAGACGTCATTGGTCTCGTATGGCTCGGCAACAGAGCCGACCATGGCGAAGTTCAGCAGGTGGGTGTCGGCCTGACGCATGTTCGTCGCGGTCGCCAGGGTCATGCCGTCATTGTACGAGGGAGTCAGCGTGTAATTGGTCTTCGTAACCTGGAAGGGCTCAGCACCAACGCCCGCACCGGGAATCGTCTTGTTGGGATCGAAAACGAGCTCTTCGTTCGCATCATAGTACCAACCCTCAGCAGGCTGTATGTCGGCATTGCCGACGACGAAGTTGATGGCGCCGATCGTGCGGCCGGTTCCTGCGTCGAACTGGACGGTGTATACGTCCACAATCGTGGTCGTGTTGCCGCTGGCGATGACTGTGTAAGTCCCCGACGGTATCCAGCAGTAGGTAATCCCTGCCTGTGAGACGGCCGCAAAGGCGCAGATGACCACAACTGCTAAGACCCGTGAAAATGCCCTCTTGTTCATAACGCTTCCTTCCTTTCCCGTTTGCGCAGCTCCCATCTCTACGTTCAGATGAACCCCTGACTCCAACGCAGAATGTTATCGACGAAGCCCGCTTTTGTCAACGAAAATGCACCGCTTTGTCGCCAACTCAGCCGGGCGACTCGATGTCCTTGGCGACATACTCCGGCGGGGCCGGGGGGCGCTGGGTGTAGGCTGTCCCGGCGCGATAAAGGTCCAGCCGCTCGCGTATCTTCGACGCCAGCGCCGGCTTGCCCGCCATCTCCGCGATTTCCAGCGCCCGGGTGCCCGTGGCGATGGCCTGCTCGAACTTCCCCGCCGACGCATACGCCGCAGCCAGCACGTCCAGGGAAATGGGCAGATACGCCCCGCGGGAGGGACCTTCGTCCAGCTTGACCAAGGCCTGGCCCAGCCTCATCGCCTCGTCGCTCAGGCGGACGGCCGGGTCGGGGCTGGTCGCGTTGAGCCACGCCAGGTGACAGATCGCCGCGCGAGGGTCGGCCTTGACCTGGTTGCCCAGGACCGGCTTGAGCGCCTCTCGATACTCCTGCATGGCCTCGGCGGCCCGGCCTTGCGTCACCAGCAGGTCGGCCAGCGACACCCGGATGCGGAAGACATACGCCTTGTCGCTCTCCTGCTCGATGGCCTTGCGATACTCCGGCCCGGCCTCGTCGGCCCGCTTGAGCTTCACCAGGCACAGCCCGCGATAGTAGTGCCCGCGGGAGTTGGTCGCGTCCTGCGCGAGGCTGCGGTCCAGCCACGGCAAGGCGGCCTCGAAATTGCCCCGCACGTACTCGACGTTGCCGATGTTGTACATGCTCTTGGCGTTCTCGGGGTTGGCCTCGACGGCCTGCCGGTAGCAGTCCAGCGCCTCGCTCGTGCGGCCTTGATTGGCCCGGACGTTGCCCAGCGTGTGATAGGCGTCCGAATACCCCGGCCGCAGGCTGATCGACCGCTCCAGAAACTCGGCGGACTTTTCGTACTGCTTGCTGTCGAGGTAGAAGATGCCAAGGTTGCAGTTGAGTTCCGCGGGGAAGTTGACCTTCTCCTCGACAAATGGCCCCGGCAGCGTCGCGACGGCCAGCAGCGCGGCCATGCCCCCAGCCGCCAGGCCGACCTTGCCCCAGTCGCGCCGGCGGAACATGTCGATCAGGCCCGCCCCGCCGCCCGCGGCCAGGATGAGAATCACCGGGATCATCGGCAGGCGATATCGCCCGGTCACGAACACCAGGATCACCGCCGCCGGGTACAGCAGGACAAACAGTTTGAAAACCACCGGAAGCCGCCGCCACCAGTAAACCAGCCCCACGCCCGCCAGCGGCAGCACCAGGCCGAAGGGAAAGCCCAGCGGCCCGATCTTCCAGGCCAATACCCGCAGCATCGGCGACCACTGGCCGAACATGTACAGGTCGTCGTTGCGGGGAATCTCGCGGGAGGTCAGGAACCGCAGCGTCTTGGCGACCATGCCCCGGGCGAAGTCCGCCGGGTGGGCCAGGGCGTACTGCCGGACCTTCTTGTAGTAGAAGTCCTGCTGCTGCCTATCGCCGACGACGCCTTCACGCTTGGGCCAGCCCGTCAGTTGCTCCCAATCATAGCCCGGGCGGATGGTCAGCGTCTTGTCGGTGTTTTCGTTGTTGCCGATGTAAAAATTGATCCCGCCCGAGGACGGCAGGATCGCGAAATTGCCGGTGCATGCGAAGTTCAGCATCCCCACCGGCAGGGCCGCGACCAGGAAGCCGGCCAGGGCGTTTCGCACCGCCCAGATCGTCGCGGAGCGGCCGTCCTGGCGATAGATCACCACGGCCAGGTAGACCCCCGCCGCCAGCAGAAACGGCCCGATGGTCGGGCGCGTCAGCAGCGCCAGTTCGCAACACAGGCCCAGCGCAAAGCAGGTCCACAGGCTCCGCGTGCGCTGGATCTTGAGCATCATCAGCAGCAGGACCAGCGACCATGTTCCCAGCATCCAGTCGCCCATCAGGTCGGTTTCGAGGAAGATCAGCGGGCCATAGAACGCCTGCATCAGCCCGGCCGCCACTCCCACGCGCCGGCCCAGGAGACGCTTACCGACCGCGTAGGTCAGCCCGCACGTGGCTGCACCGAGGACGATCTGCACGACCTTGGCCGCGACGATCGACGGGCCCGCGAGCATGTAGATGACCGACAGGAAGAGCGGGTAGAAGAACGGCTGCCAGAAGAACCCGTCGCTCCATTGGTGGTTGACGGCCAGTTTGCAGGCCAACTGGTGATAGGTGCCCGAGTCCACGATGGGGGCATAGAACGTCGGGAAGGAGCGGCTCTGGTAGAGGAAGGCCGCCCGCACGCCCAGGGCCAGCAGAAAAATCGCCGCGGCGATCCGCCAGTCCCGACGATCGAAGAACTTCCCGCCCGAGGGCGAATCAGCCAGGCCAAGAACTCCCTGCCCGGCGGCGGAACCGTCGCCGCATTGCTCTTGGCCGGCCATTGTGTTGGGGAACCTCATTGAGAAGCTATCGGCCAATCGCCCCGATTCTATCCACTGGGGCCGGTGCCGTGGCCTGCCGGCAGGCAGGTTGCTGTGTGTGCATATCAGGGAGGTGGGGTTCCTACCCCACCTCCTGTTCTCTATCTTTTCGCCCCGTAGTTAGCGCAGCGGGGTAGGAACCCCGCCGCGCGTCTACATTCGTGGTCGCAAACGCCGCGACCACGCCACCCAGGCCGACTGCTTCTTTTCCAGGGCCGAAGGCCCGTCGGAACGATAGCCGGGGCCGTGAGGCCCCGGAAAGCGCCCCATTTCTCGCTCGAGCCCCGAAGGGGCGTCGGAGTCACCGTCGCCTGCATTTTCCTGCGCCCCTTCGGGGCTTGTCGCCAATAGCGTCCGTTTCCGGGGGCTGACGCCCCCGGCTAACATTCCCGCGTCCCTTCGGGACTGAAGAACGCCACCCATGCCCACAGGCCACAGGCGAGACGCCTGTGCTACCAACACAATAAGAAGGGCCCCGGCTTTTGGCCGAGGCCCTTTGGGTTTAACCCCGCATCAGATGATGCGATTAGCGACTATAGGTTTCTGGGTACCTATATTCGTGCAAACTAGGCTCTGCGACGACGAATCAGGCCGATAGCGCCCAGGGCCAGCAGCGACATCGTTGCGGGCTCGGGAATCGGGAACGAGAAGTTCGTCGAGGCGCCAGTCTCATCGGCAAGACTGCCGGTGAACCAAACGGCCTCACCACCCTGAATAACACCGACCTGAATGATGTTCATGATCTGGGCGCGGGAAGCAACATCGATGCCCTTGATCACTCCAAAGCCACCAACGCCGAACCGGGTGCCCAGCGAGACGTCATTGGTCTCGTATGGCTCGGCAACAGAGCCGACCATGGCAAAGTTCAACAGGTGGGTGTCGGTACCACGCATGTTCGTCGTGGTCGTCAGGGCCATGCCGTCATTGTACGAGGCAGTCATCGCGCCAGTGGTCTTGTTAACTTGGAAGGGCTCGGCGCCAACGCCCGCACCGGGAATCGTCTTGCTGGGATCGAAAACGAGTTCTTCGTTCGCATCATAGTACCAACCCTCAGCAGGCTGGATGTCGGCATTTCCGACGGCGAAATTGATGGCGCCCAGCACATGACCGGCACCAGCATCGAACGAAACCGTGTACACGTCCACAGTCGTGGTCGTTTGGCCACTGCCGCTGACGACGCGGGTCGACGCGGTGCCGATCGAGTACGTAATGCCTGCCTGCGCGACCATCGCGCAGAGTCCCAGAACCAATGTCGCTGCGATCATCTTCTTCATGTGATTCTCCTTCTTCTCTCTTAAACTTGGGGGGTTATTCCCTGCCTTACCACGGATACTATCCGAAAACACGGTCTATGTCAAGGTCGAAATCCCGCCGCCGCTGAACTTATTACTCCGCGGCCAGAGCGACTCCGCCGTACGACGCGATTTGCATCTAACTACCAAACCGACTTCACGATATGCACTACTACAATGGTCATCTTATCATGCCCCTGCCGCTGGGTCAATAAGGATTTCATCAAAAATACTCATCGTTTTCGGGTCTGGCGGAGGCTGGGGCCACACGCCAAACGAATCGGCGGGGATGAACACAGATGAACGCAGATTTGCAGAGATAACAAGAACAACGACCAACGAGCATCTGTGTGTTCCAAGGCTCATATTCTTTCGCAACATCTTGTATTTGCTGACCTTAGCCTGACGCGGAACATAATCCCTGGCATCGCCCGCCGGCGGACCTTATGATACCATCATGATTCACTTGGTAGCTATCGACTTGGACGGGACGCTGCTGAACTCCTCCAAGGAGATCACCGCCCAGACTTCGGCCATTCTGCGTATGGCTCGGCGGGAAAAGGGCGTACATATCGTCCTGGCCACAGCCCGGCCGCCGCGGAGCGTCCGGGCCTATTACGACGCGCTGGAGCTGGACAGCCCAACCATTAACTATAACGGGGCACTGGTGTTAGACCCACCATCCGGCCTGGTGCTGCTGCATCGGCCCATCCCGGCCCGCACGGCCCGGCGGATCGTGGCGACGGCGAGGGAGAAATATCCGCAAGTGCTTGTCTCCGCTGAGATTCTGGACAAGTGGTGTACCGACCGGCTCGACCGGCACTACACCACCGAGACGGGCAAGGAATTCGAGCCCGACGTGATAGGCCCGCTGGAGCAATGGCTGGTGGGGTCGGTGACCAAGCTGCTGCTGCTGGGGAAGTCCAAGCCGCTGCTGGAACTGGGTTACGCCCTGCTGGAGGAGTTCGGGCGGCAGATCACCATCGTGCGGACCGACGAGAACCTGCTCCAGATCATGCACGCGACGGTGTCCAAGGCCAAGGCGTTGCGGACGGTGGCGGCGGAGCTGGGGGTCAATCGCCGGCAGGTGATGGCCATCGGCGACCAGGAAAATGATATCGACATGATTCGATGGGCCGGGATCGGGGTGGCCATGGCCAACGCCACGCCGGCGGTCCAGGCCGCCGCCGATTACGTCACCGACCATCACGACGCCGACGGCGTGGCCAACGCCGTCCATCGCATCATCATCGAGGGCAAACCGCACAAATAAGCCCGTTTGGCCGGAGTACCGGAATACCGGAATACCGAACAGGGATTCCGCGTGCAACAAGTTGCACGCCCTACCTCGGCGTAGCACGGGCGTCTCGCCCGTGAGTCACATGGGCATCTTGCCCATGTCGGTGAGTTTTTGCATATCGCACGGCCGGGACGGCCGTGATACTCATGGCCAAGATGGCCATGCTACGAGAACTGAAAGACCCTGCGCAATCGGTTGATTCATTTGAAAAGGCGCGCGTCGCCCGATAGATTGAGGCCCACAATGAGCATACAAACCATCGACTTTCAAAAGGCCGGCTTTGAGGCCAAGGTCCGCGTCCTGCGGGACCGGCTGCGCGGGGGCTGCCTCGTGGCGGATGGGACCGGCGGCGGGATAGACGTCCAGAAGGCTGTGCGGGAGGCCATCGAGGGCGTCCGCAGGGGCGGCGATTCCGCGGTCGTCTCGCAGACCCTTCGCCTGCACGGGTGCAAGCTGTCGGCGGCGGCGCTGGCCGTGCCGAAAGAGGACATTGATCGGGCCTGGGGCGACCGAAAGAAGAACGATCCGGGCTTTATCAGGCTCATCGCGAAGGTGGCCGCCAACATCCGCGCCTACCAGAAGCGGATTCTGGTCAAGGCCCCCCCTGCCCTGCGTCGCGGCGGCAGGACGCTGGGCCTGCGCTACACGCCGATAGACCGCGTGGCGGTGTACGTGCCCGGCGGCAAGGCGGCCTACCCGTCGTCGGTGCTGATGACCGTCGTGCCGGCCCAGGTGGCCGGGGTGCGGCAGATCGTGATCGTCAGTCCGCCCAACGATCGCGGGGCCGTCAGCGACGACGTGCTGGTGGTGGCGCGGTTTCTGGGCATCGAGACTATCTATCGCGTCGCGGGCGCGGCGGGCCTGGCGGCGGTGGCGTTCGGCACCAAGACCATTCCGGCGGTTGACAAGATCGTCGGGCCGGGCAGTGCGTTCATCGCCGAGGCCAAGCGGCAATTGTTCGGCGCCGTCGGGATCGACTCGGTGGCTGGGCCCAGCGAGGTGCTTATCGTCGCCGACGCATCGGCCCAGTCGGAGCCGCTGGCGGCGGACATGCTGGCCCAGGCTGAGCACAATCCCGGATCGGCCGTGCTGGTGACGCCCTCGCGTAAACTGGCCAATGCGGTGGCCGAGGCCCTGGAGGCCCAACTGGCCGATGCGGGAATGACGCGGGCGGCTGAGACGCGCGCGTGCCTGGAGGCCTACAGCGGGATCATCATCACGCCCAGCCTCGCGGCTGCGTGCGAGGTGGCCAACGACTTTGCGACCGAGCACCTGCGCATCGTGACGGCCGACGACGAGGCGGCGCTGAAGCGCATCCGGCACGCCGGGGCGATCTTCCTGGGCCCTTACAGCCCCGTGCCGCTGGGCGACTACTACGCCGGCCCCAGCCACGTGCTGCCCACCGGCGGGACGGCGCGGTTCTTCGGCCCGTTGAGCTGCAACGACTTCCTCAAGGCCTCCAGCCTGGTGCGGTACGACCGGGCCTCGCTGTCGGCCGACGCGAAGGACGTGGCCGACTTCGCCCGGCGCGAAGGCCTGACGGCCCACGCCGCAGCCGTGAAGCAGGCGGCTGACGCGAGGAAATGAGAACGAATACAACGACCCACACAGAGACCGCAGAGCGACAGAGATAAGAAGCGTCCTCTGGGCCTTTGTGTGGTTGTGAGAGTGTGAAAAAACCATGAGCTATTTCAAGCCCAACATTGACGCGATGACCGCGTACGTGCCCGGCGAGCAACCCCGCGGCGCCGAGACGATGGTCAAGCTCAACCAGAACGAGAACCCCTATCCGCCCTCGCCCAAGGCGCTGGCCGTGCTGCGCGAGTTCGACGGCCCATCGCTGCGCCTGTATCCCGACCCGATGGTGACGGCCTTCCGCCAGGCGGCGGCCGAGACCGTCGGCGTGCCGGTCGATTGGATCCTGCCGGGCGACGGGAGCGACGACCTGATCATCATGATCGCCCGCGCGGTGGCCGGGCCGGGGCGGGCGGTGGCCCAGACCACGCCGACCTTTCCCTTCTACCTCACACAGGGGCAGATCGAGAACGCTCCCGTGCTGGATGTGGAGGCCAACGAGGACTTCTCGCTGCCCATCGAGCGGTTGGCTGGGACCGGCGCGGCGCTGACCTTCATCGCCAATCCCAACAGCCCCACCGGGGCCACGGCGAGCGTCGAGCAGTTGGATTGGCTGGCGGGGCGGTTGGCCGGGCTGCTGGTGATCGACGAGGCCTACGCCGACTTCGCCGAAGAAAACGCCGTCGCCCTGGCCACGAAACACCGCAACGTCATCGTGCTGCGGACGCTGTCGAAGTCGTACTCGCTGGCGGGGCTGCGGCTGGGATTCGGCATCGCCAACCCGACGCTGATGTCGGAGCTGCTCAAGACCAAGGCGATCTACAATGTCGGCCCGCTGCCGGCGGCCATCGGGGCGGCGGCCTTGCGGGACCGCCCCTACCACGACCAGTGCGTGGCGAAGATTCGCTCCGAGCGGACGCGGCTGGCCAGGGAACTGGCGGCCCGAGGACTGGTGGTCTGGCCCAGCGGGGCCAATTTCCTGATGGTCACGGTGCCCGGCGGCGACGGGCGGGGCAGCTTTGAAGCCCTCAAGGCCCGCGGCGTGCTGGTCCGATACTTCAGCAGTGACCGCATGAGCGACAAGCTCCGCATCACCGTCGGTACCCAGCAGGAAAACACGGCGCTGCTCAAGGCGCTGGATGACTGAGGGTGCGGAGTGAAGAACATAGTGCGAAGTGCGTGGTGCGAAGTGCGGAGTGAAAAACAGCGGTGCGACCAACGGGCGGGCCTTGAATGGCTGGACTAACCGACTATAGAGACCTGGTGGCCTGGCAGAAGTCGATGGCCCTGGTCAAGTGGATCTACCAGGCCAGCGATCTGTTCCCGCCGCGTGAGCGATTTGGTCTCTGTTCGCAAGTTCGTCGCGCCGCGGTGAGCGTTCCAAGCAACATCGCTGAAGGTTTCGGCAGGAACACGCGGGCCGATTATCTGCGGTTCCTCGACATGGCTGTCGGTTCCATCAATGAAGTTGAAACGCAGTTGCTGATATCGCATCAACTGAATTACATCGACGAAGCCCGGATTCAAGAGGGGCTGTCGCAGACGCGGGAAATTCAGAGAATCCTCAAGGGCCTCATCAAGAGCCTTCAGGGAAACGGCAAAGTCAATGTCAGGAGGGTTGGAAATGCCCCTGCCTGATGTGCCGAAACACATTGTTACTGAGAATGGACCGTGGCATGCGAGGGTTTTTCGCACTTCGCACTCCGCACTTCGCACTTAAGGAAGGTGCCGCATGGCAAGTCGCTCCGCCAAAATCATCCGCAAGACCCGGGAAACGCAGATCGAGCTGTCGCTGGACCTGGACGGGACCGGGCAGGTGACCGCCTCGACGGGCGTGGGATTTCTCGACCACATGCTCGACCACCTGGGCAAGCACAGCGCCTGCGACATCGCCATCACCGCGCGGGGCGATCTGCAGGTGGACGACCACCACACCACCGAGGACGTCGGCATCTGCCTGGGCCAGGCCCTGGCGCAGACCTTGGGCGACAAGGCGGGCATCTGCCGCTACGGCGCCGCGTCGGTGCCGATGGACGAGGCCCTGGCCAACGTCGCGATCGACCTGTCCGGCCGGGCCGCCATCGTGTTCAACGTCCGCTTCGCCGGCGGCAAGATCGGCACCTTCGACACGCAACTGATCGAGGAGTTCCTCCGCCGCCTGGCCACCGTGGCGGGCATCAACCTGCACGTCAACGTGCCCTACGGCGCGAACGACCACCACATCGCCGAGGCCATCTTCAAGGCCTTCGCCCAGGCCCTGCGGGCGGCCAAGGCGATCGACCCGTCGCGCAAGGGCCAGGTTCCCAGCACGAAGGGATCGTTGTAAGGCCGCCGGGAGTTGGGATAGTATACTCCTTCACAGGCGTGGCCGAGACGACGGCCGGCGCCGCGGCGGATCCCTTATGCGACCACAACGGCGATCTCCAGGCAGACAGCCCCAACCCGCGCCGTCGCCGGGACGCATTGCGCCGACGGTAGCGGCCTCGCTGATAGCAATCGTGGCCGTGGCGGCCTACTGGAATAGTTTTCAGGGTGCCTTCGTCTTTGACGACATTTACGCGGTCGTCGAGAACCCCACGATCAGAAGTCTCTGGCCCCTCGGCCCGGTACTCGACTCGACACACATCGGCTCCCCCACCGACGGCCGGCCGGTGGTGAACCTGTCCCTGGCCGTCAATTACGCCTTGGGAGGCCTCAATCCCTGGGGCTATCACGCGGTCAACCTGGCCGTCCACATTCTGGCGGCCCTGATGCTCTTCGGCGTCGTTCGGCGGACGCTCCTGCTGCCGTCGCTGCGTGATCGCTTCGCCGGCCGCTCGACCACCCTGGCGCTGGCGGCAGCACTGATATGGGCAGTGCATCCCCTCCAGAGCGAGTCGGTCACTTATGTTTCTCAACGGGCCGAATCGCTGGCGGCACTGCTCTACCTGGCCGTCCTGTATGGCTGCATCCGCGCCTTCGCCGGCGAGCGCGGCGTCACGTGGCAGGTGCTGGCGGTGGCCGCCTGCCTGGTGGGAATGGCGACCAAGGAGACCCTGGTCTCCGCCCCACTGATAGTCCTGCTGTATGACCGCACGTTCGTGTCACTGTCGTTCCGCGAGGCGATCAAGCGCCACTGGAAGCTCTACCTGTCCCTGGCGGCCACATGGGGACTGTTGGCGGCGCTGGTGATCAGGGCCGAGGGACGCGGCGGGACCGTGGGGATCGGGCATGGAATAAGTTCGTGGGATTACGCCCGGACGCAGTTCGGGGCCATCGCGCACTACCTGCGGCTGTGCTTCTGGCCGCACCCGCTGTGCCTGGACTACGGAACCGGGCTGGCCACCAGGGCCTGGGACATCGTGCCCTACGCCATCCTTGTGGGCCTGCTGCTGGCCGGGACGGTGGTGGCACTTCGCTTCCTGCCCTGGGCGGGCTTCCTGGGCGTGTTCTTCTTCGCGACCCTGGCCCCCAGTTCCAGCGTGATACCGGTGGTGACTCAGACGATGGCCGAGCATCGCATGTACCTGCCTTCGGCGGCAGTGGTGGTGCTGGCTGTCCTGCTGGCGCAATGGGCCTGGAGGCGCTGCCTGCCGCCCCTGCCCTCGGCCGGGCGGGGCCGGAGGGTTGTCCGCTGGGCCGTGCCGATGGCGATAGTCTGCGGGCTGGTCGCGGGGGGCATCTATCTGACGCTCTTGCGGAACAGGGACTACCGCTCCCAATTCTCGATCTTGGAAGACAATGTCCGCAAGGCCCCTGACAACGCACGGGCCTGGTGTACCTTCGGCACCGAGTTGGCCGCCGTGGGGCGCACCGCCGAGGCGATCGCGCACTATGAGCAGGCCCTGAAGTTGAAACCGGATTATGCCGAGGCCCACAACAACCTGGGTATGGCGTTTATCTCGCAGGGCCGGACCGTGGCTGCCATCGTTCAGTATGAGCAGGCCCTGCGACTGAGACCTGATTATCCCAAGGCCCATAACAATTTGGGCAACGCGCTGGCATCGCAGGGCCGCCTCGCGGAGGCCGTCGCGCACTACGAGCGGGTGCTGAAGTTGAAACCGGACTTTGCCGAGGCCCATAACAACCTGGGCGTCGCATTGGCCACCCAGGGAAGAATGGGTGAAGCCATCACTCACTTTAAGCGATCCGTGCAACTGAAACCGGATTATGCCAAGGCCCACTACTATTTGGGCAAGGCCCTGGCCGGCCAGGGAAAGATCGACGACGCAATTGCCCATCTCGAGTGGGCCGTTCAACTCAGGCCCGACATGCCGGGGCCACGAGAAGAACTCAGCCGTCTGCTGGAGCTGCGATGGGGGAAGCCTTCCGCGACGATACCCGCTCCCCCCACTGCGGCGACCGGGCCATGACCTCGGGCGGCCAAGACGATCGACCCGTTGCGAAAGGGCCAGGTTCCCAGCACAAAGGGATCATTGTAAGACCGCCGGGAGTCGGGATAGTATATCCCTTCACAGGCGTGGCCGAGACGACGGCCCGCGCCGCGGCGGACTCCTTATGCGAACACAACGGCGATCTCCAGGCAGACAGCCCCAACCCGCGCCGTCGCCGGGACGCATTGCGCCGACGGTAGCGGCCTCGCTGATAGCAATCGTGGCCGTGGCGGCCTACTCCAACAGCTTTCAGGGCGCCTTCGTCTTTGACGACACTTACGCGGTCGTCGAGAATCTCACGATCAGAAGTCTCTGGCCCCTCGGCCCGGTACTCGACTCGACACACATCGGCTCCCCCACCGACGGCCGGCCGGTGGTGAACCTGTCCCTGGCCGTCAATTACGCCTTGGGAGGCCTCAATCCCTGGGGCTATCACGCGGTCAACCTGGCCGTCCACATTCTGGCGGCCCTGATGCTCTTCGGCGTCGTTCGGCGGACGCTCCTGCTGCCGTCGCTGCGTGATCGCTTCGCCGGCCGCTCGACCACCCTGGCGCTGGCGGCAGCACTGATATGGGCAGTGCATCCCCTCCAGAGCGAGTCGGTCACTTATGTTTCTCAACGGGCCGAATCGCTGGCGGCACTGCTCTACCTGGCCGTCCTGTATGGCTGCATCCGCGCCTTCGCCGGCGAGCGCGGCGTCACGTGGCAGGTGCTGGCGGTGGCCGCCTGCCTGGTGGGAATGGCGACCAAGGAGACCCTGGTCTCCGCCCCACTGATAGTCCTGCTGTATGACCGCACGTTCGTGTCACTGTCGTTCCGCGAGGCGATCAAGCGCCACTGGAAGCTCTACCTGTCCCTGGCGGCCACATGGGGACTGTTGGCGGCGCTGGTGATCAGGGCCGAGGGACGCGGCGGGACCGTGGGGATCGGGCATGGAATAAGTTCGTGGGATTACGCCCGGACGCAGTTCGGGGCCATCGCGCACTACCTGCGGCTGTGCTTCTGGCCGCACCCGCTGTGCCTGGACTACGGAACCGGGCTGGCCACCAGGGCCTGGGACATCGTGCCCTACGCCATCCTTGTGGGCCTGCTGCTGGCCGGGACGGTGGTGGCGCTTCGACTGCTGCCCTGGGCGGGCTTCCTGGGCGTGTTTTTCTTCGCGACCCTGGCCCCCAGTTCCAGCGTGATACCGGTGGTGACCCAGACGATGGCCGAGCATCGCATGTACCTGCCACTGGCGGCGGTGGTGGTGCTGACCGTCCTGCTGGCACAATGGGCCTGGAGGCGCTGCCTGCCGCCCCTGCCCTCGGCCGGCCCAGGCCGAAGGATAATCCAGTGGGCCGTGCCGATGGCGATGGTCTGCGCGCTGGTTGGGGGGGGCATCTGCCTGACGGTCCTGCGGAACGAGGACTACCGCTCCCAATTCTCGATCTGGGAAGACAATGTCCGCAAGGCTCCCGACAACGCACGGGCCTGGTGTACCTTCGGCACCGAGTTGGCCGCCGTGGGGCGTACCGCCGAGGCGATCGCGCACTATGAGCAGGCCCTGCGACTGAGACCTGATTATCCCGATGCCCATAACCACCTGGGAATGGCGCTGGCCGGGCAGGGACGCATCATCGAGGCCATCCCGCACTACGAGCGGGCGACGATACTGGAACCCAAGTATACTGACGCCTACAACAACCTGGGCGTGGCGCTGGCTTCGCAGGGGCGAGTAGCCGAAGCCGCCACACAGTACGAGCAAGCCCTGAAATTGAAACCTGATTCGGCTGTCAGCCACAGCAACATGGGCAACCTGTTGGCCGAGCAGGGTCGCTCCGCGGAGGCCATCGCGCACTACGAGAAGGCGCTGAGGCAGACACCCGATTCCCCCCCGATCCACTACAACCTGGCGCTTACGCTGGCTTCGCAGGGCCGGCTCGCCGAGGCCGCCGCGCATTACGAGGCGGCATTGAAGATCAGACCCGACTACCCCGAGGCTCGCGCCGGCCTGGGCCACGCGATGCTTTCGCGGGGGCGCTTCGATGAGGCCATCGCGCAGTACGCGCAGGCGCTGAGGTTGAAGCCGGATTTCGTCGAAGTCCGCAACAACCTGGGCGTGGCGCTGGCTTCGCAAGGTCGCCTCGACGAGGCCGTTGCACAACTCGAACAGGCGCTGGCGATCAGGCCGGACTATGCCGATTCCCACTACAACATGGGCAAGGTCCTGGCCGGCCTGGGAAGGATCGACGAAGCGATTGCCCATCTCGAACGGGCCGCCCAGCTCAGGCCCGACATGCCGGGGCCGCGACAAGAACTCAACCATCTGCTGGAGCTTCGCCGGCGGGGACCTTCGGCAACGAAGGCCACACCTGCCGCGGCGGCCCAGCCGTAATCTGGCGAGCCGTTGTTACGCCCGGCCTCCGCTTAGGCGCGCTGCCTGACGCCTTCCCTGTCGTGAATGAGTGACCGGTCCGGTTAGCCGCGGGGGCGGAGCGTTTCAGGCCGTCTTCTTGGACTTGCCCACGACCTTGCGAACGGCCTTCTTGGGCTGGGCCTTAACCTTCTTTATCGCGTACGGGGCCACGTTGCCGGTGACCGCAAGCCATAATTCATTCTCGGTGCCCTCGTAGCCGGCGGCAGCGGCCACCTTGAAAACGTGCTGTCCGATAAACGGCTTGCCGGACCAATCGGCGTCGATATCCCTGAAGAACGCATCGGGCTTGATCGACATGCCCAGGAGAAACTTCTCGATTTCCTTGCCGTCATTTTTCTTGCCGCAGCCCAGGCATTGCCCAAGCACCACGGCGGCGGTCTGGCTGGGGCGGCGGCCTTCCACGAATTCCACGTCACCAAGGAAAGTCATCATGGTTCTCCATCTGTGCAAGTTACAGGAGCGGCGACGGGTTCTCGGCGAAGCCTCAAACGAGGTCCTCCTGGGGATATCGTTTCATTATACTGCCTGCGAGCCGGCAAAGCCCGCGCTATTTCCTCCATCGCCATGCAAGATAATGCAATCACTTACGTTTGGCTTGCCAGTTCACCCTTTATCAGGAGAAAGAACGTGACCAAGCTCTACCGCTCCGCCCCCGGCCTGGGCCTTGCCTTCTGTTGCGCCATTCTGACCGCGGCCGCTCTCTGCGTCGCCGCCGAGGCCACCTCGCAACCTTCCGCCACGGCTGCGACCATGGCGCCCGCCTCCGCCCCGGCCACACAACCGCAGGCCGCGACGGACAACGCCGTCCTGTTCATGGACTGGACGTCCATCCTGAATACCAACATGGTGCCGACGTATGACGCCAATCGCCTGTCGGACGAGGGACGGGAGATTCTCGCCAAGAAGAAGGAAGCGGGCCAAGATCGCAAGCTGACCGGCCACGGCATGGAGGCCCGACACCCGGTCTTCGGCGTGCGGATCGCCGTGGAGAAGGCCCACAAGATCGGCCCGTTCCTGGTCGCCGACCAGCCGTGTGAAAAAACCATCAGCGACGGCGTCGTCATCCATGACGGAGATCGCTACCGCTGCTGGTACGGCATCTTCGTCAGACAGGCCCAGGTCAAGGTCGTCTACGCCGAAGGGCGCGCGATGGAGGTCTCCGGCGCCGCCACCTGCTACGCCGAGAGCACCGACGGCCTGCACTGGACCAAGCCCTCGCTGGGACTGCACAGCTACAACGGCAGCAAGGACAATAACATTGTCGCCCCCTTCTCCATCAACGCCGTCTACGACGACCCCGCCGCCAAGCCGGGTGAACGCTACAAGGGCTTTATCTTTGATGAACTGCCCGCCGATGAGATCACCGACAAGACCCCCGCGTTCAACCGTTACGGGCTTTATGGCGTCGTCTCGCCCGACGGCATGAATTGGACACGCCTGCCCAAGCCGGCCATCCGGTGGTTCTGCGACACCTGGAACATCGTCTCGTGGGATCCGCAGCTCAAGAAGTACGTGGGTTTCTTCCGCGGCCACCAGAACGGGCGAGCCATCAGCCACTCCAAGACCGAGGACTTCCACAACTGGCCGCCTCCGACGACGCTGCTGGTCGCCGGGAGCGAAGACGGCCCCAGCGACGACTACTACTCCAACAGCTACACGACTTACCCGGGAAAACCTGACCTGCGGCTATTGTTCCCGGCGATCTATCACCAGGACACCGACCACAGCGACGTGCGGCTGGCCATCAGCCACGACGGGTATGTCTACAACTGGGTCTCCCACGAGGCGATCCTCGATGTGGGCAAGGAAGGCCAGTGGGACAGCGGGCAGCTTTATGCCCAGCCGAACCTGGTCCACCTTCCCGACGGCCGGCTGGCCTTGCCCTACAACGGCTACGACCACACGCACAACGCCAACTACTCCATGTACAAGGACTACAAGAGCCGCGACGGCCTGGCCTGGGCGGTGTGGGAGGACGGTCGCTTGGCCGGCGTGCAGGCCGACGACGTCGGGGAATTCTACGCCTACCCCTTCATACTCAACGGGCCGGAGATCCTCGTCAACTACCGCACGGAAGAGGGCGGAAAAGTCGAGGTGGAACTGCTCGAACGCAACAAGACCGAGCCGCTGCCGGGATTCTCGCTGGCTGACTGCGAGCCGCTGACGGGCGACAAAGTCTGGGCCCCTGTGCGATGGAAAGGCCAGGACCTCTCTTCGCTCAAGGGCAAGAAGCTCGATATACGGTTTCGCCTGACCAGGGCCAAGGTCTTCGGCTACAAGGCGCCGGACATGAAATAGCCCCCCGTTGCCGTGGACGCATTCGGCGGTGTCTGCGGCCGCGATATTGGAAAGTGACACGCCTCTTGAATGGGTGGCGAATCGCCGGGCAAAATGCTACAAAAGACTCCGGCGTCCGGCTGGCTTGTTCACCATTAACCAGGAGAAAAAACGTGGCCCCTCTCCACAGACTCACCCTCGGCCTTACCCTCTGCTGCGTGTTTCTGGCCACGGCCGCTGTCGGCGTCGCCGCCGAGGCCGGCTCGCAGCCCTCTACCGCCGCGGCGACGACCACGCCCGCTTCCGCCCCGGCGACGCAGCCGCAGGCCGCGCCCGACAACACCGTCCTGTTCATGGACTGGTTGTCCATCCAGAAGACTCACATGCTTCCGACGTATGACGCCAATCGCCTGTCGGACGAAGGTCGGAAGATTCTCGAAGAGAAGAAGAAGGCGGGCTACGAGCGCAAGCTGACCGGCCACGGCATGGAAGCCAAATACAAGGCCTACGGCATTCGGATCGCCCTGGAGAAGGCCCGCAAGCTCGGCCCGTTCCTGGTCGCCGACCAGCCGTGGGAAGGCACTATCGCAGCCGGCGCCACCGTTATTCGCGACGGCGACCGCTACCGCTGCTGGTACTGCGTCTTTCTCAAGGAGGCCAAGATCGAGGTGATTTCCGCGCAGGGCCGCACAATGGAAGTCTCCGGCCTGGCCACCTGCTACGCCGAGAGTACCGACGGCCTGCACTGGACCAAGCCCTCGCTGGGACTGCACAGCTACAACGGCAACAAGGACAATAACATCGTCGCCCCCTTCCCGATCGCGGTCTTCAAAGACCCCGCCGGCAAGGACGAGGAACGCTTCAAGGGCTTGACGATGGCTGAACTGCCCGCCGACGAGCTCACCGAAAAGACCCTTCCCTACTACCGCTACGGGGTCTACGGCGTCATCTCGTCCGACGGCATGCATTGGACTCGCCTGCCCAAGCCGGCGGTGCGCCACTTCTGCGACACCTGGAACATCATGACGTGGGACTCGCTGCTGAAGAAGTACGTGGGCTTCTTCCGCGACCACCAGGGCGGCCGGGCCATCGGCATCGCCACGAGCGAAGACTTCCACAACTGGTCGCCGATGGAGACGCTCCTGGCCAACGGGCCTGAAGACGGCCCCAACGACGACTACTACTCCAACGGCTACACGACCTACCCGGGCCGTCCCGACCTGCGGCTGCTGTTCCCGGCGATCTATCACCAGGACACCGACCTCTGCGACGTGCATCTGGCCATCAGCAACGACGGAGAGGCCTACAACTGGGTCACTCACGAGGCGATCCTCGATGTGGGCAAGGAAGGCGAGTGGGACAGCGGACAGCTCTATGCCCAGCCGGATCTGATTTACCTTCCCGACGGCCGGCTGGCCTTGCCCTACGCCGGCTACGACCACACGCACAACGCCATCTATACCATGTACAAGGACTACAAGAGCCGCGACGGCCTGGCCTGGGCGGTGTGGGACGACGGCCGGCTGGCCGGCGTGCGGGCCGACGACGTCGGGGAGTTCTACGTCTGTGCCCCGACCATGTACGGGTATTCCTTCACGCTCAACGGGCCGGAGATTCTCGTCAACTACCGCGTGGACGAGGGCGGAAAAGTCGAAGTGGAACTGCTCGAACGCGGCAAGACCCAGCCGCTGCCTGGATTCTCACTGGCCGACTGCGAGCCGCTGACCGGCGACAAGATCTGGGCCCCTGTGCGATGGAAGGGCCAGGATCTCTCCTCGCTCAAGGGCAAGGAACTCGTGATACATTTCCGCCTGACCAGGGCCAAGGTTTTCGGCTACAAGGCACCGGACGTGAAATAGCTCCCCATTGCCGTGGACGCATTCGGTGGCATCGGCGGCCGCGTGTTTTGAAAAGTAACACGCCTTTTGAATGCGGTGGCGAATCGCCAGGCAAAATGCTACAAAAGACTCCGGCGTTTGGCTGACTTGTTCACCGTTAACCAGGAGAAAGAACATGTTCCATCTCCACGGACTCCCCCTCGGCCTTACCCTCTGTTGCGTGCTTCTGGCCACGATCGCTGTCGGCGTCGCCGCCGAGGCCGGCTCGCAGCCCTCTGCCGCCGCCGCGACGACCACGCCCGCTTCCACCCAGGCGACACAGCCGCAGGCCGCGGCCGACAACACCGTCCTGTTCATGGACTGGTTGTTCATCCAGAAGACCCTCATGGTTCCGACGTATGACGCCAATCGCCTGTCGGACGAAGGCCGGGAGATTCTCGCCAAGAAAAGGAAAGCGGGCTACGACCGCAAGATGACCGGCCACGGCATGGAAGCCCGACACCCGGTCTTCGGCGTGCGGATCGCCGTGGAGAAGGCCCACAAGATCGGCCCGTTCCTGGTCGCCGACCAGCCGTGGGAAGGTTCCATCAACTTCGCCACCGTCATCCACAAGGACGGCCGCTACCGCTGCTGGTATGGCATCTCCGTCAAGGAGGCCAAGGTCGAAGTGGTTTACGCGCAAGGGCGTGCGATGGAAGTTTCCGGCCTGGCCACCTGCTACGCCGAGAGTACCGATGGTCTGCACTGGACCAAGCCCTCGCTGGGATTGCACAGCTACAACGGCAACAAGGATAATAACATTGTCGCCCCCTTCTCCATCGACGCGGTCTACGACGACCCCGTCGGCAAGGCCGAAGAACGCTACAAAGGCTTCATCTTTGCGGAACTGCCCGCCGACGAGATCACCGACAAGACACCCGCGTACTATCGCTACGGCCTTTATGGCGTCGTCTCCCCCGACGGGATGAATTGGACTCGCTTGCCCAAACCGGCTGTTCGCCCCTTCTGCGACACCCAGAACATTGTCTCCTGGGATCCGCCTCTCAAGAAGTACGTGGGCTTCTTCCGTGGCCACCAGAACGGGCGGGCCATCAGCCACTCCAAAACCGATGACTTCCACAACTGGCCGCCCCCGACGACGCTGATGGCCGCCGGAAGCGAGGATCTCCCCAGCGACGACTACTATACCAACGGCTACACGACCTACCCGGGAAAACCTGACCTGCGGCTATTGTTCCCGGCGATCTATCACCATGACACCGACCACAGCGACGTGCGGCTGGCCATCAGCAACGACGGGGATGTTTATAACTGGGTCTCCCACGAGGCGATCCTTGACGTGGGCAAGGAGGGCGAGTGGGACTGCGGACAGTTGTACGCCCAGCCGAATCTGGTCCACCTTCCCGACGGCCGGCTGGCCATGTCCTACACCGCGAACGAGCACACGCACAACGCCGATTACTCCATGTACAAGGACTACAAGAACCGTGACGGCCTGGGTTGGGCGGTATGGGACGACGGACGCCTGGCCGGCGCGCGGGCCGATGACGTCGGGGAGTTCTACGTCTGTGCGCCGACCATGTACGGGTACTCCTTCACACTCAATGGGCCGGAGATCCTCGTCAACTACCGCGCGGACGAGGGCGGAAAAGTCGAGGTGGGACTGCTCGAACGCTACAAAACCGAGCCGCTGCCGGGATTCTCCCTGGCCGACTGCGAACCGCTGACCGGAGACAAAATCTGGGCCCCTGTGCGATGGAAGGGCCAGGATCTCTCTTCGCTCAAGGGCAAGGAACTCGTGATACATTTCCGCTTGACCAGGGCCAAGGTCTTCGGCTACAAGGCGCCCGACGCGAAATAGCGCGTCTTGCCAAGGAGTTGCGTTATGTCCGAACCCGATGGATCGTTGTCTCGCCGCCAGTTCATCAAGGCGGCAGGTTCTCTTGCCGGAGCCGCGCTGGTGGCCTCATCAACAAGGCCACTGGCGGGTGGGGCGTCCTCAACGCCTTCGACCTCGCCGGTTGCACCCAACCAGGACGCTACCCGCCCGGCCGCTACGCAAGGCGCAAGGAGCGCCGACATGCCCACTCCTATCAGTTCCCGCCTGATCCCGCCGCTGAGATTCGACAGTCCCGCCGTCCTCCCTCACTCTTACTTCTGGACCCTGGACCACAGCACCAACTGGATGCTGGACGACCCGGGCATGCTCAATTTCGGCACGGGTAACCGCTATCTCAAGCGGCCCGAAACGTTCCTGGAGGATTACCGCCGGCTGACGGACGTGACGGCCGCACTAGGCATCAAGAGCATTGTCGTCTGGGGCTTCCTCCGCGACAGCCACGGCGGCATCGACTACGCCAGGCGCGTGGCCGAATACGCCGCCTCCCGCGGCGTTGCGATCATGCCCGGCGTGGGCACCACCTCTTACGGCGGCATCTATTACGAGGGCAACCACCCCTACAACATCCAGACCTTCCTCCGCCGGTATCCCGATGCCCACAGGGTCTCCGAGCCCGGCGTGGCTTCCGACGGCAACGGCGTCTGCCCCTCGCACCCCGCCTTCCTGGACTGGCTGCGAGAGGGCCTGCACTGGCTCTTCGACCAATTCCCCATCGGCGGGGTCAACCTGGAGAACGGCGACTACACGGTCTGCCACTGCCCGCGGTGCAAGGAGCGCATGGCCTCCTGGCCCGCCGACGACTGCGACTTTTTCCGCTTCCAGGCCATGAGCTACATCCCGGCCGTCGAATTCCTCCGCCCCCACCTCAAGGACAAGCTTATCACCTGGGCCACGTACACCGGCTTTGCCTTCGGCATGAGCCCGGAGAATCGCGATCACGGCAGATACATCGGCGACCGCCCCCCGGCGATCCTGGATCGTATCGACCCCGACGCCGTCGCGCAGTGGACGATGACCGGCATGGTCCGCCCCAACACGCCGTACCCCGCGCCCGTGCCCCTGGCGGCCTTCCTGGATGACGGCGCCCCGGCCATCGCCTTCGAGCACCCCCGCTGGCCCGCGAACGTGCGCCCGACCGCCAGGCGGAGCGTGGGCTTCTTCCACCAGGGCAGCCAATGGCATGGGGTCGCGCGGCGATACGCGTGCATTCTGGGGACGATCAAAGAGGCCTGCCTGCGGGCCGCCCGCGCGGGCTTCGAGGGTCTGGGCACCCACGGAGAGGTCACCGCCCGCTGCACCCCGTGGCTGCTGAACTACCTGGCCTTCGCACACTTCACCCACCGCCCGGAGGATTCGCTCCGCCAGTTCGGCTCGCAGACCCTGGCGACTGTCCTTGGGAATCCCGACGACGGCGCCGCCTTCGTGGAGGTGTTGGCCCATTGGGAGGCCAAGTCCCTCACCCAGGACCATCGCAGTCTGGTCAAGTCCCGCTACGACGAGATTGTCCGCAATGTGGCGGCCGGCAAGGTGGACTCGCTACAGCCCCTGCAACTGTGGCAATGGCTGGACAAGCTTATCGAGTTCCCAGCCGGCGACCCCTCGCCAAGCGTCCTGATGATCTAGCGCCGAGTCACACGTCAAACGATGGATCGGGTGCCACTGCTGCGGTGTTTGCAGCAGTGTCGGCGCTATGCACGGCTGCACACGACGCAGCCGTGGCACCTATCAGATCATCTGTGACAGACCACTAGCGCCAAGTCTGATGGCCTTTGCTGTTAGTTCTTTATCTCTTTGAATTCGCGTAATCCGCTTAATTCGCGGCTAAGGTTTCTTTTTGGATGCGTTTGCCTTGCCGCCCGGCCAATTCCTGCTTGTCGCCACCGGCATGCCCGCCTATCCTGTTACCACTGCTCCGCGTGATCCTTCGTGCAATCACGGATCGGCGCGGCCGTGGAAACCTTGTCAAGGAGCGACCATGAGCAAGAACGATCCCTACCGTCTGGGCACGCGGGCCCTTCACGCCGGACAGGCCGACGACCCGGCCACCCACGCCTGCGCCGTGCCCATCTACGCGACGGCCTCCTACAACTTCACCAGCACCGACCACGCCGCGGGCCTGTTCGCACTGACCGAGCCGGGCAATATCTACAGCCGCCTGATGAACCCCACCAACGGCGTGCTCGAAACCCGCCTGGCCGCACTGGACGGCGGAATCGGCGGCCTGGCCCTGGCCAGCGGAATGGCGGCCATCACGGCGGCCATCGCCACCATCACACACAGCGGGCAGAACTTCATCTCCTCCACCAGCCTCTACGGCGGAACCTGGACGCTGTTCACCCAGACCTTCAGGAAGCTGGGCATCGAGGTGCGGTTCTTCAACCCCGACCACCCCGAGGAGATCGCCAAACTCGCCGACGCCAACACGCGCTGCGTCTACCTCGAGAGCATCGGCAACCCCAAGAACGACGTGCCCGACTTCGCCCGCATCACCGACGCGGCCCACACGCTGGGCCTGCCGGTGATCCTGGACAACACCGTCACCACGCCCTACCTGTTCCGCCCGATCGAGCACGGGGTCGATATCGTGGTGTATTCGACGACCAAGTTCCTCGGCGGCCACGGGCTGCACGTCGGCGGCGCGATCGTCGACAGCGGCAAGTTCGCCTGGACGGACGATCCGGCCCGGTGGCCGGAGTTCTGCGGCCCCGACGAGGCCTACCACGGCATGGTCTTCGCCGAGGCCCTCAAGCCGATGGGCAACATCGCCTACATCATGCACATCCGAACGCATTGGCTGCGCGACACGGGCGCGTGCATGAGCCCCTTCGCGGCCTTCCTGTTCCTGCTGGGCCTGGAGACCCTGCACGTCCGCATGCCTCGCCACTGCGAAAACGCCCTGGCGGTGGCCCAGTGGCTCCAGCGCCACCCCGCGGTGGAGTGGGTCAACTACGCCGGGCTGGAAGGCCACCCGCACCACGCCAACGCGCGGAAGTACCTGCCGCTGGGCGCCGGTGCGATCATCGGTTTCGGCATACGCGGAGGCAAGGCCGCCGGCGTGAAGTTCATCAACGCCGTCCGCCTGGCCAGCCACCTGGCCAACATCGGCGACGCGCGGACGCTGGTGATTCACCCAGCCTCCACGACGCACCAGCAACTGACCGAGCCCGAGCAGAAGGCCACCGGCGTGCGGCCTGAATATATCCGCCTCAGCGTCGGGATCGAAGATATCGAGGACATCAAGGCTGACCTGGACCAGGCCCTGGCCAAGGCGCAGCAATAGGTGCCCACTCCTGCCCGGCGAGGGCGCTTTCGCTCGTGCAGGAGCATGGCACCCAACGCCGTAAACTAAGTGATGAGTTTTTGTTCATAGAAGGCTTGCGCCCTGCGGATTTTCGTGCGTGTGGCCCTGCGGATATTGGGTGCAGTCGCCGGGGGTTCGTTTTTCTTGTGCGGCCAATCGCGGGCCTTTCGGGGCTTGTGGCGCACATAGGAGTCCATCCGGGCCTGACGCAGTTGTTTTTGTAGCCCGCCGCTTGGCACCCGGCGTGGGCCCCAAGTCATGGCTCGTCGCACCACTCGCAGGGCACGGGCAGCGCTCCATCGGATGCGTCGGCGCTGTTGTTCGGCGGCGGCCAGGCCCAGCAGCCACAAGCCGGTCACG